>NZ_CP103288.1:3081330-3762660 GCF_024758005.1 Pseudarthrobacter sp. NS4 | reverse complement strand
GAGTTCCGCGGAGTCCCAGGTGACCCGCTCGTAAGCGATGCGGCCATCGCGCAGCGTGAGGGCGTTCGATCCGCGGGTCTCCACGACACGTCCTGTGGGCGGAACTCCACCAAGCGGATGCGTGAATGTGCCGGTGGTGGTCCAGAAGATTGCTACATCGTCGCCGTCTGCGATGACCTTGTCGATGCGTGTGGTGAGGTCCGGGAATGCCGCCCGGACTTCCAGGATTTCCTGCTGGAGCTCCTTCAGGCCGGTGATTTTCTTCGTGCCGGCGCTCTCACGCTGGTAGTCGGCGGTGACGATCGCGTCGAAAGCACTGACGTCACCCTCGTCCCAGGCTGCGGTCCAAGCTGCGGTCAAGGTGTGGTTGATTGTCTGTTGCATGCCACAACCGTAAATCTAACTGTGATTCACGTCAACACCCTGCGCGAAAAATGGTGCAACAGCAAGGAATAGCAGCAATGCCTTGACGTCCTGCTTGTATGCAACGTAGGTTTGATGCATGCAAGAGACGCTTCAGGCAAAAACACAAGAGCAGCCGAACGGGAACCAGGTAAGCCTCCTCGAAAAGCTGCGCAAGCTCGTCCTCAGCGGCGAGTACCCTCCCGGCGCTCCTCTTCCGGAGCTGTTCCTGGCTGAAGAGTTCGACGTGAGCAGGACACCTGTGCGGGAGGCGCTCAAGCAGCTGGAAAACGAAGGCCTGGTTGAGATACGGCCAAAGGTTGGTACCTTCGTCCGGATACCCACGCGGCGCGAAATCGTCGAACTGTTCCAGCTGAAGGAAAGCCTTGAGGGCCTGGCAGCGAGCCTGCTCGCCCGGCGTGGTCCGGTGCCGGAGCTGGAACGGCTCAAACGCAACATTGAGGCGTCAGAGGGCGCCGAGCGTAGACGTGACAGCGCTAAGTATGCCGAACTGGTCCACGAGTTCCACTGGACCATCGTGAACGGCTCGGATAACTCAAAGCTCCGCGAGCACTACGGACGCCTGATGAACCAGCTCGCGTACCACCGCATCGTTCTGGAGACCGTTGAGCGCCCTGCCCGGATGCGGGCCTCCATCCGTGAGCATCAGTCGGTTCTGGAAGCGATCCTGGAAAAGGATCCGACCGGTGCCGAACTGGCCATGCGCGGCCACGTCAATGCCTCAAGCCTTGCCGCGGCACGCATCGAAGCGCCCGAAGCCCCCGAAGTGGCCGGGAACTGAAATTTTGGCTGGCTCCATCCCTCGTGAGCGGGGCCAACGCGGCATTGCCGCCATAACAGCGAACCGCCCTTCGCGGCGGAGAAACCGAAAGGACGTGCACTGTGTGCTCCCTGACTGCCATTGGCTTCCGATGGAAGGACCTGAACCGTGCCTGATACAACCCTGACTTCCCTTGCCACTGACGGAACCGACCTTCACCAAGCACCTCTGATGGAAGAGCTCGCCCGGCGGGTCGGTGTCCGGAAGATTACCGTGCTCACGGAAGAACTGCTGCGTGACGGTCAGGGTTCGCTGCCAACCAGCGTGACCAGGGCGGCCGCAGCCGCCATCATCCGTAACCCCTGGGCCGGCTTGCCGGTCTCGACGGACCTTGCGGCCGAGACCGAACGGATCGCTCCGGTGCTGGCGAAGGTCCTCACCGACCGCCTCACCGCCGCCTTGGGCGGCGCCGGACAAATCGAGGCGTTCGGCAAATCGGCCGTTGTCGGGCTGAACGGTGAGGTCGAGCACGCCGCGGCCCTGATCCACACACCGTTCTTCGGCAACCTTGTCCGCGAGTTCCTCGAAGGGACGTCAATCCTGTCCTTCTCGGACGACCGCGCGGAACCAGGAACCTCCATCGCCGTGCCCATGTGGCACAAAGAGGCCGCGTCCACCCGCAGCCACTACCAAACCCTGACGCTGAGCCTGAGCGATGCGCCCCACCCGGATGAAATCGTCGTCATTGCCGCCGCGTCCACGGGGTCGCGTCCGCATCCCCGCATTGGCGATCGAACAACTGACCGCCCCGTAACCGCTGAAATACTGGAGGGAATCCTGCCGTGAATATCCGCAAGATCGTTACTTTGTCCGAAGAAATCCTGACCGAGGGCGGGCGTCCCGTTACGCCAGGAGCCCGCATCGCCGTCGCTATCGCCGTCGTGGAAAACCCCTGGGCAGGCCAGGGCTTCGTCGAGGACCTCAGTCACGGCATCGATGCAACAGCCTCGGACCTTGGCGCCCTCCTTACTCCAAAGGTCATCGAAGCCCTTGGCGCCCCGGTCGAGGCCTATGGCAAGGCAGCCATTGTGGGCATCGAAGGGGAGGTGGAGCACGGCTCGGCCCTGATCCACACCCTGAAATTCGGCGACCACTACCGCAAGGCCGCTTCCGCAACCACCCTGCTGCCCGCCGTCGAGAAACGCGCGCCGGCCGGCACTGTGTTCGACATCCCGATGAAGCACATCACGGACGCGACCATCCGCTCCCACCACCAGACCGTCGAGGTCAGGATTGCCGACGCTCCCCATCCCGGTGAAATTCTCGTTGCCCTTGCGGCCTCCGCGCAGGGCCGGCCCCAGGAGCGCCTTGCGCCCCTCACCACAGAACAATGACACAAACGCAGGAAACACCGGTTGCCTTCCTGCACGGGGTCGGGCTCAATGCAGCCATGTGGGCACCAGTCCAGGATGCCCTCGGGCGTGAGTCGATAGCCATCGACCTGCCGGGGCACGGACAGCAGCCACCGCTGACGGGACCGGCCACCCTTAGAGACATGGCCGACGACGTGCTCACGCGCCTCCCTGAACGATCCCACCTCGTGGGCTTCTCACTGGGCGCGTTGATTGGGCAGCACATTGCGAGGTTTCATCCAGACCGGGTCAAGACCCTTACCTGCGTGAGTTCCGTGTGCCAGCGCACGGATGCCGAGCGCAGCGCGGTAAGTGCCCGGCTGGCATCGGCCGAAGCGGACTTTCCCGCGACGGTTGAGGCGTCGATCGACCGCTGGTACTCAGGGACGGCTGTGCCTCAAAGCGTCGTGGAAGCCACCCGCCGGACCCTGGAGGCAAATGATGTGCAGTCCTTTGTGCACGCTTACCGTGTCTTCGCTCTGGGGGACGGGGTGATCGGCAACGAGCTCAGCCGCATCGAGGTGCCGGCACTGGCCATCACCGGCGAGCACGACCCGGGCTCGACACCGGAGATGACCAGGCGGCTTGCCGCAGCAATCCCTGGCGCAAAGGCCGTCATCGTGCCTGGTGCCCGGCACATGCTGCCCGTTCAGGACGCTGACGTCCTGGCCCGGGCAATCAATGAGTTCATTAAAGATTCCGAAGGAGAACGCGCATGACTGTTCGACTCGACCACTTCATCGGGGGTACGTGGTCTGCTCCCGCCGGCGGGGAATACTTCGCCAGCACCAACCCCGCAACGCTCGAGGTTCTCTATGAAGCCGCCCGGGGGAGCGAGGAGGACGTGCGCCGGGCCGTGGCAGCGGCAAGCAACGCGTTCCAGTCACCGCTCTGGCGTGACCTTACAGCAACGAAGCGCGGGCACCTTCTGCGCCGCCTCGGTGACCTCATTGGCGAGCACGCCGAGGAGCTCGCCGAGCTTGAGACCCTCGACAACGGCAAGCTGCTGCGCGAGATGCGCGGCCAGCTCGCCGGCCTGCCCGAGTACCTGTACTACTACGCCGGGCTAGCGGACAAGGTCCAGGGCAGCCAGATCCCCACGAATTCGCTCACGATGCTCAACTACACCCAGCGCGAACCGCTTGGCGTCGTCGGGGCAATCACTCCATGGAACTCCCCGCTGACGCTGACCACCTCCAAACTCGCCCCCGCCCTCGCGGCCGGCAACACCGTGGTCATCAAGCCCAGCGAGTACACCTCGCGGACCATCCTCCGCGTCGCCGAGCTGGCCTCACAGGCAGGATTCCCCGACGGCGTGGTGAACGTCGTCACGGGCTTCGGCCAGGAGGCCGGGGCTGCCCTGGTAAGCCACCCCGACCTGGCCAAAATCTCCTTCACGGGGTCCACGCAGACCGGAGCCCGCATCGCCGCAGAGACTGCCTCACGCTTCATCGGCTCAACCCTTGAACTCGGCGGCAAGAGCCCCAACATTGTGTTCGACGATGCCGATGTGTCGAATGCCGCTATGGGTGTCATCGCCGGGATCTTTGCCGCAGCAGGGCAGACCTGCATCGCGGGAAGCCGGGTCTTTGCCCACCGCAGCGTCTACGACGAACTTGTTGAACGGGTCGCAGAACGGGCCGCATCGATCATCATCGGTGACCCGCTCCTGGCCACGACCGAGCTCGGACCCCTTGCCTTCGGTGCACAGCTGGACAAGGTCAGCTCTTACGTCGACCTTGGCGTCAGTGAGGGTGCAACGGTCCGGACAGGAGGCCGCCGGCCCGAGATCGATCTTCCGGGGTTCTTCTTCTCGCCTACTGTCCTGACCGACGTTGACAACTCGATGCGTGTGGTGAGGGAGGAGATCTTCGGCCCCGTCGCCGCGATCATGCCCTTCGACTCGGAGGACGAGGTGGTAGGCCTGGCCAACGATACTGAGTACGGCCTGGCCGCCGGCGTCTGGACGCAGAACCTCGCCCGAGCCCACCGGATGGCCCGCCGGCTGGAGGCAGGGACAGTGTGGGTCAACACCTACCGCGCCATGTCCCCCATGTCACCACGGCAGGGCTTCAAAAACTCGGGTGTGGGCATCGAACATGGGCTCGAATCCATGCACGAATACACCCGGCTCAAGAGCATCTGGATCAACACCGACGAAGGACCCGTGTCCGACCCCTTCGTCCTGCGCAGCTGAAGGAGCCACCCATGCCTCTCATTGAAGTCTCCATAGCCCGGGGCAGGACCCCGGAGCAGCTCCGCGCACTCATCGCCGGGCTTCACCGCGCGGCAGAGACCGCTGTGGGTGCGGTTCCGGACAACACCACCGTCATAGTCCGCGAAATCGAGCACGAACACTGGTCCCGCGGCAACCAGACCATCGCCGAACGCAACGCCGCGGCCCAGGACGCAGTACTCAATGAAGCACCGCAGAACGCCGCCGCAGAACAAAGGAGTCACTAATGCGCTTTTCCCTCTTCGTCCACATGGAACGCTGGGACGAGTCCGTCTCGCACCAGGAATTGTTCGAGAACCTGACGGAACTCACGCTCATCGCCGAAGCCGGCGGATTCAGCACCGTCTGGATCGGTGAGCACCACTCCATGGAGTACACCATCTCCCCGAGCCCCATGCCCCAGCTCGCATACCTGGCGGCACGCACCTCGCGCATCCGGCTCGGCGCGGGCACGATCATCGCGCCGTTCTGGAACCCGCTCCGCGTGGCCGGCGAAACAGCTCTGCTGGATGTCATCAGCAACGGCCGGATGGAAGTGGGACTGGCCCGCGGCGCGTACCAGTTCGAGTTCGACCGGCTCGTGGGCGGCATGTCCGCAGTCGACGGCGGCAAGCACTTGCGCGAGCTCGTCCCGGCAGTGCGCAAGCTCTGGGAAGGTGACTACGCACACGACGGCGAAGTCTGGCAGTTCCCCACCTCCACCAGCGTCCCCAAGCCGATCCAGAAGCCCACCCCGCCCATGTGGATCGCCGCCCGCGACATCTCCTCGCACGAGTTCGCCGTCGCGAACGGCTGCAACGTCATGGTGACCCCGCTCATGAAGGGCGACGAGGAAGTCGAAGACCTTGCCAACAAGTTCAACACCGCTGTGGAAAACAACCCCGGCGTTGCCCGCCCGGACCTCATGGTGCTCCGCCACACGCATGTCCACTCGGAAGACGAGCCCGAGGGATGGCGGCGCCCGGCCGAGGCCATCCAAAAGTTCTACCGGACATTCGATGCCTGGTTCGGAAACAAGACCACTCCGAAAAACGGCTTCCTCGAGCCCAGCCCTGAAGAGAAGTTTGCCGACCGTCCGGAATTCACGCCGGAATCGTTCCACCAGACTGCGATGATCGGGACGCCCAGTGAGGTCATCGAGCGTCTCCGCCGCTACGAGGCGCTCGGCGTAACCGAGTTCAGCTTCTGGGCTGACAACAGCCTTACCCACGAAGAGAAGAAGCGCTCACTCGAGCTCTTCATCGAGCATGTCGTACCCGCCTTCCAGGAACAGCCGGCCACCGCGGCACGCTAATGCCACGTGGAGGGCCAGCCTCCCCCTGGGGGAAGACGACGGCGGGACATCCCGCCGTCGTCTTCGTTGCGGTGCCGCAGTCTACAGCCGGAAAAGACCAGTATGAAGTGAGCTAAGCAGTGTCCAACCAAGCAGTGCCGATATGCGTGCAGGAGTAAAGTCCGCCACTCCACCACGTCGGCCTTAATTGCGAGAGGGGGACCAGCGAGCTGGATCTCCCGACTGGCGGGGGCTACGCTGCCTGAGAACCCGCCCAACTTCTCCGGTGAGCCCTTGGACCAGGAGCCTCGCAAGGATTTGAAGGACACTGCAGGGGCATATCCTTCAGCTGGAGCAGAACTCGCGGTTATCACCAAAGTTCACCAGGATCGACGCTGGGTGACACCCTACATCCGGCTCAGCATCCCGGCAGTACGCTGAGATGGTGCTGGATTACACCCTGAAGCAGTTGCAGTATTTCGTTACGGTCGCTAATCACGGGTCAATCGCGGCGGCTGCCGCGGCCTCGCATATCTCCCAGGCCGCGATGTCCCAGGCAATTACGGAGTTGGAGCGTGTTGTCGGTTCCCAGCTGCTTGTTCGTCATCGGGCACGCGGGGTCGTATTGACTGCGGTCGGTACCTATTTCCTCCGCGATGCCCAAGCCTTGGTGCGGCATGCCGAAGAAGTTCAGGGACGTGTTATTGAACGGCAGCAGGGGTTGGTGGGGCCTTTGACCATTGGCTGCTATACCGGCCTGTCCGCGTTCTGGCTGCCTGAGATTGCGCATGGCTTTGTGAAGCCAAACCCTGGGCTTGACGTGACCTTGACTGAAGGGGACGGCGCCCAGCTGCAAGAGCGAATGCTGAGCGGCTACCTGGACGCAGTTTTGACGCATACAAGGCACCTCATTCCCGGAGTGGAATCCACCACCGTAATGGCGGGCCGGCCCTATGTACTCGTCGCCGGCGACCATTGGGCCGCAAAACGGACGAGTGTTCGCCTCGCGGAGCTGGCCGACGAGGATTTTGTTTCGCTGGACATCCCCTCGGTTCGAGAAAATCAGCTGATCAATTTACGTATGTCGGGCTTGGATCCGAAAATCGCGTGGAAGTCCAGCAGCCTTGAGGCGGTGCGCGGCATGGTGGCCAGGGGACTTGGCTATACCGTCCTGGTTCAGCGTCCTCCCGTCAACCTAAGTTATGACGCTATGCCGCTGGCCATCCTGGAGATCGAGGGCAAGGTGGGCCATAGCGACATCTGTGTGGCGTACACGCAATCCGATCGGCTCAGTCTGCGGTTGCGTGCGTTTATCGATTTCTGTGTAGAGGCCGGAGACAGAAAGGAGCGGGAACCGGTCAACCGTAAGGCGTGAACCGGCTCCCGCTCCTTAGGCGGCGTTATTGTTTTATGTTCTCGGCGCTAAGGTCCTGGTCTTTGCCTTCTTTGACTCTCAGGAGGCAAAGCCCGGCGATCACGAAGGTCGCCGCCCAGACGACGCCGGTCAGCCAGAGCGCTCCGCCTGTTGCGAGCACCAGTCCGCTGACGATCATTGGCGTGAACCCGGCGCCCAGGGTTGACGAGAGCTGATAGACCAAGGAGGCGCCGGTGTAGCGGATCCGGGTGGGGAACAGCTCTGCGGAGAACGCTCCGAAGGGCCCGAAGATCGCGGCCTGGATGATGCCGTTGGCCACGAACAGTGCGATGGCGAAGAGCCACAGTTCGCCCAGTTCCAGCATCCACATAATGGGCAGCGCCATGACTGCGCCGGCGATGATACCCGCGAACATGACAGGCCGTCGGCCCAGTTTGTCTGAGTAGCGGGCGGCGTACCAGATGCCCACGACGGTCAAGGTCGCGCCAATTGCTTTGACGTTCAGGACAGCAGTTCGGTCCATACCTGCGCTGTCGACGACGAAGGAGATGGCCCAGACGGTCATCAGGCCCTGGACGGTGTAGGAGCTCATCCCTACGAGGGTGCCCTTAATGACGCTCATCGGATACTTGGTGAGGACCTCCATAAGCGGGATCTTCTTTTCCTCGGCCTTGTTCTCCAGTGCCAGGAACAGCGGGGATTCTGAAACCTTGAGCCGGATGACCAGGCCGATGGCGATCAGGACGATGCTGATGAGGAATGGAATGCGCCAGCCCCAGCTAAGGAACTGATCGTTGGGCAGCACCGAGACGGCCGAAACAGCGAGGGTGGCCAGGACAGCACCTGCCGGGCCGCCCATGTTGGCGAAACTCGCGGCGAAGCCGCGGCGCTCCTTGGGCGAATGCTCCAGAGCCATGAGCATGGCGCCGCCCCACTCGCCGCCCACTGCAAGGCCTTGCACTATGCGCAGCACGATCAGTGCAACTGGGGCCAGCATGCCCACCTGGGCGGTCGGAGGCAGCAGCCCGATCAGGGTGGTGGCGATGCCCATCATGAGCATGGAGGTGATCAGAACACCCTTACGCCCCAGCTTGTCGCCGAAATGGCCGAAAACGATGCCGCCAAGCGGACGGGCCAGGTAGCCTACCGCCAGGGTGGCGAACGAGGCGAAGATGGCTACAGCGGGATCCAGGTTGGTGAAGAACACCTTGTTGAACACCAACGAGGCAGCGGTTGCGTAGAGGATGAAATCGTAGAACTCGATGGCGCTGCCGATGAAGGATGACGCCAGGATGCGCCGCATCTGGGGGGTGTTAAAGCCTGTTTCTTTCAGGCTTTCCGGAGCGTCCAACTGGGCTGAAGAGGTCATATTTACCGGTGTTTTCATGGGGTAGATGCCATTTCTACTTCAGTGTGGGGAGCATCATCGGCGGCGTTGCCGATGATGGCGGAGAAAGAAATTACGTCCAGGTCGTCCGGGACCAGGAATTCGCCAGTAAATTTTTCGGCGTGGGAGAGCCAGACCGATTTGGGAGTTGTGCCGGGAACCAGGTGGTGCAGTGCCAACCGGGCGGCACCCGCTTTGTCTGCCAACGCGATCGCATCCAGTGGCGAGGTGTGGGACCGGCGGTGATGGTCCATCGAGGCCTGCGCTTCTTCTGTTCCCACATTTCCGTACGCTTGGGATACCCAGTCGAAATCGATCGCCTCGTGAAGCAGCAAATCCGTCCCGCGAGCGAGTCGGACGAGATTCTCACAGGGTGCGGTATCCCCGGAGATTGTTACGGATCCTTCTGCGGTATCAAAGC
Organism: Pseudarthrobacter sp. NS4; assembly: GCF_024758005.1. Taxonomy (NCBI): domain Bacteria; kingdom Bacillati; phylum Actinomycetota; class Actinomycetes; order Micrococcales; family Micrococcaceae; genus Pseudarthrobacter; species Pseudarthrobacter sp. NS4. The sequence goes on along the minus strand of NZ_CP103288.1, from coordinate 3,753,373 downwards.
GGAAGGCGAAGGCCGGGGCAACCGGCGGATGTTCCACCAACGTTGCTGTGACGGTCACCAGTTCATCCCGATAGACCTCAAAGGGAAGCATGCCTTGGGGTGTCGGGTTTGAATTTGGGTCATAACCAGTCCCGGGCGGAAGTTCTATGTCCGAGGCCGTGAAACGGTCCAAGGGTGAGGGACGCAGCGCGTCTATGACCCTGTCGTTCAAGTCGGTTCCGTAGGCGCGCATGAGATGTTCGAACATGGCCTTCGTGCCGGGCGTCGGGTGATCCGGAAAGAGTGGCTTCGGCGGAGTCACGGCTCGAGGCGATGTGGGCGGCAGTGCACCACGGTCACCGGGTCCGATGATCCTGATTGGCTCCTGGTCGGGGCGAAGGGTGAAGAGCCCGAAAATTGCGAGACTGGCCAGATCAATGCAATGGTCAGAATGCAGATGGGTAAGGAAGATTCCCCGGAGGTTGCCCACCGAGAAGCCGGCCTTCATCAGCTGGTTACCTACCCCGCTGCCGGCATCCACGAGATATACAGCATCTCCAACGACGACAGCGGTTGCGATACCTGCGCGTTTCCCCGCGTTGGCGCCTGTCCACCAGCGGGGCCCGCCGGCTGTACCCAGAGTCACTACATAGGGTTTCAAGGATGTGATGGTCACGATGGGCCTTTCGTCTGCCTCCACTGGCGTGTCGGAGGTCTCATTTCCAACTGTGCCCTTTGCCGAAACAACTGTAAAACTGTTTAAACCGACCTAATTGACCGGTTTTGCCTATGATCTGCCGCTGACTGGTTTGGCCCCGGGGGGTAAACCAACCGGCTGCTGCGATCACTAGATGTCTAACAGTTCTACGGAAGGATTTGTTCCTACGGGGTCTGCCAGTACTTGTCTTCGCGGACAGTTTGAGGACTACAAGGGGACTACGCCGCCAGGACTTAGAGAAAGCCGTTGCGATTTAGCTAGACTTCTAGTAAATTAGAGCTGAAGGTACTGACGGCTCGCGCTGTAAACGCAGGGCATCAGTAGCCCAGGAGCATGCAGGACTAAAAGGAGCTTCGATCCGACCGATGAGCGAGCCGACAAACCCAGGGGACGAAAAACTCCGTGGCACCGAATTCGAAAAGCTTGCGAACGACTCCATGGGAGAGATGTTTCCCGAGTTCGATGCCGCCGCCATGGCCCTTTGCTTCAACCTGATACGTCTGGCCAACCGGATCACAACCGACCTCGAAGTCAGCATCCACCGCCCTGCAGGCCTGAGTTTTTCTGCTTTCAGGCTCCTCTTCGCAGTTCGAGCTGTTGGAGCGGGGTATCCCAATGAGCTGGCACGGCTTTCCAGCGTTTCAACAGCTTCCATGTCGAGCCTGCTCAACACCTTGGAGAAGTATGGGCTGGTGGCCCGCGAGGCAGACAGCACAGACAAGCGCAAAATACTTGTTCGGCTCACTCCCCTGGGGGAGTCACGCGTAGCAGAGCTCGCGCGCAAGAACAGTTTGCGTGAAAGCGATTGGGCGGCCGGCCTGACAACCACCGAGGCGGCGATCCTGGCTGAACTATTGCGGAAACTCCTACAACACCACCCGCCTCGTCCCTAGGACTTCAGGCCACCTTCAACCTGGGTAGTCCCACGTTCCCCCAACGTTCGACTCAAATACCACGCGTCCGGTTCTACGAACCCAGACGCTTACCGCTTACAACGAAGTGAGGAATCGGTGCAGTTTCACCATCACGGTTACGTATCCGGAGACCCCCGGGTCCAACCGGCAGCAGGCGTCGGCATCAACAGGCCGGCTGAGCTTCCGGACGAGGTCGATGTGTTGATTGTCGGCACAGGACCTGCCGGCATGCTCGCGGCCGCGCAGTTGTCCCAGTTTCCAAATGTCACCACGCGCATCGTGGAGCGCCGCCCCGGCAGGCTCGCCATTGGCCAGGCCGACGGAATCCAGACCCGCACAGTGGAGACCTTTCAGGCTTTCGGTTTCGCCGAGCGAATCATCGCCGAGGCATACCGGATCACCGAGACGGTGTTCTGGAAACCGGACCCCGCTGACCCCTCCCGCATCATCCGCACTGCCCGCACCCCGGATGACCCCATCGAAATCAGCGAGTTCCCCCACCTCGTGGTTAACCAGGCCCGTGTGCTGGACTACTTCGCCGAGTTCATGGCCAAATCGCCCACCCGCATGTCACCCGACTACGGGTACGAGTTCCGTTCCCTCAACGTGGCCGAAGAAGGGGAATACCCCGTCACCGTGACCCTTCTGCACACATCAGGCCCCAATGAAGGGCAGGAGCGCATCGTCCGTGCCAAGTACGTGGTCGGCGCGGACGGTGCCCGCAGCAAGGTGCGGGAGGCCATCGGCTGCACCCTTGCCGGGGATCAGGCCAACCACGCCTGGGGCGTCATGGACGTTCTGGCGGTCACCGACTTCCCCGATATCCGCATCAAATGCGCGGTCCAATCGGGTACGGGCGGCAGCATCCTGCTGATCCCGCGCGAAGGCGGCCATCTTTTCCGGATGTACGTGGACCTCGGCGAGGTGGACCCGAACAACAAGGGCGCAGTGCGCAGCACTTCCATCGAGGAGATCATCCGCACGGCAAACGACATCCTCCACCCCTACACCTTGGACGTCCGCAACGTCGCCTGGCACAGCGTCTACGAGGTGGGGCACCGCCTCACTGACAGGTTCGACGACGTCCTGCCGGAGGAGCGCGGGATACGGACGCCGCGCGTGTTTATCACCGGGGATGCGTGCCACACCCACAGTGCCAAGGCAGGCCAGGGCATGAACGTCTCCATGCAGGACGGCTTCAACCTCGCCTGGAAACTGGGGCACGTGCTCGAGGGCCGCAGCCCCGAGAACCTGCTGAGCACCTACTCCGAAGAGCGCCAGGTGGTGGCGAAGAACCTCATCGACTTCGACAAGCAGTGGTCCACCCTCATGGCCAAGAGGCCAGAGGAGTTCGAGAATCCCTCGGACCTCGAAGACTTCTATGTGCGCACCGCCGAGTTCCCGGCCGGGTTCATGACCAAATACGCGCCGTCAATGCTGGTGGCCCCGGCGAAACACCAGGGCCTGGCCACGGGCTTTCCCGTTGGCAAGCGCTTCAAATCGGCACCCGTGGTCCGCGTTGGCGACACCAACCCCATCCACCTGGGCCATCATGCCAAGGCCGACGGCCGCTGGCGGATCTACGTGTTCGCCGATTCCGCGCTTCCGGGCACCGGGTCAGGCACGGACACATTCGCCGAGTGGCTCGCGAACTCGCCGGAATCACCGCTGGCCGCAACGCCCTCGGACGCTGATCCTGACGCCTGGTTCGACGTCAAGGTGATCTACCAGCACCCGCACACGGCCGTTGACCTCGGTGCCGTTCCCGCTGTCTTTAAACCTCAGGTGGGCCCGTTCAAGCTCACCGACTACGAGAAGGTCTACGCCACCGATCCCCAGGCTGACATCTTCGAACTCCGCGCCCTGGACCGCGGCGGCGTCGTCGTGGTGGTCCGCCCCGACCAGTACGTGGCCAACGTCCTGCCCCTGACAGAAACCGCCGAGCTGGGTGCCTTCTTTGCCCCGCTCCTGCAAAACCGCCGGCCAGCGGAGGTTCCCCCTGCGGCACTGCCGAGCGTGCCCGCAGCCTTGATCAACAGCTAAACAACCGCAGTCAGCACCACCGGCAGCACTCCATAACCGCTCACACCCACTGGAGAATCATGAGCACGTCCACCCACAGTTCGAAGGCGAACCAACGTCGTGTCGCCTTCGCTACCGTCATCGGCACCACCGTTGAATGGTACGACTTCTTCATCTACGCCACGGCCGCCGGCCTGGTGTTCGCCCAGCTGTTCTTCGAACCGGCCGGCGAATCCATCGGCCTGCTGCTGTCATTTGCATCCGTCGGCATCAGCTTCCTCTTCCGGCCTCTCGGTGCCTTCCTCGCCGGGCACTACGGCGATAAGATCGGCCGCCGCGCCATGCTCGTGATGACCCTGGTGCTCATGGGCGCCGCAACCACGTTGATCGGCTTCCTGCCCACCTATGCGACGGCGGGTGTGGTCGCCCCGATCATGCTCCTGCTGCTGAGGATCCTGCAGGGCATCTCCGCCGGCGGTGAATGGGGCGGGGCCGTCCTGATGGCCGTTGAGCACGCCCCGCGCGACCGCCGCGGCCGGGCCGGGGCCTTCCCCCAGCTGGGCGTGCCGCTGGGGCTGCTGCTGGCCACCGGCGTCACAGCGCTCATGACCGGTGTAATTTCCCCGGGCGCGGCCTTCCTCGAATGGGGATGGCGCGTACCGTTTTTGCTGAGCATCGTCCTCATCGTCGTCGGCTACTTCGTCCGCCGCGCGGTGGACGAATCCCCGGTCTTCCAGGAAATCGCTGCAGCCAAAAAGCAGCCCAGGGTACCGATCGTGGAACTGTTCCGCCGCCATGGATTGCTGGTGATTGTCGCCGCCCTGATCTTCGCTGGCAACAACGCCGCAGGCTACATGGCAACCGGCGGCTTCATCCCCAGCTACGCCTCCGGCCCCGCCGTCGGTCATGAACGCACTGACGTGCTCGTCGCCGTCACTTACGGTGCTGCAGTATGGCTTGCCTTCACCTACCTCGCCGGCTACCTCTCGGACAGGATTGGCCGCAAGAACACCTACTTCCTGGGCTTCGGCGCCCAGCTGCTGGCCTGCTTCCCGCTCTTCTGGATGATCAACACCGGGTCCCTGCCGATGCTCTACCTGGCCATGACCATCTTCGCCGTAGGCCTGGGCCTGGCGTACGGGCCGCAGGCAGCCCTGTATTCGGAGATGTTCCCCGCCTCGGTACGCTTCTCCGGCGTCTCCATCTCCTACGCCCTGGGTGCAATCCTCGGCGGCGCCTTTGCCCCCACCATTGCCACAGCCCTCGTCCAGGCCACAGGCGGAACAGACGCCGTCTCCCTGTACCTCGTAGGGATGACGCTCATCTCCCTCGTGGCCGTCTCACTCGTGCGGGACCGCTCCGGCATCGACCTTTCCATCCATAACCAGGCCGAACAGGAAGTCGGATCGTTCGTATTTGATAAGCGGACCGCCCATGCTGCAGAAGAGCCCATCCGCACACCCTGATCACATCCAGGAATAGGGGCCGGGGCCACGAAGCCCCGGCCCTATAGGCACCAAGTCCTCTGCCGAAGACGCGACGAGTCATAGAATTGAACACGGTCTGGTCGTGGGGGGCAAACGACCCGGAATGAACGTCGACCGCCGGAGTGGCACGATGCTCCAACCGGAGCGCCTGGTGGGGTTGCTGGACGGCGGCGGCCGCATCCACGTTTGCGTCTAGTAGTGGGCTGCTCCCAGCTCGATGAGCAGTACGCCGCCAATGATGAGGCCGAGGCCCAGCATCATGACGGGGGTGATTGTCTCCTTGAAGAAGACACGGCTTGCCAGGGCTGTCAGTGCGACGCCGGCAGCGGCCCAGATGCCGTAGGCAACCTCGAGGCTCATTCCCTGCTGCAGGGTCAGGGTGAGGAGCGTGAACACCAGGAAGTATCCGATGGCGACCGGTACGTACCAGCGGCGTTTGCCGGTGGAGGCAACGCGCAGGAAGAGGGTGGCGGCACCTCGGTGAGGATTGCCGCCGTCAGCAACAGCCACATCATGAGCGGACCATGTCTTGTGCGGGTTCTTCCGCCGGCTCTTTGGCTGATCCGAGTTCAACGCACAGCACGCCGCCGATGACCATGGCGACGCCAATCAGCGTATCGGTGTCAGCGCTTCGCCAAAGATGAGGGCGGCCAGCAGCACGGTGAGTGTCACTCCCAACGCGGCCCAGATGCCGTAGGCGGCTCCAAGACCGAGGCCTTTGCGGAGGACTCCTGTGAGGAAGCCGAAGGAAGCGGAATAACCGAGAACCACCACGATGAAGAAAGCAGGATCATCAAGGGCCGCCTTCAAGGAGAGGGACGCCGTCACCTCACTCACGATCGCGCCGGCGAGAAGAATCCCCTTCATGTATCAAGTCCTTGAGGTTCGGTGGGGCTTGGTCCCCGTGTATGCAACGGCGCGATTGCTGCTGGTGTTCCTGGGCGTTCCCACGGGCAAAGACAGGTGGGAAGCCCAGGCCTGCTGGTTACGCTCGGGGGACCAGTTCGGCACGGCAACGGCGGAGCTCCCGGGACCGCTCCTTGTGAGGACCTGCCTCGTTTCCAGGGCACTGGTCCACGTGCCAGTATCGGCCACGGCTGCCCAGTTCGATTCCAGCAGCGCAAAAAGTGTCGTGTGCACGGTCTTTGCGTCAGCGAAACCTGCGTCGTTGACGAGCTTTTGTCCCCGCCTTCCGTGCCTTCCGGGTAGCAACGGGGATGACGCCGGCAGCCTGGATCCGCGCCCGCCGCCTGGACGCTGCCCGGCGGCTGCTCGAGACCACTGACCTGTAGATAGACCAGATCTCCGCCGACTGCCGATTCGGGAACGTGGTTACGGTGCGGCAAAACTTCGCCTTCTCCACGAGGCCACGGAATACCGGCGGCGCTTTCAGAGCGAGAATCGGCCGCCACGGCAAGTACTGTCGGTCGTTTCCGTGTTTCACTGATCCCTATGGCGCCGGTTACCGATCTTGCGATGTCCTTCAAGGGGAAAGCGGCCCGGGAGGCTAGTCTGCTGCCCGTTCTATACGTTTATTAGACACGATCTCCTCGCCGGGCAACGGTCAACACTGGGGAGCAGGACTGAGGAAGTTCGACGAGTTGGAGGTTGACGCTGTCCTTCTTATGGAGCATTCTTCTTTCGCCGATGCCGTGAAGTACGACCCATACGATGGATCCGTCTGGCATGGAGTCGTCAACGGTCCCGTAGCCTATGTCCACCCCCTCCTCCAGAATTTTTACGACCCGGCCGACCGCGAGGTGTCTCCATGAGACCCGCCGTGATTTTGGCATCAGAGCCTCCGCCATATGGCAAGGGAAGAGATCGTTTACAACGGCGTTCCTAGTCGGTTGGTGATCGATTTCTATGCGCTGCGACGCAGTTCCCGGGCTGACCTTGACTGCATCAGAGCCTGCGGTGACGAGTATCCGTGCCGGGCCACGGACCGAACGGGGCCCGGCACGGTTTGCGGCTTACTCAGGGGTAACGTACGCCCCGGCGATACCGCCGTCGACCAGGAAGGCTGATGCGGTGATGAACGAGGAGTCATCGCTGGCGAGGAACGCTACGGCGGCGGCGAGTTCTTCCGGCTCGGCGAACCGGCCCAGGGGGACGTGGACGAGGCGTCGTGCGGCCTTTTCTGGGTCCTTCGCGAAGAGTTCCTTCAGCAGCGGTGTGTTGACCGGCCCCGGGCAAAGGGCGTTGACGCGAATGCCTTGGCGAGCGAATTCAACACCCAGCTCGCGGCTCATGGCCAGTACCCCGCCCTTGGATGCGCTGTAGGAGATTTGCGAGGTCGCAGCTCCCATGACGGCTACGAAAGAGGCGGTGTTGATGATAGAGCCCTTACCCTGGGCCTGCATGTAGGGCAGAGCGTACTTGCAGCAGTAAAAGACGGAGGTCAGGTTGACTTCCTGGACTTTGCGCCAAGCATCGATACCCGTGTCGATGATCGACGCGTCGTCGGCGGGCGAAATTCCGGCGTTGTTGAAGGTGATGTCGACGCTTCCGTAGGTGTCGTTGGTTACGGCGTAGAGGTTCTTCACTTCTTCTTCGCTGGTGACGTCGACCTTTACGTAGAGACCGCCAACTTCCTCGGCCGCGCGCTGTCCTGAGGTTGAGTCCAGATCGGCGATGACTACGTTTGCGCCCTCGGCTGCGAAGCGGCGGGCTGTTGCGAGTCCGATTCCGCTGGCGCCGCCAGTGATGACAGCGCTGCGGCCCTTGAGGCGGTTAGAGATTACTTCAATCATTTTTTGACTTTCCTTATTTGTGGTGGCGTTACGGGTTGGTGGAGATGAAAACGTTTTTTATTTCAGTGAAGGCGTCGAGGGCGTCGGGCCCGAGTTCGCGTCCCAGCCCTGACTGTTTGAAGCCTCCAAAGGGGGTGGAGTAGCGCACTGAGGAGTGGGAGTTGACCGAGAGGTTCCCTGACTCAAGTCCTCGGGCCATCCTGAGCGCCCGTCCGACGTCCCGTGTCCAGATGGATCCTGAGAGTCCGTAGATTGAGTCGTTGGCGAGGCGGAGCGCGTCGGCCTCATCCTTGAAAGGAACGACGGCGACGACGGGACCGAAGATTTCTTCGTGCATAACCCGGTCGTCGCGGGAGGGCGTAAGGACGGTGGGTGGGAACCAGAAGCCCTTGCCGTCCGGGGCGGAGCCTTGGAAGGCGATGGAGGTGCTATCCGGGACATAGCTGGAGACTGTCCGGTGCTGGGCCGCAGAAATCAGTGGACCCATGAACGAAGCCTCGTCACTGGGATCCCCGACCTGCAGGGCTTTAACTACAGGCTCCAGGAGTCCGAGGAACTTCTCATAAACACTGTCCTGGACCAGGATCCGCGAGCGTGAGCAGCAGTCCTGTCCGGCGTTGTCAAAAGCGCCCCCTGGAGCCGCTGATGCAGCGGCTTCGAGGTCGGAATCGGCGAAGATGATGTTGGCGCTTTTGCCGCCCAGTTCCAGGGTGACGGGCTTGAGCTGGTCAGCGCAGCCGGCCATGATCCGCTTGCCGACGCCGGTTGAGCCGGTGAAGACAATTTTCCGGACGGCAGGATGGGTGACGAATCGTTCCCCGACTATTGAACCCTTACCCGGGATGATTTGCAGGACGCCTTCCGGAAGCCCTGCTTCCTTGGCCAGCTGTCCGAGTCGGATGGCGGTCATTGGCGTCAGTTCGGCCGGTTTCAGAACGACGGTGTTGCCGGCAGCCAGGGCGGGGGCGAAACCCCATGCTGCGATGGGCATGGGAAAGTTCCAGGGGACGATAACCCCAACGACTCCGAGGGGTTCGTGGAAGGTCACATTTACCCCGCCAGCTACTGGAATCTGCTGGCCGAGATGCCGTTCAGGGGCCGCGGAGTAGTAGGTCAGGACATCGCGGACATTCCCGGCTTCCCACCGGGCGTTGCCGATGGTGTGCCCGGCATTGCGTACCTCCAGCTGGGCAAGGTTTTCCAGGTCGGCGTCCACTGCGGAGGCGAATCTGCGCAGTAAGAGTGCCCTGTCTGCAGGGGCGACGTGGCGCCAGGTTTCGAAGGCTGCAGCCGCTTTTTCGATGGCCCTGTCTGTGTCCTCCAACGAGGCAAGGGATATCGTCTCGATGACATCTTCGGTGGCTGGGTTTAGTACATCAAACGTGCTGGTGGACATTGACCGGACTCTCCGTTCGTTCGTTGCGGTAGTTGCGTGCTGCTTCGACGAATCCGTTGAATAGCCGAAGGTCGTCTGGATTTTGTTCGGGGTGGAACTGTACGCCCAGGACCCATCCTCCAGATGTGGTTTCCAGGGCTTCGACTGTGCCGTCAGCTGCTGCTGCGGTGACGCGCAGGCCATCGGCGATGTTGTCCATGGCCTGGTGGTGGTAGCACGGGGCGCTGGCGCGGGGACCGAGCAGATCTTGGGAGATGCTTCCCGGAGCCGTGGTGAATTCGACAGTGCCGAAAACACCTGGTGCTGGCTGGTACTGGGCTTCAGGATTGATGTCGGGGATGTGTTGGATGAGCGAACCGCCCAGTGCCACGTTTAGGATTTGGGCTCCCCGGCAAATGGAAAAGAGCGGAAGTTCCGCGGCCAGCGCGGCCCGGGTCAGCGCGATGTCGTGAAGGTCCCGATGGGGCTGCGCTCGTGTGAGCTCGTGCGCTTCTGCCCCGTAGTTCTCCGGCCCGACGTCGCTTCCCCCGGAGATAATGAGCCCGTCAAGCAACTCAACAACTGTAGGGTCCGTACCCACAGGCGGCAGAAGGATGGGCGTGCCACCGGCAGCCACTACAGCCTGGACATAAGTCCCGGGGAGGACGGCGGCATCGGATTTCCAGACCCCCCACGAGGCTTCCTGGTAGTAGGTGGTCAGGCCGATTCGGGGACGGTAAGTGTTAGAGGCGTTCGAAGGCACGCTTGCGCTCCCAATCCGTGATTGCGCTGTCGAAGGCTTTGATCTCGATGGCGGCGGCGTGCGCGTAGTGGTCCACCACTTCATCGCCGAAGGCCTTGCGGGCGATCTCGCTGTTGATCAGCAGTGCGCGGGCTTCCCGCAGGGTTGTCGGAATGCGGTCTGCATCCGACTGGTACGCATTGCCGGTTGTGATGGGTTCCAGGGGGAGCTTGTTTTCGATGCCGTGGATGGCACCTGCAATGAGGGCAGCAGCGGCGAGGTACGGGTTGACGTCTCCGCCCCCTACCCGGTTTTCGACCCTCAGGCTGGGGCCACGGCCGACCACGCGCAGAGCACAGCTGCGGTTGTCCAGTCCCCATGCGATGGCGGTGGGCGCGAAGCTGCCCTCAACAAACCGCTTGTAGGAGTTGATGTTCGGTGCGAGGAAGTATGACAGTTCCTGCATGACGGCAAGCTGTCCGGCCATATAGTGCTCCATGACAGGGCTGAAGCCATGTTGACCGTCTCCGGCCAGCACAGGGTTGCCGTCCAAGTCTGTCAGGCTGAAGTGAATGTGGCAGGAGCTGCCTTCACGCTCGTTGTATTTGGCCATGAACGTGATGCTTTTACCGTGCTGGGCTGCAATCTCTTTAGCGCCATTCTTGTAAAAGGCGTGGTTGTCGCAGTTGGTAAGTGCTTCTGCGTACCGGAAAGTGATTTCCTGTTGCCCCAGATTGCATTCGCCTTTGGAGGATTCGACTATGAGGCCTGCTTTTTCCATGCCCGTTCGGATGCTTCGAATCACCGGTTCCAGCCGGGCCGTGGCCAGGAGTGAGTAATCCAGGTTGTAGCGGGTCGAGGGGGTGAGGCCTTCGTATTTCTTGTCCCAGGCCTCCTCGTAGGTGTCATCGAACATGATGAACTCGAGCTCTGTACCGATGTGGGCGCGGTAGCCCAGGGCTTCCAGCTTTTCGACCTGCGCGCGGAGAATCTGGCGTGGTGACTGGCTGACGGGGCGGCCGTCAAGCCAAAGAACGTCACACAGGATCATGGCCGTACCCTCCAGCCATGGGACCAGGCGCAAAGTGGAGAGGTCAGGGCGCATGACCATGTCGCCGTAGCCGTTTTCCCACGAGGACATGGCGTAACCGTCCTGGGTCGTCATCTCCACGTCCACCGTGAGGAGGTAGTTGCATCCTTCAGCGCCGTGGCCCAGTACGTCTTCGAGGAAGGACCGGGCTCCGCAGCGCTTTCCCTGCAGGCGGCCCTGGGAGTCAGTGATGGCGACGACTACGGTGTCAATCTCGCCAGAGGCTACCTTTTCCCTCAGTTGCTCGACGCTCAGCTGAGCGTTAGCGGGATTTCCTGCGGTTTCGTGTGTCATTTTTGTTTCCGTAACTTCCGTCTTGGTCAATAGGGGAGGGTTTGGGTGCGGGTTATCGACCCAGCAAGGGGATTATTCAGCTTTTAAGCTCGGCCTCGGCTGCAGCCAGTTGCGCGAATTCCTCTTCCGGGGCCCCTGCGACAACCCGGTGCCGGCTGTAGAACCAGTAATAGAGGAGGGCAGCGCCGAAAAGTGCAGCCGTGATGGATGCAGCGAAGACGTCGACAACGAAGGTGGCGATGACGGCCACAGCAGCAAGGACAAGCGCGATGGCGGTGGTGACCACCCCGCCGGGAGTCCGGTATCCGCGGGGGAGATCCGGTTCTTTCCTTCGCAGCACGATGTGGGAGAGATTAAGCAGGACATATGAGACGGTGGCGCCGAACACGGCGATGTTGATCAGCAGAGCGCCGTTGCCTGTGGTGGCGGCCAGGATAAAGCCTATGGTGCCGGGAACGATGAGCGCCCAATAGGGTGTGCGTCGTTTGCCTGTCAGTGACATCCATTTCGGGAGGTATCCGGCCCGCGATAGTGCAAAGAGCTGCCGTGAGTAGGCGAAGATGATGGAGAAGAAACTGGCCACCAGACCTGCCAGTCCCGCGTAGTTAACGAAGTCGGCAAGAATGGTGTTGCCGCCGTAGGCCAGGCGGAGTGCTTCCGGCAGGGGATTGTCGGATCCGCTCATCGCCGACGCGCCGGCCGCACCGGGAACCAGAATGAGCATCAGTGAACCGAAGATGACCAGGATCAACACGGCGACGATGATGCCGCGGGGCATGTCTTTCTTCGGATTCGCGGTTTCCTCGGCCGCCAGGGGCACGCCTTCGACTGCGAGGAAGAACCATATGGCGTAAACGAGTGCTGCGAGGACCCCGCTGATGCCCATGGGAAGAAAAGCGCTCGATGTGGGGGAGCCGTCGGGAACGATGTCAAAAAGGTTTGCCGGATTGAAGTGCGGGATCAAGCCGATGACGACAGCGGCCAGGGCCACGACCGCCACGGCAGTGATCGCGAAAATCATCTTCAACGCCTCGCCCACACCGCGCAGATGGATTCCGATGAAGACGGCATAGGTGACCAGGTAAACCGGCCAGGAGTTCGTGAGTCCGAACAGTCCCAGCGCCTCTATGTATCCCCCGATGAAAATTGCAATGGCGGCCGGTGCAACGGCGTACTCGATGAGCACCGCCATACCCGTAGCGAAACCACCAAGCGGGCCCAGTGCCCTACGCGCGAAACCGTACCCGGCACCAGCGGCCGGCAAGGTGGAGGAAAGTTCCGCTAAACCGAACACCATGCAGGTGTACATGATGCCCATAAGCACAAATGCGATGAGAAGCCCGCCCCACCCGCCCTGCGCTAAACCAAGGTTCCAACCCGCGAAATCTCCAGAAATAACGTACGCAACACCCAGTCCTGCCAGCAGCACCCATCCGGCAGCGCCACGCTTCAGCTGGCGGTGCTCAAGATAGCCGATGTCGTCTTTGACAGGCTTGTTCGAATGCGAAGGTGTCATACTGTTTGCCTTCTTCCAAGATGTTAATGGTCTATTTACAGTCCATAAGTCTGGAAACAGTGTGGGTCAGGTCACGCCCCAGAGTCAAGCCCTCAACGTTCACGGAGCCGTCATTAGCCTTCGACGCTGTTCCATTCTCCGCACGAGCGCTCAGCGCGACAGGCATCTATAGGTATTTTTCTATACCGGAATATGATTGACGTATGGAAGAGGCCTCGTTCGAAACACCAGCCCGGTTCCTTCGCCCTGTCAGGAGTGGGAACGCCTTCGAAGAAACGATCGAGCGGCTGCTCCAGAACATCAAGCTGGGACTGTTCAGCGCGGGAGCCAAATTGCCGGCAGAGCGCGAGCTTGCTGAGTTGCTGGGCGTATCACGGGCCACCTTGCGCGACGCCCTGGCGGAGCTGCAAAAGGCGGGCTACGTAGAAGTTCAGCGCGGCAGATACGGTGGCACCTACGTCGCCAAGCGCCGCTTCGTGGATCCCGGGCGCTCCGCCGGCCTCAATCCGGACGAGGTCGAGGACGTGCTCACATTTCGCAGTGTCCTGGAACCCGCGGCTGCGTCACTGGCTGCCAAGGCCCGACTTTCTCCCGCGCAACGCCGGCATTTGCTGGACACTCTGGCCGAGGTAGCATCAGCACCTTCGGACCTGTACCGGCCCAAGGACGCCAGATTCCACGTAGCCATCGCCGAAGTAGCGGGTTCACCAAGCCTGGCGGCCGCAGTGGCAGATGTTCGGGCGCGAGTGAGCGACCTGTTGGACCGTATTCCCTTTCTGGAGCCCAACCTGGAGCATTCGAACCGACAGCATCAAGCCATTGTGGACGCTATCCTGCGCGGTGATGATGAAGCGGCTTTCAAAGCTACCCAGGACCACCTGGAAGGAACCGCTTCGCTGCTGAACGGATTCCTCGGATCTCCAGATACGGCGCCGAAGCCGCCGAATTCCCGTGCCGGCCCCTCAATCGCCGACGTGCTCAATTGACACTCCAGCCGGCGCTCCCATAGGGGAGACCGATGGCGGGATATCCATCGCCTTCCGGGATGTGTCCGGTCCTCTGCGGCATATCGGATCGCGCGAACAACGTACGCAGTTAAATGGAGTAGCCGCTGTCTCCCTGGTGTTGGGGGTGAGGGGCGGCTACTTCATCTTTATGGACCCCAAGATCCTTTGTGGCCTCAGCTGGCCACTGACATCCGAAGGAGACGTTTTTCCCGCTGCACAACGGGATCAGGGACAGGGGCTGCGGCCAGAAGCCTCGGGAGTCAGCGGACCTCGACGGGCTGGTCTCGTTCTTCCTTGCGCTGCCCGTGACATGGACATCGGCCCGGCCGAGATGTCACGCACCGCGCTGACTGATGCTGCAGAGACAGCACTGGACAAGTGGTCACAGCAAACCCCAAAGTCCCAGCCTCCGGACGTAAACTGACCCTCGCACCACGTTTTGTGGACACCGTGTCAGGAGCCGCCATTGCTCTGGAAACTGCTTGTTGAATACCTCCGGCCGCACCGGCCGCTGCTGGCCGCCGTCGTGGTGTTCCAGCTGGCGCAGTCCATCGCGTCCCTATACCTGCCCACGCTGAACGCGGACATCATCGACGAGGGCGTGGCCAAGGGAAACATCGGCTACATCCTGAGCCTGGGCGCCGTGATGCTGGCGATCACCCTGCTGCAGATCGTGTGCGCGGTGATCGCGGTCTACTTCGCGGCGAAGGCGGCAATGGGCGTGGGCCGGGACCTTCGAGCAGCCATCTTCGCGAGGGTGGGGGAGTTCTCCGAGCAGGAAGTCACTAGGTTCGGCGCATCAAGCCTCATCACAAGGTCCACCAACGACGTCCAGCAGGTCCAGCAGCTGGTCCTCATGTCCGCCACCATGCTGGTCACCGCGCCCATGCTCAGCATCGGCGGGGTGATCATGGCGGTACGGCAGGACGTGCAGCTGTCCTGGCTGATCGCCGTCGCCGTCCCGGTGCTGCTGATCGCCGTTGGACTGATCACCGTCCGGATGGTGCCGCTGTTCCGCAAGATGCAGAAGCGGATCGACACCGTGAACCGCGTCCTCCGCGAACAGCTCACCGGCATCCGCGTGGTCCGCGCCTTCGTCCGGGAGGACATCGAGACCGAACGCTTTGCCCGTGCCAACGAGGACGTCACGGACACCGCCCTCCGCGCCGGCCGGCTGATGGCGCTCGCGTTCCCGATGGTGATGCTGGTGCTGAACGTCTCCAGCGTCGCCGTGATCTGGTTCGGCTCGTTCCGCATCCAGGACGGCTCCATGCAGGTGGGCACGCTCATCGCGTTCCTGAGCTACCTGCTGCAGATCCTGATGTCCGTCATGATGGCCACGTTCATGGCCGTGATGATCCCGCGCGCCGCCGTCTCCGGGGACCGGATCGGCGAGGTGCTGCGGACCGAGTCGAGCGTCCGGCCGCCAAAGAACCCCCTGAGCAGCGACGTGCGCCGCGGCGAGTTGGAAATGCGCGACGTCGGATTCGCCTACCCGGGTGCCGACCAGCCCGTCCTCTCCGGGATCAGCTTCACCGCCAGGGCAGGGCAGACGACGGCAATGATCGGCAGCACCGGGTCCGGCAAGACCACCCTGGTGAACCTCATGCCCCGGCTGTTCGACGCCACCAGCGGGGCAGTAAGGATGGACGGCGTGGACGTGCGCGAGCTGCACCCGGACCTGCTCTGGGGGCACATCGGCCTGGTCCCGCAGCGGCCCTACCTGTTCAGCGGCACCGTGCGCAGCAACCTGCTCTACGGCAAGCCGGACGCCACTGAGGAGGAGCTCTGGGAAGCGCTCCGCATCGCCCAGGCCCGAGACTTCGTGGAGCGGATGGAGGAAGGCATGGACGCGCCCATCAGCCAGGGCGGCACCAACGTCTCCGGTGGGCAGCGGCAGCGGCTGGCCATCGCCCGGGCCCTGGTGAAGCGGCCCGAGCTGTACATCTTCGACGACTCGTTCTCCTCGCTGGACACCGGCACCGACGCCCGCCTCCGCCAGGCCCTCAAGCGCAGCACCGCCGGCGCCACGCTGGTGATCATCGCCCAACGCGTCTCCAGCATCGTGGATGCTGACCAAATTCTAGTGCTCGACGACGGCAGGATCGTGGGGCGCGGAACGCACAGTGAGCTGCTGGAGACCTCGGAGACGTACCGCGAAATCGTCTCCTCCCAGCTGGCGGCGGAGGAAACGGTATGAGCCCGGAAGCCACTCCCGGAACCGGCACCAAAGCCGCACCGGGCTCCACAACCGGAAGCGCCGACGTCGTACGCATTCCCCGCCCGGCAGGCGGACCGGGGAGGGGCGGACCGTTCGCAGGGATGAACGTCCCGGCGGAGAAGCCGATGAACTTCTGGCCGTCCGCCAAACGCCTGCTGGGAAGGCTGCGGCCGGAACGGGCGTGGCTGCTGCTGGTGTTCGTCACGGCGGTGGCCGGCGTGGCGCTCTCGGTGATCGGGCCGCGTCTGCTGGGGGAGGGCACCAACCTGATCTTCGCCGGGGTGGTGGCCCGGGACCTGCCGGCCGGGACCACCAAGGAGCAGGTGATCGCGCAGCTGCGGGCGGCGGGGGAGAACCAGCAGGCGGACATGCTCACGCCCATGGCGCTGACGCCGGGGCAGGGGATCGACTTCGCCGCGGTGGGGAACGTGCTGACGTGGGCGCTGGTGCTGTATGTCCTGTCGTCGGCGTTTATGTGGGTGCAGGCGTATGTGCTGAACGGGGTGGTGCAGCGGACGGTGTTCGGGCTGCGCGGGGAGATCGAGGCGAAGATCCACCGGCTGCCGCTGCGGTATTTCGACTCAATCCAGCGCGGCGAGCTGCTCAGCCGGGTGACCAACGACGTGGACAACATCTCCCAAAGCCTGCAGCAGACCATCAGCCAGGCGGTCACGTCCGTGCTGACGGTGCTGGGCGTGCTGGTGATGATGTTCATCCTTTCGCCCACGCTGGCACTGATCGCGCTGGTGACCATTCCGCTGACGCTGGGGATCACGGCGCTGATCGCCAAGCGCTCGCAGAAGCTGTTCGTGGCGCAGTGGAAGAACACGGGGGAGCTGAACGGGCAGATCGAGGAGACGTACACCGGGCATGCGCTGGTGAAGGTGTTCGGCCGGCAGCGCGAGGTGGAGGAGCGGTTCCGGCAGAAGAACGCGGAGCTGTACCAGGCGAGTTTCGGGGCGCAGTTCATTTCCGGGCTGATCATGCCGGCCATGACGTTCATCGGGAACCTGGTGTACGTGGGGATCGCGGTGGTGGGCGGGCTGCAGGTGGCGTCCGGGGCGATGCAGCTGGGCGACGTGCAGGCGTTCATCCAGTACTCGCGGCAGTTCACCATGCCGCTGGCGCAGCTGGGGTCCATGGCCAACGTGCTGCAGTCCGGGGTGGCGTCCGCGGAGCGGGTGTTCTCGTTATTGGACGAGGACGAGGAATCGGTGGAGCCTGCCCCTTCTGCCGGGCCGGTGTTCGGGCGGGGACGGCTGGTGTTCGAGGACGTGACGTTCTCCTACTCGCCGGACAAGCCGTTGATCTCTGGGCTGTCTTTGGTGGCGGAGCCGGGGCAGACGGTGGCTATTGTGGGGCCCACAGGGGCGGGCAAGACCACCTTGGTGAACCTGATGATGCGGTTTTATGAGCTGGATGAGGGGCGGATAACGCTCGACGGCGTCGACGTTACCTCGGTGCCCCGGCGCGAGCTGCGCTCGCGGCTGGGGATGGTGCTGCAGGATACGTGGCTGTTCGGCGGGACGATCCGGGACAACATTGCGTACGGCCGGCCTTCTGCTTCGGAGGACGAGATCCTGGAGGCGGCGCGGGCTACGTACGTGGACCGGTTCGTGCGGTCGTTGCCTGACGGGTACGACACCGTGCTGGACGACGAGGGTGCGAACGTGTCCGCGGGGGAGAAGCAGCTGCTGACGATCGCGAGGGCGTTCCTTGCCCGGCCTTCTGTGCTGATCCTGGACGAGGCGACTTCTTCGGTGGACACCCGGACCGAGGTGCTGGTGCAGAAAGCGATGAGCGCCCTGCGGTCGGACCGGACTTCATTTGTTATCGCCCACCGACTGTCCACGATCCGCGACGCCGACCTCATCCTGGTGATGGAGGCCGGCCAGATCGTGGAGCAGGGGACGCATGCTTCGCTGCTGGCTGCGGGCGGGGCTTACGCGCGGCTGTACGAGGCCCAGTTCGCGGCTCCGGTGGCGGAGGTTTAGCCATGTGGCCAGTGAACCATGCGTTGACTCGCAGCATGATGCCTCGGAGTATCTGCCTGCCAGAATGTGGTGGATGACGCAGACCGTCCTGCTACATCTCGATTTGCCTTAGGCTGAATTCATCGCGGACTATTAAGTACAGGTCGACCTTCTCGTCTGCGGCTACTCTTTCAGTACCGAACAGAACGAGATTTGTGCCGTTTTCATTCAGGGTGCTTGGGTACATTACCCCGTGCAGCCCGAGGTGTTTTGCATACTCGCATAGAAACTGAGTAGCGATATAATCCATTTGCACGTCAACGCTTCTGGCCGGGATCGATATCTCACCCCGCAGCCTTTTCAAGAATGAGCGGGCTTGAAGATAGTTAGAGACATCACCCTCTGTCGTGAACGGATTGATGGAATCGACTACCGCCAGATCCAGTACGTTCAACTCTGAGGTTACTCTGAAAGTTGCAATAGACACGAAACCATTTAGACCGACTCGGCATTCCGCCGCACACGTTTCTGGATCAGAAGCCACGTAGAGGTGTGGTATTCCGATTGGGTTTCCGCGCCCTCCAGAAGCAACACGGGCCGGGGGCATGCCCATCTCGCTGATATCGAAAGGAACAGAGCGGCCTGTCGGGCGCCCGCGAAAATAGGGCTTGCCCACCTCAACGGTTCGGCTGTTCTTCAATATCACCTCACCTAAGAAATCTAGCGATTCAGCTGGGAGATCGCGGGGAGGGAAAAATCTGTTGGTTGTAGTCAGATGACGAACATACCGGTCCCATGTGTCGATGTGGTCGATTTGATCTGACGTCGTCCGCCGCTGCGATAGGACAGCGCCGTCTAATAGGGGATGGGGAGTAGTGAAAGCAGATTGCAGGAACGCCCGGATCCGAGGAAGTTCGTCGAAAGAAAAAATATCCCAGTCACTTTTGACGAGGGCTTCAATGGGTTGGCCCAGCCCGGATTGGGCAACTTCATACTTGTCCAATAAGCTCGCGAACTGGTTCTCCCAAGTGGAAATGTCCCAAACCATACCGTCAGAGGCAATTGGGGCACAAAAATCACAAACACCATGATTTGGACGTTTTGCCGCAACATCTATGGGACCTGCGCCGTTGAAACATGCACGGCAAGCCTTCATTTTTGTTCCAGCGCCTTCTGCATCACATAAATGTGATTTTGTATGGAGACCTTCTTGAGAGTACCGAGCCCGGGGAAACCACCGGTGGACTCATAGAAACGAAACTTCTCGACGGCAGGATTTTGAAGTTCGCGATCGTCTGCGAATCTGACAAGCTTTGCCACCGCTTCGGAGAACTTACCTGCCGTATCGGCAGCGTCGAGGTTTGAGTCTGAAGCGAAGTGTCTTATGTAAAGTGGGCCCGAGGATTCCCTCTGATAAGTCAGATGAAGCACCACCGCCCGCGGGAGCCGACCGCCGTCCTGATAGCCGTCCCCGATAGTTTGAAAGTCGGAAATTCCCACAAAACCATCTTCTTCAAAATAGAGATGGTCATCAGAAAAGAGCTGCTCGGGCAGATCTACGTAGTCAATATTCCGCATTTGTTTGGGGAAATGATCCTGCCACTTGACTAAGGGGACAGCGCCCCAATCACTTCGGTATTCTGCATAGTCCGCCAGGGTCCGGTAGCGACGCGTCGCATCTTGTGAATCAACAAATTGTGCGGCCACGGTATGTTTATCAAAGATCTTAAATAAATCAGACGCGTCATCCGGGAAGTCCCGGTGCAAAAGAGAGACAGACGAGTTTGCGACACTAAGGCTGGTAAGGTCGGAAAGAATCTGAGCAATTGGCATACCTGCCGTTACTAAGATGCCGAGGTTTATATAGGCGAATAAGTGGGGCCGGTCGTTAAGGAAAGTCACCATGTCACGAGTAGAGTCAGGCTCGCCAGCTAAATGTCCAACTTGCGGGTTTACGATTATCGTGGACGGTAACCCACGTTTATGTAGTTCTAAGATGCACCGTTCGAGTCCTCCGCCGTCGATATCCCTTACCGGCTCAATTACAGGGTGAACAAGCTCCGAAAGTGTTTCATCCTGTGCCATCTCCTTGATCGCTAAAAGCTCAAACTGTTTCCCTCGCAAATATGGGTAGTACATCAGTCAACGGTGCCTCTCAGCCATCGGTCAATCCGCTCATAATGTGAACGGGCGGGGTCCAACTGCAAGTAAACATACCTCAGTGGGTGACAAGGAGTGTCCAAGGCGAGGCTCGGTTCGCGTGGTTTTCTCGCCCTTAGCGCATCCTCGAAGTGTCGCTGATAGATGACCGGGTCGATTGATAGTGCCATATCCAGGCACTGCGAGAAATGCTGTGTACTGGGGACTGATGGCGATCTGCCGAAGTGGCGAATCAAGACCTCGGTGTACTCCTTCTTGCGGAGCGCCTTCATCATCGTGGTCACGTCCAAGCTCGAAGTATTGGACTTTGCGACTTTCTTGACCGAAAGACGATGCTTGGAGGTTAGTGCCAACAAGCCGACATCTGTCCCTGCTACAAGTTCAGAGTAGTTATCGACCATCGACTCATGGACAACAACGTTGATCTTCCGGAAAACCTTCCGATAGTCAGAAATTTGTTTGGTCAGCTTTGCGCTGGAATCCAGTTCGGTCTTAATCTCATATGCGGTGGCTTCGCCATTTATGATCACTGTGTCGACGCAAGAATTTCCAACGGAAAATTCATTTACCAAGGTGGCTGTACGCAACGTGTGGCGGCCCAGTAGGATTTTGTTGACAATAGTGGACTTGTAGACGTGTTCGTTTCGATAAGTCTTGCGAAGAACGCCATCCAGAATTTCTAGGGCTTCGTGGCGCGTAATTCCAGAGGGTATTATCCGCTCTCTCGCCATGGAGAGGAGAAGCCCCTCTGCTTGTCTAGGGACTTCTCCGTTCATGACCTGCCGCAGTGTTGAAGAGGAGAATATGGGTACCGCTCTTCTCCCGACGAGTGGATTGACTGCGGCGGTCACGTCTCCTCCTCAGTCTGGTTCATGCATACAGTCTAGGCATGAGCGGGTTCTCAATCGCTCCTCGCCAGACGGCGACGGTGGTTGAACGCCATAGTCCATCTGAGGTCTGACAAGCGTGTGGAGTTGTCTGCCTAGGACGCACTCTCCGCAGCGGTTAAGAACAATCCTCCCGATTGACACTCCATTTCCGGGCAAAACACTGGAGGCCGCGGGGCCGGTCAAGGGCGAGATAGAGAAGTCTCTGCTGTCATATGCCGACATCTGCCCTCACCGGACGGACGGCAATCAGAGTGGCGGTAAACGGAAGCGGCAAGTTGGAGTGCCTGTTGGTCGGGACTAACGGTTTTGCGGCGTTGGTCTGTCCGATACGTGTTGGACGGTACAGCTAATAGTTCTCAGCACCTCATAGGCCTGGAGTGGTTGCATCCCCAGGGCTCCCTACGATAGGGCGTCGAAGGTGCCCCGCCCAGCAGCACGTCAGCCGAGGCGATTGCTGGCTTTTAGTAGGAATACAATCAGGGACCCCATCCGTGCGAACAGGTAGTCCTGGGCTTCTTTTGGCACTGGGTGTTTGTCGGTTTCATGATGGCGAATCATGAACTGGTTGCCAAAATCGGTTAGGGCTTTCATCTCGGTGCTAGTGAAGGCCTTGAATTCGCTGCTAGCAATGTGATCCAGCAGAGCGTTGGCGCTCTGCTTTTTGTTTCCTAGGACATCTATTGTCTTTAGGCGTTCGAAGCCATCCCACAGCTTCTCTAAGGCCAAAGCCCGATCACCCTGTTTGTGAGAAATATAGAGAGCCTTGGCGCGCAGAAGCAGGTCGTCCAAATCTGGATCGCCACTCGCAGGTGTCATCTGCGCGATGACCTGTTGTACCGCTGGCGTGCCGATTCGGACGATCTGCAAATTCGGACTCAGCTCATACATCGTTCCTCCCCGCCGAAGGATCTGGTTGACCTCTTCCCGGAACTCCTTCCGGCCGGCAGCTTGGTCAAAAGTGAGCTCATGGTGCCCCAGGTAGCTGTGATAGACACCTTGGACTGGCTTTGAGAGCTTGCTCGCCGCATATTCCATGAGGTCGAATACGGCACCATCAGGCTGAATGGGAGATACGCCCCACTTCTCTTCCTCCAGTTGCGGAACTAAAGCACGTACATTGCCCCAAAGCCCACTGAAATTTGTGCCAGCGACACCTTTGCCGTCCTGGCATTGCTCCGGAAAATGGTTAGCAAACCAATGGCCATCTGCCTTCGATTTGAACAGCTCATAAAGCCCCCGGGATGTAGGTTCGGGAAGATTGTCGTGGATCCTGGGGGCGGGACCGTTCATTCTGTCGGTAAAGAAGTCTTGAGAAACCATTTACCCATTGTGGCAGCAGCGGTCCGGTTACCGGTGGAGGCGCAAAGCTACTGTTTCTGACCTTGCTAGTGAAGCTGCGACGATGACGCAGGTGGCCCGGGTGAGTTTGGACTACATAGGCGACTGGACGAGACTGAACGGACTCACCTCAGGGACTTCGCGTCCCGCGGCTTAGTAAGGCCATCCCCCCTTTATGGGATTGGAAGTAGCTATCTCAGAGTCGTGCGTTGTGGCGTTCTGGTCGCGACTGGTTGCCTAGCGACAACAGCAACAGCTTAAGTGGCGCCGTACTCGCATCCGCCCAAGGTTGGCCCGTCGTCGCCCTGCTTTAGAAATTACCGCTGCCGGCTGTAGGCAGAGGCACCTACCCCCGTCGTAGCACACAGAAACACGAAGCAATGTTTCGGCGTGCCGCCCGTAACCTGTTTAGATGCCTCGTTTTGCGCTTGATATTGAGTCCGTCCCCCGCCCTGCCCGCTCGCAGGAGCTGCTGGACGCGGTGAACCACCGTGTCGTCATTGCCGACGGCGCCATGGGCACCATGCTGCAGGGACGTGAGCTGTCGCTCGAGGACGACTTCCTAGGCTTGGAAGGCTGCAACGAGATCCTCAACGACACCCGCCCGGATGTCCTCGCGGACATCCACGACGCGTACTTCGCCGTGGGCATCGACGCTGTCGAAACCAACACCTTCGGCGCCAACTGGTCAAACCTCTCCGACTACGGCATCGACGACCGGATCGAAGAACTCGCCCGCAAGGGTGCCGAGATCGCCCGCGAACGTGCCGAGGCGGCAGAAAAAACAGACGGACGGATGCGCTGGGTCCTCGGCTCGATGGGCCCGGGCACCAAGCTCCCCAGCCTCGGCCACACCAGCTACGACTACCTCAAGCAGACCTTCGCCCTGCAGGCCGAGGGCCTCATCGACGGGGGAGCGGACGCCTTCCTCATCGAAACCAGCCAGGACCTCCTGCAAACCAAGGCCGCCGTCAACGGCTGCAAGCAGGCCATCGTCACCCGCGGCATCCGGCTCCCCATCTTCGTCGAAGTGACCGTCGAAACCACCGGAACCATGCTGATGGGATCCGAAATCGGCGCCGCGCTCACCGCGCTCGAGCCGCTCGGCGTCGACGCCATCGGCCTGAACTGTGCCACCGGCCCGGATGAGATGAGCGAGCACCTGCGCCACCTCTCCAAGCAGTCCTCCGTGGCCATCGCCTGCATGCCCAACGCCGGCCTGCCCGTCCTTGGCGCCAACGGCGCGCACTACCCGCTCTCACCCACCGAACTCGCCACCGCGCACGAGCAGTTCGTGCGCGAATTCGGCCTGGGCCTGGTGGGCGGCTGCTGCGGTACGACGCCGGAGCACATGGCCGCCGTCGTCGAACGCCTTGCGCCCTTCCGCACCCGCAAGACGAACGCCGACAGCAACGGCGCCGCCCGTGTCCCCACCGAACGCGAAGCCGGCGTCGCCTCCCTTTACCAGCACGTCAACTTCGACCAGGACGCCTCCTACCTCGCCATCGGTGAGCGCACCAACGCGAACGGTTCAAAGGCGTTCCGCCAGGCGATGCTCGAAGAGCGCTGGGACGACTGCGTCGATATCGCCCGCGAGCAGATCCGCGTCGGCGCGCACCTGCTGGACGTCTGCATCGACTACGTGGGGCGCGACGGCGTGGCCGACATGAAGGAGATCGTCTCACGCTTCGCGTCGGCCTCCACGCTCCCTCTGGTCATGGACTCCACCGAACCGGCCGTACTTCGGGCCGGGCTCGAACACATCGGCGGCCGCCCGGTGGTCAACTCCGTCAACTATGAGGACGGCGACGGCCCGGACAGCCGCTTCGCGCGCATCATGCCGCTCGTGAAGGAACACGGAACCGCCGTGATCGCCCTGACCATCAACGAAGAGGGCCAGGCACGCACCACCGAGGGCAAGGTGGCCATCGCCTCCCGCCTCGTCGACGCCCTGGTGGGCGAATGGGGGATGCGCGTCGAGGACATCATCGTCGACTGCCTGACCTTCCCCGTCGCCACCGGCCAGGAAGAGACCCGGCGCGACGGCATCGAAACCATCGAGGCCATCCGCCAGATCACCGCGAAGTACCCCGGGATCAACACCACGCTCGGCGTTTCGAACGTGTCCTTCGGCCTGAACCCGGCAGCGCGCGTCGTCCTGAACTCCGTGTTCCTGCACGAGGCCGTGCAGGCGGGCCTGACCAGCGGCATCATCGACGCCGCCAAGATCGTGCCGCTCGCCTCACTGCCGGAGGAGCAGCGCAAGGTTGCCCTGGACCTCGTCTGGGACCGCCGCGAATACGACGCCGACGGCAACACCACCTACGATCCGCTGGCCATCATGCTGGACATGTTCGCCGGCGTCGACACCGCAGCGCTCAAGGACCAGCGCGCCGCGGAACTCGCGGCGCTGCCCACGGGCGCGCGCCTGGAACGGCGCATCATTGACGGCGAAGGCAAGGGCCTTGAAGCGGACCTCGACCTGGCCCGCAGTGAGGGCATGACCCCGCTCGGCATCATCAACGACCACCTGCTCGAGGGCATGAAGGTTGTGGGCGAGCGCTTCGGCGCCGGCGAGATGCAGCTGCCGTTCGTGCTGCAGTCCGCCGAGGTGATGAAGAACGCGGTGGCCCTGCTCGAGCCGCACATGGAGAAGTCTGACTCCTCCGGCAAGGGCACCATGGTGATCGCCACCGTGCGCGGCGACGTGCACGACATCGGCAAGAACCTGGTGGACATCATCCTTACCAATAACGGCTACAAAGTGGTCAACATCGGCATCAAGCAGGGGATCGCCGAGATCATGGCCGCAGCGGAGGAGCACGACGCTGACGTGATCGGCATGTCCGGGCTGCTGGTGAAGTCCACCGTGGTGATGAAGGAGAACCTCGCGGAGTTGCAGTCCCGCGGCCTGGCCAAGAAGTGGCCCATCATCCTCGGTGGGGCAGCCCTGACACGCGCCTACGTGGAGCAGGACCTGGCGGAGCAGTTTGACGGAACCGTCAGGTACGCCAAGGACGCCTTCGAGGGCCTCGCCCTCATGGACCCGCTGGTCCGCGTCGCCCGCGGCGAGTCGCCGGACGACGTCGGCCTTCCGCCGCTGAAGAAGCGCATCCACAAGGGAGGCGCGAAGTTCACGGTGACCGAACCGGAAGCGATGCCTGGCCGTTCCGACGTCGCCGCCGACAACCCCGTCCCCGCGCCGCCGTTCTGGGGCACGCGCATCGTCCGCGGCGTCTCGCTCCACGACTACTCGGCGTTCCTCGACGAGCGCGCCACCTTTATGGGGCAGTGGGGGCTCAAGCCCGGCCGCGGCGAGGACGGCGCCTCCTACGAGGAACTGGTGGAACGCGAGGGCCGGCCGCGCCTGCGCTACTGGCTGGACCGCATCCTGGGCGAGGGAATGCTCGATGCATCAGTCGCGTACGGCTTCTTCCCCGTGGTCTCCGAAGGAGAACAGGTGGTGGTGCTGCACCACGATACGGATCCCGACGGCGTCCTTGGCACCGCGGGCCTGCTCGCCCCCGACGGTGGTTCAGGAGGTCCGATCGGCACTGATCGGCTGCGTTTCGACTTCCCGCGGCAGCGCCGCGACCGGCACCTGTGCCTGGCCGACTTTGTGAAGTCGCGCGAATCCGGCCAGATTGACGTGCTGCCGGTGCAGCTGGTCACCGCCGGCTCGAAGATCGAGGAGTTCACCTCCAAGATGTTCGCCGCCAACCAGTACCGCGACTACTACGAGCTCAACGGCCTGGTCATGCAGCTCACCGAGGCGCTTGCCGAGTTCTGGCATGCCCGGATCCGCAAGGAGCTGGGTTTCGGGGCCGAGGAGCCCAAGGACACGGCAGGGTACTTCAAGCTCGAATACCGCGGTGCGCGGTTCTCCCTCGGCTACCCCGCATGCCCGGACATGGAGGACCGCCGCAAGGTGACGGAGCTGCTGAAGCCCGAGCGGATGGGCGTAGTCCTCAGCGATGAGCTGATGCTGCACCCCGAACAGTCCACCGACGCGTTCGTGTTCCACCACCCGGAGGCGAAGTACTTCAAGGTGTGAGTTGAAGCGGGTCTCTGGCTCGGGTCGATTGAGCCTGCGCGGCGTGCCGGCCGGCGCTTCCGCCCGGGCTGGAGACCGGCTTCACCCGCCGGAACGCTGCGAGGACGGCCCGACCCACCACAGCGATTCCGATGATCGTGGTGACTGCCCGCAGAGTGTCCCAGCCCGCCGTCGACGTCAGCAGCGAGTAGAGCAGGAAGCTGCTGAGGTTGGTGCCCAGCGGGGCGCCGGGCTCGTAGGAGATGCCGGTGCCGGCGCCCACCGCGAAGGGCCAGAACCACAGGTTGAGCAGCAGTCCGAAAAGGTAGGACGCCACGGCGCCGTAGCCGCACAGCATCCACAGTTCGGCTTTGCCCCGCACCCGGCGGGGGAGCAGCCCTGCGCCCGCGCCCACCCATGCGCAGGCGAAGATCTGGAATGGCGTCCACGGCCCAATGCTGCCCCACAGGGCGCTTGAGACAGCGATGGTGGCGGCGCCGAGGAGCAGCCCGAAACGGGGACCGAAGGCCCGGCCGGCCAGGATCAGCAGGATAAAGACAGCTTCCACGCCCCCGACGCCGGTGCTCGCCACCCGCACCGCCGTACCTACTGCGGCCAGGACGCCGAGCAGTGCCACCGTGTGTGCGGAGCGGACCGATCCGTCGACGGACACGGCGATGGCCACGACGGCGAGCGGCGCAATGGCCAGCGCCGCGTAGGGGAGTGCCGCGGCGGCATCCTGCGGGAGGGCCGCAGCGAGCAGCGGCCAGCAGAAGGCTGCGAGGGCCAGCAGGTTTGCCACTGCGAGGATGGCGAGCTCGACGCCGCGGGGCATCCGGATGCGGGGCTTTCGTTCCCCGGCCTGGCGGTGTGTATCTTCGTCCGCGACCCGTGGTTCCCATCCGGCACCTGGCTGGCTTGGGGACAACAGGGGCGGCTCAGGGACTTTGGGCGGCGCGGAGGAGGGCGCGACGCCGTCATGCATCGGGAGGATCCGGGCGCCGAGGCCGTGGGCGAAGTCGAGGTCGTGGGTGGCGATCAGGACCGCGGTGCCGGCGTCCGCTGCAGCCCGGAGCGCCGCCGAGACTGCTGCTCGAGCTGCGGGATCGAGCCCGCGGGTCGGCTCATCGATCAGGAGAACCTCGGGTTCGTCCATGGTCTGCAGCGCGATGGCAAGGATCCTGCGCTCTCCTGCAGAGAGGTCCCGGGGATGCTCGTGCCCAATGGGAATCCGGACGTCTCCCCGCAAACGGGCAAGGTGTGCAGCTGCGGAACCAGCCGGGGGCTGTTCGCCGTTCTTTCCGCGCGCCTGGCGACGTTCCACCGCGCGGAGCTCTGCCGCGACGGTATCGCGTGTGAAGAGGTCGTCCGAGGCGTCCGGCACGAGGGCGACCCGGCCGCCGTCGACCCTGCCGCCGTCGGCCGTGCTGTTACTGCGCGTGCCTTTACCGACCTTGCCCTCACCGCCCGTTCCCTCACCCAGGGCGAGCGCGACCAGGAGGGATGACTTCCCGGCTCCGTTCGGCCCCACCAGGGCGACCACTTCACCGCGGTGCAGGGTCAGGGACGCTTCGCGCACGAGGGGATTGCCCTTGCGGTGCACGGCGAGGTTAGTCGCCATCAGCACGGGCGTGGAATTCGTGGGCTCTGCCGGGATCGGACCTGCCGTAGCAAGGGCAGAAGGCGACGGTGCGGTACCCGGTACCAGGGCGCCGTCGTCGATGGTCCACCACGCGTCGGCAACGGGCACGAGCGCTTCCGCCCGGTGCTCCGCCACGATGACGCAGACACCGGCATCGCGGGCGAGGGCGCTAAGCGCGGCGATGACGCGTCCGCGCGCCATGGTGTCCAGGTCGGCCAGGGGCTCATCAACCAGGAGCAGGGCCGGATGATCCACCACTGCGGCGGCGATGGCCACGAGGGTCGCCTCACCCGCCGAGAGGGTGCTGACATTCCGGTCCAGCAGCTCCGACACTCCAATGCGCTCCGCAACCGCCATCACTCGCGCCTTAGAGGCAGCGGATGCCATGCCGCGCAGCTCAAGGGCGAGGGAGATTTCGTCCCGGACCCGGGTGCTGGCGAAGGCTGCACGGGGATTCTGCAGGACGACGCCGATGAGGCAGGCGGTGTCGCGCGGCGGCGTGGCGGCACGGTCCGTTCCGGCGACGCGCACGGTGCCGGAAATCTCTCCGCCGTCAACGTGTGAGAGGAGGCCGGCGATACCCCGCAGGACGGTGGACTTGCCGGAGCCCGTCGGCCCGGTAATGACCGATATTGACCCGCTCGACGGCGTGAATTCTGTTACGCGCACCTGCGCATCACCAATGCGGAACTGTGCGTCGCGGACGAGGACCGGCGCTTCGGAAGCACTGAAGGGTTGGTGCGCTACCCGGCTCCCGAACCCGCGCAGTTCCAGGGCCGCGGCAACCCGGCTCGCGTGTTCAAGGGTGCGCTCAAGCACGGGCACCAGGGCGCGGGGTCCGAACCGTTCGCCCCGCAAGCGGAACGCCAGGCGTACGGAGGCCACGGCGTCGGCAAGCGCCGGGAGCGCGGCCCACGCCACAACGAGCGTCCGGGCCAAGCCCTGCATGGGGCCGCGGCGGGCCAGGTGCACGAAGCCGCGGGCCACGTCCACGCAGGCGTTGAGCAGGCCGAAGCCGAGGATCATCCCGGCAATCGGCAGGGCGGACAGGACTGCCTCCCACAGGCCAGGTGCCGTTACCGGACCGAGGAAGACCACATGGGCGAATGGGGCAGGCAGTCGCATCGCCGGGAGGTTGAGCAGAACCGGTGCACCAATGCCCGCCCCGTTGAAAAGGATGCGGTAGACGACCCGCGCCGCGACGAAGACGACGGCGAGGGCCGCCGCTGCGCGTAACGGCGCGGGTCGGAAGGTCATGCCTTGGGGGTGGCCGGTTCGCCGTCGACCGTGAAGAGCAGTTGCAGGCTCTCGCCGGGGCTCACCTTGAGGGTGGCGAGGCCTTCCTGGGCATAGGCCCAGTCCCCGGCGTCCGGCTTAACCCAGAGAGCCCAGTAGGCAAAGGCCGCGGGCGTATCTTTGCATTCTTCCTTATACGTGCCGGCCTTGTGCACAATGTCGAAGTCCGCGGCGGGCACACCGTTCACCCGGCACACGAGTTCAGTGGGGTATTGCTCAGTGCCCTCGGTCTTCACGTTTGCCTCGTCGAGGATCTCGGAAGCCACGGTCGGCTCGGTCACGGGCACGCAAGTGGAGGTATCAGCGGCAGCCTGCTTCACGGCGCCCGAGTCCACAATGACCTTCACGCCGTCGCAGGGCTCGGAAGCGGCGGCAGATGAAGCCGTTGCCGTGGAAGCCGGTGACGCCGGTGCAGAGGCAGTTGGCTGGTTGGCGGCCGGAGTGGAACAGGCGGCGAGGGAAAACAGGAGACCTGCGGCGGCGAGGGAGCTCGCGGCGGCGGTACGAATCTTAGTCAAAGTCACCTGTTAAGGGTAGGGCGTTGCTTGTCCGGATTTGGATGCCGTGGCGTTGTGTGACGTTGGGCTTCAAGCCAGCCGGCAGGCGCCCCGATCAAAACAAAGCGGACGACGGCGGGAGGTCCCGCCGTCGTCCGCTTCATACCCTTCCGGCCCTTCCGGTGGCATGGATCAGGGTTATAACGTGATGGCGTGATCGTCCCCAACATCTCCCAGAACGCCGTGGCGGTCGCGGATCACTACGACGAGCTCGATCCTATTTATCGGCGGGTGTGGGGCGAGCATGTCCATCACGGGCTATGGGTGACGGGTCGCGAGACGCCCGCCGAGGCGGTCGAGGCGCTAGTCGACATGGTCGGCGACCGGCTGCGCCTTATGCCCGGCGAGGCGTGCGTTGACATCGGCTGCGGCTATGGTTCCACTGCAAGGCAGCTCGCGGTGACACGCAGGGTCCGCGTTACCGGCTTCACGCTTTCGGGCGAGCAGGCCGACTATGCCGCCGCGCATCCCGTACCTGGCGTGGATATCCATCTCCGCGACTGGCTCGTCAACGGGCTGACCGATGCCTCGGCCAGTGCCACATGGGCGATCGAGTCGAGCGAGCACATGGTCGACAAGCCCGGGTTCTTCGCCGAGGCGCATCGCGTGCTGTCGCCCGGCGGCCGCCTCGTCGTCTGCGCGTGGCTCGCCGAGACTGAAGCCAGCGGATGGAAGGTTCGCCACCTGCTCGAGCCGATCTGCCGAGAAGGGCGCCTGCCCTCGATGGGCACGCGCGAGGAGTATGAGGCGATGGCGATGGCGGCGGGTTTTGAGATCGCTGGCTATGAGGATGTCAGCCGCCGCGTCGCGCGCACATGGCCGATCTGCGCCCGTCGACTTGTGAAGGCCTTGCTCGTTGATCGCGAGACCCGTCGCCTCGCTCTTGGCGCACGCAATCGCATCTTCGCTCTGAGCGTCCCCCGACTGATCCTGGCCTACCGCACAGGTGCGATGCGCTATGGGATATTCACGCTGTCGAAGGCGCGGGGGAACGGGGCTCCACGCGAACCCGGCAAATCAACGCAGCAGGAGCCAACCTGATCGCCAGCGCCACCAGCAGCACTAAGGTCAAACTCTGGAAGAACAGAACGAGGGCACGGGCGCCGAGGCCCGCCATACCCTCAGAGGGACGGGGCAAACTGTTGTACACCGGGCACCCTCCAACGCGTAGCAGCCGTTCGCACCACTCAGCAACAACGGGAACTTCCTAAAATGTCACACCCCCCTGTCATGCTTTGGCTATGGAAGCTGGTGTGGTTATCGATGTGGGCGGCAGGGCCGCGGTGGCCGCTGCCGTTGCGTCGGTGGCCGGGCTGGTTGATGAGCTTGTGGCTGTTGTTGCCTCCCCGCCGGCCACCCTGGATGGGCCTGACCGTGTTCCCGATGCTGATGCTGATCCACTGCAGGAGTTGTCCGAGGTGTGCCTGGACGGGTTAGGGGTGCTGGCGCGGGTCGAGGCCGCGACGGCGGCGGCGAAGGTCCGCCTGGTGGCCGCCTACGCGGAGGCAGCAGATGCGATGGAAGCCCAGCCGGCCAGCGCGTATGAGGCGTCGGCGCGGGAGATGAGCCGGGTGGCAGAAGTCGCGTGCGTGCTCACCATCGGCGAACGCGCCGCATCCGCCCTCCTTGGAGAAGCCCACGCGCTGACCACGTCACTGCCGGCGGCACTCGATGCGCTGCAGACCGGCACCATCGCCTGGCAGCACGCCCGCATCGTGGTCGAGGAAACTACCGGCCTTACGCCCGCCGCAGCGTCTGCCCTGGAGGCACACTTCTTCGACCCGGACGCACCGAACCCGGCCCGCGGTGCCGCGCCCGGAGAGCTGGTGCCCGCCCGGTTCCGGCGGAAAGTCCGGGCCTGGCGCGAACGCCACCACCCCGAGTCCGTTGAGAAACGCCACGCGGAGAAATTGGCCGACCGGCGGATGGAGTACGCCCCGGACCGGGACGGCATGGCCTGGCTATCGCTCTACCTTCCCGGGGACACGGCCTTGGCCATCTGGAACAAAACCACCGCTGTTGCCCGCGGCCTTCAAGACCCGCACGAATCACGCAACCTCACCCAGTTGCGCGCCGACGTCGCCGCAGGGCTGCTGCTGGGCAGTGCGAACCAGAACGCCGGAGAAGTGCCCTCGCCTAAGGCTGATGTGCTCGTTACCGTCCCGGTCTTCTCCCTCCTTGGCCTTACCGACGAACCCGCCCATGTCGATGGGTTGGGCCCGGTCCCGCCATCGATGGCACGCAGGCTCGTTGCCAACGGTGCGAGCTCGTTCTACCGCGTTTTGGTGGACCCCCGCGACGGGGCACCGCTGGAAATCGGGCGCACCAGCTACCGGCTCCCGGAATCGCTGAAGCGGTGGCTCAGGATGCGGGACGGCACATGCACTTTCCCGGGCTGCAGCAACCACACTCAGGATAATGACGTGGATCATCTCACCGCCTGGCAGCACGGTGGGAGCACCGGGATCAGCAACCTTGGACAGGCGTGCCCAAAACATCACCGGCTCAAACACCGGTCGGCATGGACACCAACGCAGGCAACGAAGGATCAGCCACCTGGCTGGATTTCACCGACCGGCCGATATTATCCAGCCGAGCATCCGGACCGGGAACCACCACTTATGCCACCAGGCTGCGTGCCCGCCGCCTTCAGCCCACTGGAACAGGTCATCCTGACGCACCTCGCCGCCTGAGGCTCATTGCCGCGGGACGTGCCTCGCCGCCTGACGGAACGGCGGGACGGCTGTGTTTGCGGTGCCCCGTTGGATCGGGTCCCGACAGGCGGAGCTCCATGAAGACGCTGTTGGGGTCCAGGACGTAGTGGGCGAAAGGCGGGCACTGGGTGAAGCCGTGTCTGGCGTACAGTCGGCGTGCGGGAGCGAAGTAGTCCTGGGTGCCAGTCTCAAGGTAGACGCGCTCAAGGTTCCGGGCGCGGGCGTCGTCGAGGATATGGCGGAGCATCAGGGTGGCTACGCCCCGTCCCCGTGCGCTTGCCGTAGTGCGCATGGACTTGATCTCGCCGTGCACCGCGGACCCCGGCGGGGACTCTAACAGTTTGAGTGCGCCGCACCCCAGCAGATCGCCGTCTTCACGGGCGGTCCAGAACGTAATTGACGGCGCGGACAGGGCGGAATGGTCCAGGGCATGGACGCTGTCGGCCGGGGACGTGGCAAACATGTCCGCCAGGTGTTCGCTGAGGAGCTGATGGACGTCGCCGCGTGCGGGGTCGTCCCGGTCAATGGAAATCATCGGGCTTAAATCTACCGGCGGGCGCTGCCAGTGCGCACCAAACGAAAGCGGACGACGGCGGGCGCCTCCCGCCGTCGTCCGTCCTATCTACGACCTCCCGGTGCCTGATTGGCATAGCAGATTGGGCCAGCGGTGGAGCGACGTCCTGGGGATTCCAAAGGTCTGGACACAGGTTGCGGCCGGACTTATCGTGCAGAGGTGGCGGCTGCCTGACTGGCAGGATGGCAAGCTCTGCCGGTCCGCTGTTGCGGCCGTCCGTCATGAGGAGGAAGCAGATGGAACAAGTTGAAGAGACCGTTGAAGTCGCAGTCCCGGTGCGGACCGCGTACAACCAGTGGACCCAGTTCGAATCCTTTCCGCAGTTCATGTCCGGTGTGGAATCCGTAACCCAGCTGACCGACACCACCAACCACTGGGTTACCAAGGTGGGTGGCGTTCAGCGCGAATTCGATACTGAAATAGTCGACCAGGAGCCTGACGACCGGATCGCCTGGCGCAGCATCGACGGCAAGTCCCACGCCGGCATCATCCGGTTCACGCCGCTGGATGCCAATCACACGAAGGTCAAAGTCCATTTCGAATGGGCGCCGGAAACCGTCACCGAAAAGGCAGGCGCGGCACTGAAGATCGACGAGATGCAGGTAAAGGCCGACATGCGGAAGTTCAAGGACTTCATTGAGTCGCGCGGTACCGAAACCGGCGCCTGGCGTGGCGAAGTCTAGGAGGGCGGCCCGACTGGCCGGAAGTGCCAGACCAGCTGAGCAATCAACGCCTTAGAACAGAAGGCGGACGACGGCGGGTGCCTCCCGCCGTCGTTCTTTATGCCCTGTGTGCGGCGTCGTTCTCCGTTACCCGCTCCACCGGGTCGCCTAATCTGCGCATCGGATGCCTGTCACGTCCGGTTCACCTTTCGGCTACCCCACAGCCCTCGGACGTTTTCACGTAACCAGCAGTCTTTTCACGCACCCTTTCTGTCCGGCACCCCCAACGCCCGGGCGGACATCCCCGAGGTACCAGGAGTACTCCGTGTTCGTGAAAAGCACCCTCGCCGCCGTCGCGGTCCTTGCCTCCCTGGCCGGAACGGCAGCAGCCCCGGCCCAAGCCGAGGCAACCAAGCCCGCTCCCCGGAACATCCCCATGCCTTCAAAGACCTTGAAAACTACGACGGCGGCAGTCGTCCTGGTGCTCGGCCTCCTTGCGTCCCAGCCCGCCACTGCAGCCAACGCCGCCGACAATCAGGCGTTCACTTTCGGCGTCATCGGCGACATCCCCTACGGCGACGCCGAAATCGCCAAGTTCCCCGCACGCATCCAGGACATCAACGCAGACAAGGAACTGAAGTTCGTCACCCACGTGGGTGACATCAAGAACGGCTCCTCGGTCTGCTCGGACGAGTACTTCACCAACATCCGGACGCAGTTCGACACCTTCGCGCACCCGCTGGTCTTCACCCCGGGCGACAACGAGTGGGTGGACTGCCACCGCACCAACAACGGTGCCTACAACCCGCTGGAACGGCTGGACAAGCTCCGGGAAGTCTTCTTCAACGAGCCCGGCAAGACCCTTGGAGCCACCATGCCGGTGAAGACCCAGGAGAACCTTGGGTTGCCCGAAAACGTCCGCTTCAACCAGAACCGCGTAGCCTTCTCCGTGCTGAACATCCAGGGCAGCAACAACTCTCTGCAGCCCTGGAGCGGTTTGGGCAACACCACAGCCACGCCCGAGCAGTTGACCGAAGTTGAACACCGGACGAACGCCGTCCTGGACCAGATCCGCGGCACCTTCGCGGACGCCGAGCGCCGCAACGACCGCGCCGTGGTGCTGATGACGCAGGCCGACATGTTCGATCCGTCGCTGCTCGCCGCGGCCACCGCCAACCCGGAAATCGTTTCCGGCTTCCGTGAAATCATTGCGGCCATCATCGAGGGGACCAACAGCTTCGACCGCCCCGTCTACCTCATCAACGGGGACAGCCACGTCTTCGCCGAGAACCAGCCGCTGGCCGCGGGGTCACCGTGGCTGGACATCTACGGACAGCCCGCCGCGGACGACCTGCAGCGCATCACCGTGGACGGCTCCGCCAATGCCACCAACTACGTCCGGTTCACGGTGGCCGGCAACAGCTCCGACGCCGGCGTCCTGACCTGGGAGAAGGTCCCCTTCAGCCAGTAGGCACCAAACGGAAGCGGACGACGCCGGGAGGCCCCGGCGTCGTCCGCTTCCTAATATCGGTCCTGGCTGTCTCGAATCAAAGGCGGGCCTTCACTCTTCAGACCCGGTCGGCAGCCTCGGTTTCCCCGGCATGACGGGCGCAGTTCGCACAGCAGTACATACCTTCGGCGCTCTCAACCCCGTGCCCCAATATCCGGCAACCGCAGTGGTTGCAGGCGGGTGCCATGGCATGGATGGCGCACTCGAAACTGTCATATGTGCCGGATTGGCCGTCTTTGCTGATCGTGAAGGTTTTGTCGTAATCGTTTCCGCAGGTATCGCAGATCGCCATGGTGAAAACACTCCCTACTTATAAGGGATGGTTCGAGACGTTCTGTCGCCTCAGATTTGCCCGGTCGGGCCGCTGTCTTCCACTTCTCCGCGCCAGGCACCCGTTTCAGTGCCGCGGGACTCAATGAAATCCTTGAATTTGCGCATATCGGCCTTGACCTGCATTTGATCGAGGTTCAGGGCGGCTCCGGTTTTTTCAACGAAGGTTTCCGGGTCCCATTCGAATCTGACGGCGACCTTGGTGTCCGTCGGGCCCAGTGAGTCGAACGTGACTACACCCGCGTGGGATTTTCCGTCGACGCTGCGCCAGGCAATCCGTTGATCGGGTTGCTGTTCCACGATCTCGGTGTCGAATTCACGCTCCACACCGCCTATCTTGGTCACCCAGTGATTGGTGGTGTCAGTCAACTGGGTGACGGACTCAACACCTGACATGAACTCAGGGAACGTTTCAAACTGTGTCCACTGGTCATACGCCGTCCGCACGGGAACAGCGACCTCCACAGTTTCTTCTACTGTTTCCATCTCTTTCCTCCTAAATAGGTGGCATTAATATGGTAAGCACACTTAGTACCTGTGTGACTAGGGGAAATGCTGTTGCGGGCGCACAAAGATGACGGACGACGGCGGGAGGCCCCTCCGTCGTCCGTCACGGGCGGGATACGGGTTACACGACCGGTCTCGGAAGAACGGTCAGCCCATCGGCGACGATCCGGCCATCGTGGATGACGGTCCGGTCGGCGCCGCGGTCCATGACGGTGCTCGTGATCGTTTCGCCATCGACCAGGACGATGTCTGCCGGATCTCCAACAGCGAAGCCGGGCCGGTCGTCGGGACCAGTGAGGCGCTGGACGGAGCGGTCAATGATGGACGCGCCCCCAATCGTGGCGATCGCCGCGCAGTGCTCGATCAGGCGGTCCTTGCGCAGCCGGTGGGTAAAAGCCAGCTGCCACGTGCGTTCGAGCATGTCGCAATTGCCGTAGGGGCTCCAGTAGTCCCGCTGGCCGTCCTCCCCTAAACCGACGCGGATACCGGCCTGGGCCAGCTGGGCAAGGTCGAACTGGCCGCCGCCGCTCGCCGGGGCGACGGTCGCCCAGGCGATGTCGAGTTCTGCCATCTGTTCCACCAGCCGGGCGGTCACATCGGGGTGGATGTTGGCCAGATCGTACGCATGGGACAGCGAGACGCGTCCTTGCATGCCCAGGGCGCGGGTGCGGTCGAACACAAGCTCAGCGCTGAAAACCCCCAGGTGGCCAGGCTCGTGCAGATGAATGTCGACGTCGACCCCGTACTTCTCAGCCAGACCGAACACGATATCGAGGTGGCGGACCGGGTCCCGGTCCAGCTGGCAGGGATCAATACCGCCAATAGTGGTGGCGCCTGCACGGAGGGCCTCCTCAAGGAGCGGCACGGTGCCCTCCTCAAGCAGAAGACCGGCCTGGGGGAAAGCCATGACCTCTACCCTGGCGGCGTGGGCGAAGCGTTCCTTGGCGGCCATCACTGCCTCGAAGCGTTCAAGCTTGCAGTCCACGTCGACCTGGGCGTAGGAACGGACGCGGGTGGTGCCCCGCGCAATCATCCGTTCCAGCGTTCCCGCCACAACATCGCGGTAGGGGACGGGGGTATCGCGCCAGTTTTCCCGGTCGTTGCACATCATATTCCACACTCCGGGCGAGGCAGTGTGCTCCCGGAACGGCAGCCCGATGCGGGTCGAGTCGAGGTGGACGTGCACGTCGGTGAACGCCGGCATGGCTATGCGGTTCCGTCCGTCCACTGCCACGCCGTCAGCATCGGACAATACGACGGCGGTCCCCGCCGGGTGAATGGCTG
Source organism: Pseudarthrobacter sp. NS4 (assembly GCF_024758005.1). Taxonomy (NCBI): domain Bacteria; kingdom Bacillati; phylum Actinomycetota; class Actinomycetes; order Micrococcales; family Micrococcaceae; genus Pseudarthrobacter; species Pseudarthrobacter sp. NS4. The sequence continues at coordinate 3,715,785 of NZ_CP103288.1, read as the reverse complement.
CGATCCGTCCCTCGCGGACCTCGAGGTCCACGGCGTCCCTGCCCCAGGGGCGGACATTGGCGATGATCATGGTGCATTCCTTTCGGCTGGTGCTACGAACCACAGTAGGGAAGGTGCCGATCCCGCGGGACCGGCACCTTCCCTGCCGCAGCGTGTACTAGAAGTTCAAGGCAACCTGCGCGATGACTGCCGCGGCGATGAAGCTGGCCGTGAATGTCATCAGGGCGACAATGACAATCTTCCAGCTCAGTGAGCGCAGTGCCTTGACGTCCCTGCCGAGTGACATGCCGATCAGTGCGATCATCGGCAGGCCCGCGAACAGGACGTTGATGTTCTGCGTCGTGGAAGCGATGAAAGGACCGAAGGGAAAGAAGGTCGCAGAGGCAATGGTGGCCAGAGCCAAAACCCAGATGCTGGACGGGACCGCGGGAACGAGCTTTGCGAGCACGAGTGCGACGGCGGTAAGGGCCAGCAGGATGAGCACGCCGACGACGTCCAAGGGCCGCGCCGAACCTGTGCCCAGAGCGTTCAACAGGATACCGGCCCCGCCGGTCGCGGCGAACGCAATCAGCCATGTCCTGCGTGACCTGACGACGGTGGGGTCCGCCTCGATGCCGTTGACATCCACAGCCTCGATATCCGGCGATTCATCCGATTCACTCAGGGCCCCGCTTGTGCGTGCCTGGCCTGAGGTGCCCGCGACGGTTCCGCCTGCACCTACCAGGGAGCCGCGCCGGACACGGCGGCCCAGGTCGTCACGCCCGAACAGGCGCGACCACATCTTGTAGAGCTTCTGGCACATCGGCAGTGCGATGAATACGCCTGCGTAGAATCCCACGATGTTGGTGACGAGGTTGGACAGTGCGGCGAGGGCCATGATTTCCCCTGCCATCTCCGGATACAGGATGGACAGGGCACCCACGCCGCCGAGCATCATGGACGCGGAGCCGAGTCCGAGGCCCAGCGCGAGGGCTCGGGGATCAAAGAAGTCCAGCCCGCCGAGAAGGCCGGCCAGGAGGGAGATGAACACGGCGCCAAAGACGCTGCCCAGCACCCACACCGCGAAGACGCCGCGGTACTCGGGGGAGCGGACGCCGAAGCGCTGGATGGCGAAGGCAAGGTAGGACTCACGGTCGATCGACCAGGTGGCGCCGATTGACGTGCGGCCCAACCCGAGCGCAACTGCCACGGGCAGGGCCAGGATCACCGTGCCCACCACGTGGCCGACCTCCTGCAGGAGGATCGCGGGGCCGATGTTGGTGAACTTCGTCAGCGACGGGCCGATTTGGGTGCCGAGGCCTGCGAGGAAGAAAACAATGGATACGTCCATCAGGTGGGTGGACACTGCACGGGCACGCCCTCCGATGGGTTTCCATTTCTGGACGCCGAGGAATCCGCCGATGAGCACGGTCCACAGGATGGGCATCAGGACGATGGCGGCCGGGCCGAGATGGAACTTATGGGTTCCGATCATGATGGCCACGGCGCACACAGCGGTGGAAATCCCGATCATCGCGAGCCACATGGCGGGACTGGCACGGAAAGAACGTGTGGGCGGCGTGTCCACTAAGGCAGTCGCGGGGCCGACTGTGGTCTTCGCTTCATTGCGCATGACGCAGGCCTTTCGAGGGGGTTGGGGATCCTGGGCAAGACATCTCGCTTTTGCGAATCTTGCGCTTGGTATACCAAAAGACTGTATACTCGGAACCACTGAGAGGCAAGTCACATTTTCAAATGCCCGGGTGAGGCCCCGGCCCCTGTGCAAGGAGGCACGTTGTACAAGAAAATTTCGGCCCGGTACGTTCTGGGATTCGATGGAAAACAGCACACCCTGATTGAGGACGGTGAAGTCGTCTTCGAGGGTGACTCCATCGTCTTCGTGGGACGCAACTACGACGGTCCGGTTGACGAGGAGCGCCACTACGGCCAGAGCCTGATTATGCCTGGCCTGATCGACCTGGATGCCTTGGCTGACATCGATCACCTCATTCTGGACTCGTGGCCCTCACCGGAGGTTGCATCCGGCCATCTGTGGTCTGAGGACTACTTCGCCAACGGCCGCCGGGATGTGTTCACACGGGCCGAGCGGGCCAAGGTCCGCGAGTTTGCACTGGCACAGCTCGCCTTGCACGGCATTACGACTTACATGCCCATCGCCTCGGAGATCCACAGCTCCTGGGCCGAGGGCCTTGACGAACTCATGGATATGGCGGCGACAAGCCTCCGGATCGGCCTGCGTGGCTACCTGGGACCCGCTTACCGGTCAGGGGTCCATGTCACTACAGCCGCAGGCGGCCGCGAGGTCCACTTCGACGAAACCCAAGGTCTTGCGGGCCTTCGCGACGCAGAGCGATTCCTGGACTATGCCGCCGCCCTCGCAGATCCGCTCGTCACCGGGGCCTTGCTGCCGTGCCGGATTGAGACACTGTCCGAAGACCTCATGCGGGAAACCGCACGGATCGGCCGGGAGTGGGACGTTCCGGTGCGGCTCCACTGCCTCCAATCCCCGCTGGAGGACGATCTCCTGCAGCAGTCCGCCGGACGCGGGGTGCTGGAACTGTTGGAATCCACCGGCCTGTTCGGCACCCGGCTTCTGATCCCGCACGGTGTGGTAATCAACGGCAAGGACCCCGCAGCGTCGGCTCCGGGCGGGCCGCTGGACCTGCTTGCCCGGCACGGGGTCAGCATTGTGCACTGCCCGCTGACGTCCTTCCGCTATCAGAAGCAGCTTGTTTCGTTCGACCGCTTCCGTGCAGCCGGCGTCAACCTGTGCCTCGGCACCGACTCCTTCCCGCCCGACCTGGTGCGCGGCATGGACGTGGGCATGCACCTGGCCCGGCTGGTTGAGGAAAGGCCCGACGCCGGGACCCTGGCTGACTACTTCGACGCCGCCACCCTCGGCGGGGCACGGGCCCTCGGGCGGGCTGATCTGGGAAGGCTCGCCCCCGGTGCGCAGGCCGACATCACGATCGTTTCCCTGGGGCACTTCGGGAACGGGGCCGTCGAAGACCCACTCCGCACGCTCGTGCTGAACGGCACGGCGCGCCAGGTGACCGATACCTTCGTGGCGGGGCGCGCCGTCGTCGTCGACGGTGCACTCCCGGGTTATGACCTCGATGCCCTGCGGGCTGAGGGGCAGGGGCTGTTCGACAAAATGCGGGCGGCCTACTCCACGCGGGACGTCCGGCACAGGGACCCGGAGCAGCTGTTTCCGCCCACCTATCCGCGGGCGGAAATCACAACGGCCGTCGCCGCCCGCTAATGGTGGTGCATTCCTCAACTCTTGGCTTGGTATACCAAGCGCGGTAGGGTGAGGACTCAGGAGGGCTGCCAGCACCTTGCGGGTACGTTTATCCGCCCTCCCGGGAATCCCGGTTTTGAACTACTTGTATCGGCCCGCTCCTTCGGCAGGGCCCGTCCCTTGGAGAAAACAATGTGCCTGCACGATCACACGCCCGCTGTCCCAGTCGCCGCTGTTCCACGCCGCGGCATCCTGGCCGGGGCAGCCGCCTTGGCCGGAATCTCGGTGGCCGGGCTTGCAGCCCAGCTCGGTAGCGCCCCGGCCGCGAAGGCGGAAGGTAACGCAGCGAATCCCGGCTACCCTGGCCGCCCCGCGTCACCCCCGCCCCTGATCATCGAGGGTGGCACCATCGTTGATCCGAAGACGGGTGGTGTGGTGGAAGATGGGGTCCTGGTGCTGGAAGGAGGCAAGGTCACCGCCGTCGGCAGTCGGGAGGAAACCCGGCGTGAAGTGGCTGCCCTTGCCGGCCGGGCACGCATAGTGGATGCCTCCGGCCGTTGGGTCCTTCCCGGCCTCATCGACGTGCATGTCCACGCAAATGCGCTGTCCGATGCCGGGGCCATCCTGCAGGGCGGGGCCACCAGTGTCAGGAGCGGCTCGAGCAGCTTCTACCAGGACGTTGCCCTCGCTGCCCTGCCTGTCTGGGCAGCCGGCGCCTCACCCCGGATGAGCCCGGCAGGACTGTTCGTTTCGCCGGAGTTGGGGGACTCGCTCCTCGCGGACCCCGACCTCGCACCACTCGCCTCCCTCCAAGGGGGAGTCACCGAGCCCACGGACCTTGCCTACCTCACCCGGGTCAACCTGAAACGCGGTGCCCAGGTCATCAAGACCCGGGCCAACCCGCGCGCCGGTCTGGCTGAGCAGGACCCCCGCGAACTGGTCTACGGCTACGAGCAACTCTCCGCGGTGGTCAAGGCGGCCGGCAAGGCGGGCGTCCTGTGCCACGCCTACAGTGCTGAGGGGATTGACGGTGCCGTCCGTGCCGGAGTGCGCAGCATCGAGCACGGCGTCTTCGTCAGCGAGGAGACGATCTCCCGGATGGCCCGCCGCGGCACCTACTTCACGCCCACCATGGATGCCATCACCAGCATGGCACGCTCCTCCAATCCGGTCCTCGCCGCGCGGGGCGAGGAGTACACCCCGGTCATCAGGGCAGCGGTGCGGGCAGCCCATGAAGCCGGTGTGACGGTCGTGGCAGGCACGGACTCCTTCGGGTCGGACGTGACTCCGATCGGCACGGAAGTACGGCTGCTCGCTGAAGCCGGACTTTCCCCGCTGGACGCGCTGAGGGCCGCGACGGTTAATGCGGCTGCCCTGCTCGGTTGGAGTGGGAACGCCGGACGCCTGGTGCGCGGGGCCTTTGCAGATGCCGTCATCGTGGACTCCGATCCATTGAACAGCGCCTCCGCCCTGGAGCAGATCAGTGCGGTGGTGGCACAGGGAGTCCTTGTGCGGAACACCCTCTGACCGGCCGGACGCACGCCTCCTCCTATCCCGGCGCCTCCTGGTCACGCGCCGTCCCTTCCAGAAAGCCATCTCATGACCCTGATTCTTAAAGCCTCCGAGCTCCAGGCCCTGGCCGATATGCCCGGGACAATTGCCGCCGTCGAGCGCGTCTTTGCCGGCCTCAGCCGGGGCACTGCTGTCCAGCCGGCGCCGGATTCGCTCCTCCTGCCGTCCTCGGACGCGAGGTTCCTGCCCATGGCGGCGCTGTCCGACGCAGAGGAGCTGGCATCGGTGAAATTGCTGGCGGACATCCCGGACAACGGGGCGGTCAGCCTGCCCACGCAACGGTCCACCATCATGCTCGTCTCCCAGCTGAACGGGGAAACCCTGGCGATCCTCGACGGCAAAGTCCCCACCCGCGTCCGCACTGCCGCCGCCAGCGCCGTGGCAACGAAGCTCCTCGCGAGGCCCGGCAGCACCACCTTGGGACTGGTGGGGGCGGGTGCCCTGGCCGTGGCACATGTGGAAGCAATCCTGGCCGTCCTGCCGATCGAAAACGTGGTGGTGTGGTCCCGTTCGGCGGACACCGTCGGCGCCTTTTGTGACGGGATTTCCGACTACGGGCTGAACATCACGCGGGCATCCAGCGTCCGGGAAGTGGTGCAGACTGCCGACGTGCTGTGCACCCTGACGCCGGCCGTTGAACCTGTGGTTAAAGGCGAGTGGTTCCAGCCCGGACTCCATATCAACGCCGTCGGATCACGTCCGAGGGCGGATCACCGGGAGATCGATACGGCAGGAATGCTGCGGGCAAGGATCTTCGTCGACAGCATCGCAACGGCGAGGGCCAAATCCGGTGGGTTGATCATCCCGGTGGCCGAAGGCGTCATGGGCTTCGAGGATGTGGAGGCTGAACTTGGTGACGTGGCCGCCGGGACAAAAGCAGGGCGCCTGGGGGATGAGGACGTAACCTTGTTCAACTCGGTGGGCATCGGCCTGCAGGACCTTGCCATCGGGCGGCTGCTGTATGACGCTGCGCTCGACCAGGGCGTCGGCACGCACATCGAGCTGAATAATTGAGAAAGCGGGGCAGTTAAACGCTGCCACATAACGGAGGCTTCAGTGACAGTCCAGGCGGAATCTCCCGCGTCCTCGGCCGATACTACCCGCGCACGTATCCGGGAGTTGATCATCTCAGGGGAGTTCGCTCCGGGATCCCGGCTCAGGGAACGGGAGCTGTCCCAAGCCCTGGATGTTTCCAGGGTTCCCGTCCGGGAAGCCCTCCAGCAACTGGAAGCCGAAGGCTTCATTGATACCTCGCCCCGACGCGGGGCTACCGTCAAGCAGATCACCCTCCGGGACGTCAACGAGCTCTTCGATGTGCGACTCAGCCTCGAAGTCCTCGCCGCGCGCCTCGCCGCCCAGGCCGCGGCCAGTGGGGGGTCATCGTCGCGCCTGCAGCAGGTAATGAGCCTGGCAGAAGAGGCAACGCTCCGGCACGACCATGCCCAGATACCACTCATAAACACGGCGCTCCATGCAGAAATCGTGGCGCTGGGGGGCAACTCGCTATTGGAGTACTCCATGAAGCCTCTGCTGGGCAGGATGCAGTGGCTCTTCACCCTGACTGGGCACCGTGACCCGCAGGTGCAGTGCGCGGAACACCTGGGCCTGTGCCAGGCAATCTATGACGGCAAGGCGGACCTTGCTGCGGCGCTTGCCTTCGCACATGTCGAGCTGGGCCGTGAACCGTCGCTCCAAGGACTTGCCGGGCGACTGCCGGAACGGTGATCCCCCCGTCGCCGTCGGACGCTCACCATTGGGCAGGAGTGTCCCTACGGCTGTGGCCATAGGTGAAATATGCTGGGCGCCCTGGTCCTGCGCGGCCAGGCGCCCCCAGGCGGCCCGACTGGACCCTCCCCACGAACATCGCCGATAGGCGCTCAACGACGGTGGCACTAACGTGAACGGACGACGGCGGGAGGTCCCGCCGTCGTCCGCCAAGAGTTACGCGGCCACCTCCGATGGCACTACGCTGCAGTCCGCCGTCGTACCCGCAAGTTGCGGTGCCCAGCCGTCCGTGCCCTGCAGGTAGTTCCTGACCGTGAAGTTGCCTGCCTCAGCCCCAGGCAACTGCGGACGGTCGGGGGTCACCTGGGCGCCGGGACCGCGGTTGTTGTACTCGTGGAACCGTGCCTCCCGCCATGAGAACCCGCTCATGTCGGTCCAGGGCGTGCCGGAGATGTGGGCGCCGAGCCACGAGTCCCTGACCAGGACCTGCGCCACCGCTCTCGGGTCACCGCTCGGATGCCACGGCCTGCCCAGGTGGACGGTATTGGCCGCAGCATCCGAGACAAGCCGGCACTGGTCAAAGAGGTAGCCATACGGAATCGACAGATCCAGGCTTCCTGCCGTCACATAGCCATTGTTCGTCGTCGAGGCGCGGTCCAGGGACTTGATCTCGCAGCCACTGAACACAGCGGTGCCGCGGCCGAAGATGAAATCAACGTCGCCTTCCACGTAGCAGCCGTCAAAGTAAAAGCGGGCCTGGACGCCTGACCGGGGCGAATTAACCAGGAGGGTGTCCTGGTTGCCAAGCATCCTCACGTTGGACAACACCGACCGGTCAGCCGTGATGTGCAGCGCGACTGCCTGGCGGTCCTTCATCCCCATGTTGGCGGCCTCATCGAAATCATTGCTGAACGTCAGGTTCCGGGCCACGAAGTCCGCCCCGTCAATCCGTACGGACGCGCTCCCTGACGTGCCGAAGTTTCCGGTGCCGTCCGGCTTGGGCGTGCCGGATGCGTTGTTGAAGACGAGCACCACATCCTCCGGCCTGCTGCCTTGCCCAATAAACGAGATCCGGGGCTTGTTGCTCGGCACCCGCACGGCCTCCCGATAAGTGCCCGGCTGGATCCTGATGACCGTCCGCCGTGTGCTGTTCGACGGCACGGAGTCGACGGCGGACTGTACGGTCGCGAAGGTCCTGCCCGGTCCGACGTCGAGCGTCACCGGGACATCGATGGGGCGCTCCGCCGGCCAGTACATGTCCAGCAGCGGATCGGCGCCGCCGTCGAGATTCCGGAAGTAGCCCGGCGGGGCAATCTCCTTGGATTGCAGTTCGCGTGCCACGAGCCGGGCCACCGCCAAGGCGCCTGCGGCCTGGAAGTGGGTGTTGTCCTCGGAGCCCTGCGGATACTGCGGGTGCTCGCCGGGAGCCAGGAACAGGAAGTGCGACTTGGTTCCTTCCGGCCCCAACTGCTGCCACAGGTCCTTTGAGGAAGCCGCCAGGTCCACCAGCGGGGTGCCGGACGCCGCAGCGAGTTCCCGCACAGCCTGCGGATACGCGCCGTGGGAATCACGGGCATTGCCGAACGAATCAAAGCGGCGCCGTTCCACGGGAGTGACCAGGACGGGCCTGCCTCCGCGTGCTTTGGCCCCGTCCACGTAGCGGCTCAGGTACTCCTTGAAGGTGGAGTCCGGAAGCGTTCCCCTGGCCGGGTCCGTCACCTTCTCGTCGTTGTGGCCGAAGGAGATCAGCAGGTAGTCGCCGCGCTGCATCAAGGCCAGCACACGGTCCAGCAGTCCGGCGTCGGCAAAGCTCTTGGACGACGCCCCGGACCAGGCGTAGTCAAAGACGGTTGCCTGCGGCCCCAGCAGGAGCGGCAGGGCCTGTCCCCAGCCGGCGCGGGGACGCTCGGATTGTTGGTACGCCGACGACGTCGAGTCCCCGACGACGAAGATCACCGGCTTGGTGCGGGGTTTCGTTGGGTCAAGGGTTGTCTGCGTGAAGGCGTTCGCCATGCCCGTTCCCGAGAGGGCCACAGTTCCTGCGGTAAGTGCCAGGGTGGCCAGGACGCTGCGCCGGCTCGGCAGAATGGCGGCCATCAGCCTTTTCCGCCTGCGGTGAAGATGGGGCCGGTGGAGCTCTTAAGCAGTCCGGGTACGGCCTGGGCAGGATGGACTTGGGTGCGCAGCGTGGGCGTCCAGGAGGTGTCCTCCGCCAGCTGGTTTGCGGGCGAGGCGCTGGCGTTGTACACGGCGCGAAGGTCCGTGATCTTGCCGTTGACAGTGTTCCCGATGGTGGTAATGACGCTGCCTTTGTAGCGCCCGATGATGTTCGCGGGGTCAATCCCGGCCGGAAGCGTGAAGGCATTTGCCTCGGCGTAGAGGTGGGAGTCGAATCCGGCGCCGAACGTGTAGCCGTAGGGAACAGTGCTGTCCTCCGTTACCACGTAGTGGTTGTTGTACACGTCCACCTGGCCGAAGCGGACCCGGGGGGCGCGCTGGCCGACATTCACAAACTCGTTGTGGTGGATGGTGACGCGGAGCTTGCCGGGGTCCCCACGGTTGGTGTTGTCAGTGGAGCCGATCAGCAGCAGCTTGTCATGGTCAGCGAACCGGTTGAAGGACATCGTTACCAGGTCCGAGCCGTTGGTGACGTCCACGGCGCCGTCGTGCACCTGGTAGGGGCGGCCGAAGTAGACGGGCTGGTTGCTGTCCAGGTTGGGGGCGTCGGTGAATTCGGAGTGGTCGATCCAGACGTTGGTGGCCTTGTTGATCACCTGGAGCATGTCGTACTCGCTGTTCCAGTTACCCTCGGACCCGTCCGTCGGATCCCAGGACGGGAAGCAGTCATGGGCGTCACGCACTGTGAGGTTGCGGACGATCACGTTACTGGCGCCGTTGATGCGCAAGGCCGCTCCCGTGATGCTGCTGTCCGGAGTGGCGCCGACGACGGTGGTGTTGCTGGGAATATCTACGCGGATGTTCCGTGCCTGTTTGGTGGCAGCCGCCCGCCTGGCGTCTTCCTGGGGGCCTGCCGGCTCCTTGTCCCGGCCGTAGGTGGCCGGGTCATAGTCCGTGAGGTACTGCTGAAGGCTGTAGCCGGTGCCCTCTGAATAGTTTTCGCAGGTCATCGGCGAGCCGTCCGGCGCGGTATTGGCGTCAATGGTGCCGTGCACGCGGACGATCTTCGGCTGCACGCCGGCGGCTGCGAAGGCCGCCTGCAGTTCGGCCTTGGTGGAGACGTCGTAGACGTGCGCGTCCACTGCTGCCGAACCGCCGGTGGTGCCTGTACCTGCGGAGGCCCAGCCGTCGCCCGGGGACAGGACCTGGCGCTCCAGGGGTGTCTGCGCGGTCTGGCCCGAGGGGCCCGCCACCGGGTTGGGGGATGCACCTGCAGGGGCCGAAACCATCAGCGCTCCTGCCACCGCTATGGCTGCGGAGATGGACAAGTAGGTACTGCCTTTTCGCATGTTTTCTCTTCCGTCATTGGAATGAACTGCGCTCCGGCCTGCGGCCACTATGACGCCGGTCACTGCGAAGCGCTGAAAAGGACACTATCGAGAAAGCGGTTTCTCGGCAAGGGGGAATTTTCACTTCGTCATCAGGCGCCTCAAGCACCGCCCTCGCGGGCTGCCTTTAAATCCGGCATTGTGATGGCCGTCTTGCGGGCGCACCATGGTCTTATGAACGAGGAATCACCGAAGGCGGCGGAGCTGAACCTCCCTCAAGCCTTCCTCCTTCTGGCAACAAACGATAAAGACGGAAAACCTGAAATTCCGGTGTTCGCGCTCAGGACCACCCTGGCAGGAGCCATACTGGCCGAGCTGGAAATGATCGGTGCCATCGAGCTGCAGGGGAAGCATGTCAGGGCTACGGGTGCCACCCCCGCAACCGACCTGCAACGCGAGCTGGAGCTGATCCGTCACAAATCACGGCCCCACAAACCCAAGCGATGGGTCTCCATACTGGAAGGCCGTGCCGAGGTGCAGCGCGTCTATGAGCGGATGGCGTCGCTGGGCATCGTGGAACCTGTCGGCGAAAAGCACCTGGGCTTTTTCCGGACCGTGCGGTATCCGGAGAAGGACCACGGTCCAGAAGCAGCCCTCCTGAAAAAGATCGAGGCGGCACTCAAGGGTTCATCCACCAAGGCCGGGGTACTTGATTCTACGGCGGCCGGCGCCGGGGCCACTGATGGGCAAGCGGCTGATACGGCGGCGCCTGACGCCGGGCCTTCCGATGCCGCGAAAACTGACGCCGGGCCTTCCGATGCCGCTCAGCCTGGTGGGCAACGGCCCGATGACAGGACCCTGGCTCTCATTGCGCTGGCTCATGCGGCCGGACTGCTCCACAAGCTCTTCCCGGCAGCCGACAGGATCTGGGCGGATGAGCTGGCGAAGGAGTATTGGCCGGCCCGGGCGGTGGAGGACGAACTCCGCATGATCAGGCTGGCGGAGGAAGAAGCCCCAGCATTGTGATGCTGCAGACTATGGGCGGAGGAACCACCGATGGGCAACTCGCGAATAGCCGAGGCGATCACGTCAGCAAAAACCTATCTGGCCGCCCATCCTGACGAAGCCCGTTACCGCGATTCCGTTGCATCCGCCGCCGTGGAGGACGGGCTTCGGATCCGCGTGGCCGGCCCCGATGGTTCCTCCCTCGTCACCGACATGGTGGCGGGTGTGGGCGGAACGGGCTCAGCTCCCTCGCCGGGCTGGCTCTTCCGTGCTGCCTACGCCTCGTGTGCGGCCACACTCATCGTGATGCGCGCCGCCGAGCAGGGCGTGGAGTTGTCCGGCCTGGAAGTCGACGTGGACGGCGAATCTGATGACCGGGGCATTCTCGGCATCGCGGACGACGTGCCTGCTGGCCCGGCAAGCATGCGCGTCGCGGTCCGGGTGGAATCAGCCGCGGATGAAGCAGCCGTCCGGGACATCGTCGAGTGGGGGCTGAAGCATTGCCCGGTGGACGATGCAGTGCGGCGGGCCGTCCCGGTGGAACTGGATCTCCGGCTCGGCTGAGGAGAAGGGATGACGGCGGAGATCGCCCCGTCGTCATCCGGTCTTCGTTCGTGCGGGAACGCCGTTGCTTCTCGTGCAACATTTGGATCCGGCGTACTCCGCCTCCGCTGGCCGCGTTTCACCTAGAGGCTTCCCAGTTAGGCTGAAACAATCTTGCCAGCCCTATTGACTGTGGCGTGGATCACGGCCTACCTTGAAACAACAGTGTTGCAACGAATGCAACTCCAACTCTCATTGGTGGACACATGAGCAACGAATCAAACGCACCCGGGGCAGGAGTCATTGCCGATGGCGCCAACGGCCCTGCTTCGGGCGCAGCTGCCGTACGTGCCTCAGGCTCCGGCGTGACTGATCCAACTAATGCCGTCACGGCCGGCGGGCCAGGCAAGGACGTCCGACGCCGGGTGGTTGCGGCCAGCTTTATCGGAAACTTCGTCGAGTGGTTTGACTACGCCGTCTACGGCTACCTGGCCGTCACCATCGCGACAGTCTTTTTCCCCGAATCGGATCCCCAGACCGGCCTTCTGCTGACGTTCGCCCTTTTCGCGATTTCGTTCCTGGTCCGCCCGCTTGGCGGGTTTGTCTGGGGCCACATCGGCGACAGGGTGGGCCGCCGGACGGCACTCTCGCTTTCCATCCTGATCATGTCCGGAGCAACGTTCTGTATTGCGCTGATTCCGGGCTACGACACGATCGGCATCTGGGCGCCCATCCTGCTCCTGATGATCAGGGTTCTCCAGGGCTTCTCCGCTTCCGGTGAATACGCCGGAGCATCAGCCTTCCTGGTGGAATACGCCCCTGCCAACCGGCGCGGCCTGTACGCCGCCGTGGTTCCTGCCAGCACCGCCGCCGGCCTGCTCCTCGGTTCCCTGATGGCCGGCCTGCTGACAGCCCTGCTGTCTACCGAAGCGATGCACAGCTGGGGCTGGCGGCTGCCGTTCCTCCTGGCAGCCCCGATGGGCCTCATCGGCCGGTACATCCGAACCAAGCTTGAAGACACCCCCGTGTTCCGCGAACTGGCCGCCGAGGACCAGGCCGTCAAGGCACCTGTATCCAGCCTCTTCCGGAACCACTGGCGACAACTCCTGCAGGCCGTCGGGGCCGTGCTGCTCAACGCCGTCGGCTTCTACGTGATCCTCAGCTACATGCCCACCTACCTGTCCTCCGAGCTGGGCCTGGGCGAAACCGAATCATTCCTGGCCACAACCATCGCGCTGATCACCTACATCGGCTTCATCTTCCTCACAGGCATGCTCTCGGACCGGTATGGGCGCAAGAAGGTGCTCATCAGCGCATCGGTCTCCTTCATCGTCCTGACCGTCCCCGCATTCGCGCTGCTGGGAACCGGGAACTTCCTGGTCGTCGTCCTGGTCCAGATCCTCCTGGGCGCCATGCTCACCCTGAACGACGGCACCCTGCCCAGCTTCCTGGCGGAAATGTTCCCCACCCGGGTCCGCTACAGCGGCTTTGCAGTCAGCTTCAACCTGTCCAACGCCCTCTTCGGCGGCACCGCCCCGTTCATGGCAACGCTCCTCATCGCGGCCACAGCCAACGACCTGGCCCCGGCCTGGTATCTCGTCGCTGCCGCCGTCGTCTCCCTGATCGCCGTGGCCCTCTCCAGGGAAACCGGCAAAGAGCCCCTGCGCCACGAATAGCTTTCCTCCTCAACCAACCGCACCTTAAGAAACGCACTATAGAAAGGCATCATCACGATGACCACCACTGCCGAGAACATCTCCTCCATCGCCGAACTCGAGCGCACCAAAGTGCTGCATAACGGGCAGAAGGAGAAGCTCACCTTCTCCGATGTGGAGTTCGAGCGCCGCCTGGCGGGCCTCCGTCGGATCATGGCAGAGAAGGAACTGGACGCCGTCGTCCTCACCAGCTACCACTCCATCAAGTACTACTCCGACTTCCTGTTCACCTACTTCGGCCGCTCCTACGCCATGGTGGTCACCAAGGACGACACCGTCACCATCACCGCCAACATTGACGCCGGCATGCCCTGGCGCCGCAGCTACGGCGACAACCTGGTGTACACGGACTGGCGCCGGGACAACTACATCCACGCCATCCAGGAGTCCCTGCGCACCCGCGGCATCAACGTCCGCCGGCTCGGCGTCGAAGACGACTCCCTGCCGCTGGACAACCGCAACAAGATCCAGGCCGCCTTCGAATCCGCCACCCTGGTGGACGTTGCCCAGGCCGCCATGCGCCAGCGCATGATCAAGTCCGCGGAGGAAATCGCAGTCATCAAGCACGGCGCCCGCATCGGCGACCTGGGCGGCGAGGCCATCCGCAACGCCATCACCGCCGGCATCACCGAATACGAAGTGGCGCTGATCGGCACCGAGGCCATGGTCCACGAAATCGCCAGGACCTTCCCCGACTCCGAAATCCGTGACACCTGGGTGTGGTTCCAGTCCGGCATCAACACCGACGGCGCCCACAACTGGGCCACCACCCGCAGGATCCAAGAACACGACATCCTGTCCCTGAACTGCTTCCCCATGACCTCCGGCTACTACACGGCCCTGGAGCGCACCCTGTTCTACGGCGAACCGGATGCCCGTTCCCTGGAGCTGTGGAACATCAACGTGGAGGTGCACAAGCGCGGCCTGGAACTCATCAAGCCCGGTGCCGTCTGCAAGGACATCGCAGCCGAACTGAACGAGATCTACGTCAGCCACGGCCTGCTGGCCAACCGCACCTTCGGCTACGGCCACTCCTTCGGCGTCCTCAGCCACTACTACGGCCGTGAAGCCGGACTCGAGCTTCGCGAGGACATCGACACCGTCCTCGAACCCGGCATGGTGGTGTCCATGGAACCGATGATCACCGTCCTTGACGGCCAGCCCGGCGCCGGCGGCTACCGCGAGCACGACATCCTGGTGGTGGGCGAGGACGGTGCCGAGAACATCACCAAGTTCCCGTTCGGCCCGGAGTACAACATCATCGGCGCGTAGGAGCCACAACCCGGAGCGGCGCCGCGGTCAACGCGGCGCCGCTTTCGGCGTCTCCGCCGAAGATAAGGAAAGATGATGGCTACCATGACCCCATCAGCAGCCAAGAACACCAGCGACCTCAACGCCCCGGCTAACGGCAACGGCAGCAACGGAAGCGCGGACACAAAAGGCGCATCCGTCGTCGTCAATGCCATCGCCGTCCTGCGCACCTTCACCGCGGACGAGCCGCTGCTGGGCGTCACCGAGATCGCCAACCGGGTAGGGATGCACAAGAGCACCGTCTCCCGGATCCTGGCCACCTTCGAGCAGGAAAACCTGGTGGAACGGGACCCGGAAACCCGCCGGTTCCGCCTGGGCCTCGGGCTGATCGCCGTCGCCGGGCCGCTGCTGGCAGAGATGGAAGAACGCCGCGTGGCCTACCCGGTGCTCCGCCGGCTCACGGAGCAGACGGGGGAGACCAGCGCCCTCATGGTCTGGAACGGTGACGAGGCCATTTGCGTGGAGCAGATCGCCAGCCACCACCAGATCAAACACACCACGCCCCTCGGCGCGCGGTACCGCGATGCCATGAGCGCCTCGGTGCAGGTCTTCCTCTCCACCCAGCCCGGCGAGCGGGTCCGCGAACTGCTCCGCAGCGGCACCATCACCTACCCGGGCCTGGACGACGCCGGCCTCGAGGCGTACGAAGCCAGGCTGCAGGACGTTGCCCGCAGGGGCTGGGCGGAGAACTACGGCGAGTCCTCCATGGACGAAGTGGGGGTTGCCGCGCCCGTCCAGGACCACCGCGGTGACGTCGTCGCCGTCGTGCTGATCCCTGCTCCCCGCTTCCGCGTCTCCCGTGAACGGCTCGAGAACCTGGGGGAGGCGTGCGTCACGGCAGCGGCCCAGGTGACCACCCGCCTTGGGGGCCGCACCACCAACTGAGCCCGGGGCGCACTTAAGGCAGGCCTGCCATCCGCACCGCCAGATGCAGGGCAGCCAACCGGCCCGTGCCCCGCGGGTCGCCGCCGCAGAGCTCGAAAATCCGTTGCAGCCGGTGGTGCATCGACTGCCGCTCCAGGTGCAGTTCCCGCGCCGACTGGGCGGTGTTGCAGCCGGAGTCCAGCCACACCTCCAGAGTCTCCAGCAGCTGCGACTGGCGCTGGGCATCATGGTCCAAAACCGCCCGCAGCTGCCGGTTCACAAACGCGTCCCGGGCCGATGCGTCAATACGAGTCAATGCAAGACTCTCCACGGCGGTGTCCTCTGCATCAACAACTACCAGGCCCTGGGAAGGGTGCCGCCTGCGCGGGGACGCATTCCGGCGTCGGATTTGGCGCACATCCAGGGCGCGGCGCGCTTCAGCCAGCGACCAGGCAGCTTCCGCAACCCCGCCTCCCAGCGGCCCCACGGCTATGGTCGCGTCGTGGTCGCCGTCCAGCCCCTGCATGGAGTCCAGAAGCTTCCGCCGCTCACCGGCAGTGTCGGTAGGGGGCAGGGCGATCATCACCACCAACTCTGCGTCGTCCTGGTAGGCGGCACTGGGGATCCGGTTGGAACTCAGGAATGACTCGATCGCGCGACGGAGCTTTTGGGGCGACGCCGCATGGATGGCCACCACCACGGCGGGGGAATCCGCCGGAAAACCGGCGGCCGGAGCCAGCTGCTCCAGGCGCCACGCCGGGGCGGTGGTAAGGACGGCCCGCATCAGTTCCGCCCCGGCCTGGGCATGCAGCCCCGGCGGCATGTGCTGCAGGAGCGCCAGGCCCAGGATGTCTACCGCGCGGTCACCGGCCACGCGCGCCAGGCCCGCATCCACCCCGTCGGGAATCTCCACCTCAAGCCGGCCCATGAGCACGCCGCGCACGGGAATGTCCACGCTGAGCACCGTTCCCCGGGCCACCTCGGGAAGGCCATCCTTTCCTCCCGGGCTGCTCCCGCCGTCGTCGTTTCCCTGCCAGTCAGCCGGCACCCCGCTGCCAAGGGAGACGCCCCAGGGGGAGATAAGCTTCACCGCCGAGCTGATGATGCCCGCCAGGACGCCGAGGATCTGGTCCAGCGACGCACCGTGCGCCAGCTCGGCCGCCATCGCGCGGGTGGCGGCGTCGGCCTGCTGGAGGTGGCCCACGGATTCGCTGACCAGGATGGAGTTGATGGCCTGCATGACGCCGACGAACGGCACCACCTTGCGCAGTTCCACCACGGTCAGGCCGTGCTCCTCCGCCGCCTCCAGCATGGCCTGCGGGATCTCCGGCAGGACGCCGCCGGTCTCGACAGCCAGGGCAGCGATGCCGCGCTGGGCCAGCTCACGGACGTAGGCGGCGCGCTTCTCCGGCGTTGCGGACGCCAGCGTGATACCGCCGCAGAGCAGCAGCTCGCCGCCGCGCAGCAGTGGGGCGATGTCCAGCACCTCGCTGGAGTGGACCCAGCGGACCAGCCGCTCCCCGGAGGTGCCGGGTGAATGCACCACGGGATCCGCTGCGGCGACGACGGGATGGGCGAGGATATCGCCGAGGGAGACTGACATGACACTCCGTACGGTACATGAGCTATTTGCTAGGCACATCGTATCTTGTTGCTTGTGATCAGGGCCACATAACCTTGGAGTACTCAATCACCTCATTGGAGGCTCCCCATGCAAGAAAAGCTTTCTTCAGCAACGCAAAGGCGCGCTGCTGCCGCAGGAAACCAGGGCGTACAAGAGCACAGCACTGAAGACCACGAAGCCTGGCTGCAGCCCATCCCCGAGTCAGCGCGGACCCGCAAGGTCTCCGGCCAGTTCTGGATCTGGGCGGGTGCCAACCTGGCGCCCATCAACTGGGTGCTGGGTGCACTCGGCATCCACCTCGGACTCGGGTTCGCCGACACGGTAACCGTCCTGGTCCTTGGCAACCTGATCGGCATGCTCCTGTTCGGCTGCTTCGTCCTCCTCGGCCAAAAGACCGGCGCCACCGGCATGGTCCTGGCCCGGGCCGCGTTCGGCAGGCGCGGAAACTACCTGCCGGCCGCCATCCAGGCGCTCCTGGTCATCGGCTGGTGCGCGGTCAACACCTGGATCATCCTGGACCTGGTGATGGCGCTCTTCGGAACCCTCGGCTGGGTGGACCCGGAAGCGCAGAACTATGCCTGGAAGATCGGCGTGGCCACGGCCATCATGGCAGCCCAGGTTGCCATCGCCTGGTTCGGCTACAAAGCCATCGCCGCCTTTGAAAAGTGGACGGTGCCGCCCACCATCATCATCCTGGCCGTCATGTCCGCCGTCGCCTGGTTCGGCATGGAGATCAACTGGACCTACGCCGGCCCCGCCGGCAACATCCTGGAAGGCTCCGAGCGCATCGCCGCAATGAGCGCCGTCATGACAGCCATCGGCATCGGCTGGGGCATCACCTGGTTCACCTACGCCGCCGACTACTCCCGTTTTGTCAGCACCGAAGTGCCCAAGCGCAAGGTCTACCTCGCCTCCGTCCTGGGGCAGTTCATCCCCGTGGTCTGGCTCGGAGTGCTGGGCGCCAGCCTGGCCACGAACAGCGGCGAGGTGGATCCCGGCAAGCTCATTGTGCAGAACTTCGGCGTCCTGGCGCTGCCGGTGCTCCTCATGGTGCTCCACGGACCCATCGCCACCAACATCCTGAACATCTACACCTTCTCGGTGGCCACGCAGGCCCTGGACATCTCCATCAGCCGCCGCAAGCTGAACCTGTTCGTCGGCGTCTTCTCGCTCATCGCCGTCGTCTTCTTCATCTTCCAGGAGGACTTCGCGGCGGTCCTGGATGCCTGGCTCATCGGCCTGGTGGCCTGGGTTGCCGCCTGGGGCGGGGTCATGCTGGTGCACTACTTCTGGCTGGAGAAGCGCTGGCCGGGCGATCCCGAGCGGCTGTTCGACGACGTCGGAACGCACCGGCTCCCCGGCATCAACTGGGCGGGCGTCACCTCCCTCCTGGCCGGCATCTTCGCCACCTGGCTGTTTATGTACGGCCTCGTCCCCGCCATGCAGGGCCCCATCGCCGTGGCCCTGGGCGGCTGGGACCTGTCCTGGCTCGCAGGCGGCCTGACCAGCGCCGGCGTCTACGCAGTCCTCGGCCCACGGGCCCACGTCCGGTACCTCGGCCTGAAGAATACCGTTGTTCCCAAGCCCGAGAGCGCCGGCAGCACCACCGTGATCCCGGTCCCCTGACCGGCCCCTTCACTTACACACCACTGCTATCCCGGGCGGGTGCCCTGCGCCCGCCGAAAGGATCTATCGTGAACCAGCCCGCCATCGCGGACCTCCTGCACCCGATCACCTGGCCCGACGGCGTCAAAGCCGCCGCGTCCTTCACCTTCGATGTGGACGCCGAGTCCTGCACCATTGCCCACGATCCCGCCAGCACCCGCCGGATGTCGCTGATGAGCCACCAGTCCTACGGACCCAAAGTCGCGGTGCCGCGGCTCCTGAAGATCCTGGAGCGGCAGGACATTCTGGCCACCTTCTTCATCCCTGGATTCACTGCGGAATCCTACCCGGACGTGGTGCGGCGGATCGTGGACGGCGGGCATGAGGTGGCGCACCACGGCTACCTGCACGAACCGATGCAGGGGGTCGATGCCACCACCGAGGCCGGCTACATCGACCGCGGCCTGGAGGCACTGGCAAAGGTGGCCGGTATCCGCCCCGTCGGCTACCGCGCCCCGTGGTGGGAGCTGAACTGGCACTCGCCCGGCCTGCTGGCAGACCGCGGGTTCCTCTACGATTCGAGCCTGCTCGACGGCGACGCCCCCTACCGCTTTGCCGTCGCCCACAATGATCCACGGGACATCGTGGAGATTCCCGTGGACTGGGCCCTGGACGACTGGGAGCAGTACGCGTTCTACCCCGGCGTGACGGGCAGCGGCGTCATCGAAAGCCCGGCCAAGGTGCTGGAGATGTGGACGCTCGAAGCCGAGGCACACCACTCCCAGGGCAGCTGCTTCGTCCTGACCAACCACCCGTTCATCTCCGGCCGGCCGTCCAAGGCGGTAGCCCTGGAGCAGCTGATCGAGCGGGTAAAGGCCATGGACGGCATGTGGGTGACCACCATGGACAAGATCGCCGAACACACCAAGGCAACCGTCAGCGAAATCCACACCCACGCCCGGATCGAGGTGCCCGCCTTCCCGGGTGCCGGCGCAAAGTTCGAGCCGGCCCTGGTGCGGGACGGCGTGCTGAACTAGGAGCCGTGCTGAACCAGGAGCCGTGCTGAACCAGGAGCCGTGCTGAACCAGGAGCCGTGCTGAACCAGGGAAATAGGCAAACGGACGACGGCGGGAGGTCCCGCCGTCGTCCGTTTTGCCTCGGGTTATTGACCCGTTCGGCGAACCACCGCGACGATGGGGTATGACTGAGTCAGATGAAACCCCAGATGTCCCCTTCGACGACAGCGTAGAAGGGGCCTCCCACACTGAGACTCCCGAAAGCATCGCGGAAGAGATCCGCGACGAGATCCGCCTGGGCCATGTCCAGGACGATGTAAGCCATGTTCTCGAGGAACGTTTCGAGGAGGAGGGCATCGACATGCGTCCTGAAGAGGTGGATGAACTCGCTGAGGAAATCGAGCGGGACGTGTCCACCTGAGCCTTAGGGGTGCGGCTGCGTCGGCAGGGTGAGGATTTCTGCGCCGTCCTTGGTGATGGCGATCGTGTGCTCACTGTGTGCTGTCCGGCAGCCTGTCGCGCTGCGGAGCGTCCACCCGTCCGCGTCGGTAATGAGTTCGGCGGTGTCGGCCATGACCCACGGCTCCAGTGCAAGCAGCAGCCCCGGGCGCAGTTTGTATCCCCGGCCCGGCCGCCCGGTGTTCGGAATGTGCGGGTCCTGGTGCATGGTCGACCCGATGCCGTGCCCGCCGAACTGCGTGTTGACCGGGTAGCCCGCCTCGCTGAGGACCGAGCCGATTGCATGGGAGATGTCGCCGATCCGGGCCCCTGGTCCGGCAGCGGCGATCCCTGCCTTCAAGGCACGTTCGGTCGCGCTGATCATCGCGACGCTTTCCTGGGGTTTTGACTCGCCAACAATGAAGCTGATCGCAGAGTCCGCAGCGACTCCGCCAAGGGAGACGGCGATGTCCAGCGTCAGCAGGTCGCCGTCAGCCAGCGCGTAATCGTGGGGGAGTCCGTGGAGCACGCCGTCGTTGACCGACGTGCAGATGTAATGGCCGAACGGCCCCCGCCCGAACGACGGCTCGTAATCCACGTAGCAGGACTCCGCTCCGGCCTCGGCGATCATGGCCTGGGCCCACTGGTCGATGTCCAGGAGGTTCGTGCCTACTGCGGTGCGGTTTTTCAGGCTCTGCAGGATGTTACCCACCAGGGCGCCTGTTTCCTTTGCCCGGGCAAGCTCGGTGGGGTTCAGGATCTCGATCATGCGGCTCCCTCCTCAAGCATCCAATAACTATACCGGCCATATTATCCCGGTAAGATCGGACTTATGGTCAGATTGCCGCTTACACCCGAAGAAGTCGAGCGCGGGCAGCGTCTTGGCGCCCTGCTGCGCCGCGCCAGGGGAGGACGCTCCATGCTCGACGTCGCCCTGGATGCGCGTGTCTCGCCGGAAACCCTTCGCAAGATCGAGACGGGCCGCGTGGCGACCCCCGCCTTCCCCACCATCGCTGCGCTCGCCGACGTCCTCGGGCTCTCCCTGGACGCGGTGTGGGCCGAAATCCACCAGCCTGAACGCGGTGCCGGACCTGCCCGCCCTGGGCGCAAGGCAGGCGAGCGGCTGGCCTCGTGAGATTGGATTCCGCCGCTAGTCCGTTTCCGGCCCCTCGCAGAAGTGGCAGCCGTCTTCACAGGTGTCCTGGGCGGGGCTAAAGGTTGTCAATGGAAGCTCCTGCTGCAGGGCGGGGGATTCGTTTCTTCATGACTGCTGCTTCGATCTGCCGGGCGGTCAGGCGCCTATGGCGCGCCGGCCGCTTGGAATTGCGTGTCACAAGTCCAGCCGAAACTCCGCCCGCGCCCACCGTGAGCAAGGCCAGCCCGGCTGCCAGGCCGGGCATGGCGGTGGCGGAGGCAGCGAGCGCAATGCCGGCCACTACAAGCAGGAGCATTGCTGGGAAGTAGATGCGGAACATGCCGGCCTTTCGGGGAAAAGTGGTCTGCGTCTCAGTATCCAGCGTCCCGGCGATAAGGAACAGCAATGCTTTCCGTACAGTACAAGTCACAAATACTGGCGGATAAAAGGGTGTCAAAGAGGATGCCTGCATAGTATTCAAGCGGTACGAGGTGCGGGTCCGAAACGGCAGGGAACAACCTGGGTTAGTGCGCTGGCCGTGTTGGGCGCATGGCTCCCCGGAGTAATACCAATGATCCAGGTGGCCCGCGCCTCTGCCTCTGGACGGGCCGCAGGCCCGCGTCACGTCCCAGGGCTTAAAAGACGAGCGGCCGACGGCGGGAGGTCCCGGCGCCGGCCGCTCGCTGGCTTAGCTGCTAGTCGTCGTACGTGTTGGCGATGTACACATCGCAAGGGGCGTTGTGCGCCACGCTGTTGGCGACGCTGCCGAGGAGCCGGCCGATGCCGCGCATCCTGCGGTTGCCCACCACGATCAGCCGGGCATCCAGGCGCATGGCTTCCTTGATCAGGGCATCAGCTGGTTTGCCGCGGGCGGCCGAGTGGGTTATTTCCAGTCCCTGTCCCGATGAATTGGCCAGCAACTTCGCGACAATCTCGGCGCTGTCGGCATTCGAGATCCTCACCTGGTCCGATCCGACACCGTAAGTCTCGGCGCGCTCGGTTTCGAAGGCGGTCACAACGTGAAGCGAAGCTCCCAGGGATTCCGCGAGGCCCCGTGCGGTTTCCGCCGCCTTCCTTGCCGACTCGCTGCCGTCCACTCCTACAACGACTACTCCGCCCATCATTTGCTCCTCTGCTCTAGTCCGTGGCTTAGTCCCCAGTGGCCAGTCTAGGGAACTTCGGCCCGAACTCCCGTGATGTTCCGGATGGCCGCGGGTTGGGCTTCCGGAGGCTTTGACGTGATGGACGGCACTGTCTATACTTTTATGAAACGATTCAAAGGGCGGTGTGTGTCCTTTCCCGCGACGTAGCCAGGCAGCTCCGCCGGCGGGCCGCAGTCAATATGACGATCCGGAACGGGACACCTCCACTCCTTGCCAACGACGACGAAGGAATCAGCCCATGAGCATTACGACTACCGGGAATGCCCAACCCGGCCTCAAAGCAGGCATCGGAGGCAGGGATCCGAAGAAAGCCGCCATGAGCGGCTGGATCGGCGGCGCGCTCGAGTACTACGACTTCGCCTTGTACGGCCTGGCCGCGACGCTCGTCTTCCCCGCCATCTTCTTCCCGTCCGAAAACCCCACAGTCGCGATCATCGCGTCGCTGGCGACGTATGCGGTGGGTTACGTCTCCCGTCCCGTCGGCGCTATTGTCCTGGGTGCATACGGTGACAGGCACGGGCGCAAGAACGTGCTTGTCCTGGCGATGCTGCTTATGGGCTTTGCAACTTTCGCCGTAGGGCTCCTGCCCACATACGGGCAGGTCGGTATCCTCGCCCCCGTCCTTCTGGTGATCCTCCGCCTCATCCAGGGGTTTGCGGTGGCAGGCGAACTCGGCGGCGCCAGCGC
This sequence comes from Pseudarthrobacter sp. NS4, assembly GCF_024758005.1. Classification (NCBI taxonomy): domain Bacteria; kingdom Bacillati; phylum Actinomycetota; class Actinomycetes; order Micrococcales; family Micrococcaceae; genus Pseudarthrobacter; species Pseudarthrobacter sp. NS4. The sequence goes on along the minus strand of NZ_CP103288.1, from coordinate 3,692,695 downwards.
CATGATCGTGGAGCACTCACCTGACGCCCGGCGCGGCTTCTTCGCAAGCTTCAGCCTTCAGGGCACGCAGGTGGGATCCATCCTGGCCACCGGCGTCCTGCTTCCGCTGGCGGCCCTTCTCCCCGCCGACCAATTCCAGAGCTGGGGTTGGCGCGTTCCGTTCCTGCTCAGCGCCTTCGTGATCCTTGCCGGATACATCATCCGCCGTCGGGTCCAGGAGCCGCCGGCCTACCTGGCACAGTCGGAAACCGGTACAGCGAAGCGCCGGTTCCCGATCCTCGACCTCCTGCGCACGCACCCGCGCGTCATGATCCTTTGCGTCATCATGACGTTCACCAATGTGGTGGGCATGGCCACCCTCATTTTTGGCGTCTCCTATGCAACCCAGGAGGGCTACGGCATCGGCTTCTCCAGCAGCGAGTTCCTGTGGGTAACCCTCGTGGCGAACCTGGCTGCAGTAGCGACGATCCCGGTGTTCGGCGCCCTGTCCGACCGGATTGGCCGGCGAACGCTGATGGTGGCCGGCGGAATCGGCGGCGGCCTCATGTCCGGGGGCTACTTGTGGGCCATCGACCAGAAGAGCCTGTTCCTGGTCTTTGTCTTTGTCGTGATCGTGCAGGGAATCTTCTTCCAGATGTGGAACGCAACCTTTGCCACGTTCTTCCAGGAGCAGTTCCCCATGCGGATCCGTGTGACCGGATTCGCGGTGTCGCAGAACGTCGGCCTCATGATCGCGTCATTCTTCCCGAGCATCTTCACAGCGGTAGCTCCTCCAGGGTCTGCAAACGTTCCGGTGGTGATCGGGCTGATCACGTTCGGGATTTGCGTCGTGGCGGCGGTGGCTACCTTCCTGTCCTCCGACACGAAGGGCAAGTCACTGGAAGACCTCGAAGTACACAAGGCCGGATAGCGACCAGCCGGCCGCGCCTCCCTGATGGGCAGGCGCGGCCGGCTGCGTGTTAAGCAGCGGACTGACGGGGCCGCCGCCGTCGTCCGTTCTTTGGCACCTCCGGTACCCTGTTGAGATGGCACGAGGAATGGGCGACTTTGGTGCGGAAGGCATCCTGCTGGCAGGGGCGGGACGGGCCATTCTGCTGCAGCTTGCCGACCCCGCAGTGGGCCACGGCGTCGCGGAGCACAGCACGTTCGTAGGCCGTCCGGTCAACAGGCTGAAGGGCACCCTCACTTACGTGTACGCCGTAACCTACGGGACGGACGAACAGGTCAAAGAGGTCCAGCGTCGGGTGAACCGGGCGCATGGCCCAGTCCACCGGGACGACAACGGGACCTCCAAGGGGTACAACGCCTACAACCCCGAACTGCAGCTGTGGGTGACAGCAACGCTCTACGACACGGCCCTAACCATCATCGAGAAAATCTACGGCCCGCTCGACGACGAGTCCGCTGACACCATGTACCGCGACTACGCCAGGCTCGGGACCGCCCTGCAGCTCCCGGCGGACATGTGGCCGGCGGACCGGGCAGCGTTCAGGCGCTACTGGAACAAGCGCATCTCCAACCTGCGGGCGGAAGGCGCCGGGGTGCGCGTGGGCCGCGGCCTGTTGTTCCCAAAGCACACGGCGATCTGGTACCGCGCCATCATGCCGTCCGCCCGGTTCCTCACCGCCGGCCTCCTTCCCGATCAGCTCCGGAAGGACTTTGGCCTCCCGTGGAGCGACCGCCACGAGCGCCGTTTCGACCGCACCATGCGGATCCTGGCCGTGGCCTACCCCAGGCTCCCGCGGCGGATCCGGCACTGGTTCAAGGATTACTGCCTGAACAGCCTGGATACCGACCTTCGCAGGAACCGCCAGCCCGCCCAGGAGCAGGGAGTCAGTCAGTAGTTCCACCCGCCACCGTATAATCTGAGCATGCCGATTACGCGCCTCAACCGAGGCTTCCACGCCCAGCAGTCCGTCCCCGAGCAGCGCGGGAGCGGTCTGTGAGCGGCGGTCTCGTCGCCCTGCTGGACGACGTCGCAGCCCTGGCCCGCATAGCGGCCGCTTCGGTGGACGACGTCGCTGCCGGCGCCGCCAAGGCGGGCGCAAAGGCCGCCGGCGTGGTGATCGACGACGCCGCCGTTACCCCGCAGTACATGTCCGGCGCGGACCCGTCCCGCGAACTGCCGATGATCAAGAAGATCTTCTGGGGCTCGCTGCGGAACAAGCTGTTGATCATCCTCCCGGCACTGCTGCTCATCAGCGCCTTCATCCCGGGGGTCATCCCGTTCATCCTCATGCTGGGCGGCACCTACCTCTGCTACGAGGGCGCCGAGAAGGTCTGGCACAAGCTCCGCGGCCACCACGCGGAGGAAAAGGCGCCGGCGGTCGAGCGGGGTCCGGAGGCGGAGGCCAAGGTCATCAAGGGCGCCATCACCACCGACTTCATCCTGTCCTGCGAGATCATGGTCATCTCGATGAACGAGGTGGCCGGCGATTCCATCTGGTCCCGGGCTGTCATCCTGGTCGTGGTGGCTCTCGTGATCACGGTGGCCGTGTATGGCGCCGTCGCACTCATCGTCAAGATGGACGACATCGGCCTGCACCTGACCACCAAGAACTCCGCGCGCTCCCAGCGCTTCGGCGAACTGCTCGTCAAGGGGATGCCCGCCGTCCTGGCCGGGATCACCTTTATCGGGACCATCGCCATGCTGTGGGTTGGCGGCCACATCATGCTGCAGGGAGCATACGACCTCGGCTGGCACGCGCCCTATGACCTGGTCCATGTCCTCGAGAAACCCTTCGCCGGGATCGCAGTGGTGGGCGGCCTCCTGGCCTGGCTGGTGAACACCCTGTGCTCGGCCATCCTCGGACTCGCCTGGGGCCTCCTCATCATGGCTATCGTGGGCCCGCTGCTCAAAGCGCTGCCGATCGGCAAAAAGAAGGGCGGGCACGAAGAAGGCGACATCCGCGCCGAACTTGCCGGCTACCGGCCGGGGAAACATGACGGGGATTCCGCTTCCTAGCTCATTACCCGTTGGGGGAAGGCAAGGCGATGATGATCCGTCCGGGAAAGCCTCCATTGAGGAAGTGGGTGATGGAGAAGCGCATGCGCCGTTGGATTCAAACAGCGGTTGCCGCCGGCACGTGCACCCTGCTCGCAGCGTGCACGGCACCGGCTCCACCGTCCACTTCCACGTTCCCTGCGCCGGCGTCCTCGGCTCCGGTTACTTCCGCCCCGGCCACTTCCGGCCCGGCCGGTGAGCCCACCCGGACAGGCCCTGCCACCATCGCCGGCACCCCGCAGCCTGTTGCAACGGACCTTGCCGCCCCATGGTCCATAGTGTTCCGGGACGGAACTCCCCTGGTCAGCGAGCGGAACAGCGCGCGCATTCTCGAACTCGCGCCGAATGGCTCCTCTCGTCCTATCGGAACCGTTGAGGGCGTGGATGACCGGGGAGAGGCAGGCCTGCTGGGCCTCGCGGTGGGCAGCGGCGGTGACCTGTACGTTTATTCGACGGCGTCGGACGGCAACCGGGTCCAGAGGTTCCCCGTGACCGGCACGCCAGGATCCCTGTCCCTTGGACAGCCCGACACCCTCCTTGACCGGATCCCGGCAGCGAACATCCACGACGGCGGCCGGATCGCCTTTGGGCCGGACGGCATGCTGTACGTGACGACCGGCGATGCGGGCCAGCGCAACAGCGCCCAGGACCCGGACTCCCTCGGCGGCAAAATCCTGCGCATGACTCCCGACGGCGGCGTCCCGGCAGACAACCCCTTCCCGGGCTCCTTCGTCTACAGCTACGGGCACCGGAATCCCCAGGGCCTGGCATGGACTGACGACGGAACCCTCTTCGCCACCGAATTCGGGCAAAACACCTGGGACGAGCTGAACGTCATCACGCCCGGCGCCAACTACGGCTGGCCCACGGTGGAGGGGATTGCGGGCAGGGAAGGTCTCGTGGATCCCGTGCAGCAATGGCAACCCGGAGCGGCAAGTCCCAGCGGAATGGCCCATGCAGGCGGGACGCTGTTCATCGCCAACCTCCGGGGACAGGTTTTGCTGTCAGTACCCGTCTCTGACCCCTCAACGTCCACGGAGCATTACAGGCGCGAGTACGGCCGGATCCGTGACGTGGCACTGTCGCCGGACGGTCAGCTGTGGTTCATGACCAACAACACCGACGGCCGTGGTGATCCGCGGCCCGGGGATGACCGGATCCTCGCAGTCCCCCTTACGGAGGGATGACCCGACAGTGTTGACGCATCAGGAGGCGTCGCCGCTGAGGTGCTTCAGCAACTCTCTCACCAGGAGCGATTCGTTGCGGGAGCTGATGGAGCGGGTGCTCGCCGAGATGCGGCTCGTCTTCCAATAGCCTCCAGCGCGTCAAGATCCTCGGCTGAGGCTCCGACCACAGCACGGCTGAGGGCTCGATCGTCCTTCGGATCCGGTAGATCTCGCGCACCTCTTCGACCCCGGGGGACGCCACGAAAACCTCCCGGTTCGGGATCCGGGTCACAATCGATCCCCGGTGAGCGTGGTGAACGCCTGCCGCAGGGTGTTCCGCGAAACACCGAGCGCCGCCGACAGCAACTGCTCCGACAGCTTCGACCCCGGCATCAGCTGGCCCGCCGCGATCCGCGCCCGCAGCACGGACGCAATCCACGCCGTGCGCGTGCTTAGCCGGCCCTGCTTCGTCCAATGCTGTATTCATGGCCTGCGATGCCAGCCAACGGGACTGACCACGTCGCCGAGGACCTCGCCGCGTGCGACGGCGGCGCCCGGGGTTTGGTTGCCCCGGCGAAAAGCGCCGGCTGACGATGCGGACACGACTGTTTCCATCTTCATCGCCTCCAGCACTGCGACGGGCTGGTTAGCGGCCACCTGGGCGCCGTCTTCGGCCAGCCATTTCACCAGGTTCCCACCCATCGGGGCGGTGATCCTGCCATCTGCTGCAGCGCGGTCGGCTTCCGTATCCCCGCCGGAAGCCGGTATGACGGCAGCACTCCCGCCGTTCATGAGCGCCGCGAATACTTGGGCGGGCAGCCCGAGTTGGACGGCCTTGCCGTCCAACTCCACGGTGAGGGTCTCCCGTCGCGCGACGGGACCGGTGAGCCCGCTCTCAAGCGAGACGGCGAGGCGTTCGGCGAACTCGGACTCGATCCAGGTGGTGTGGACACGGAGCCGGTCGGGCTGGGTGAAGTCCGAATCCCGTACGACCGCACGGTGGAATGGGACGACAGTGGGCACGCCCTCGACCCGGAGTTCGTCCAGGGCGATGCGTGCGCGGCGCAGTGCCTGCGCCCGGTCCTCGCCGTGCACGATCAGTTTGGCCATGAGGGAGTCATACTCGGCCGGGATGGTTGACCCGGATCGGACACCCGTATCGACTCGGATTCCCGCCCCGGTGGGTGCCTCGAAGACGTCGACCGGCCCCGGAGAGGGCAGGAACCCGCGGCCCGCGTCTTCGGCGTTGATGCGGAACTCGATGGCGTGGCCGTGGGGAACCGGGTCTTCCGTGACGGACAGGGGCAGTCCGGCGGCGATGCGAAACTGCTCGCGTACCAGGTCGAGGCCGGACGTTTCCTCGGTCACCGGGTGCTCGACCTGCAGGCGTGTATTAACCTCAAGGAAGGAAATGACCCCGTCGGGTGCCACGAGGTATTCGACCGTGCCCGCACCGGCGTAACCGGCCTCGCGGCAGATTGCCCGGGCCGATTCATGGATGAGGTGGCGCTGCTCATCGGTCAGGAACGGTGCGGGAGCCTCCTCGACAAGCTTCTGGTTGCGCCGCTGCAGCGAACAGTCGCGCGTTCCGGCGACGACGACGTTCCCGTGGATATCCGCCAGCACCTGCGCCTCAACATGCCGGGGGCGGTCCAGGAAGCGCTCCACAAAACACTCGCCCCGCCCAAACGCAAGGGTCGCCTCGCGTACCGCGGAGTCGAAGGCGTCGTCGATGTCCTCAAAGCGGTAGGCAATTTTGAGCCCCCGGCCGCCACCACCGAAGGCGGCCTTGATGGCGACCGGGACGCCGTACTGCTGGGCGAAGGCGCGGACCTCCTCGGCGTCGGCCACCGGACCGTCTGACCCGGGAACCAGGGGAGCGCCCGCGCGGACTGCGATCCCGCGGGCTGTGACCTTGTTCCCCAGACTGCGGATGGCCTCTGGCGAAGGACCGATCCAGGTGAGACCGGCGTCGAGCACCGCCTGGGCAAAAGCCGCGTTCTCGGACAGGAAGCCGTAGCCTGGGTGCACTGCGTCGGCGCCGGCGCGGGCAGCGACGTTGAGCAGCTTGTCTGTGTTCAGGTAGGTATCAGAGCTGGCGGAACCACTTAGGGTATACGCCTCGTCGCTGAGGCGCACGTGCAGCGCATCGGCGTCGGGATCCGAGTACACCGCCACGGATACCAACCCAGAGTCAGCGCAGGCGCGCACAATTCGAACGGCAATCTCGCCGCGGTTGGCAATCAGGACCTTCTTCATGGCTGGTTCCTTCACCATCTTTGGGTAGCGGCCGGCTGGAACGTTTCAGGATCCACCTCGACGAAACGGATGGCGATACCCGGGGGAAGCTGCGCGGCGGCCGGAAGGTCTTCGGGTACGACGACGCCGATCACCGGGTACCCGCCGGTTACCGGATGGTCGGCCAGGAACAGGACGGGAAGCCCCGACGGCGGCACCTGCAGCGAGCCTGCCACCACGCCTTCGCTGGGCAGTTCCTCGGACCGTGCCCGTTCCAGGGGCTGGCCGCCGTCGCCGGTTGCGAGCCGGACGCCGATGCGGTTGGAATCGGCGGTGACGGTCCAGGCCTGTTCTGTGAGCGCTGCGCGGGATTCAGGCGCGAACCAGTCCTGGCGCGGGCCGGCGGTAATCCGGAGGACAGCTGTTCCGTCGCCTTGCAGGACGGCCGGAGGCAGCGTGGAAGGTTCTGCGGCGCCGACTACCCGTCCATGCTCCACCTCCTGGACGCGCAGTATGGTGCCCCGCTCGAGGATGGCGGGGCCGATGCCGGACATCAGGTCGGTTGCGCGGCTGCCGAGCACTGGGTCAACATCAATCCCGCCGCGGACCGCGAGGTAGGTGCGCTGTCCGGCGTAGGGCAGGTCGAGGTGGAGGCTTTCGCCGTCGTGCAGGGCAAAGGGCGCGCACATCGGGGCGGGGCGATTGCCGCGCGGTCCTTCGATGAGCGCCGGCGCCGCCGCACCTGTGAGGGCGCCGGTTAGTTCACCACGGGCCCGGACGGACAGCCCCCCAAGGACGGTTTCGATGACGGCGTCTCCCGGCTCATTGCCGACCAAGCGGTTCGCCTGGCGGGCGCTCGTGGTGTCGGCCGCGCCGGACGCGGAGACGCCGAGGTCGCCGAGCCCGGGCCGCCCGAGGTCCTGGATCAGTGACTGCGGTCCCGGCGTGACAATTTCAAGTGACGGGCCCGCTGCGGCGTCCGGTGAAACGGCACTGTCACCGCGTTGTTCGTTGAGCTCGATCAGCTCGCGCACGGGCACGTACTGCACTGTCATTCCGGGGCGGAGGAGGGCAGGCTGCTCACGCCCGAGGTCCCACATGCGCGCGGCCGTGCGGCCGATCAGTTGCCAGCCGCCAGGGGATCGCCGCGGATAGACGGCAGAGAAGTTGCCGGCCAGCGCGACCGATCCGGCGGGCACCGCGGTGCGTGGGCTGGTGCGGCGGGGCACATTGAGCACCTCGTTTTCGCCCACCAGGTAGGCAAACCCCGGCGCGAAGCCCCCAAAAGCCGCCGTCCATAGCTGCCCGCTGTGGGCTTCGACCACGCCTTCGACGCCCAAACCCGTAAGTCGGCCTACTTCGGCCAGGTCCTCGCCGTCGTACACCACCTCAATCCGGACTGGATCGCCGGAGACCAGCCGGCCTTTGGACGGCGTGGCCTCCAGGGTTGCGAGGGCGGTGCGGGCCGCACGGGCATTCGTGCGGGAGTCGAAGACGGCCAGGATGGTCCGGGCAGCTGCTATCACCTCGACCTGCCCGGTCAGCGGGTGATCCACCAGTTGGGCGTGCAGGGTGAGGACGGCGTCGAGCGACTCCACCTCGATGAGCAGGGCGCGGGGCCCGGCCCATCGGACGTCGTCACGAGGGATACCAGGGCTCACACGAAGCTCCGGATGCCGACGCCGGCAGCGTCCAGTTCACGGCGGACCGCTGCGGACATCACTACCGCACCTTCGGTGGCGGGACGGGCCATGTTAGCGGCGACGGCGTCCTCATCGTGAAGGACTGCGCCGACGTCGCTGTTGAGGTCGATGAACGCCATAGTGATCTCGTCTCGTTTAGGTGTCCCCTTCAGCATGAATGAGATTCAAGGATTGTTCGACAATGTATGCGGGTTTGTTTCCACACGCCGACTCGAACCAGCAGCGGCGGCGTGCTGGTGTTGTCCAACTGCGGAAACCTGCCCTGTCCGGGGCTCGGCCTAAAACGGGTAAAGGCTCAAAGCCACTTGCGGTCAAGTTCCTGTTTTCTCAAGATTCGCACAATAAGTAACGTCGCTTGATAAAAGCTCTTCCCTCGATCGTGTGCCGGTCCCTAATGTGGGTTTCTCCAAGCTCGTCCAGGGGGAACAATGAAAAAACCAGAAGCACAGACAGGGGAAGCCGGGCGGAAGGATTTCCAGGAGCCCGCCGGTCCGGAATCACCTGAGGCGGGCCAGCGCTCACCTGCTGAGTGGATGAGCGACTCGACACTGCTGCTTCGACAACCCGTGCAATTCAGGCGTGCAGACTGGCCATGAGCTAGTCCCTGCTCGTTATGAGAGGACGGCAGGGTTTCCCGGGTCTTCGCATTTAGGCATGGTTCGTCTGTTTGATTCGGTAGGGTCGGTGGCCGCCGGCGGCAAGTAGGCATCTGAGTCTGTAGTTGGGGAAATTACGGAACCCACGGGCGATACGGCGGGTGGTTTCGATGACGCCGTTGATTGCTTCTGTGGGGCCGTTGGAGGCGCCGCGGGTGTCGAAGTAGGCCAGGATCGCGGCCTTCCATTGTTTGAGTGTCCTGCCGAGCCGGGCGACTTCCGGGATCGGACAGGACGGGAACGATGCGATGACCTCGTTGACGAGCCCCCTGCCGCGTTCCGGGCGGGAGTGGTAGATGTTCCGTAGCTTCTGATAGCACTGCCAGGCCAGGGTGACTTCGTGGCCGTGGTCCCCGGCGGTGAGTTTCGCATCGAGCCTGGCGGCCTGCTTCTCGGTCAGATGTTCCGCGCCGGTCTGCAGAGTCCGCCGGATACCGTAGAGCGGATCTCCCTTGCGGCCCCGGTGGCCCAGGGTCTCCTGCTGGACCCTGCGGCGGACCTCGTCGACCATGGCCGATCCCAGTTTCACGACGTGGAAGGCGTCCAGGACGGTGATCGCTTCGGGCAGCTCGTCGCGGATGGCGTTGGCGTAGCCGCGGAACGGGTCCAGCGCCGCGGTCTTGATGCCGGCGGTGAATTCCTCGCCGCGGTCTTTAAGCCAGTCGGCGTAGGCCTTCCCGGACCGGCCCGGGACGAGGTCCAGCAACCGGGCATGAACTCGACCGTGGGCGTCACGGGTGTGGTCCACGATCCCGGTGACCATGCCGGACCCCGGCGGACCTGTGTGGGACCAGACATGTTCGTCAACACCAAGCGCGTTCACCCCGGACAGCCGCTCGGTGATAGCGATGCGCCGTGTGGCTTCTGTCCTGATGGCGTCCCACGCTGTATGCCACGAAACGCCGAGCTGATGGGCCAGGGCAGAGACAGACGTATCGAAACGCTGCAGCCCATCGGTTGCCCATCTGGCGGCCCTGGCCGTGAGCTTCGCCCTAGGTCCGGCCAACTGATGCTCCTCGGTGAACGTCGTTCGCGGACAGTCATTGTCGGGGCATCGCCAGACGCGCTTGGCCCATAGCAGCTGCACTGGCCGGCCGAAACACGGAATGTCATGGAGGCGGACCTGGCGGCGGCCGTGCCCCACAGCGACGACGCCGCAGTCAGGGCACCCGGTGAGGTCCTCGCCGGTCTCGACGTGCAGAAGCAAGCCCGTCACGGTTGCAGTGACGGCACTGATGTGGACGCCCTCGACATCGAGCAAGGCATCTGCCCGCATGCACCAGCGCCCGCCGGAACAAGACATAGAGTTATTCATGTAAGGGTCTCTTTGTGTATTGGTTTGCTTGGTCGCTACCAATTCAAAGAGGCCCTGACCTCATTCCCCCTGCACCACGCCGCAGCCAACGTACGAGCGCCAGCCTCAGACCGCCCTACCCATGCTCATCTGCGAAGAGCCGGTTTCCCTTGCTTCCGCTGTTACAACTTGCCGTATTCTTTGTCATTTGCTGAAGATTTCATTGACGTTTTGGCACCACCACGAGACAACGGCGCTGGGCCAGAATTCTGTCGAAGAGCTCATACTGCACAGGATGGAGAATGAGAAAATTCTCGGCAGCTTATCCACGCTAAGTCGCGCCCAGTCCGAAGCGATCACCCTGGCATATTTGGAGGGGCAGACGTACACGGAGGTGGCCGGGATGCTGACCCTGAGTCTGCCGGCAGTCAAGTCCCGCATCCCGGACGGCTTACGCAACCTGCGCCAGTGCCTTGGCCCGGCAGGTGCCGGATAAGAGTAACCGTGACGGTTATCCCCAAGGTGTTATTTCACCGTGAGGGCGCCTTTCATGTTGCCGTGGAAGTTGCAGTGGTAGGGGTAGGTCCCGGGCTCAGTCGGGGCGGTGAACGTGGCGGTGCTGCCGCCTTTGATGGTGACATCGAAGGCGTTACCCGTATCAGCGGTGACGGTGTGGGGTTCGCTGTCTTCATTGGTGACGGTGATCTCCGCTCCGGGGCTGACAGTTTCCGCACCCTGGTATTTGAAGCCCTTGATCAGTATTTCGGCTGGGGCCGCCGCAGATGTTGAGCCCGTACCCGAAGCTGTAGGAGCAGGTTCTATGGTGGCGGGAGGAGCTGAGGGGAATTGTTCCGTCACGGTGGGGGCCGCTGTGGTGCCGGACCCGGACGTGCCAGGGTTCCCGCAGCCGGACAGGACCAGCACCACTGCTGCTGCCGCGAGTCCAAATGCGCTGCCGGTTCTGGTGTTTGCTTTCATGGCTGGACCTCTCAAGGGGACTGCGGCGGGCGGGCTGCGCTGGTGGGCGGGAGCCGGTATCTCAGGGGTGTTCGATCCAGCAGGCAAGGATGGTGGTGGAGAGCTGGTACGCCAGGGCGTTTCGGGTCACAGCGTCCGGGCCGATGGTCGCGGGAAGGCCTGAAGCGTCTACCTGGAGCACGAAGCTGTCCTTTTGGAAGACTGCTGATCCGTCGGCGGTTTCGTAGGCGGGGAAGCCGAGGTTGGCGAGGCCTTCGATGGGTGTGGCGTCCTTTGCGAGGGCCTGCATCGCATCGAAGTAGGTCAGTGCCGTGGCCTTGTTCTTGGCTTCCTTGACGGAGATGACCAGGTCCCCTTCGTCCAGGTGGTAGGTGCAGGTGAAGGTGCTGTCCGCCCAGTCGTTGATGGTGTGCGGGGCCTGCTTTAGGTCCAGGATCGCGGTGAGGCGGTCCTTGGGCTGGTCACCGCAGACCATCTTTGCGGCTTCGCTGGGACCGTCGGCATTGGGGCGCGGGGAAGAGGTGCCGCCGTCGTGATGCCCTCCGCCGTGGCCGCCGCCCTGTGACGAGGTTGGCGCGGACGACGGCGGCCCGGCCGTTCCCGGGGCTCCCACCGCAGCGGCGCAGCCGGCGAGCAGCAGGGCCGAGAGTGCCAGGGACGCCAGCAGGGGAGTGCGGTTTTTCATGGCTCTTCCGTCCTGGCCGCTGCCCTTTCAGGTTTCTGCGGCCGCTTGTCAGGCTTTGAGTGTTGCGTAGATGACGTAGTTGTCATCAAATTCCCCGGTGGCGGCGTCGTAGCCGTCGCAGGTGATGAGCCGCAGTTCGGGGCCAGCGGTGTTGCCGTAGACCTCGAGGGTGGGGAACTGGTCTTTGGGGTAGAGGGCGCCGCGGTCAACGGTGAACACGGCGGTGCTGCCGTCGGCCCTGGAAACGCTGATTTCGGCGCCGGGGGTGAGTTTGCGCAGGTCCGCAAAAACGCCGCCGCGCCCGTTTGGTGAGTTGACGTGGCCCAGCAGCACTGAGGGTCCGGGTTCCCCGGGTGTGGGGGAGCCATTGTACCAGCTGGCCGGGGCGCCGTTGCCGTCGTCCTGGGGCACCTGAAGGGAGCCGTTCTGTTCCAGTCCCAGGTGGAGCAGATCGCTGCGGACGCCGATGGCCGGGATCTCGAGGGTTACCGGTTCGGACCTGGACAGGAATGTGGACGCGGCGGGCGGCGCTGCCGGGGCCGCGGGAGTTGAAGAAGGGGGCGCAGGCGCAGCTGTTGGACTGGCTGCGGGCGAGGCAGCCGCTGCGGTTGGTGCGGCGGAAGCAGAAGGCGATGAGCCGGCGTCGGGCGTTCCTGTACTGCCGGCGCCACACCCGCCCAGGGCCAAAGCGAGCAGAAGCCCGGCCGCCGCGAAGGCACGGGGGCCTCTGCGGTGGCCGGGGTTCTTGGTTGTCACTGTAGTGATCCGTTCAGCCTGTCGTTACGCTGCTGATGTGGTGCTGCGGCGGCGGACGACGTAGGCTCCGCCGGCGAGGGCGATCAGGGCCAGGCCCGATCCGATGGCGAGGGCTCCGGTGTCGGTGCCGGTTTCGGTGGGGATACCGGTTGCTGCGCCGCCTGCGGGCATTTTCATCTGCCCGGCCGTCAAGGTCCCGCACAGGGCGGGGGAGGTGGCGGCAAGCGGAAGGCTCGGAACGATGTCGCTCTTCGCCGCCTGCGCGGCAGGGCTCAACGTGGCCGGGTCAAGGCCGTGGACAACCACTACTGCGGTGCCTGCTTCCAGGGAAGCCTTGGTCTCGGCGTTCAGTTCGAACGTCCGGTCAACGGTGTAGGCAGCGCCCTGGCCGGCGAGCTTGAGGTCCGTACCGGCTGCCGGGCTGGTGTCCCCGCTCGTGGAGAGCGTGGTGAGGATGGGGCCGTAGGCCGGGTCACCCTCGGTGGTGTTGATGACGCCGTCACCGTCCTTGTCAGCGGACGGGTCCGGGCAGGTGCCCTGCTTGCCGCCGTGGATGTGCTGGACGTGCGGGTACGGGGCGTCCATGAACGTTGCCGGCAGGCCGGAAACATTCAGGACAACGTGGGCCTGGTTGCCCGTGACGTCAACGGTGACGGTGCCAGACGCTGAGCTGCCGTTGAGCTGGCCCAGGGTGGTCTGGTAGGACTGGTCGGCGGCCATGGCCGGGGAACCGGAAAGGGCAAGGACGCCCAAAGCGAGAGTGGGAACAGCCATAAAGCGGAGTGTCTTGTTCATCGGAAAGCAGTCTCCTCATACACGCGCGTGTGATGTTGATGCCCCCAGTAGGGGACATACAGTACTTCGCACCCGCTCCGGAAAAGGATGGGTGCGGATGTGGCCGGGTTCACAATATTTCCTGCACGCCACCAGACGAAGGGTCAGGCAGCTGAGGTGCCGCGTTGCCGATTCCGGGCAACCCGCCCTGATCCAGCCCGGCTCTTGTGCAGCAGGGCGTACCCGGCCACTGCCAGGGCCCCGGCGGCCGCTTCGGCGACGGCAGTGATGACCTTGGCCGTGTACCAGACCGGTTCATACATCGAAGGCAACGGGCCGATAGCGGGAACCTGGACATACCGGTAAAGGATGACCGCGGCCAGCGATGACAACGCCACCAGAGCAGCGGCGGCGAAAGCCGTACGGGAGCCTTTGAGCAGCACGAACACGGCTGCCAGGGCAGCGGCTCCGGCCTGGACCAAAAACAAGGTGCCCTGGCCGACGCCACCGGGGGCCGCCTGCTGGTAGCCCGGGGCGAGCTGGACATGGATCACGGCGCTGACCACCAGACCCGCCGCGACACCGGCACGCAACACCCACAGGGACCGGTCATGCGCTTTCACTCCAGGGTGGTTCATTTCACGACCAGCGACCCGGTCATCTGCGGATGGAAGGTGCAGATGATCTCGTACTCACCCGGGGCATCAGGCGCCTGGACGATCGCCGTTCCGCCTCCCGGGACTTCCACATCGAACCCGCCCTCGTCCTTGGCAGTGACGGTGTGTGGGGCGCTGTCAGCGTTCGTCACCGTTACCATTGACCCCGGCTTCACCGAGCCCGGAACCTCATACTTGAAATCCTTAATGGTGATGACCGGTGCGGCGGCCTGGTCTGATCCATTCGCTGACGGGGCAGCGGAGCTGGCCGCAGGCGGGGCTGACGAGTCCCCGCCCTGAGCCGCGCACCCGGTGATGGCCACCAACGACACGGCGGTGACCAGGGTCAGACTCCGGTTGATCCTTTTCATGACAATCCCTTTCAAGGGATGTTGTCCTGCACACACCGGACGGCGCGCCCATCAGGAAACTACCCCACATGCTATTCGTCACCCCCGCTTCCACGGACGGCCGATCGACTCATGAATCTGGCCAAGAGGCTCGGGCAACCGGAAGCAGCAGCATCCGTGGAACCCAAGATGCCGGACTTCTGCACAGGGCACGGCATCGGAGCGGAGATCGAGGTGACCCTGCCGAAAATGATCAACGACGCCTACGAGCGCGTCCTGTTCCCGGACGTCCGGTACCGCTTCGTGATCGGCGTCGCCACCCTGTAACGCAGGAATAGCGGCGGCGGGCCGGTTCCCTTGTGGGACCGGCCCGCCGTGCGTGGAAGGCCGGGAGCAGTTTTGTTATCCACCGCAACGGTTCGACGGCAATCAGGACTGTCCCGGTACGGAAAGCCTTGGCGGTTCCACAATGGGAGGGTCAGGTTTTTCGTGCCCTGGGAGGGTGTGATGAGAAGACTGCGCGGACTGCTTCCCGCATTGGTTCTGGTTGGTGTTGCGGTTGCGGGGTGCGGACCCCAGGCAGCCCCGCCCTCTGCCACCTCGCCGGCAACGACGGCCCCCAGCCCTTCCGCCGCGTCGCCGGCGCCTGCCGCCCCAGGCACTACGACGGCGACCACGGCGCCTGCCCCTCCCGCCACAAAGGCGGCCTGGACAACATTTACGACGGCGGATGGAGACTTGGCCTTCGATTATCCTTCCGCCTGGAGCGTGCAGGACCCGGCAGGGGAACTGCCCGAGGGCGGCGGGGCATTTGCGGAGGTCACCAACGAGGCCGGCAGGCCGCTGGCCACGCTGAGGACCAACATGGCAACCGGGTCCATCTGCACGGAGAAGTATCCCTTCTCGGAGTTTGAGTCGCAGGAACTCCCGGCGCTGGCCCGGAACGGCGACGTGCCCCGGTACGTGTTTGAAACCCGCGGCGATGCCTCCACTCCCGGCCCCGCTGATACCCCGGCTGCGGCCTACGGCATCACCACCGTTGAAGCTCCCCCCGGTGATTCAGCCTGCCCCATCTTCCACTTCTTCACGTGGCCGCCCACTGCCGCCATGTTTGGTGCCTTCTACAGCCCGGACAACAACAGGACGCCAGGGGGCGAGTCCCTGCCGTACCTGGAACAGGCCCGGAAGTACATGGACACCACCGAGTACCAGAACATCAGGCGGATGATCACTTCGCTCCGGCCAGCCGGTTAATCCCAACAGTTTCCGCCATCCGAGTCCAAGGCCACAACGAATTACTGTCATGAACTACTACACCCCGGCGGCGCAGGAACGAGCCAAGGACGCCGCATACGACGCAGTGGAAAAAGTCCTCGACGGCATGTTTTCGCCGTTGAACCGGCACGCGCTGGACGCCCGCTGGAAGCAGGCCTGCGAGGCGATGGCGAAATATCTGGAAGCCCAGGACACCGGCGAAGAGTAGGGCGCGCCTTACCCTACCCGGCCGGCCGTGATTCGAACTTTTCCCTGCTCAGGAACACGAGCTGGGCTTCCTTCCCTGCCAGCTGCACCTTCGGACCGGCCTCGAACCCAAACCCTGTGAAGCGGGCAATAGCCTTGTTGTTCCGGGCATCCGGTTCAGCCACCACCCGGTCCTTGGCCGGATCCGACAGCAGGAACCGGACCAGGCCG
The DNA here is from genome assembly GCF_024758005.1 of Pseudarthrobacter sp. NS4. Taxonomy (NCBI): domain Bacteria; kingdom Bacillati; phylum Actinomycetota; class Actinomycetes; order Micrococcales; family Micrococcaceae; genus Pseudarthrobacter; species Pseudarthrobacter sp. NS4. The sequence continues at coordinate 3,676,743 of NZ_CP103288.1, read as the reverse complement.
GAGAGCAGGGTGGTCGTGAAGTTGGGTACCGGTTGCGTGGCCGGGGCGAGCAGCAGATGCATGCCGGTATCTTCGGCCCGTGCAGGGTAGGCATCAGCCACGGGGTCCTGCCGGGGTTCGTAGGTCTGGAAGATACCGGCCGGCTGCCCCGCCACCGTCATCAGGTACCCGTGGTGCGTGTCCAGGCTGTCCAGGAACAGGTAGATATCCCTGACTTCGTCCCGGCCCATGCCGTTCATGCCCCAGAACCGCGCGCGTTCCTCCTTCACCCAGCCGTGAACCAGGTCGGCGTCCCCGTCCGGCGCGAGGCGAAGCAGCCGCAGCTTGCCCAGGCCCGGCAGGTCTTCCTCGTATAAGGCGTCCCTGGCCTCGAATGCGGCGTCAGCGCTGTTCATGCGTCTCCTTAATGAGCTGGTCCCAGTCGGTGACGACAGGGAGAAGTTGGCCGGCGGCCCAGAGCGGCAGCTGGCTGGCGAAGTCTTTGCTGTCCGGATTGCCGGAGGAACCGAACGGCACGATCCACCGGCTCTTCGCCCGGTCTGAAAGGTCCCATACGTAGCGGGCCACCGGCCCACGGAATGATGCGTCGGTGACGCCCGGCAGGCTCTCCGTTGAGAGCACGCAGCCGGTGTCGCCGGACAGGGCGGTCGGCGGGACGGAAAGCGAAGCGGCGCCCGTTGCCGGGTAGTCAGCCACCGCATGCAGCGGCAGGACAGTATGGTGTTCGCCCCAGGTGGCGGACGACGGCGACGCTGCCGCCGCCTCGAGTGCCTTGCACACCGCTGCGGCAACATCGATGCCGAAGGCGGCACCTTTGGCAAGGATGGTTTCGAGCGCGAAACCCACCCTTGCCACGGGGTTCAGCCATGGCGTGAACAGGGGAGAGTGCCGGGCAGGGGCCGCGAGCGGTGCCAGCAGGGGAGTGCCGGCCAGTGCCAGGACCAGCTCCGAACGCCAGGACGCGAAGGTTGCGGCTTCTCCACTGCCGGCGTCCATAACTCCGTTCCAGCCCAGCAAACGCTCCCGCAGATCCCTGGCATCGGCAGACAGGTGGACGGCAGGTTCCTCCAGCTCTTGCAGCACATTACACAGCAGCGGCCACGATCCGAGCTGGGTGTCCATATGGATGCGCTGCATGTCGTCACTGTTGAGTTTGGAGTCACTGTCCAGGCCAGTGTCGCTGTTCCGCCCGGGGCCGGCTTCCTCCAAAAGCCGCCGGATCCGGCGTGCCCTGTGGGCCGGGGCGAATTCGAGTCCCGTGAGGTCTCCGCCGCCGGAATCACGGTCGTTGGCGTTCACGGCCAGCCTGTCCACGGAGGACTTTGGCAAGTCCACCCAATCTCCGGACCACTGTTGGTCCGGAGATTCCGCGGGAACGGGGCGGACGCGGTTCCCGGGATTGCGTTTGGGAACCCTCCCTGCCACCAATTGCCGGACGTCACCGCTGGAATCCGCGGCCAGCACGCAGTTGACGGGCTCCACCCAGGCTTGCAGGGCTGACTCGACGTCAGCGGCGGAGCGGCTCCGAAGGAGCGGCAGGAGGGCCTCGAAACCCAGCCGTCCCGCAGCCCGGGACGGGGTCCGCAGACTCAGCGCGCCGCCGTCGGCCCCTCCGGAAATGACTGGCCCGCGCCGGGTCTCGATGACGGTGACCGTCTCTGCGGCGGCGCCGCGCACCAGGATCTCCTCCTCATGGTTCGCAACAACCGGCTCCCACCCGTCGGGTCCCATCGCCAACAGGGCGGAGTCCTCCTGCCGCAGCTGCTCGCTGTACAGGTCCTGGTAGTCCGCCATGGCATTGGTGACGGCCCAGGCCGCTGATCCTGCATGGCCGAAGTGGGGGAGGCCGGGCACGCCGGGAAAAGCCAGCCCGACGACGTCGAACTCCGGACAGGCGAGCCGCACCTGCTGGTACACGCCGGGCAATTCCATGAGCCGGTGCGGGTCGCCGGCAACCAGGGGCGAACCCGTGGCAGTCAGGCCACCTGAAACAGCCCACGCGTTGCTGCCGGCCCAGACCGGCGCCTCAATGCTGAACAGCCCCACGGCATCCGGACCGAGAACCTGCGCCACCTGCTCCCGCCAGAGCTTGTTGGGAAAGGTGCTGAACAGGATGTGGTGGACCAAAAACACGCCCAGCGGAGTCCACGGCTCCCAGGCAGCGGGTGCCGTGGCTGTGTCCCTGAACTCCCGTGCGTCCCGGCGGCCGGAGCTCAGGGCCTGGTTAACGCCGTCCACGTAGGCGGTACACCACTGCTGCGTGGCCGGGTCAAGGTTCCCGAAGCATAAGCGGGCAGTGTCATTGATGCGGGCCTGCCGCGCGAAGCGGTCCCACAGCACGCCTTCGGGCCCCAGTTGCCCGGCCGTCCTGCCCTCCGACCGCCAGCGCTCCAATTCGATCTGCCAGGACCGGTCCGTTGCGGCGTTCTGCCCCTGCAAAAACGCCAGCTCATGTACCGAGCCTGCGCGGAGGTGCGGAATGCCCCAGGGGTCGCGGAAAGTCTCAGCGGGCATGGTCTGGGTAGGCCGGGGAGGTGGAGGGCACGGTAGGGTTCCTTCTTCTTAGGTAATCCTAAGTAAGGGTACGGGCCGGTTCCGGCTTCCCCAAAAACACGTTACCTATGGCTTGAGCAGCGCCAGGATCAGGAAGCCCGGCCCGCCCGCGTCGCTGACGGCTGCCGCAAGCTGTGGGGTGCAGGGTCCGCCGGCCATGGGAGCCTGGATGACCGGCACGGGCAGGGAGGCGATATCGAAGCTGTGGTTGCCACCGGGCGCTTTGTTCATCGGTCCGCGTTTCCAGCTGGTGCCAGGCGAACGCTACGCCGGTCTGCAGGGCGCATGCCAAGGTAGCGTAGGCTCACCGCTGCCTGCCGGGTGCCACCTTGTAGGCGCTGCTGATGGCAACGCGGTTGAAGGAATTGATGGACATGGCCACCCAGGTGAGGGCTGACACCTGTCCCGGGGTGAGGTGCTCGACGGTGGATTCGTACAGGCCGGCGTCCCCGTGGAAGTCCTTGATCCCGGCGACGTATTCGGCCAGTGCCAGGGCGGCGCGCTCCTGCCCGTCGAAGTACCTTGTTTCCCGCCATGCCGGCAGGACGGCCAGGCGTTCGGGTGTCTCACCCTTGGCCAATGAGTCAGCCGGGTGGATCCGCAGGCAGTAGGCGCAGCCGTTGATCTGGGACACCCGGATCTTGACAAGTTCGAGCAGGAGCGGGGAGATGCCCTCGGTGAGGGCCGCCTGGTCCGACGCCTGGGCCATGGCGGCGAGGGTGTTGTAAAGCTCCGGGTGCCTGGTGCCGACGTTTGTTCGCACCGGAGTTGTGGTGATGGTCATGGCTTTCGATCCTTCTGTTGAGTCTTGCAGCGCCTGGAGCGGCGCTGCTTCAACTATGGTTCGGGCCGGATACCAGGGGCGAGGAAGTGGAACGAAGTGGCACTCAACGTCTCATCCTTGTCCGGCCAGCTTCTGGAAGTAGGCGGGTGTGGCGCAGCTTCGGACTGCCAGTCCATTCAGATGGCGAAGGAAGGGGCCATCAATGGACTCCCCGCTGGCCACGAGCCGGTGGTAGATCGCTCCGTATAAGGCATCGACCACCGTTTCGAGGTCGGCGTCCTGGCGGATCTGCCCACGTTCGCGCCCCCGCCGCAGAACCGTGAGGAAGCCGTCGCGGCGGTCCCGCAGCAGCGTCTGCCGGTACAGGCCTGCGAACCCGCTGCTGCGGATGGCTTCCGAAAGCAGGTTGGCCACGGTGGAAGCCGTTTGTCCTTCGTCCAGGCACCGGGTCAGCGCCACCAGGTAGGAGTGCAGATCCCGACCAACGTCACCCGTGTCCTCGATGTGGGTCAGCAGGTTGGTTTTGTAGGTGAAGGCCTCCAGCACCAGGACCTGGCGCGAGGGCCAATGACGGTAAAGGGTGGATTTGCTGACGCCGGACGCCCGGGCAACCGCATCGATGGTGACATCGTCGTAGCTGAGGCGGTCAATCAACTCACTGACCGCCTTCAAAACCCGCAGGCGGACCTCCGACCCGCGTGAACCGGCCGGAGGACGGGCGGGATCAGCGGCCCTGCGCCGCGCAACCGGCAACTCCTGCCGCACCCCCCGGCACCGCCCGCGCTGTCTCCTGCCGCACCCATGGCACCTCCGGCGTCGTCCTTTGCCTTCACACCAATGTCAGCTGCGAACCGGCCCCGTTGATTCCCGGTACAGCAGTTCCATGGGCGGAAGCGCCAGGGGCTTCGCCCGGGACTCCCCGCCGCGCATCCGGGCTATCAGCTCGGCCATGCTCCGGGCCCCCAGTGCTTCAAGGTCCATGTGCACGGTGGACAGGGACGGGATGTGGAACTTCGATTCCGGCGTGTCGTCCCAGCCGAACACACTCACCTGGCCGGGTACGGAGATTCCGTGATCGTGCAGGGCGCGGATGACGCCGATGGCCATCTGGTCGTTCGCTACGACCACAGCGGTGACGTCCTTCGCGGCGGCCACTTCGAGTCCGGCCTCATAGCCGGACGAGGCCGACCAGTCGCCGGCCCTGATGCCCAGTGAATTCAACCCCAGTGCCGTGACGGTATCCTCATAAACTTTGCGGCGGTTATGTGCAGACGGCCAGCCCGGGGGGCCTGCCACATGGAAAAAGTTCCGATGCCCCAGGGACGCCAGGTGCTGGACGATGCTTGCCGCGGGTGATCCGTCCGCAATGCTGCCCAGGGCACGCATCTGGTTGTCATATTCACCGGCCACCACCAAAGCGGCAGTGCCGGACTGCCCGGCAGTTGCGGACCCCGGCTGGGGGACAAAGGAAAGGATTCCCGCAATGTCCTCGGCCGCCAGCAAGGTATTCAGCTGCTGGCCGCGGGCATCAGCCGTTCCCTCCATCGCCACAACGTCCACCCGGTAGCCGGCCGCATGGGCCGCAGCCGCGGCGCCGTTGAGCATCCGCGCCGGGAAGTACAAGGACGCTTCAGGAACCACGACAACCACGCGGTACAGTTCCCGGGACCGCAGCGACCGGGCAGCCAGGTTGGGGCTGTAGTTCAGTGCCAAGAGCGCCTTTTCCACCCGTTCCAGGGTGCTCGGCTTCAGCGCGCTTTTGTCCTTCAGGTAGCGGGACACGGTCTGGTGCGACACCCCGGCCAGCGCAGCGACGTCGTAAATCGTGGCGGCCTTGGGCCTGCCGCGCTCAACTGCTTCCTGCACCATCTGCTTCCTGCCTTGGTTGTGGCGGCCCCGGTAATGTTTTTGCAGCCGCGGGAGGGATCCGCTTCAGCCTAAACCCTCCTGAAGACGGGGATCAGTAAAGGAAAATGTTGATCCATTCACGGTTGTGGGCGTGGATCAGCACCAGGAACAGCACGAAATCGAACAGCAGGTGGACGCTGACGATGTAGGAGAGGGACTTGGTCACCGTGAACAGCCGCGCCTGCAGCAGGGCAAACGGGAAGATGAAGAAGGGCGCCCAGGCATGGAAACCGAGCTCCCACAGGAACGACGTGAAGAGTACGGCCTGCAGCAGGTTGGCCTGCCAGTCGGGCAGGTGCCGGCGGAGCAGGGTGAACGCGGTGCAGATGAAGAACAGCTCATCCCAGATGCCGAGCGCGTTGGTTCCCAGGAAGAGCCGGGCAATGCCGTCCACGTCGTTGACGGCCGGCCAGTTGTTATAGACGCCGGTGCGGATCATGTAGACCGGCATCAGCGCGTAGCCGATCACCAGGACGGCCGGCAGGTACCACTTCTCCGCCCGGGTCCACGGTTGTCCGGTCCTGATGGGGAAACGGATGGCGTGGTCCTTGGTGATGAAGCGCGACACGGCGTACGGCATGCCCACGGCCAGGATCATCGCCGTTCCCATCACGGCCATATGTTCGGTGCTGATGTCCGTGGTGATGGGGACCAGGCTCATGGCTGTCAAGCCCACCCCGATAAGCGCCAGGTCAATCAGCAGGCGCCTGCTGATGAAGCCTGCGAGGACAAGTGCCGCAGCCAGGAGGAGGAACCCGGAGAGCCGGTCCTGCCGCGCAAACAGCAGGAACCCCGACGCCGATACAAGGGCTGCCGGAATGACGGCCAGTGTTGTGCGGGCCGGTTTTCCTGTTTCCGCTCCGTGGAGTTCGGCTTGCGCCTGGGATTGCTGCCTCATCACGTCCCTATGCTTCAGTGGCGCTTCCGGTGGATGCCAGACAGTTTACTTACTTACCGGAAGCGAAACGAGGGAGGACCCGCTCCATCAGCCGAGCAGTGTCAGATCCAGGTCCACCGCAGGCCTGGAGCCCATCCAGGCCTCCAATATCCGGTTCAGCTCACCTTCGTGGCCGGCGAGTCCAAGCCGTGCCACGTCGGACGGTGCGGGTTCGTGATGGTGGGCGTGGTCGGGAGTGCCGTGCGAGCACTGTGAGCACATCACCCGGATACCGGACCAGTCGTCCAGGCCCAGTCCCCGCTGTTCCAAGTGGCTGGACAGCTCCCGTATGTCGTCCGGCGCGGCTCCCGTGATCCGGGCCTCCCACGTGGGCAGGCCTGAATCCTCCAGGCGCTGGAGTTGGTCGAATACGGGAACAGCTTGTGCGCCGAGCCTGCGGAACCCCTTCGGCTCGCCATCGTGCAGGACGACGTCCTTGAACCTGTGCCTGGATTCCGGGAGCGGAACGTTCGCTATGACGGCATGGGCCGGACTCCTTCGCCAGCACCAGACCACCTCGGTGGCCCCGGCTGACGGAGGCACCTGATGGGGAAGGGAAGGCTGGTCCGGATTAAGCCGGATTGGCACGACGCCGAAATCGGAATCGATGGGTCCGGACCCACCCCCGATGCCTTGGACGCCGTAGGCTTCCCACGCCCTCCTGGCCGTTGCCCAGTCACCCAGCGCTGTTGCTGCAATTCCCAGGTTCCACGCGGCCGGATTGACGCCGTCGAACTCTTCGGCGGCCTCGGGGGTAAAGAGCTCGAGTGCGCGCGCATTGCGTTCCATGCTTTGGCCCCACTCGCCCAGTGCTTTTGACAGGAGTCCGGCATGGAACCAGGCGTCGAAGGAACCCGGGGCCATCTGCAGCATCTCGGCGGCAAGGATCGCTGCCCTTTCCGCCTCTCCTGACTCATCTGCGGCTGTCCACTCGGACCACACCTCGCGGGGTCCGCGTTGCCTTTTGAACCCCGGCCACTTGCTTACCGTCACGTGTCAAGTATGCGCGTGGACGGCCTTAACGGAAGCGGACGACGGCGGGATGTTCCGCCGTCGTCCGCTTCCGTTAAGAAGGGGTTGCCGCCTAGGCGTTGGTCAGCACCCGGTCCTCGCCGCGCAGGCTGAGGGTGAACGTGTTGGGGCCGCTGCAGGTGACGGCAATCCGGCACGTGGTGGTGTTGTGGCGGGCCGAGAGATCGCTGACTGCGGAATCGAGCGTGTGGTGCAGGGCGGCCTTGTCCCAGATTTTCAGGGTCACGGAATCAGTGGCATCGAACGTCATTATTCAACTTCCATTTCTTGCGGCGTAGCGGCCCGGTATATCCGGCCGTGTCCTCGTCGATGAGGACAAGCAAAGTGGGAAAGCGCATTCCCGTAATTCAATGGTGCATGCTGCTGGGGTGGTTGGCAACCAGTTCCCGGACGATGTGACCAAGCACACCGGTGATGGCCCTGCCCGGTCCTGGCTGAAGGAGGGCTGCTACGCAGTGGCGGAGTTGAGGCTGAGCGTGAAGGTGTTCGGGCCGCTGCAGGTCACGGCGATGCTGCCCTTGGTGGTGTTGTGGCGGGTGCAAAGATCCTCAACCATCGCGTCCAGTGTGTGGTGCACGGTGGAGCGGTCCCAGATCTTAAGCGTCACGGAGTCGGCAGTTTCAAACGTCATTGTTCAGTGCTTCCTTGTTTCGGTCCGGCCGTGGAAGCCGGGGAACGGCCTGCTCGCGCACTGCGGCGTCGGCGGCCCGAGGGCACACCGGTGGGCCTCATTGCGTCACCAGGTATGGATGGGGCCGGAGGTGCTCCTGCCCTATCCATCCATGGTGCCCAAACCGAAAGAGCGCCCTCAACCAAAATGCCTATTGTTGCGAGTGAATCTCATCACATGTGAGCTGGACCCCATGTTTCACAATCCGGGTGCCGGTAAGCCCGGAGCCGGCCTTGCGGGCGCGTGGGCTTCAGGCGTCGAAATGGGCAGTAATGTGCTTTTCTCCGGAAATGGAGGCCATCACCGCCGCTGCCACCTCGCGCAGTTTTACGTTTCGGGTGCTGGAGGCCTTGGTGAGGATCTTGAAGGCGGTTTCCCGGTTGCACCTGTTCTCCGCCATGATGGCCCCCACCGCCATGTCAATCACCGTGCGGGACTGCATTGCCGTGGCCAAGTCGTTCCTGGCCTCACTGAGCTGGGCAATGCGCAGCACCAGCCGCAGCGAGCTTGCCGCCTGGCCAGTGAAGGCTTCCACCATGGCAATGTCCTCTGGGGAAAATCCGTTGCTGTGCCCGGAGTAGAGATTCAGGACTGCTTCTGCCTCGCCCGCAAGATCCAGGGGAACGGCAAGGATGGATGAAACTCCCTTCTCCGCGGCTGCCCGGACATATGGTGTCCATCGGTGTTCCTCGGCGAGATCGGGCACCATCACCGTGGTTTTGCTCCGCAGGGCGGTGAGGCAGGGGCCATCACCAAACCCGTTCTGTATTTCGTCCAGGGCGTGGGCTGTCTCATCACTGGAGGCAACCGCCTCCGGCCTCTTCCGGCGAAGGACCGTTACGCCGCTGTGGATGGCGTTGCCCGGCACGGAGATCCTGGTTGCGGCCAGCACCGCCAGTTCGGCCAGGAAATCCCCTATCGCACCGCTGTGCAGGACCATTTCCTGCAGCGTCAGGTCACTGTTGGCCAAGGGGTCCGTGGCTTGGGACCGGTCCGAAGATCTGTCGTGGTCCTTCATTGCGTATCGCCTTCCGTCATTTCCATCATCGCTGTGGTGATGAGTCCGACCTGGGCGGCCGGCAGGTCCAGGGCTTCGTTGAGGTATGCATCCAGGGATACCTCGTCGATGTCCCCGCCGATCCCGTAGTAGTACGTCCACAGCTTGACCAGCGGAAGTTCAGTCTCCCGGAATCGTTGGGCTGCTCCCCGGCGTTGTTCGGCGGCCTCATCCAGTTGTTCCGGCCCCCCGGTCCCATCCGAATTCATGCCTACCCTCCATTCAAACCGGCGGCGGAGAAGGTGCCTCCGTCCATAATTTCGTTCGCTATTTCATGAATCCTGCGGTTGCTGGACTTGGCAGCCAGTTGGAGCAGCTCCAGGGCACCGTCCCGTCCCCCTCGGTGCTGGAGCATGATGAGGGAGACAGCCCCGTCCACCACGGCACGGGATTTCAACGCATCCCGCAGGTGATCCGGATAGGCTCCCGGCGCGTGCACCCGAAGGGCCAGCCGGAGGATACGGGACAAGGACGCCGCGTGCTCTTCAATAATGCCCATGGAGTCTTGGTCGAATGCGTGTGCCTCCTGCGCATAGCAGTTCAACGCTGCCTTGGACGAGGAACCGGCAGGAATGGGGACAGCAAGCATTGATTTCACGCCTGCATCAAGGGCGACCTGCGGATACTTGCCCCACCGCTGGTCATTGGCCATGTCCTCAACCAACACGGCCCTCTGCTGCCGGGTTGCCGTAAGGCAAGGTCCGGCGCCGGCCGCATATTGTGCTTCATCCAGCCGCCGGCCCCGTTCACTGCTGCTGGCAACGGTGGACGGGGCACCGTCCCGCTCTACGGTGATGGTGCAGAGCATGGTACCCGTGCAGGCGTTCAGTAACGATGCGGAAATGGTGGCAAGGCCCAGGAGGAAGTCAGCAAATCCGGCACTTTCGAGCAGCAGGTCCTGATATCCATCGGAGGTGGTGAGTGCATCGTTCCCGGCCATGAGGCCTCGATCCCAAATTGCGCCAAGGCTATGGCCTTTGGCTTTCGGCCCTGCTCTCGGTGCAGTATGGCCCGTATATTCAACCCCTGGATCCCGTTGTCATCCCGAAATCTCCTACTTTCGACACTACGCCCCTGCAGGGGTTTCCGATACAGCAGGAGGAGCTGTGCCCGGAAGCAGGTCCTATTCGTCCCGCCCGGCGCTGCGCCCGTCAGCGCTGCCGCCACTGTGGCCGTCCCGGCTTTCGGATTCCACGCGGCCGGAGCCAAAATCGTCAGAGTATGGGGCGCGTGGCCGGGGGAGCCCATCGATCAGTTCGTTCGCCGCAAGAGCCAGCAAGTCACGCTGGACCGGCGGCAAGGAGAGAAGTCCCTGGAGGTAAGCTTCCACCTCGTACTCGCCGGCGTCTCCCGACAAGCTGAAGTACTTTAACCAGAGCTCGGATACTGGGACGTCGGCCGCCCTGATTGCGGCGCGGAGCCGTCGCCTTTGTTCCGGTTCGTTTGGATCGAAGCCCATGGGTAGCGCCTAGTTCCCGGATGCCGGCGTCCGGGCCAGGACGGATTCGCTGACGTGTTGCAGGGTGGTGCCGTTGTCCCTGGCCTGCTTCATCAGCTGTTGAAGCGCGTCCTCGTGCGGGACATGCAGGCGTTCCATCAGGACACCGCAAGCGCGGTTAACGATGTCCCTGCTGTGCAGGGATGACTGCAGTCCTTCAGTCATCTTCTGTGGGGCCTCGCTGGCCTGGATATGCGCGAGCAGGGTTGCGGCAGGCACAGCGAAGAGTTGGAGCAACTTCATGCTGGACGCGTCGTAGGAGTGGGGGCGGCGGCATAAAGTTTCAGGGCGCCGATGGCTTCCTTGCTGGCGAGCAGCGGAGCGCTGACCACTGAACGGATGGGCAACTGCCTTACGGCATGCCGCCACGCAGGCCACCGCCCGTCAACCAGGAGGTCGTCGATGAGGACTGGCTTCTCCGCGGCCCACGCCGTGAGGCATGGGCCCTCGCCATGTTCGTACTGGGCGGCGTCGGCCTGTTCCACGATTCCGTCCGTGTAGCCGCTGCTGGTGCGGCGGCCGCGGGGGTCCAGGAGGGAAACGCCCGCTCCAATGGTTCCGGGCACCGACTCCTTAGCAGCCTGGGCCAGGAGGCGCACCGCCGTTGTGACTTTTTCCTCGGTGAGCAGCAGCCCCTGGATTCGAGCAATAACGGTGCTCAGCTCGTCAAGGGGAAGGTGCTGCGACATATGCCCAAGCATATGCCACCGTCTTCCCCCGCCCCCGCTGCGGGAGCAACAGTAAGATGAGCCCATGTCGAGTTCTGCGGATAAAGAGTCGGTACTTCAGCTCCAGGAGATCCTGGTGGGCGCCGAGAACGTGGTGGAATTCCTCTCCGGGCTCTCGGGCCTGGCTGCCGCGGCAGTTTCCGAAGCCGCCAACGACCGGATCGAATGCGCAGTCACCCTGAAGCTGAGGCGCAGACCCGCTACCGCTGCCGGCAGCAGCGAACGGGCGGTGCAGCTTGACCACGTGGAGCAGGCAATCGGTGATGGGCCCTGTGTCAAGGCATTGCGTGAGATGTCAGCAGTGATGATTGACGACGTCGCCAGCGATCCCCGCTGGCCTGCGTATAACCAGGCGCTCGCCGAGCGGAATGTGCACAGCACCCTGGGCGTGCCGCTCGAGATCAGCGGCGCCGCCAGCGCCGCACTCAACTTCTTCGCCACCAAGCCCCGGGTCTTTACCGCTGATGTCTACGAGAAGGCCGTTGGATTCGCCGCCGCCGCCCACAGCACGCTCCACCTGTCCGTCCGGATCAAAACGGCCGAAAACCGGGCGGAAGACCTGGAAGCAGCGCTCGAAAGCCGGACCGCCATCAATTTGGCCTGCGGCGTGATCATGGCGCAGAACCGTTGCTCGCAGGCGGAAGCGATGGAAATCCTCACGAAGGTGTCCAGCAACCGCAACCGCAAGCTGCGCGATGTTGCCCGGGAGCTGATCGAACAGCTGACCGGCAGCGGCATCCAGACCCACTTCGACGCGTAACTGCCTTTAGGGCCGGCGCCGCAGTCAGCTCGCTGGGGCAGTCACCTGGCGCCGGAAATCAGGTGGCACCCAGGACAGTGACGGTGACGGCGGAGGAGCCTTCCGGGCCGCCGGGCAGTGTGCGGATATCCCAGCAGTTGCCTGTTCCAATCACCTGGAAGTCTGCGGAGCCGGCTGCGGGCAGGACGATGGCGGTGTTCTCGTCAATGGCCACTGCCCTCGCTGCCAGTCCCGCCGCCACAGCGCCTACCGCCCGGCTCAGTGTCCCGGTCTGCGCGGCATGGACGTCCACCGCGAACGGGGCCAGGCCCAGGCCGTCACGGATCGCGACGTCGTCCAAACCCTCGGAGCACTCCTCGCCGCACACTTCCCTCCCGTCCACCCGGTACCCGCCGATCAGTGCGCTTTCCGGGGTGATCATTGCGCCGGCGGAAAAGCCCAGGTAGGGAGCCCCGTCCGCCACCCGGCGGAGAATTGCGGCCGCTGCGCCCTTCAGGGCTTCCCAATAGGCAGGCGTCAGTCCGCCGCCCACAACCACCGCGTCGACGCCGTCGAAGACTGCAGGGTTCACCGCCTCTTCCCGGCCGAGCAGCACCGGCACTACGTCACAGGAATTACGCGCGTTCAAGGGTTCGGCATACTCCGGCAGGCGGGCCGCCGGGTTTCCGCCCCGGTCGTGGACCACCACGGCCACCCGGACCGGCCCTTCCGGCCGCACATGCCGGGAGACCTCCTCCGCGAAGCGGTCAAAGACTTCAGGAAAAGCCACATAGTCCGGCCCGGCACCAACAAGGAAAATGCTCATGGCCTTCAAGATAGCGGCGCGCCCCGCTTTTATCCGCTAACCATAAAGAGCGGGGAAAAGTCATTGACACCCGCTGGCACCCGGGGATATCGTACAACCAAATGGTTGTAGATCAGCTCCGCGAAACCGAACTTGACCGCCTCTTCCAGGCGTTCGCCGATTCCACCCGCCGGGACATTGTCCGGCGCGTGACGGTCGGCGAGTACTCGGTCTCCGGTCTCGCGGCCCTCTATGCCATGAGTTTCGCCGCAGTCCAAAAGCATGTGGCGGTGTTGGAGCGCGCCTCCCTGGTCACCAAGGAGAAACGCGGAAGGGAGCAGATTGTGCGGGGCAATCATGAAGGGCTGCAGAAAGCCCGGCGGCTGCTCGATGAGTACGAGGCGATCTGGCGGCAGCGCGTCGACCGGATCGCGGACATTCTGGCTGAAGGATAAGGAAAGGTCCTGCAATGACCGTCATCAGTTCCACCAAGAATCTTGAAGCGCTGAGCTTCACACTGATCGCAGAATTCGACGCAGACATCCAGCGGGTCTGGCAGATCTGGGAAGACCCCCGCCAGCTGGAACGCTGGTGGGGTCCGCCCACCTGGCCGGCCACCTTCGAAGAGTTCGACTTCCGGCCGGGCGGGAAGGCCAGCTACTACATGACCGGTCCTGATGGCGAAAAGGCACGTGGCTGGTGGCGCTTCAGCACGATCGAAGGCCCCAAGAGGCTCGCCTTCGACGACGGATTTGCCGATGACAACGGCGAGCCCGTGGAGGCAATGGGAACCACCCACGCCTCCGTCAACCTCGAGGGCGTCGGCGACCGCACGAGGATGACCCTCCTGTCCACCTTCGAGAGCGAAGAGCAGATGGAACAGATGGTCCAGATGGGCATGGAGGAAGGCATGAAGGAGGCCGTCGGCCAGATCGACGCAATCCTGGCCGAGCACGCCAACGCCTGACGCACGGGCCGCGGCACAGCAAGCGGAAATGTGGACGACGGCGGGACCTCCCGTCGCCGTCCGCATTCCTTTGGTGCGCTATTCCTTGGGTGCGGTCTGCTCCGTCCTCTCCTGCCATTCGCTCCAGCAGGTCAGCGTCACAGCGTCCAGCACCAGCAGGTCACCGGGCGCCGTTTCCCTCCGCTGCTGTGCTTCCGCGGGCAGCCCCACCTTGGCCTGCGGGGAAAGCGGGAGGATCTGCAGGGCTACCTCGGCGCCGGACCGGATCCCGCAGTCGGAGATATTGAGGAACCACGGCGAGCCGTCCCAGAACCGGTCCGCCACGGGCAGGCCGTCCACCAGGATCCGGGCCACGTCGCCGGCCCACTGGATCCCGAGCTCCGCGTGGGCAGTGGCGAAGACATTGGCAGGGAGCTCCAGGGCATACATCTGTGCCAGTTCGTTGATCACCTCCGGGGCAGGTGCGGAGGCCCGGTTCGCAACTTCTCCGTCTGAAGCGGGAACGGGGAGGGCCTGGCGCACCGGCTGCACTTGGACGCTCCGGGTACCCAGTGGACCCTCCGCCGGCCGGGTCTGCACGGCTCTGAAGGAGCGAGCCACCGGGATGTAGCGGCTCACCTTTGGTTCCCCCTGCGCGCTTCCTGCCAGGCGGCCTGCTCCGTCCAGCCACAGCGGCCCGGTGGAGAGGACCAGATCGCGGCCGTGGCTGGTGTCGAGGACCCAGGTCCGGTCCGCGTCTTCAGCGGGGAGGACGAGGATATCGACGACGGCGGCCCCTGACTGGGCTGTAAGCACTGTCGGTTCGTTGACGGTCAGCCGTTGGGTGCGGCCCGGTACCCAGCCCGCCCCGCTGACCTCGGTGCCCCTGGCGAAACGGAGCTCCACCGGAATGCCGGACCCGGCGGCCAGGACCAAGGTGGGCACAGCATCCGGCGTCCCCGCAGCCGGCTCGAGCACGGTCAACGGGGAGGCAGTGGCCCACTCCAGGATCACGCCGGCCACCTGCAGGTTCACCGGCCAGTGGGCGATGGTTCCCGCCGGCACATCGACGGGAACCTCGGGAAAGGTGACCGGGCCGCCGTCGAGCGTTACCTCAAACTGGGCACCGTGATAGGTGCCAAGCGGGATATGCGGCTGGTGCCAGGTGACGAAAACAAAGCCTGATAATCCGTCACTGCGGAGCGCCCAGCGCAGGGTAGCGGTGTCGTCGATGCCCTCCGGCAGCACCTCGGGCAGGGTGGACGGCATCTCCGCCAGGCGCTCGCCGAAAGCCGCCAGGAATGCGTGCTGTTTCCGCAGGGCTGCAAAGCTGGACGCCAGGCGGCCTGATGCTCCGATCGGGGCATGGAAATCGTAATCGAACCGGGGCAGGTCATTCGGGTAGCCCGTGGCCTGGGACTCCTGCAGCCCGTCAGCCGGGTTCATGCCGCCGGCAAACATGTAATAGCCCTGCCACGCTGAACCGTTGCCGATCTTGTTGTGCGCCACCGCTGCCACATCCAGCCCCCGCGGCCACGGCCGGCGCTGGTAGGCGGTGGCCATGCCGCCCGCGAGCTCGCAGGTGGCAGGCGGGAACAGGGCCGACGGCGTACGTGGCGCAGGTGCCCAGGTGTTGTTTCCGAGATGCTCCCGAAGATCCGCGCCGATGCCGGGATCATCCCAGGCGTGGCTGAAGAAATAGTGCTCGCGGAAGGTGGGGTCCCATGGAGCGCCTGCATCGACCCAGAATCCGTCACCGTAACCGCCGAAGAGGGGAAGGACCTCGCCGCCGGGAAGTTCCGCGCCGCCCCACGCGGTTGCCGTCCAGATGGGCGCGGACAGGCCGGCGTCCCGCGCAAGTTGCTTGAGTTCGGCGATGTGCCCGGGTTGGTTGTACAGCTCATTTTCGAGCTGGATGCCAATAACCTTGCTGCTGCTGCCCGTCAGCCCGTCCAGCTCCTGCCCCAGGTAACCGAACCAGCGCTTCACCAGTTCAAGATAGGCGGGATCATTGGTGCGGTGCTTGACAGGGGCAGCCTGCACCCAGTCCGGGAAGCCGCCGTTCCGGACCTCGCCGTGGCACCAGGGACCGATGCGCAGCACTACGTCCAGTCCTGCCTCCGCACACGTCCGGACGAACGTGGCAACGTCCAGGCCGCCGTGGAAACTGACCTTGCCCTCGGTGCGTTCGTGGTGGATCCAAAAAACGTAGGACGCCACCACCGTGATGCCACCGGCCTTCATCAGCCGCAGCCGCTCTTCCCAGCGCGAGCGGGGAAGCCTGCTGAAATGCAATTCGCCGGAGACTGGAATTCGCGGCTTCCCGCCGTCTCCACGTACCGGTTGGTCACGCGGAACCTTTCGTGCCGGTCCAGCGTGTTGCTCATGGCCGGCGAGGTCAGCGGCGAATCCCATGGCTGGTGAATGGCGCGGAGGGCAGCAGTGGAACTATTGGCCGGGTTGGGCATAGGACCGAGTATTGCATATCCGGGAAGCGCTTTCCGTGGGTGTGTGGGGGCAAGCGTTGAACGGCGCGGAAGGCTTCGAAATACTTGAAGAGAGGCAGCAAACCGAGGTGAGGCGGTGGGTGGAATGAGCAGTGGGCCGGGGGATATCCGGAAGCGGCTGGAGCGGGCCGCCGAGCTCCGTTCCTACCGGGGAGCCGGGATCAGCGCGGAGGAGGAAGCCGCACTCGATGCCCTCGACGAGAAGGAACGCGAGAAGCGCCGCAAGGTGAGCGACGCCGCCCGGGCGGAGTACCTGGTCCGGGATGCCATGGCGCAGGGGAAGTTCGACAACCTCAAATATGCCGGCAAGCCGATTCCGGGCCTGGGTGAGTCGTACGACCCCGACTGGTGGGTCAAGGGCCTTCTCCAGCGGGAAAACATCAGTGGTCTGGGCCCGCCGGCCATCCTGTTGCGGACCGAGGACGCAGAACTGGATGCCAAGATCGATGACCAGTACATGGAGCAGCAGGTCCGGGACATCCTGCAGGACTTCAACCGGCGCGTCGTCGACGCCCGGCGGCAGCTCCAGGGCGGCCCGCCCGTCATCACCAAGACCCGCGACGTGGAGCAGGAGGTGGAGCGCTGGCGCCAGCGCCGCGCCTCCCGAACCGCCGAGGAACAGCCGGAGCCTGAACCGCCGCGCTCGTGGTGGCAGCGGATCTGGAAGGGGACGGACCAGGCCGGCGCTGGCTAGCCGGGCCCCTTACCAGGCGAGCGGACGACGCCGGCGCTTCCCGCCGTCGTCGTCCCGCGTTTCAGGGGTGCACAGGCAGTTCAAAAAGCTCGCAGAGCGTGTTGTAGTAGCGTCCGGTCTGGCCTTGGTGGACCAGCCCGATCCGGGTGCACACGTTCTGTGACGCGGTGTTGGCCGGGGCCGTCACGGCTACCACCTTCGGCAGGCCGCCCTCGAACGCGTATGCCAGGACAGCTGCCGCAGCCTCCGTCGCGTAACCGTGCCCCCAGTGGTCGGGGTGGAAATGCCAGCCGATCTCAGTGTCCCCGGAGGGCTGCAGGGGGAGTGAACCGCCTGAGGCAGGAATGGACTTGAGGAGCAGCGTTCCGGCGAGTTCCCCGCTGGCTCTTACCTGGACCGCCCACACGGCGTGGACGGGGTGATCCATAGCCCGCCACGCGAGGATGCGTTCCTCGGCCTGGGCGCGGTCCGTCATCACCTGCGGCGGGTTCCCGATGAACCGCTGCACCTCCCACCGGGAGTAGAGGTCCAGCACGAAGTCGGCGTCCGCCGGCTCCCACTGCCGGAGGATCAGCCGCTCCGTTTCGAGGGTCTTCACGCGGTTCATTGTGGCAGAGAGCTGCGGTGATCCCCGGTTTTCCACATAGGGTTCTTCGCGGCAGTTTTCCCTGCTGGAAGACTTTGGTTATGGAAGCGGTGGGGGCACTGGCAAGGGCAGGAACAGCGGGAAACCCTGCTGTTCCGTCGGTTGCGGGTGTCCTGGAGGGCCTGTCTGCTGTCCGTGTTTGTGCTGACGGTGCGGGGATGATTGGGCAGTTGCGGGAGCTTGAGGATTTGAAGTCTGCCGCGGCCGCCAAGCAGGCGCAGATCGCTGTGGCCTTTGACCTGTCCCAGCGCCGGGCCCAGGCTGCGGCGGGGGTTCCTGCCGCTGGGCTGGGCGCGGGCGTCGCCGCCCACGCCGCCCTGACCCGGCACGCCGACACCCTCCGCTCCACCGGCGATGAACGCACCAGGGGCCAGATCATGGCCGACGCCCTGGTCGAACGCCTCACCGGAACCCCGGCCGGGATCACCGGCATCGAGATCCAGCTCGTCATGACCGACCGCACCCTCCTCCAGGGCGACAGCAAACCCGCCCGGCTCCCCGGCTACGGCACCGTCCCGGCCCAATGGGCACGGGAAACAGTTCTGAACGGGTCAACGGGCGCCGAAACCGGTCCAGCTGAAAATGCCAGGTTGTCCGTCTGGCTGCGCCGGCTCTACACCGCCCCGGGCACCGGCGAACTCGTCGCAATGGACTCAAAAGCCAGGATCTTCCCGCCCGGGCTCCGCCGGTTCCTCCAGATCCGGGACGACACCTGCCGCACCCCCTACTGCGACGCACCGATCCGGCACCACGACCACATCATCCCCCGGCACAACAACGGCCCAACCACCGCCGGCAACGGCCAAGGACTCTGCGAAGCCTGCAACCACACCAAAGAAAACCCCCGCTGGCATGCAAAACCTCTCTCCGGCGGCCGGCACACGGTCGAAACCCGAACCCCCACCGGCCACACCTACCACTCCACCCCACCGGACACACCTACCACTCCACCCCACCCCCGCTACCCGGGACCGCGCCGCCGTTACCTCTGCCCACGTTGGCCGCGCCCCCTTTGCAGAGGAAACTGGTGATCCGCGAACCGCTGGTGCTCAAAACCTAGGGCTTGGGCGGGTTTGGGCCGATCATCGACGGGGGCGGCCCCGGGAATGGAGCGGCCGGGTAGAGTGGCGCGACATTCACCATGTAGTTGGCCCACTGCGGCCCGGCAATCATGAAGCCGTCCAGCCGGGGGTAGAACGTTCCGTTGATGGTGACGTTCTGGCCGGCCCGCTTCTGGCCCTCAAGTGCGTCTCCGAAGAAGGACGCCGTGGCCAGCCCGGTGGTGTGGCCCACTACCCAGGTTGCACCGTTGTTGTTGGACGTGCCGGTCTTTGCCGCGACAGGTACCTTGTCATGGACCTTAGGGTTGATCCAGACGCCGGACCCAACCTTCATCACATCCTGCAGCACGGAGTTCACACCACGGGCAACTTCAGGCTTCACGGCATCCCGGCATTGCACGGGCGGCACGGGAAGTTTCCCGCCGTTGGCGTCGGTGACGTCCACCAGGGCGACGGGGGTGCAGAAGCGGCCGTCGTTGGCGAAGGTCGCAAAGGCGTTTGCCATGTGCAGCGGCGCCACGTTAGTGGCCCCCAGCAGGTTGCCCAGTTGGTGCATATTGATAGGGGAGCCGTCCAAGCCGTTGTGCAGTCCCACCGCATCCACCATCTTCTGGATCCCGCAGAAATCAAGCTGCGTAGCCGAAGCGAAAGTGGCGGTGTTGATGGAGTTGTACAGGCCGTAGTTGATGGGCATCTTCCGGTAGAAGCCTTCTTCGGCGTTCTGCAGGTCATCGGCAGCACCAAGTTCCGGGTTGTTCTGCGCGGTGCTGTAGGCGCCCAGCACCTTGCCGCAGGTTGACTTCCACGGGAACCCCAGAGGGTACACGCGGCGTGAGGCGTCCACCTCGGCCGTCAGGGGCTTGCCCTCGTTCAGCCACTGGGCAAAGGTGAACGGCTTCATGGTGGATCCAGTCTGGAATCCGCCGGCCCCGTTCAAGTTGTTGCCCTGCGGGTCCTTGGCATCCACATTGAAGTTCAGGTGGGTGTCGAATTTGCCCGGCTCCGGGAGGAACACCGTGTTCTGCGCCATGGCCAGGATCTTGCCGGTTCCAGGCTGCACCGATACCAGGGCTGCGCCCCACCTGTCGGGATTGGGCCCGGCGGTACCGTCCACCTGGGTCTGTGCTGCAGCCTGAAGCCTGCTGTCCAGCGTGGTGACGATAGTGAGCCCGCCGCGGTACAGCTTGCGCTGGCGTTCAGCCTCGTTCGGCCCATATGCGGGGTCGTTGAGGATGAGGTGCGAGATGTAATCGCAGAAGTACGGGGCCATGGTGGCGTTGGCACAGCCTTGCCGCTCAGGGTTGATCTTGAGTTCGACCGGGGTGGCCACTGCCTCGTCGTGCTGGGCTTGGGTGATCTTGTCGATGCGGAGCATCTCACCGAGCACCTGGTCGCGGCGCACGATGGATTTGTCCGGGTTAAGCGCCGGGTTGTAGAACGTGGGGCTGTTCACGAGCCCCGCCAACAGGGCTGCCTGCGGCAGGGTGAGGTCCTTGGCTGTGGTGCTGAAGAAGTAGCGCGCAGCGGCCTCAACACCATAGGCGTCGCTGTTGAAGAAGACGATGTTCAGGTAGCCCTCGAGGATCTGCTCCTTGCTGAACTTCTTCTCCAGGGCAATGGCCAGTTTCATCTCCCGCAGTTTGTCGCCAACGTCCTTCTGTCCGGAAAGGATCACCTCGTCCGGCCGGTCCTGCGAGAGCCGTGCCTCGTTGATCACATTGGTGACGTATTGCTGGGTGATGGTGGAGGCGCCCTGTTTGTCACCCTTGGACAGGTTGGACACCACCGCACGCACGATCCCCTGCGGGTCAATGCCGGCGTGTTCGTAGAACCGGCTGTCTTCGATAGCGATGACCGCGTCCTTGATGTACGGCGACATCTGGTCGAGGGGAATCCTGACCCGGTTCTCGGCATAGAAAGTAGCAATGGGCTGGCCGTCAGCGGTCAGGACTTTGGTGGATTGCGACGGCGGCTGCACGGTCAGTTCCTCGGGCAGCTTTTCGAAGAAGCCGATGGAACTGCTGACTCCGAACCCTGCTGCTGCCACCGCCGGAACCACCAGGCTGGCAGCCAGAACTCCGCACATTACACTCGCGGCCAGGAACCCCAGGAATCGTCCCAGGGCGGCGCCGAAACCGCGCCTGCGCTTCCTTTTCTTCGCCATTCATCAGCCCTCAAGATTGGAGGTGTGAATTGAGAATACGCCGCTGCCCGGTTGATCCCTAGTCCGGAAGGTCATGATTTGATCAAGCTTTTAGCCTTGACCCAAGCGATAGTTAACGATATATCGTAAACTATCGCTGAACGAGTCTGCGTAACCATCATCTTTGAAAGGACGATGCCGGCATGAAAGGCTTTTCTGACCAAAAATTTCCCGGCCCGGAGTTCAATAGGGGCCGGTTCGAGCGGGGAAGAGGCCGCAGGGGCCCGCACGGACACCGCGGAGGCGGCTTTGGGCCCGGTTTTGGCCCTGGTTTTGGCTCGGGGTTCGGGGCCGGCTTTGGTCCCGGATTCGGACGTGGCTCAAGGCGGGCCAATCGCGGTGATGTCCGCGCCGCCATTCTCTCGCTCCTGGCCGAATCACCGTCGAACGGTTACGGGTTGATCAAGACCATTGCCGAAAAGACCGGCGGCGCCTGGCGGCCCAGCCCAGGATCCATCTATCCCACCCTCCAACAACTCGTGGATGAGGATTTGATAACGCCATTGAGCGAAGGCCGCGGCACGGAGTTTGCGCTCAGTGACTCCGGCAGGGCCTACGTGGCCGAGCGCGCCGAGGAGTTGGAAAACGCGTGGAACGCCGGTCCGGACAGCTCCGACCGGGACTTCCACCAGAGCATCGGGAAGTTGATGGGCGTAATCCACCAGTTTCGCAGCGGCGTCACCGAGGAGCAGCGGGCGGCCGCCCTCGAAAAGCTGGATGAGACCAGGCGTGCCCTGTACAAAATCCTGGCGGACTAGGTTTTTGAAACCCGTCAGCGCAGCACGCTATGCGCAGGAGTCTTCCTTGGCATGCGGTGCAGCCGGATCCTTGGCGGTGGCAGCGGCGGTGGTGGCGGGTTCCTTGGCGGTGGCAGGGGCAGCAGTGGCGGGAACAACGGGAGCCGGGACAGGGACAACAACCGGACGGGAGGGGCTAAATCCTGTTCCTGTTTCACCGAAGGAATAGGCGCTCTCAGCATGCTCGGACAGGTCCACGCCGGCCGTCTCAGCCTCGTGGCTGACCCGGAACCCGATGGTCCTGTTGATGTTCCGTCCGATACTAGAGTCCCGAGGCCGGACAGCAACAGGGTGATGACCACCGCCGCGGTCTGGGCGATGAGCTGCTGCACCCCGCCGCCGTAGAAAAGCCCGCCGCCCTGGCCATCCTCGGGGAGGGCGATGAATCCCAGTGCCAGGGTCCCGATGAGGCCGGCTCCCAGGTGGACGCCCAGTACGTCCAGGGAGTCATCCAGTCCAAAGCGGTACTTGAGGTCCACGAAGACGGCACACGCGGCGCCGGCCACCAGGCCCAGGCCGATTGCGGCAGCCGCTGGCCTGGCCAAAGCCCGGTGGGCTGAGTGGGAATCCCTGCGGATCCCCGTGCTGGCCGTCTTTGCCGGAGAGGGGATGTTCCAGCCGGAGCTGAAGGACGAGTTCGTGAGGCGTGGACACAACGTCCGCAGGATGGATCTGCCCGGCGCGTCACACGATGCGCACCTGGATTCGTTTGAAGACTGGGTGCAAGCCCTCCACAGCTTCCTGCGCTCTGCCGGATAAAAAGAGGGAGGCGTGAACCAAAAAGGGCTTAGAACTGGCGGGCGTTAGCCAGCACCGGAAGCTTGGTACGCACTTCCTCCACCAGCGAGGGATCGATGTCCACGACGGCCAGCCCCGGTTTTCCATCCAAGGACGCCAGGGCGGATCCCAGCGGAGAGATGACCGCGCTGTGCCCGATTCCCGTGGGGGCAGATCCGGCCGGTCCCGCCCCTATGGTCTCGGGGTCGCCCTGCCCGCAGGCCACCACGAAAGTGGTGCTGTCAAGTGCGCGTGCCCGGACCAGAAGGTCCCACTGTTCCGCCTTGCCCTCACCTGCGCCCCAGGAAGCACACACAATATTGACCTGCGCACCTGCCTTGGCATTGGCCGTGAAAAGAGCCGGGAACCGGACGTCGTAGCACGTGGCCAGGCCAAAGACCGTCCCGTTGACCTCGAAGGTCACGGGTTTTTCTCCCGCGTCCACGGTTTTCGACTCCGTGAAGCCGAAGGCGTCGAAGAGGTGCACCTTGTCGTAGGACGTGTCCACGCCGGGGCCCGTGACCAGCAGGGTGTTGCGGACCCGCCCGTCCTTCCCGGGAGTGAACATCCCCGCTACGACTGCAATGTCCAGCTCCATGGCGATGCCGCGGACCTTCTCCGCCCACGGGCCGTCAAGCGGTTCCGCGATACCGGTGAGGGAATGGCCGAAAGCGCGCATGGCGGCTTCGGGGAAGACGACGAGCCCGGCGCCGGCCGCCTTGGCCTGCGTGGCGTAGTCCCGGATCAGTTCCAGGTTTGATGCCGGATCTGCGCTGCTGATGATTTGGGCGACTGCAAGACGCATGGAAGAACCCCGCTCTGTTTTATCCATAATGTATCCGGAAATTTCGGCCACGACTGCGTCCAGCCGGCACAACGCGCCCGGTCCCGCGGCCTGGCGGCGGAACCGGGCAGGGATTGCCGGGGTTCAGCTACTGCTTGTAGCTCTCCACCTCGCTGACCGGACGGGCCTCGGCATCGTTGGGGTTCTCTCCGGATTCGGCCTTGGCCCTGCGCTGGCGCAACAGGTCCCAGCATTGGTCCAGGCTTTCCTCCACCTGCTTGAGCCGGGCCTGGTCCGGCACCTGGCCGTCGGCGGGGACTTCGCGGAGCAAATGTTCCTCCTCCACGAGCGCCTGGATGCGCGCCAGAATATCCTGATCGTTCATGGTTTTCCCCTTACTTCAGACCGGTCGGTCTGGTCCCCCTAGGGTACGTAGCAGCCGCTGAAGGCACCACCCCTGCGCTGTACCATCAAGTCCATGCCCACTGTGCTTGATATGGCAGGTCCAATTCTGGAAATGCTGACCTGGTTGTGCCTGCCCGCGGGGCTTGGCCTGCTGTTCTACACAGGATTCCTCCGCCGCTTTGTGCACCCGTGGGCCGTGGCTGAAGCAGTGGTCTACTCCGACACGTCCGGCGTGGGCTTCCGCTGGTTCGACCGGAAATACCAGGTGCACCATGCCCCCATGTCTCCCCATGACATCAAGGACCTGGCCGTGGGGGACACCCTCCCCATCTACTATCACCCCAAGCGCCCCACACAGTGGCAGACGGCCGTGCCGGAGGAAGCGGGCAGGACGGCCTCTGTTCTGGGCCGGACCCTGACCGGCATCGGCGCAGTGGCGCTGTTGGCAGGCTTTGTCCTGCCCATGATTTAGGCCGGGAGGCCACCAGCGCCATGCCGCTGGCCTGCCCCTAGCCTGTAAGGACGACGCCGATTCCCAGGATTCCCAGGGCCACCCCGGCGAAGGCGGTCCACAGCACCGCGGGGATGTCGGCGTCGACGTTTTCCCGGGAGATGCCGCGGGAGCTGGCGCTGTAGCGCCTGCGCTGGGTGAGGTAGATGGCCAGCGCTGCGCATGAGGAAACGGCGAAGAGCAGCAGGATGGGAAGCCCGTGCGCCGGGAGCCAGCGCAGGAAGATGGCGCTTACCGTCGCCAGTGCCATCATGGTCCGGCCCCAGGCCAGGGTGGTCCGCTCCGGCTGCAGGCCGGGATCACTGTGCGGGCCGGCAGGGCGGGGGGAAGGTCCCATGCGTCAGCGCCAGAGGATAAAGACCAGGACGACGGCGGCGGCCAGCGCGCCTGCCCCGGCAAGCAGCGGCACAATGAGCGGCAGCGGCAGGGGCGCCCTGTTGCGCATGCTGCGTTCCACCCGGAGCCACCGCACCGCTGCACCGGCGCTGAGCAGCATGCCGAGCAGCAGGAGGACCACGGCCAGTCCTTTGCGGACCGGCTCCAGGAACAGGTCCGCGGTAAACGCCTCAATGGCGATGCCGCCGGCCAGCAGTGCAAGGGAAGTTCGGATCCAGGCCAGGAATGTGCGCTCGTTGGCCAGGGTGAACCGCGGGTCAGGCTCTTCCCCGCCCGGCAGCAGGAGCTCAGCCAGTTTTCCGCGCGACGGCGGCATGGGTTCCCTGGGCGCTTGCTGGCTGTTCGTCACGGTGCCAGTTTAGTTGGAGCGGCGCTGCCCCTGTTCCGTAGGTCCTTCTCCATTCCTAACTGCCGCTCCGCGGGGCGAACATGATGACTGCCACGCCCAGGAGGCAGATGAGGGATCCGGCCAGATCCCAGCGGTCGGGGCGGAAACCGTCGAAGATCATGCCCCAGGCCAGCGAACCTGCCACAAACACGCCACCATAGGCTGCCAGGATCCGGCCGAAGTGCGCGTCGGGCTGGAGCGTGGCAACGAAGCCGTAAGCGCCCAGGGCAATGACACCCAGCCCGGCCCACCACCAGTCCTTGCCTTCGCGCACGGACTGCCACACCAGCCAGGCACCACCTATTTCCGCCGCTGCCGCCAGCGCGAACAGCAGGACGATTTTGCCGATGGTCAGTGTTTCAACAGGAGTAGCCACGCAGCCATCATGCCAGCCGGGAATGCGGGCAGCGCCACAAAGGTTGGGGCAGGTATGGAGCGCATCGGATTCCTTTCATTCGGCCATTGGGGCCCCGGCCAGGGCTCCCGCACCAGGACCGCCGGCGAAGCACTGCTGCAGGGCATCGAGCTTGCGGTGGCGGCTGAGGAACTGGGGGTGGATGGGGCGTTTTTCCGCGTCCACCACTTCGCCCGCCAGCAGGCCTCCCCGTTCCCGCTGCTCTCCGCCATTGCTGCCCGCACCAGCCGGATCGAAATCGGCACCGGCGTCATCGACATGAGGTACGAAAACCCCCTGTACATGGCTGAAGAAGCCGCAGCAGCTGACCTGATCAGCGGCGGCAGGCTGCAGCTGGGCATCAGCCGCGGATCACCCGAGCCCGCCCGGCAGGGCGCGGCAGCGTTCGGATACGTTCCCCAGCCGGGAGAGACCGACGCCGATATGGCCCGCAGGCACACTGCCCTCTTCCGGAAGGCGATCAGCGGGGCCGGGGTTGCTGAAGCCGATCCGCGGTATGCCGGCGGCGCCACCGGGCTCCTGCCCGTACAGCCCCAGTCACCCGGCCTTGCCGACCGGATCTGGTGGGGAGCCGGGACCCGCAAAACGGCGGTCTGGGCTGCTGAACTGGGCATGAACCTGATGAGTTCCACACTGCTGACCGAGGACACCGGAGTGCCGTTCCATGAACTGCAGGCGGAGCAGATCCAGTTGTTCCGGGACGCCTGGTCCGCTGCCGGGCATGCCCACGTACCCCGGGTTTCGGTCAGCCGCAGCGTACTTCCCATCGTGGATGCCGAGGACAGCCGCTATTTTGCCGGCAGCGCCCTGCGTGACAGCAGGGACCAGGTGGGCATCATCGACGGGCTGACAGCCAGGTTTGGCAAGAGCTACGTCGGTGAGCCGGACCAGCTGGCCGGGCAACTCGCCGCCGATACTGCTGTCCAGGCCGCGGACACCCTGCTTCTGACCGTGCCCAACCAGCTCGGTGTTGAATTCAATGCAAAGCTCCTCGGCACCGTAGTCCACCACGTGGCCCCCGCCCTCGGCTGGAGCCAGTCCCGCCCTTGACCAGCCGTAACGTGTTCGGTCATGAACGAAAAATTGTGCGCCCAGGCATGCACCAGCGATATACTCAGCATGCTTACTGAAATGTGGAGGAATGATCCGGGTACCGCAAGCGTTACTCTTTAAGTGCGGCTTGGGGGCTTAGCGCCCATTTACAGAGTGACTGCGGAACGGTCATATGACGGAGAGAGAGAACTATGGCTCGCGCCGCTCTAGGCTTAATCGCATGATCCGGCTACGACAGCTGGCCCAGGCGGCCTCTGTACTCACGACGCCCTTGGCGCCGGAGGATATCCTCGCCCTGTTCAACCCGGTCTACTCGGCGCGGCAGCTCCGCGGCGTGGTAACGCGCGTGGTGCAGGAAACGGCGCAATCGGCCACTATCTTCTTCCGCCCCGGCCGCGGCTGGCATGCCCACCTGGCAGGGCAGTGGGCGCGCATCGGCGTCGAACTCGACGGCGTCCGCCACTGGCGGTCCTACTCCTTGAGTACTCCGGCCGGTAAGGACCCGGCCATCACAGTCACCGACGTCGGAGCTGTCTCCGGCACGCTGGTGCGCACCACTAAACCCGGCGATGTCCTCTTCCTCGCACCCCCGCAGGGTGATTTCGTACTTCCCGAGCACCCCCGGCCGCTGCTGATGGTGACGGCGGGCAGCGGCATCACCCCGGTGATGTCCATGATCCGCACCCTTGTTCCGCGGCGTCCCGATGCCGACGTCGTGCTGGTCCACTCAGCCCGCACGCCAGGTGACAGCCTCTTCCGCGAGGAACTCGCCGAGCTTGCCGACCAGTTCCCCAACTTCCGGCTCGCCCACTGGTTCACCGGTGAGCAGGGCCGGATGGACCTCACCAACACCACCCAGTTGGACGAGATCTGCCCGGACTGGAAGGAACGCGCGGCCTACGCCTGCGGCCCGGACAGCTTCCTGGACGACGCGGAGGCGCTGTGGAAGCGTGCCGCGCTCACAACGGCAGCGCCGGGTACGGAGATCGCCGTGGCCGGCGGCGCCGGCAACCTCATGATCGAACGCTTCAACACCACGTTCGAGGCCGGCGTCGGGCATGACGGCGGCCTGGTCACCTTTGAAACGTCCGACCGTGAGGTCCAGGCCGACGGCGACACGCCCATTCTGGACGTCGGCGAGGACGCCGGGCTGCTCATGCCCAGCGGCTGCAGGATGGGTATCTGCCACAGTTGCCTTACGCCACTCCTGGCCGGACAAGTCAGGGACCTCCGCACAGGGGAAGTCCACGGCGAACCCGGTCAACTGATCCAAACGTGTGTCTCGGCAGCCGCCGGACCCGTCAACCTCGAAATCTGAGGAGCACCACGGTATGTCTGTAATATCACCCAGCAAGGCCACTCAGTCCGGAAGTGCGAGAACGCGCCCAGGAAAGCTTGCCGAATCCGGCAGCCCCACGGTGCGTCCGCCGGCCGCCGCCCACCTCAGCGACGAGCAGGTAGCCGAACTCGGACGCGAACTCGATGCCATCCGTGACGAGATCCTGGCCAAGCGCGGCGCCGAGGATGCGGCCTACATCCGCCGAATGATCAAGATCCAGCGCGGGCTTGAGATTTCCGGCCGTGCCGCCCTGCTGGTCAGCAAGAACAAGGCTGCCTGGGTCACCGGCACCACCCTCCTGAGCCTGGCCAAGATCCTGGAAAACATGGAACTGGGCCACAACATCCTGCACGGCCAGTGGGACTGGATGCGTGATCCGGACATCCACTCCACCACCTGGGAATGGGACTTCGTCACCCCCTCGCGCTCCTGGCAGCACACCCACAATGACCTGCACCACCGCTGGACCAACGTGGTGGGCAAGGACAACGACGTCGGATACAACCTCCTGCGCATGGACGAGAACCAGCCGTGGAAGCCCATCAACCTGGCCAACCCGCTGTTCAACGCCATCCTCGCTCCCGTCTTCGAGTGGGGCATCGCCATCTACGACCTTGAGCTGACCGAGTACAAGGAAGGCACCAAGTCCAAGGAGGCCCTGCTCAAGGACCTCAAGGCCCTGGGCAAGAAGGTTGTCACCCAGTTCACCAAGGACTACGCCGCCACCCCGGCCGTTGCCATGCTCACCGGTTCCGGCAAGCAGGCGCTCTACGGCACCCTCACTGCCAACGCCGTCCGCAACGTCTGGGCCCACGCCGTCATCTTCTGCGGCCACTTCCCCGAAGGCACCGACACCTTCACTGAGGAAATGGTTGAGGGGGAGACCCGCGGTGACTGGTACGTCCGCCAGATGATTGGCTCGGCCAACATCTCGGGTTCCAAGTTCATGCACCTGATGACCGGAAACCTGTCGCACCAGATCGAGCACCACCTGTTCCCGGACCTGCCCTCCAGCCGGTACGCAGAGGTGGCTCCCAGGGTCCGCGAGATCTGCCAGCGCTACGGCCTGAAGTACACCACAGGGCCGCTGCTGAAGCAGGTGGGCTCCTCCTGGGCCAAGGTCTTCAAGCTGGCCCTCCCGGGCAAGGCCGCCAAGGCCTGATGAAGGACCTATAACCACATAGAAAAGCGCCTCCGGTTCCGGGATCATCCCGGAACCGGAGGCGCTTTTCTTGCCGCCATCCTCCGGACGCTCTCTCACTTTCCGCAGACTTTCCGGCGACGCTCTCTCACTTTCCGACGACCCTCTCGCACTTCCTGCAAATGACGCCGCATAATTGATCCCACAGCCGCCGCGGCCAATGGAGGAATCATGCGGATTCTTGGAGTACTCGTTGTTATCTGGCTGATCATCGGCGGTATTGCCGCTTGGCAGCGGGGCTACTTCGGCGCAGCGCCGGGGAACTGTGCGCAGGCGGGAACCGTAGCGATCACCATCGTCGCAGGTCCCTTGAATTACATGGGAGCCAATCCCCAAATCTCCTGTGAGCTTCCGCAACCGTCCCAGTAGCGGGGGCCTGTGCTCAGCAGCGGACCACCCTAGAGTAGGGAGTGCGCGGGCTCGGCATGTCGTCCGCCCGCTCCGATCAGTCTCGAAAGGAATTGCCGCGATGGCTTTCATTACCGTTGGAAATGAAAACAGCACCGACATCGAGCTCTACTACGAGGACAACGGTTCGGGCCAGCCCGTCGTCCTGATACATGGCTACCCCCTTGACGCGTCCTCCTGGGAAAAGCAGAGCGCCGCCCTCCTGGCGGCCGGGTACCGCGTCATCACCTACGACCGCCGGGGCTTCGGCAAGTCGAGCAAGACAACCGAAGGCTACGACTACGACACCTTCGCTGCCGATCTCAATACCGTACTGACCACGTTGAACCTGAGCGACGTGGTGCTGGTCGGTTTCTCAATGGGCACCGGTGAGGTTGCACGCTACCTGTCCAACTACGGTTCAACCCGCGTGGCCCGGGCTGCCTTCCTCGGGTCCCTGCAACCCTTCCTGCTCAAGACCGACGACAACCCGGACGGTGTCCCGCAGGAGGTCTTCGACGGGCTGACCCAGGCAGTCACGGCAGACCGGTATGCTTTCTTCACCGAGTTCTTCAAGAACTTCTATAATGCGGACACGTTCCTCGGCACCCCCCGCCTCAGCCAGGAGGCCGTCAACGCCAGCTGGAACCTGGCAGCCGGCGCCGGTGCCACGGCTTCTGTGGCTGCCCAGCCCACCTGGCTCACGGACTTCCGGCAAGACATTCCCAAGATCGACGTTCCTGCGCTGATCCTCCACGGCACCGCCGACAACATCCTTCCCATCGATTCCACTGCCAGGCTGTTCGCCAAGGCCCTGCCGGGCGCGGAATACGTGGAAATCGAGGGTGCTCCGCACGGCCTGTTGTGGACCCACGCCGCCGAGGTCAACGAAGCGCTGCTGCGCTTCCTCGCCAAGTAGGGGTCAACAAAAACTTCCGGCGACGGCGGGATTCCGCCGTCGCCGGAAATGCGCGGGCGTTGGGGTTTCGCCTGCAGGATGTGAGAGAGCGTCCAGGGTTACCAGCGGGGGCCGCCGGGCTTACTTAGCAGAAGGACTTGCCGGATGTGTGCGGGGCCTGTGCCCCGTCTCCGGGGCACAGCTGCATGGCCAGCTCCCGGAGCTCCGTGGGGCGGAAGGGCTTGGTGAGGTAGGCCGCGGCTCCTGACGCCACCCCGGCCAGGAGGTCGTCTGGTTCGGACCGGGCCGTCAGGAAAAGCATGGGAGCCGTGGTCAGCTCACGGATGGCCCGGGCCACCACATGCCCGTCCATGTCCGGCAGGCCAAGGTCCAGGGTGACCAGGGCAACGGCGGGATCAGCCGCAGCGGCGATTCCTTCGGCCCCGGTTGAGACTGCCTTTACTTCGAATCCTGCTCGCGACAGGACAACGGTAATGAGTCCCTGGATATCACTGTCGTCTTCCACGACGAGGCAAACACTTTTCTTTTCCATCAAAGCCCCCCGGCCACAGTTGCCTAAGTCTACCGCTGACAGGCTTTTTTGGCCGTGGCACCGTAACAGTGCAGCCGAAACGTGCTAGCCGTCGTAGTGCGTGCGTGCCGGACCCTGGCCCAGGGAGTTCACTACGGCGGCGGCCACATCGTGCAGCTTCGAATTGCGGGTGCTGGACGCTGTCTTCAGGATCTGGAAGGCGTCATGCTGGCTGCACCTGTTCTGGGCCATGATGATGCCCACGGCCATGTCGATGACGGTCCGGGATTCCAGGGTGGCGCGCAGGTTGGCAGCCGTCTCGCTGTAGTGGGCAAAGCGGACTGCCAGCCGCAGGGCGAGGGATGTCTGGCGGACAAAATCCTCTGCGAACTCAAGGACCCGGCTTTCGAAACGCTGCGGGCGGCGCGAGTACAGGACAAGGGCGGCCTTGGTTCCGCCTTCAAGTTCGAAGGGCAGCGCCAGAACGGAGCGGACGCCCTGCGCGAAGACCGCCGAGGAGTATTCGGGCCAGCGGCCGTCGTCCTGCACATCCGGTACATGGACGATCTCCTGGGCCGTGTAGGCCGTCATGCTGGGTGTCTCGCCGAACTCGTACTCGAGCTGGCCGATCGCCTTGGCTTCCGGGCTGCTGCTGGCTACAGTTGCTGCCTTCCGCTGCCGCAACAGTGTGATGGCGCACAGGATCCCGTCTCCGGGCTCGGAGAGGTTGCGCGCGGACACCTGTGCCAGTTCATTAAGGAAGTCCTCAACGTCAGAGCTGTTGAGGACCAATTCGTGCAGGTGCTCGGCAATGGATGTATCGGTTTTTGCTGTTGACTCGCGGGCCACGATATTTTTTGGTGCCATTCGCTCAGGTCAAAACGAGCCGGCAACACACAACCGTCCCGCGGGAGGGCGGGGAGCCGGTGCAGGTCGCTGGATCGACGAACTTTCCAACGGCCTGCTGCTAAACCGATACCCAGAAGTATATACATCCTCGGGCAAGGGAAAGCGTCATAATGAGGCATGCCCGCCAGTCGATTGCTGGCGCCGTCGGAGGGTTAGCGGCAGAATGAAGCAGGCGCCGGGGCTGCCGTCGGCGGACCGGAAAGCAGCGGCTGTTGTGCCGCGGAGGGACAGGAACATGCCGAGACTGCTCATCATTGGTCCGCCCGGCTCGGGCAAGGGAACCCAGGCCGAACACCTTGCCAGCCACTTCAAGGTCCCGGCCGTTTCCACCGGCGACATCTTCCGGAGCAACGTGAGCCAGGAGACCAAACTGGGCGGCCAGGCCGCAGGATACCTCGACGGCGGCGATTTCGTCCCGGACCATCTCACCAACGCCCTGGTGAAGGACCGCCTCCTGGACAGTGACGTCCAGTCCGGTTTCCTGCTGGACGGCTACCCCCGCACCGCGCCCCAGGTGATGGAACTGGACAACATGCTCGCCTCCCAAGGGTTCGCCCTGGACGCCGTCATCGAATTGCGTGCCCCCGATGCCGAACTGGAACAGCGGATGCGCCGGCGCGCGGAGGAACAGGGGCGGGCGGACGACACTGTGGACGTTTTCCGGCGCCGCCTTGACCTCTACCATCGTGAGACCCATGAAGTAGTCTCGGTCTATGCCGGCCGCGGGATCCTCGTCTCCGTGGACGGCAGCGGCGATCCGGGGGAGATCACCGCACTGGCGATCGCCGCCGTCGAAAAGTTCCTTGCCGGCTCCAGCACCTGAGCCTGCGCGTACCTCCAACAGAAGGACATCCTGATGCGAATTGCCGTCACCGGTGGAAGCGGAAAACTGGGCAGGCACGTGGTGCGCCGGCTCATTGATGACGGCCACCAGGTCCTCAACCTTGACCGGGCAGGAACCCGGAGCCCCGGACTCCTGGTGGTGGACCTGCGCAACTACGGCCAGGTGGTGGATGCGTTGCTGGGCGTGGATGACCGGCACAGCGGTTTCGACGCCGTGGTGCACCTGGGTGCCATCCCGGCACCGGGCATCCTTCCGGACGCCGCGACGTTCGAAAACAACATGCTCTCCACCTACAACGTCTTCCAGGCAGCCCGCCGGGCCGGCATCAGGAAAGTGGTGTACGCCTCCAGCGAGACGGTGCTGGGGCTGCCGTTCGACGTCGACCCGCCCTACATTCCGGTGGACGAGGAATATCCCGCCCGGCCGGAGAGCACCTATTCCCTGGTCAAGCACCTGGAAGAGCAGATGGCCGTGGAACTGACCCGCTGGGACCCGCAACTGAGCATTGTTGGGCTGCGGTTCTCAAACGTCATGGATGTGGAGGACTATGCGAAGTTCCCCTCATTTGACTCGGATGCGACGCTCCGGAAATGGAACCTCTGGGGCTATATCGACGGCCGGGACGGGGCCCAGGCAGTGGTGCGGGCACTGGAGCACGGCCGGCCGGGGTTTGAAGCCTTCATCATCGCCAATGCGGACACTGTCATGAGCCGTTCAAGCACCGGCCTCGCCGCCGAGGTGTTTCCCGCGGTGAAAGTCACCAAGGAGCTGGGCGAGCACGAGACCATGCTGTCCATCGACAAAGCCCGGCGCCTGCTGGGCTTCGAGCCTGAGCACAGCTGGCGGAACCACCACCCCGGCACCCCCGTGCACGGAGAAAACTAGGAAACTTTCACCGTCCGCAGGAATCTCCAAGTGTTGACACAGGATCCTGCAAGGACCCGGAATCCGCGCGTTTCCGGCTCCTATCCTTTTGGTACAGCGGTAGTTTCCCCGGCCCTCCGCAGCCCCCTCGCCACATCAAGGACCCCAAAATTCGCGCCTCATTCTTTGTGTTGCCCGCAGCCGCGGCGCTCGCCTCCGCCGCCGCCCTTTCCACCACCGCCGTGTCCGCTTCGGCCGTAGCCCCGGCTGATCCCGGTGCCGCGGGCCGGTACATCGTCCAGTACGCTGCGACTGCCGATGTTGCAGCGGAGGCGGCCGAACTGCGGGGGAAGGGCCTCGCCGTCGGACGTACCTTCACGCACGCGCTCCGCGGCGCCGTCGTTACTGCCAACCCCGCCCAGGCCGCGGCGCTGCTCCGCTCAGGGCGCGCCGTCTCGGTAGAGCCCGACGCGCCCGTCACCGCTTCCGCCACCCAGCAGCCCGCCCCGTGGGGCCTGGACCGGGTGGACCAGCGGCCCCTGCCGCTTTCCGGCTCCTACTCCTGGACCTCATCGGGAGCAGGCGTAAGCGCATACGTGGTGGATACGGGGGTCCTTGCTTCACACACCGACTTTGGCGGCAGGGTGGCAGCGGGCTGGACCGCCGTAGACGACGGCCGGGGCTCCAGCGACTGCAACGGGCACGGCACGCACGTTGCCGGGTCTGTGGCCGGGTCAACCTACGGTGTGGCCAAGGGTGCCACCGTGGTGCCTGTCCGGGTGCTCGACTGCAACGGCTCAGGCTACAACTCCGACGTCGTGGCGGGGCTGGACTGGATCGCAGCGCACCATCCGGCCGGCGTGCCGGCCGTGGCCAACCTCAGCCTGGGCGGGGCCGCGAGCTCTGCCGTGGACACTGCCCTCCAGGCAATCATGAACGACGGCGTCACTGCAGTGGTTGCCGCCGGTAACTCCGCCGTGGACGCGTGCGGCAGTTCCCCGGCCCGCGTTCCGGGGGCGGTCACCGTGGCCGCCAGCGATTCCGCAGACCGGCAGGCATCCTTCTCCAACTTCGGCTCCTGCGTGGACCTCTACGCCCCCGGCGTGGGCATCACATCCACGTACCACACCTCTGCCACCGCCACTGCGTCCATGTCCGGCACCTCGATGGCCGCGCCGCACGCTGCCGGAGCGGCGGCGGTGCTGCTCTCGCAAAACCCGGCACTAACACCTGCCCAGGTAGCGGGCTCCCTGGTATCCAACGCCACGTCCGGAGTCATCACCGGAGCCACCAGCGGGACGCCCAACCGCCTGCTCTATGCGGGTGCTGTGGCTGCCGCGCCTGCCCCTGCTCCGGCGCCTGCCCCCACCGTTACGGCGGTCACTCCCGGAGCCAATGCGACCTCAGTTCCGAGCGGTACTAATGTGACCGCAACCTTCAGCGCTGCCGTTCAGGGCCTGACCACAGGGACCTTCGTACTCAAGAACGCGGCCGGCAGCACCATCCCTGCCAATGTCACCTACAACGCCACTGCCCGGACCGCCACCCTGGACCCCGCCGCAGGCCTGCCCGCGGATGGAACCTATACCGCCACACTGGTGGGTGGAACCTCGGCCATCCGGGATACCGCAGGAACTCCGCTGGCGTCCGTCAGCTGGTCCTTCCTTACCGGCCCGGCGCCCGTCGTTACTGGAACGATCCCCACGAGCAACAAACTGCTGGTCCGCCGCGACAACAACATCAGCGTGACCTTCAGTGAACCGGTCCAAGGAGTCAACGGAACCACCTTCACCGTGAAGAACGCCGCCACCGGTGCCGTTGTACCGGCCGCCGTGTTCCGCTACGGCACCACCAACCAGTGGATCCTTGACCCGCAGCAGTCGCTGGCGGGGAAGACCAGATACACCGTGACGGTGACCGGTGGAGGAACCGCCATCCGCGACCTCGCGGGAAACCAGCTCGCCACCCGTACCTGGCAATTCACCACCGGCTCGTTCTGATCCGGGTTGCCGCCCGCTTGCCGGGCAGCGAAAGGGCGGCCGACGGCGGCAGTTGCCTGCCGCCGTCGACCGCCCAGTTCAGTCCTGCTCTAAGCTCCCGGCGTCCTGTCTTCCAGCGGGATAATTTCGTAGCCGTCCCCGGCGGCTATCATCTGGCGGCCGTGGGCACCGTTGTACCTGAGCCACAGGACAGAAGAATCCGCTGCCACGTCCTCCACTTCGCCGGTCCTCACGAGTCGTCCCTCTGCGCGGAGTTCCACCCATACGCCACGCAGGTGCTGCCAGTCGTCCACTGCTCCGTGCATAGGTTGACCCGTTCCGTCAGATCCGGTCGGCGGTATTCACCGGGACCGGCACGGGCCGCTGTGTGTCTTCTTTCCCTGGTGCTTTTGGATCGCTTGCAGCCGGGGGCGTGGTCCGCAACTTGAAGCGCTTTCCGACGGTGCTTCCGCCTCCATTGGTGCGGTTCTTGTTGAAGATGTCGAAGCCGACGGCGAGAAGGAGGACAAGCCCCTTGATGAGCTGCTGGTAATCGGTGCCGAGGCCCAAAATGGACATGCCGTTGTTCAGTACGCCCATGATGAGGCCGCCGATCATCGCGCCGGCCACGGTTCCGATGCCACCCGTTACAGCTGCCCCGCCGATGAAGGCGGCGGCAATGGAATCGAGTTCGAAGCCTGTGCCGCCCGCGGGCTGCGCCGAGTTCAAGCGGGCGGTGAATACCAGGCCGGCCAAGGCGGCCAGGACGCCCATGTTGACGAAAAGCCGGAAGGTGACGGCCTTGGTCTTGATGCCGGAAAGTTCTGCCGCGTGCAGGTTCCCGCCCACGGCGTAGATGTGGCGGCCGAAGATGCTGTTGTTCATCAACGCGGAGTAGACAATCACCAGGACAGCGAGGACGATCAGTACGATCGGCGTGCCACGGTAGCTGGCGAGCAGGAACGTTATGACGAGCATGAGCAGCGCGATGAAGGCTGTCTTCGTGGCAAACCACGCCATCGGTTCGTTCTCGAGGTCGAACTTTCTGCGGACCCTGCGCTCCTTCAACGACTGGAAGACGATTGCTGCGGTGCCTCCAACGCCCAGGATGACGGTCAGCCATTCCAGCACGGAAGTACCGCCGGTGATGTCGGGGAGGAAGCCGCCGCCCAGGGCGCGCAGCTCGTCCGGGAACGGGGTGATCTGCTGGTTCTTCAGGGTGATGAGGGTGAGTCCGCGGAAGATCAGCATGCCTGCGAGGGTAACGATGAACGCCGGTATGCCCACGTATGCGATCCAATAACCCTGCCAGGCCCCTACCAGCGCGCCCACCAAGAGGCAGGCCGGGATCGCGAGCCACCACGCCCACCCCCATTGGACCATCATGACGCCGGCCACGGCTCCGATGAAGCCGGCAACAGAACCCACCGAAAGGTCGATATGCCCGGCGATGATCACCATCACCATGCCGATTGCCAGGATCAGTATGTAGCTGTTCTGGACCACAAGGTTGGTGACGTTCTGGGGCTGCAGAAGGATTCCGTCGGTGAGCACCTGGAACAGCAGGACAATCAGGATCAGGGCGACGAAGATGCCAACCTGCCGAAGGCGGCTTGTCAGGAAGCCGAGGGATTCTCGTAGGGCGGACATGCTATTCCTTCTCTTGGGTCATGTAGTGCATGAGGGTTTCCTGGGAGGCCTCGGCAATGGGCACTTCACCGGTGACGTGGCCTGCGGACAGGGTGTAGATCCTGTCGCAGATGCCAAGGAGTTCGGGCAGTTCCGAGGAAATGACGATGACTGCTTTTCCTTCTGCCGCTAGCTGGGCAATGATCGTGTAGATCTCGAATTTGGCGCCGACGTCGATGCCCCTGGTGGGTTCATCAAGAATCAGCACATCCGGATCCGAGAACATCCACTTGCTCAGCACCACCTTCTGCTGGTTCCCGCCCGAGAGCTTGCCCGTAATGGCGGCAACTGACGGCGCTTTGATGTTCATGCTCGTCCGGTAGCGGTTGGCAACGGCGGTCTCTTCGTTCTTGTCCACCCAGCCGCGGGTTGCAAGTTTTCCGAGGGCCGCCATGGAGATATTGCGCTTGATGTCCTCGATGAGGTTAAGGCCGTAGTGTTTGCGGTCTTCGGTGGCGTAGGCGATCCCGTGCCGAATAGCTTCCGGCACGGTGGAGGTATTGATTTCCTGGCCGTACTTGTACACCTTTCCCGAAACGGCACGCCCGTAGGTCCGCCCGAAAACGCTCATGGCCAATTCGGTCCTGCCCGCGCCCATGAGTCCGGCCAGGCCTACTACTTCGCCCTTGCGAACGTTGAGGTGGGCGTTGGATACCACCATCCGTGTGTGGTCCTGGG
Source organism: Pseudarthrobacter sp. NS4 (assembly GCF_024758005.1). Taxonomy (NCBI): domain Bacteria; kingdom Bacillati; phylum Actinomycetota; class Actinomycetes; order Micrococcales; family Micrococcaceae; genus Pseudarthrobacter; species Pseudarthrobacter sp. NS4. The sequence goes on along the minus strand of NZ_CP103288.1, from coordinate 3,639,129 downwards.
GGTGCTGGACTGACCAGTCTTCGATGCGCAGGACTTCCTCCCCGATGCGGGGGGTCCGTTCGGGGTAGAGGCTGTCCAGGTCCCGACCAACCATGCCGCGGATGATGCGTTCCTGGGTGATCTGGCCTTCAGCCAGCCGGAGGGTCTCAATGGTCCTGCCATCGCGGATGATGGTGACGGCGTCCGCCACTTTGCGGATCTCGTTAAGTTTGTGACTGATGATGATGCACGTGATTCCTTGCCCCTTGAGGTGCAGGATCAGGTCCAGGAGATGGCCTGAGTCCTCGTCGTTGAGTGCAGCAGTGGGCTCATCCAAAATGAGAAGCTTAACTTCCTTGGACAGGGCTTTTGCGATCTCCACCAACTGCTGCTTTCCAACGCTGATGTGCTGGACCGGCGTGACCGGATTCTCGGCCAGGCCCACCCTGGCCAGAAGCTTGGCCGCTTCCAGGTTGGTTTTACGCCAATCCACCCAGCCGTTCCTGGCCTGCTCGTTTCCGAGGTAGATGTTTTCGGCGATGGAGAGGTACGGGCTGAGGGCAAGCTCCTGGTGAATGATCACGATGCCGCGCTTTTCGCTGTCATTGATACTGAAGAAGTTGCACGGTTCGTTTTCGAAGAGGATTTGCCCGTCGAACGAATTGGCCGGGTAGACCCCGGACAGGACCTTCATCAGGGTGGATTTCCCGGCCCCGTTCTCTCCGCAAATGGCATGTACTTCGCCGCGGTTGACGTCCAGGGTGACATCCTGCAGGGCCTTGACCCCCGGGAAGGTCTTGGTGATTCCTCGCATTTGAAGAATGGGTGTGTTCATCGTCAATTCCCACTGACTGGTTGGAAGCTGGCAGCCTGCTGCTGCAGGCGCGGGGGGAAGCGTGTGGCCGGGCCGAAAGTGCCCGGCCACACCTCCCTGGTATTACTTGACGTCGGCGTCCGAGTAGTACCCGGAGTCGATGAGTTCCTTCTTGTAGTTGTCCTCGGTGATGATCACGGACTCAAGCAGGAATGCCGGAACCACCTTGACCTTGTTGTCGTAGGTCTTCGTGTCATTCACTTCCGGCTCCTGGCCTTTCAGTACCGCGTCGACCATCTTGACTGCCTGGGAGCCGAGCTTCCGGGTGTCCTTGAAGATCGTGGAGTACTGCTCACCGGCGATGATGGACTTCACGGAGCCCTTCTCGGCATCCTGGCCGGTCACGACGGGAAGCGTGCCCTTGGAGTAACCGCCAGTACTGGTCAGTGCCGAGATGATGCCGATGGAGAGGCCGTCATAGGGAGAGAGCACGCCGTCCAGCTTGGTCCCTGAACTGTAGGCGGCAGTGAGGATGTCCTCCATGCGCTTCTGCGCAACAGGGGCCTGCCAGCGCAGGATGGCCGCCTGCTCGAACTTTGTCTGGCCGCTGGGCACCTTCAAGGACCCGGCGTCCAGGTAAGGCTTGAGCGTGTCCATGGCGCCGGTCCAGAAGAAGTTGGCGTTGTTGTCATCGGGACTGCCGGCAAAAAGCTCCACGTTGAAGGGGCCCTTGCCCTCGACCTTCTGGCCGCTGGCATCCACGAGGCCGAGCCCGGTCAGCAGGGATGTCGCCTGCTGCACGCCTACGGTGTAGTTGTCGAACGTGGTGTAGTAGTCAACGTTCGGGGAACCGTTGATCAGCCGGTCGTAAGCGATGACCTTGACGTTCTGCTCCTTGGCCTTGGCCAGGACATCCGTCAGGGTAGTGCCGTCAATGGCGGCGATGATGAGTGCCTTGGCACCCTTGGTCAGCATGTTCTCGATCTGTGATACCTGGGTGGGAATGTCATCGTTGGCGAATTGCAGATCAGTCTTGTATCCCAGGTCCTTCAGGGACTTTTCCACGTTGCCGCCATCAGCAATCCAGCGTTCAGATGTCTGCGTGGGCATGGAAATGCCCACGAGGGATTCACTGGGATTTGCAGATGCCCCTGATTCAGTCGCTGCCCCCCGGGAGCCGCAACCTGTGGCCCCTACAGTGACTGCGAGGGCGACTGCGACGGCACCCAGTAGTTTTCTGATTTTCATGCTTTTCTCCTTTCGCGGAGGCTGATCCGCGAAGTGGTGCTGGGCCGGCAAGCATCTGCGCTTGCCGGCTGGTAGAGCTGCCAGAGTGCCTGGTGGTGGTTGGGGTCCGCGGCTCCGGACATCGGTGGACTGGCGGACCCTACGGAAGCGGTGAGAGGGCCAGCCTCCGTTTCAATAGCCCACACATCCTTGTTAGCGCTAACACAGATGTTACTGCGCGGTTGTCTGTGAGTCAAGTCACTCCATGGGTCCGGGCCTGCAGCAGGGATGGCAGTAACTGGTACTGCCGGCCCCGTCGCCATGCGGCTTCCGGGGTAACCTTCACCCAAAGCAATTCTTCGCCACGTTGGGAGGTGCATCAGTGGGACAGCAGGGATCAGCAGGCTCTCGGGCGGCTTCCGGAGCAACCGGCAAAAGCTCCGGCAGGTGGCGCGCTTTCCATGACAAGTTCGTGGTGGAAGAACGCTACGTGGAGGCGGCCGACCGGCGCGCCCTCTACCGCGCAGCTTTCATCCTGGTGGCAGCAGGGGTTGTCCTCTTTATTGCCACCCTCATCAGCGTGGTGCAGGCCGACGGGCTCTCCGCGGCTGATGGTCCTGTCCGCGACTGGCTCCTCGGGCTGAGGTCCGGGGTCATCACGGGGATCATGATTTTCCTTGCAGTTGTGTTTGGCCCTGTTGCCCTGCCCATCATCGTCCTGGTGGTCACCCTCGTGTGGGGATTCGCCGCCAAGCATGCCTGGCGGCCCATCCTGCTGGCGTCCGCGATGATCACGGGTGTGATCATCTCGCAGATCATCCTACAAATCGTCCGGCGGTCCCGCCCGCCCGTGGACCAGATGCTCTTCGGGATAGACCACACCTTTTCGTTCCCCTCGGGGCATGTCCTCGGTGCCTGCGATTTCCTCCTGGTGGGCGCCTTCCTGATCTTCTCCCGGCGCAGGAACCGGCAGGCGGCCGTGCTTGGATTCGCTGGCGCAGGGGTGGGGATTGTCCTGGCCGCCCTGAGCCGGTTGTACCTGGGCTACCACTGGCTCAGCGACGCCCTCGCCTCGGTCTCCCTGTCATTGATCATCCTGGGCGGTGTGATTGCCCTCGACACGTGGCGGACCGCCAGGGTGCCGGGGGAGAGGATTACGGGGAAACTGTCCAAGGCTGAATCGCCGGGGGATTGACCTCCACTCCCGGGTGCGGTACCCGCGGACCTGGAGTCCAGGCCCTGTGGCGCGCGTTTTGAGCGTCAGGCAGGGGGCCTCGACCTGGCCCTCTTCAGGGCGCGGTGAAGCTTCACGTTGGCCGCCTCCAGTTCGAGCACTTTGGCGACGCCCGCGAGGTTCAGGCCTTGGTCAAGGAGTTCGCCGATCCGCAGCAGTACGGCAACGTCGTCGTCGCTGTACTGGCGGGTGCCGCCGGCTGTCCGTGACGGCGTCAGCAATCCCTTGCTCTCGTACAGACGGATGTTCTGCTGGCCCGTCCCGGCCAGCTTTGCCGCAACGGAGATGGCGTAGAGGGCATGTCCGCCGGCGGGCCGGCCCGGCCGTCCTGCTCCGGGATCTGCCATGGGGTCTCCAAAATCCTCGTTCCGCGGTCTTGCCTCAGTTTCCCACGGGTGCTATAAAAAATCTATATCCACCACCATAGATCGGTGAGCGGATACAGTACCGATCCAACATCTGTGAAGCTGAAGGAGTGGGAAATGATGTTGATGCGCACGGATCCGTTCCGTGAGCTGGACCGGCTCACGCAGCAGGTCTTTGGAACTGCTGCCCGGCCCGCGGCCATGCCGATGGACGCGTGGCAGGAAGACGGCGAGTTTGTGGTGGCGTTCGACCTTCCGGGCGTCAAGACTGACTCGCTGGACCTGAACGTTGAACGGAACGTCCTGACTGTACGGGCAGAGCGCTCCGACCCTACGCAGCCCAACGTGGAGCTGGTGGCGTCCGAGCGTCCCCGCGGTGTGTTCAGCCGCCAGTTGATCCTCGGCGACACCCTGGATACGGACAACATCAAGGCAAGCTACGACCAGGGCGTCCTGACCCTGCGGATCCACGTTGCAGAAAAGGCCAAGCCCCGCAAGATCGAGGTCGAAACGCAGCAAAGCCAGATGCAGCAGATATCAACCTAGTCCCAACGGCCGGGGGCAGGCGCCCGGTGGTGCCCGCCCCCGGCATTCCTTCTCCGACGGCGGCGCACGCGTTTCCGGATTATGGCCACGGGCGCCCGGCGGAACGGAGGAAAAGGACCGAGATGACAGAGTCCCCTGACTACTACGCCACCCTGCGCGTCCGGCCAGGTGCCAGCCAGCAGGAAATCTCCCGGGCCTACCGGGCACTGATGCGCAGCCACCATCCGGACATGGATGGCGGCACCGCCCCCGAGGGAGAACTGCTGCGCATCATGCAGGCCTTCAGTGTCCTGCGCGACCCGGAGCGGCGCGCCGCCTACGACAAGCAGCAGATGGCATCAGCGCCGGAAGTGATTCCCGTTCGGAAAGTAAACACCCGCAGCGGGAGCTCGGGGCACACGATCAGGATTACCCCCGTGCGCTGGGAAAGCGGTCCCTGGTCCTAGCCCCTGGCGGGGATGCGGCGTGGTAACAACAACCGCGAGGAGGCGGAGAACTGCATGAGCGAATGGCGACGCTACGATTCACACTTGATTCCGGCATTCCACGAGCGGTTTGAGCAGCGGTGGGGTGCCGGAACCGCACCGTTCCTTGACCCGGAAGCGCATGAGGAGCCGCTGCCGCGTGCCCAATGGATCAACCCGGCCACCGGGGCCGCCCTGGCGGTTGTGCCGGTGTGGACCGCGGAGGAACGGCAGCAGCGGTCCTTCGGCGTGTTCTATCTCCCGCCGGCGGGAGACATCTGGGTCCTGCGCCCCGGCTACACCGGGTACCTGGAACCGGCGGACGGTGAAACAGAACACCTGGTGACCCTCCGCAACGATGCCTTCCGGAAAGCGGTGATGCACGCGAAGGAATTTCTGTTCGGCTCGCAGTAGCGCAACAATTCCCGGTCAGGGGAGGTCAGCTTCGAGGGTGGCCGGGCGGCCACGGACCGCCCGCCCCGACGGACGGGAAGGTCGGCTCGGTGGGTCCGGCGTCGGTTCCGCTGCCCAGGAGGCTGCGCGTCAGGGACTCTGAATCGGTCATCAGCCCGTCCACCGCTTGTGCGAGATGGGAATCGTCCACGGCAGTGTTGGCCAGGGCGGCGGCCACCACTGCCCGCCGGACCAGTTCCCGGGCGAAGGATGCGGTGGTCCCGGCAGTACGTTCGGCGGCAGACTCCAGGGCTGCAGCGGTAAAGGCTGCCTGCCGGCCGTACAGCCGGAGAAGCTCAACGCGCTCATGGAGCGCCGGCAAAGGAATCTCCACCGCCAGGTCCACCCGGCCGGGACGCTGGGCCAGGGCACGCTCCAGCATGTCCGGGCGGTTGGTGGTCAGGATGAACGCGACGTCGGCATCGTTGTCCAGGCCGTCCATCGCGTCCAAAACCTCAAAGAGGAGCGGCTGGGGCCCGTGGCCAAAGCTCCTGTCCTCGGCGATGAGGTCGCAATCCTCCAGCACCACGATCGAAGGCTGCAGGGCCCGGGCCATCCTGGCCGCATCGGCTATGCGGGCAAGCGAACCACCGGAGAGGAGGATCGCCGTCGAGCCTGCACTCCGGCCCAGGAGGTACCGCACTGTATGCGTCTTGCCCGTACCCGGCGGGCCGTACAGCAGCGCACCCCGCTTGAGGTGCTGGCCGTGGGCCCGCAGGGACTCCCGGTGCGTCGCGATGCCCACCGTATGGTCCGCCACCTTCTGCAAAAGCCCCGCCGGGAGGATGACTTCCTGCTCGGAAAGCCGGGGCCTGTGGTGGAAGGTGACGCCGCCGCTGCTGGGGCCATACTCGCCCATGGTCAGCGAAATCACCTGGCCCTTCAGCACGCTTTGGCTCTCCATACGCCGCCGGTATTCGGCAAGGAAGGCGGTACCTGTCTCCGCTTTGCCGGCCACCATCTCCAGGGACGCGGTCTGCCGCCCGGAGCGCGGGTCCGCGGCGCGCTGCAGAACGGCGATGCTCCCGCCGACGAACTTAAAGAGCCGAAGCCCGAAGCCCACAGCCTGGCGTTGCGCGTCCGGGCCCACTGCCAGGTTGACGTAGTCCGGCTGGGACAACGGAAACTGCGGAAAGAACTGCGACTGCTGCACCATGTCGCTGAGGGAGGAGTGGTGCCGCTGGCCACCCCCGCCAATCCCTAAGAGCCTGTTGTCCGGATCAAGGGCTGCCAGATCCGACAGGACGATATCCGCGTCCACAAACCGATGGAACGGAATCTGTTCCTCCACCATGGCCAGGTCCCCGGCAGGCACTCCCAGATGGTCCGTCAGTGCGTCCAGCAGCTGTGTTCCAGGCTGTTGCCGGTGGCGTCCGGCCTGCGCCAGCTGCACCAGATCGGCGAAATCGTCGATGAACTTCCCCAGATTTTCATCCATGCCCAGACCCTAGCAGTGCCCGCTCGTCAGTAACCTTCCCTTATGCCATCCTGAGACGTACAAATTCACCGTGACAAGAAGGCTCGCATGCACATTACCGCCAAGGACCTCGCAGCTCTTATCCCTCCCGGGTTCACGCTTGGTGTTGCCACCGCAGCCTTCCAGATTGAAGGCGCGCTGGATGAGGACGGCCGTGGGCCCGCCGGCTGGGACGTTTTTGCCGCGAAGCCCGGTGCCATCGTGGACAACCACAGCCCCGAGGTGGCGTGCGACCACTACCACCGCATGCCCCAGGATGTTGCACTCATGAAGCAGCTGGGGGTGGATTCCTACCGGTTCTCATTTGCCTGGCCCCGGATCCAGCCAACGGGAAGCGGCCCGGCGAACCGTGCGGGCCTGGCATTCTACGACCGCCTCCTGGATGAGCTGCTGGAGAACGGGATCTCGCCGATGGCCACCATCTACCACTGGGATACGCCCCTGGCGCTGGACGAGGCGGGCGGCTGGATGAACCGGGACACCGCGTACCGGCTGGGGGAGTACGCCGGAATTCTGGCTGAAGCCTTCGGCGACAGGGTATCCCGGTGGATCACCATCAACGAACCCGCAACCGTAAGCACCAACGGCTACTCGCTGGGCCTGCACTCACCGGGCAAGGAACTGGTCCTGGGTGCCTTCCCCACCGTCCACCACCAGCTGCTGGGACACGGGTTGGCCATGCAGGCGCTCCGCGCTGCGCGGGTGCCGGGCGAAATCGGGATGACGAACGTCTACTCGCCCATGGTCCCGAATTCCATCAACCCCCTGGACCGGATCAGCACCGGGCTCATGGACCTCGCCCAGAACCGGCTCTATGCGGACCCCGTGCTCACCGGCAAGTACCCGGACCTGATCCGGGCGGCCAAGTTCTTCAGCTCCTTCGAGCACCCGGAGGAGGACATGGCGCTCATCTCCCAGCCGATGGATTTCTACGGGCTCAACTACTACATGCCCACCAAGGTGGCCGTGGGTCCGGGCGGCGGTGCCGTACCGGCCAGCATGGCAGAGGCCATGGGCAGCGACCTCAGCGCGGCGGGCAGCGGCGGTACCCCGTTCCACGTGGAGACCTGGCCGGAGGCGGACATCACGTCCTACGGGTGGCCCGTGAAGCCGGAGTACATGGCAGTGGCCTTGAAGGAGATGGCGGAGCGGTACCCGAACCTGCCCCCGGTGATCCTCACCGAAGGCGGAGCAAGCTTCGAGGACATCATTGTCCGGGACAAGTCCACCAACACCATGTTCATCCCGGATGAGCGCCGGCTGAAGTACCTGTCGGACCACCTCCAGGCGGCGTTGCGGGCCACGGCGCCCGGCGGCGAGGCGGAGTCCATTGACCTGCGCGGGTACTACGTGTGGTCCCTGCTGGACAACTTCGAGTGGTCCGCCGGCTACAACCAGCCCTTCGGGCTCCTGCACGTGGACTTCGAAACGCAGGAGCGGACGCCGAAGGCCTCCTACTTCTGGCTGCAGGAGCTCATCGAGGAACGGGACCTCGCCCTGGCGGCAGACACCGCCATAGCCCAGGCTCTGGTCGACGGGGACTTCGGCGAGGAAGCGCCCGACGACGGCGTGACCCCGCTGGGTGCCAGCGCCTAGAACAGCGGAGGAGCCGCCGTCGGACTGATCCGGCGGCGACTCCTTGAGTCTTACCTAGAGCAGGTCCAGCGTGGCCAGCTGCTTGGCCATGCCGGCGCCGTCCGGGGAGTAGATCCACGGAACTCTGGAGGTGGTGTGGTCCCCATCCTCGGAGTGGCCGCCGGCGAACACAGACTCGCTGACGGACAGCTGCCGGATGGCGATTGCGGCAACTTTTTCCGGATTTTCGGAGGCAAAGCCGGAATAGATGGCTTCATCGTGCTGGCCGTTGTCGCCGATCAGGAGCCACTGCATGTCCGGGAACTCCTTGCTGAGCCGTTCCAGGTTGCGGTGCTTGTGGTCCTGGCCGCTGCGGAACCAGCGGTCCTGGGTCAGCCCCCAGTCCGTCAGGAGCAGCGCACCGCTTGGGTACATGTTGCGGTTAAGGAACCGGGCCAGGGTAGGTGCGGCATTCCACGGGCCGGTGGACAGGTAAATGACCGGGGCGTCGGGGTGTTCGATGGTGAGCCGGTCCATCAGCACAGCCATCCCCGGTGTGGCCATGCGTGCACGCTCGCTGAGCACAAACGTGTTCCACAGCGCCAGGAACGGCCGGGGCAGCGCCGTCACCATAACGGTGTCGTCAATGTCCGAGACGATGCCAAACTTCACGTCCGGCGCGATCACCCGGATCCGGGCCTCAACAGGCTCCGTCCCTTCGGCCCGCAGGATGGCTGTATGCCAGCCGGGGGACAGCTGGACTTCCACCTCGGTGTCGATCAGGCCGCCGCGGTCCGCCTGGACATGGGCAACCACGTCGCCGATGGTGATTTCGACGTCGGTGAACTGCAACGGCACACCGGTGAAGGCACGCCAGCCGCGTACGTTCTGATTGCCATTCATTGCTTCGTTTTCAGCTTTGCTGCCCGGCGTCGGCTTCTGTGTCAGCAGCACGCGGCCCAACACCCTGACCAGGCTGGTGGAACCGTAGCCCTGGTAGGCGATGGTCTGTGGAACGAAATTCCAGCGCTTGGCCACTTTGATCCGGACGTCATTGAAGGCGTCTGAGAGCCGGTGCGCCAGCCGGAAGACCTGGTTCCCGGACAGCCCATTCAGGCTTTCCCGGTTCTGCCGGATCGGGTGCGCTGCATTCCGGGGTGTTTTCTGCGGAGCCGTGTCCATGGCTCCACTCTGCCACAGGGCAGCAGCCGCGAGGAGACAATCGGGCCCGGACACCGCTCCGTGACGTCAGCCCTGCCCGAGGATCCCGCGCAGGGTCCCGGCGTTCCGCACGGCGTTGCCCCCGCCGTCGTTATTGAAGTAGGCGTACACGTCCAGGCCGTCACCTGCCCAACCTCGGATGCGGTCCGCCCACCAGTGCATGTCCGCATCCGAGTAGGAGCCGGCGTAGAGGTGCTGGTGATCGGGCCCGTGCAGCCGGACGTACGCGAACGGCGCCGTGGTCCGCAGGATGCAGGGCAGGTTGGCTCCGCTCATGATGCAGTACGCGGCCTGGTGCCGCTCCAGCAGGGCGAACACCTCGGGGCAGTCCCAGGTGGGGTGCCGGAACTCCACTGTTACCCGGATCCAGGACGGGACTGCCGCCAAAAAGTAGTCCAGCCGGGCGTCGTCGCGTTCCATCTGCGGGGGCAGTTGGACAAGGAGGACAGCGCGTTTGTCGCCCAGCTCGTGCCAGCACCGGGTGATGCGCTCCAGCCACACCTCCGGGGAGTACAGCTTCCTGGCATGGGTGAGCCCCCGCGGGGCCTTGACGGACATGCCGAAGCCGGGGGGAAGCCGCTGGTTCCAACCCGCGAAGGTGGTGTCCTTGGGCCAGCGGTAGAAGCTGGCGTTGAGCTCCACGGTGCTGAACCGCGCAACGTAATGCTGGAGCCGGTCCTTCGCAGGCAGCCCGGGCGGGTAGAGGACGTTTTCCCAGTGGTCGTAACTCCAGCCTGAGGTGCCGATGTGGACTGCCATTCCTGCAGGCTACATCGAATTGTGCCCATCACCGCGGGGCCGACTGTGGCAGTGTATGGTCATGGCGCGAATTGAAGATTATGCCGTAGTCGGGGACCTTCAAACCGGGGCCTTGGTCAGTACTGAGGGCTCGATCGATTGGCTCTGCCTGCCCCGTTTCGATTCACCGGCGTGTTTCAACGCACTGCTGGATACGCCCGACGCCGGCCGCTGGCTGCTGGCACCCGCAAACGGCGGGCCGTGCACCCGGCGGAGCTATCGGGACGGCAGCCTGATTTTGGAGACGGAGTGGGAAACACCGGACGGGACCGTGCGTGTCATCGATTTCATGCCGCCGCGTGACGAGGTGGCAGACATCGTGCGCATCGTTGTGGGCGTCAGCGGCACGGTGAAGATGCACAGCGAACTGACGTTGCGGTTCGATTACGGCCACATCATTCCCTGGGTCCGCAAGGACGAACAGGGGCTGCATGCGATTGCAGGTCCCGACGCCGTGTATTTTGTCACCCCCGCGCCCCTGCGCGGCGAGAACATGCACACTTTCAGCGACTTCACCGTCAGTGCCGGCGAGCGCGTCCCGTTCGTGCTTACCTGGGCACCCAGCCATGTGGGACGGCCCCACATCGTTGACGCTGAAAGAGTCCTGGACAGCACCTACGCCTTCTGGCGCGGTTGGGCTTCCCAGTGCACAGTGACGGGGGAGTACCAGGAAGCGGTGGTGCGTTCCCTCGTGACCCTGAAGGCCCTCACCTACGCGCCCACCGGCGGCATCGTTGCCGCCGTGACAACCTCGCTGCCGGAGCAGCTGGGCGGTCCCCGTAACTGGGACTACCGGTACTGCTGGCTGCGCGATGCCACCATGACGCTCCAGGCGCTCCTGGCCGCCGGGTACACCGCAGACGCAGCTGCCTGGCGGGACTGGCTGCTGCGGGCGGTTGCCGGCGATCCTGCGGACCTGCAGATCATGTACGGTATCCACGGCGAACGCCGGCTGCCGGAAATGGAGCTGCCCTGGCTGAAGGGTTACGAGAACTCATCGCCCGTGCGCATCGGGAACGGCGCGGCGGAACAGCTGCAGCTGGATGTCTGGGGCGAGGTGCTGGACTGCCTCGCGCTGACCCGCAACTCGCTGCTCAAGCACACGGATGAGGCATGGGACGTGCAGTGCGCCCTGATGGAGCACCTCGAAACCATCTGGGACCAGCCGGACAACGGGCTGTGGGAGATGCGCGGCCCCCGCCGGCACTTCACGCACTCGAAGGTGATGGCCTGGGTTGCCGCGGACCGGATGGTGAAAGGGGTCCGCGAGTCCGGGCTGCCCGGGCCGGCCGAGCGCTGGGAGGCGCTGCGGAACACCATCCACCGGGACGTTCTCGCCAATGGTTTCGATGCCGCCCGCAATACCTTCGTCCAGTCCTACGGCAGGCCGGAGCTGGATGCCAGCCTCCTCCTGATTCCGCGCGTGGGCTTCCTGCCTCCCGACGATCCGCGGGTGATCGGAACCATCGAGGCCATCCAGCGCGAACTCACCGAGGACGGTTTTGTGTTGCGTTACCGCCCTGAAGAGAGCGACGACGGGCTGCCGGGCCACGAGGGCGTCTTTTTGGCCTGCTCCTTCTGGCTGGTGGAGGCACTCCTGGGTGCGGGCCGCCACGAGGAGTCCCGGGAACTTTTCGAACGGTTGCTGGAACTGCGGAACGACGTAGGGCTGCTGAGTGAGGAATGGGCCGTGAAGGCCGGCCGCCAGCTAGGCAATACTCCGCAGGCTTTCAGCCATTTTGCGCTTGTGACTAGCGCTTTGGAGCTTCATCAGGATACGGTTCGCCGAAGTGATACCCCCATTCCGCCGGAGACGGCGGGACTGCGCTGAGGCGGCGTGGACCGGGGCGGAACTTTCCCTTCGCAGAATAGATAAGTAGACTTACTAACACCTTCATGGAGTGCTCCAAAAAGCACAGCGCCGTGACTGACGGAGGAGTGATTTGAATGGCCGGGTATTTTGAGCTCGTGGACGCGCCCGATGGCGGCTACAGGGTCAGGATGATGGACGGAACCGGGAACCTCATGGCCATCTCGGTCACGTTCCCCACCAAAAGGGCAGCTGTTGCCGGTGTTGCGATGGCCCGGGAGATTGCCGGTACCGGCCTCATCCGGGACAAGAGCCACGACGGCGCCGGGACGGTGATCCGGGAGCGTGTCCGGCCCGTCAGCACGCCGAAGGAAGAAGCGGCCCGGCGCAAGAAGGCTCCGGAGGCCCGGCGGGCAGCGGTCAGCTGATGGCCCCCGCCCGCATCTCACCCCCTGGCGCGGAACGCCGGGGGGTTCTCTTTGACGTGGACGGCACGCTGATCGACTCGTCATATATCCACACCATCGCCTGGTGGGGTGCCTTCCGCCAGCACGGCTACGACATTCCCATGGCGTCCATCCACCACTTCGTGGGCATGGGCGGGGACCGCTTGGTGGACAGCCTCCTGCCGTCCGACCGTGACCCCTCGGGGGACCAGGAGATCATGTCCAGCCATGGCGCCCTGTATGCCTCCCATTGGCCGGCGCTGCGTGCCTTCGACGGTGCCAAGGACCTGCTCGCTCAGTGCCATGCAGGCGGGCTGGCTGTCGCGCTCGCCTCCTCCGCCCGGAAGAAGGACCTCCAGGTCATGAAGGCCACGCTCGACGCCGACGCCTTCATTAGCGGGGCCACCAGCGCCAATGACGCCAAGGAAAGCAAGCCATCGCCGGACATCCTGGTGGCGGCCCTGGAGGCCATCGATGTGGAGGCCGGGGACGCCGTCTTCGTCGGGGACGCTGTGTGGGACATGAAGGCTGCCGCTGCCCTTGGCATCCCCTCAATCGGAGTCACCTGTGGCGGGATCAACGGCGACGAACTGCGGGATGCCGGCGCCATCGAGGTTTACGACGGCCCGCGGGACCTCCTGCGCAACCTGACTTCAAGCGCGATTGGCCGGCTGCTCGCGCGGGAGCCGCGACCCTGAGGCCTGCGGGGATTCCGATCGCCACCAGCCGGATCCCCGCTCGTGTCAGACCGTCTGCCCGCCGGTGACGGTGTCCTCGTCACCCGCATTCGCCGGCTTGTCCCAGGAAACCGCAACCCGGACCGAGCCGTCGTCGTTCCGCTGGATATCCGTGACCACGTCGGACATGCTCGCGCCCATCTCCACAATTCTGGTGCGGTACGTGTTGACCAGCTCCTCGAGGCTGGCTTCCGTCCATTCGCCCGGGCGCATCCGCGTGGAGATTTCGACCGGTTCCGGCTGGTACAGCGACATGGTGTTCCTCTTTCACTCGGGCATGCTCTTCATCAAAACCTGGTGCGCATCTGGCCCTTCCTACGCTAGAAGCCGCCGGCCGGGACGACAAGTATTTGATCAGCCTGCTTACTTTTTCCTGCCGAAGCCGATAGCGTCGGAGAGCGGAGTGCCCGTCCGATTGCAGGAGCACCCGATTGCAGGAGCACGAGAGAAAGGGAAACTGTGAAAGCACTGACCTGGCAAGGAAAACGTTCGGTGAGCGTGGAAGAAGTTCCCGACCCCGTGATCCAGGAACCCACCGATGCCATCGTGCGCATCACCTCGACGGCGATCTGCGGATCGGACCTGCACCTGTACGAGGTCCTGGGACCCTACATGCACAAGGGCGACGTGATTGGCCACGAGCCGATGGGCATCGTGGAGGAAGTGGGAAGCGCCGTCACGAACCTTCGCCCGGGTGACCGCGTGGTCATTCCCTTCAACATCTCCTGCGGCCGCTGCTACATGTGCGGCCAGGGACTCCAGTCCCAGTGTGAAACCACCCAGGTGAAGGAGAAGGGTTCCGGCGCAGCCCTCTTTGGCTATTCGGAACTGTACGGTTCCGTCCCGGGCGGGCAGGCCGAGTACCTGCGGGTGCCCCACGCCGACTACGGCCCCGTGAAGGTTGGAACCGAGCTTCCCGACGAGCGGTACCTGTTCCTTTCCGACATCCTTCCCACGGCCTGGCAGGCAGTGGAGTACGCCGACGTCCAGCCCGGCGGCACCCTGGCCGTCTTCGGGCTGGGACCCGTAGGGCAGTTCGCCGCCCGGATCGGCGTCCAGCGCGGCTTCCGGGTGGTGGGTGTGGACCCGGTTCCGGAACGCCGGGACATGGCAGCGCGGCACGGGGTGGAAACCTTCGATTACACGAAGACCATTGTGGACGAACTGCGGGAGATGACCTCCGGAAGGGGCCCCGACGCCGTCGTGGACGCCGTCGGAATGGAAGCCCATGGTTCGCCTGTGGCAGGCTTCGCCCACCAGGCACTGGGACTGTTGCCGGACAAGCTGGCGCAGAAGGCGATGAAGACCGCGGGCGTTGACCGGCTGGCCGCATTGCACACCTCCATCGACGTCGTGCGGCGCGGCGGCACCTTGTCGCTCAGTGGCGTGTACGGCGGCCAGGCGAGCCCGATGCCCATGCTCACCATGTTCGACAAGCAGCTCCAGGTGAGGATGGGCCAGTGCAACGTCCGCCGCTGGACCGACGACCTGCTGCCCCTGGTGGAGGACGACGCCGATCCGCTGGGTGTGATGGACCTGGTCACCCACCGCTCTGGCCTGGAGGGCGCGCCGGCACTGTACGAGAAGTTCCAGAAGAAGGCGGACGGCTGCATCAAGGTGGTCCTTAACCCCTGATCCGTTCCTCCGGGCCTCAGCACATGCTGTTCAAGGCCTCCTGGGCCACGTCCTGCAGTTCCAGGATCAGCGGATCAGGGCCCAGGGTTGGCGGCGCGGGCGGGTAGGCGACGGAGAGTGCGAGTTGCCGGATGCCGTCCTCGCTGGTCATGGCGACTGTTCCGTATCCGTCCACGTCCCCTGGAAGTCCGTAGTAGAAACGGTTGTTGCAAGTGTCATTCCACCGGCGAAGGGCAAAGCCGTAATACTGCGTGTAGCTGCCCTTCATCGCTTCGACGCTTTCCGGTGCCAGCAGCCTGCCCTCCAACAGCGCGCCGTAGAACCCGTTCACCTCCTCCACTGTGGATAGCGCACCCGCAGAGGGCAGTTCCGCGAGCCAGGGCGGCCGGGCCACGTCCAGCCGCTTGCCCTCGATAGTGATGTAGCCGTGGACCATGGTGGGCGGAGGGAAACCTTCGCCCAGCCGGGTAATTTCCAGCCCCAGCGGCCCAGTGACATCGGCTGCCAGGACGCGGCCGATCCCTTGACCGCGGAGGCGCTGGACGATCAGCCCCAGCGCTGCGTAGTTGGACCGCGAATAGTGGAAAACGCGCGCCAGTCGCCCCGGCCAGGGCACTGTGGCGGCGAGGGCCAGCTGCTGTTCAAGGCTGAGCGGCCGGTCCATGGTTTCCTCCCAGTTCCCGGAGGCCAGCAGGGGTACGGAAAAGTCGGGGATGCCCGACTCGTGGATCAGCAGCTGCCGTACGGAAACAGGGCCGGGAGGATGCAGGAGGTTGCCGAATTCAGGAAGGTAATCGCTGACCTGGCCGTCCAGGTCAAGCCGCCCCTCCTCGACCAGCTTGATCACCGAAACAGCCACCAGGGACTCGGTGATGCCGCCCACGTGGACCGGATCGCCCGCCGCAGCGGGTTCCCGTGTGTCAAGGTTCCGGACGCCGGCGGCATGCGTCCACGTCTCACCCCTGTTCCGGACTGCCACCAGGACTGCCGGGGCACCTTCCTCCAGCATCCGGGCGCTGAAGGCCTCCAAAAGGGCGAATGCGGCAGGCTTGTCCGGCTCCGGATCCGGAGGCCGCGGATCACCGGTGCAGCCTGTGGTGGATGCGGCCAGCAGCGCTGCGCACAGGGCTGTTGCCACCTGCGTCCACGTGCTGGCCGGGTGTATACCCATGGACCTATTCTTCCCCCAAGCAGGTAGCAGTAAGTGTCGTTTTGAGCCTCCAAAACGACAGTTACTGCTACCTGGTGGGGCGGGACTCTTGGGTAAGGGGGAGCCCCTATGTGAGGCGGACCTGCCGGTTCATGTCCTTGTAGAGCAGGTAGCGGAACTCGCCCGGGCCGCCGGCGTAGCAGGCCTGCGGGCAGAAGGCGCGCAGCCACATGAAGTCGCCGGCCTCCACCTCCACCCAGTCGTTGTTCAGCAGGTACATGGCCTTGCCCTCCAGGACATACAGGCCGTGCTCCATGACGTGGGTTTCCGGGAACGGGATGACACCGCCGGGCTGGAACGTCACGATGTTCACCTGCATGTCGTGGGCCAGATCGTTGGAGTCCGTGAAGCGGGTGGTCTTCCAGACGTCGTTGGTGTCCGGCATTGACGTCGGCTCCACGTCCTTCTCGTTGGTGACGAAGGACTTGGCTTCGTAGCCCTCAAGGCGTTCGTAGGCCTTGCGGATCCAGTGGAAGGAAACAACGTCATCGGAGACGTTCTCCAGGCCCCACTCTGCACCGGCAGCCAGGTAGGCGTAGCCGCCTTCCTCCAGCTGGTGCAGTTCGCCGTCAAGGGTCAGGTTGACCTTGCCCCTGGTGACGAAGATGACGCCTTCCACGCCGGCCTCGAATTCGGCCTTGGGTGCGCCGCCGCCCGGGCCGATCTCCACGATCAGCTGCGAGAACGTGGTGGCGAAGCCCGAAATGGGGCGGGCGATGATCCAGGAGCGGGTTTTCGAAAAGCCTGGCAGATTGGACGTGACGATGTCCGTCATAACACCCTTGGGAATCACCGTGTACGCCTCGGTGACGATGGCCCGCTCGGTGGTGAGGTGGGTCTGCGGCGGCAGCCCGCCGGCAGGGGAGTAGTACTTGCCCATTGCTGGATCCTTACTTATGAGTTTGATGTGGTGGCGAGCCGCGGGTGGGCCAGTCCGGTGAGTTGGGGAAGTCCGACGCCGGCAAGCGCCTGGACCTCATCGGCACCTACGGCGCCGCACTGGACACCGCGCAGGACAAACGCTGCCAGGGCGCGGGCCGTGGCGGGCTCGTCCATGACGCCGCCTTCGGTCTGTTCCACATAGTTGCGCAGGCGCGCGGCCGCGGCCGGCAGCCCCTGCCGGTAGAAGGCGTAGGTGGCAGCGAACCTGCTGGGCAGCTGGGCCGGGTGCAGGTCCCAGCCCTGGTAGAAGCCCCGTTCCAGTGACCGCCGGACCAGCCTGCCGTGCAGCTGCCAGGCGTTCTCCACGTTGTCGCCCACCGGAATGATGTTGGTGGAACCGTCTGAAAGCCGGATCCCGGTGCCTGCCACTGCCAGCTGCATGACCTCTTTGGCGAAATCCGCCACCGGATGCTCCATGGACTGGTACTCGGCGGAAATTTGCAGCGACGCCGAGTAGTCGTACGTGCCGTAGTGGAGGCCGCTGATCCTGCCCGGAACGGCGTGCGCCAGCTGCGCCACAGGCGACGTGCCCTCCGGTCCGAGGATGAGCTGCGGCGTTTCCACCTGGACCTCGAAGCGCAGCCGCCCGGCAGGCAGGCCGTGGATTTCCTCCAGCCGGGACACGGCGTAGTCCATGGCCTGGACCTGGGCCACGGTGGTGACCTTGGGCAGGGTCAGGACCAGGCCTTCCGGCAGTTCACCGGCGGCGGCCAGGCCGGAGACGAACAGGTCCAGGGTCCGCAGGCCGCGTGCCCGGGTGGGCGCTTCGAAGCACTTGAATCGGATCCCGATGAACGGGGGAACGGAGCCGGCAGAGACAGCGGCCGCCACCGCGGAAGCCGCGGCAACAGCGGCGGCGTCCTCGGCGTCGTCGCCCCTGTCCCCGAAGCCGTCCTCGAAATCGAGCCGGAGGTCCTCGACGGGTTCGCCGGCCAGCTTGGTTTCCACCCGTGAGGCCACGGCCGCGGCGAGGCCGGACTCCTGGCCCAGCAGGTGGCCAAGCTTGCCGTATCCGCCGTGTGCGGCAACGGCGGCCTGTGCTTCGGCTCCCCAGTCGGAGGCGAACGACGGCGTGAAGCGGTCCGCCGGGACGTACACCGTGTGAACGGGCTGGCGTGAGCCGTCGTCGCCCGGGTAGTTCCGGTCCAGCAGGCGGTCCGTCGCGGCCAGCTGCCCGTCGATGTTGGCCAGGTCCGCCGGCGAAAGCGAGGATTGGGGTGTTGCCGCCATGCCTCAGCCCACCAGTTCGTAGGCCGGGGTGGTGAGGAAATCGGTGTAGTCGTCCGAGAGGCAGATGTCCCCGATCAGGTCACTGGCCGGCTGGTAATAGCGGCGGAACGCCTCGTCACCCACCTCGGTGCGGAGCCGTTCGGTCTCCTCGCCCAGGATCCGCTCCACGAGCTCTTTGGTCACGGTGTTGCCGGTATCCGCCAAAACCGACTTGTTCCGGATCTGCTGCCAGACCTGGGACCGTGAGATTTCGGCAGTGGCCGCGTCCTCCATCAGGTTGTGGATTGCCACGGCACCGTTTCCGGAGAGCCACACGGCGGTGTAGGCCACGGCCACGTAGAGGTTCAGGCGCAGGCCTGATTCGGTAACCTGCCCTTCCGCGGATGCCACGTCCAGCAGCTGGTCAGCGGTGACGTTCACTTCCGGCCGCTGCCTGTCGAGCTGGTTCGGCTTGTCACCGAGGACTGCGTCGAAGACTTCGCGGCAGGTGGGCACCAGGTCCGGGTGGGCAACCCAGGAGCCGTCGAACCCGTCGTTGGCTTCGCGGGTCTTGTCCGCGCGGACCTTGGCAAAGGCTGCCTCGGTCACCTCCGGGTGGCGGCGGTTGGGGATCACGGCGGCCATGCCGCCCATGGCGAAGGCGCCGCGCTTGTGGCATGTCTTGACCAGCAGTTCGGTGTAGGCGCGCATGAACGGCGCCGTCATTGCCACCGAGGCACGGTCCGGCAGGACGAATTCCTCGCCGGCGTCCCGGAAGTACTTGATGATGCTGAACAGGTAGTCCCAGCGCCCGGCGTTCAGGCCGGAGGCGTGGTCACGGAGTTCGTAGAGGATCTCGTCCATTTCGAACGCGGCCGGGATGGTTTCAATCAGCACGGTGGCGCGGATGGTGCCCTGGTTCAGCCCGAGGTAGTCCTGGGCGAACACAAAGACGTCGTTCCACAACCGTGCCTCGAGGTGGCTCTCCATCTTGGGCAGGTAGTAGTACGGGCCCTGGCCGTTGAGGACCAGCTGCTTGGCCACATGGAAGAAGTGCAGGCCGAAGTCCACCAGGGCACCCACGGCCGGCTGGCCGTCGATGATCATGTGCTTTTCCTGCATGTGCCAGCCGCGGGGACGGGCCACGACAACGGCGAGCGGCGCGTCCGTGCGGAGGCGGTATTCCTTGCCCCCCCGGAGGTGTAGCCCAGGGTGCCCTGCGCGGCATCGCGGAGGTTCAGGATGGCGTCGATGACGTTCCCCCAAGTGGGTGTGCTGGCGTCCTCAAGGTCCGCCAGCCACACCTTGGCGCCGGAGTTGAGGGCGTTGATGGCCATCTTTGCCGGGGAAGCGGGGCCGGTCATCTCAACGCGGCGGTCCTGCAGGGCTGCGGGCGCCGGTGCGACCTTCCAGTCGCCGTCGCGCACATCCTGCGTTTCCGGCAGGAAGTCCAGCTTTCCGGTCTCGGCCACCCGCCGGCGCCTGACGGCGCGGGCCGCCAGGAGTTCATTGCGGGTGCCGGCAAAGCGCGTGTGAAGTTCCTCCACGAAAGCAAGCGCCTTGGGGGTGAGGATCTCCTCTGCACGGTTGATCGGCCGGGGATCTGTGACTGTGATGGCCATTTCTGGTCCTTTCCTTTGGCTGGAAGCGGGGCGGTGAATCAGGCGCTGGCCAGGGCGGCAACGGGAGCCGCGGCGGCATTCCCGGCCTGCTCGGCCGTGGCTGCCACGTTGGCGGAGCGGGCGGCCGCGGCCACGGCTGCAGCCACGTCCGCAGCCACATGGGGATCGAAGACGCTGGGGATAATGTAGCTGGCATTCAGCTCGTCGTCAGCCACCCGGTTGGCAATGGCATCCGCGGCGGCCACCAGCATCTCCGGAGTGATGTCCGATGCGCCGGCGTCCAGCAGTCCCCGGAAGAAACCGGGGAAGGCCAGCACGTTGTTGATCTGGTTGGGGAAGTCGCTGCGGCCGGTGGCCACCACTGCGGCGTGCCTTGACGCGATAACGGGGTCGATCTCCGGTGTGGGGTTGGCCATGGCAAAGACGATGGCGTCCGCCGCCATGGAGGCCACCTGTTCCTCGCCGATCACATGCGGGGCGCTGACGCCGATGAACACGTCGGCTCCCTTGAGGGCCTCGTGCAGCGTGCCGGAGAAGCCTTCCCCGTTGGTGTTGGCGGCAATCCAGCTGCGGTGTTCGTCGCCGTATTCTTCACCCGAGTGGATGGCGCCGGAGCGGCCGGCCGCGACGATGTGCCGGGCGCCCTGGGCTTTCAGGAGCTGGATGATGGCGGAACCGGCGGCGCCGACACCGGAGACGACGATTTTCACCTCGGAGAGCTTCTTGTCGACGACGCGGAGGGCGTTAACCAGGGCGGCGAGGGTGACGATGGCGGTGCCGTGCTGATCGTCGTGGAACACCGGGATGTCCAGTTCCTCGCGAAGCCGGTTTTCGATCTCGAAGCAACGCGGGGCGGCGATGTCCTCGAGGTTGACGCCGCCGTAGACAGGGGCCAGTGCCTTGACGATGCTGATGATTTCCTCGGTGTCCTGGGTGTCCAGGCAGACCGGCCAGGCGTCCACGTTGGCGAACTGCTTGAACAGCGCTGCCTTGCCTTCCATCACGGGAAGGGCGGCGGCCGGGCCGATGTTGCCCAGGCCCAGGACAGCCGAGCCGTCCGTGACGACGGCGATGGTGTTGCGCTTGACGGTCAGGTTGCGGGCCGCTGCCGGGTCTTCGGCGATGGCGAGGCACACGCGGGCGACGCCGGGAGTGTAGGCGCGTGACAGATCGTCGCGGTTGCGCAGGGCTACTTTGGGGACGACTTCAAGCTTGCCGCCCAGGTGCATCAGGAAGGTGCGGTCCGAGACGTGCTGGACGGTGACGCCATCGAGTGCGTTCAGGGCGTCCTTGACCCGCCCGGCGTGGTCGTCGTCAGTGGTGTTGCAGGTGACGTCAACCACGAGCGTCTCGTGGTGGGACTCGGTGACGTCCAGGGCGGTAATCGCGGCGCCGGCTGCACCGACCGCCGCGGCCAGTTCGCTGGTGGCGCTGAAGCTTGACGGTGCTTCCACGCGCAGGGTGATCGAGTTTCCGGGGCTGGGGTTCGCCATTGAATGTCCTCCTGTTAGGCCTTGTCCGGGCTGCTGCTTCGTCCGAATGTTTTCGTATTATGGATATTATTATCTACTTTGTGGAAACACAAGCCCTGTGAAGTGTTCCATCGCGCGGTGATTGGGCTGTGCTGTATCTTGGGACCACTAGGTCAAGTGTTTTCACGATGTGGATAAGACTTGTCGGAATCTGAGTCACAGGAGACTGGTACATGGCTGAAAAAGCCGCCGGAGGCGTGCAGTCCGTTGAGCGCGTCTTCGAACTTCTGGAACTGATCACTGACGCGGGCGGCGACGTCACCCTCAGTGAACTGTCCTCATCCACGGACCTGCCGCTGCCTACCATCCACCGGCTCCTGCGTACCCTCGTGGCGCTCGGCTACATCCGCCAGCTGCCCAACCGCCGCTACGCCCTTGGCCCCCGGCTCATCCGGCTGGGCGAAGGAGCCAACAAGCAGCTTGGAGCCGTGGCCCGCCCGCAGCTTAAGGGCCTCGTGGACAGGCTGGGGGAGACCTCCAACATGGCGGTGCTCGATTCGGACATGGTCATTTACGTGGCCCAGGTGCCTTCCCTGCATTCCATGCGGATGTTCACCGAAGTGGGCCGCCGGGCCCACACACACGACACCGGCGTGGGCAAGGCCATCCTCGCCCAGCTCGATGACGACGTGGTCCGCGGCATCGTGGCCCGCACTGGCATGCCCACTCCTACGGCCAAGAGCATCGGGGACATCGAGTCGCTGCTGGATGACCTCGGCAAGATCCGCGAACGCGGTTACTCCATTGACGAGGAGGAACAGGAGCTGGGCGTGCGGTGCTTCGCCATGGCGGTACCCAACGCCCCCACTCCTGCCGCAATCTCCGTGTCGGGGCCGGTATCCCGGGTGGACCAGTCGTTCGCCGAACGCGCCGTGCCGCTGCTCCGCGAAGCCGCCCAGGCGATCTCGGACGAGTTGAACCGCAACTGACCCTCAAAGCTCCCTCGGCCCCTGCAATCTGACTCGTCCGGGGCATTGAGCAGCGTGATTAAGGGGCATTGAGCAACGGCATTAAACGGCCATTGACCGGTTAATTCGGCGGGCGTACCATCAGCGCATCATTGGAACCCAACCCACGGGAGTGCTGTCATGGCAACCTTTATGGACGTGCACCACAACATGGTCGGTCTAACCCCGGAGCAGTTGCACGCTGCGCATGATGCAGATTTGGCGATCCAGGCTGACGAGCATGTTGACTTCAAGAATGCTTGGGCAGATCCTGAATCCGGCGTGGTCTATTGCCTCTCGGAGGCTCCATCCGCCGACGCAGTAAAGCGCATCCACGAGAGGGCGGGTCATCCGGCTGACGAAATCCATCCCGTCCCGCTCATTGTGTGAGGCACATCATTCGGTCACCTTGCCGCGGCCGTAGTTAAGCCGCGGGATGGCGGTTCGCAACAATCCATGAAGATTGCTGCGAACCGCCATTTCTGTGTGGCCTTAGTGTTCTGAGGCCTTATCGGCGGACTCGACCCGGACTTCATTGCCGTTGCAGTCGATGAGTTTCCCGTTTTCGTAGCGGTCGCCGTGCTCGAGGCATGCAAGGTCTTCTTCCTTGATGACCCGTCCTGTGCCGGCCACGAACACGGACTGGTTGTCCGAGTTGCCGGCCTTGAGGTGGTTGAAGAGCAGGTTCAGCAGGATGGCCATGACGGCGGCTGAGCTGATGCCGGAGTGGAAGATGGTCGCGAACCAGTCGGGGAACTTGTCGTAGAAGGCCGGGGCGGCGATGGGGATCATGCCGAAGCCGATGGAGGTCGCCACGATGATCAGGTTCATGTTGTTTTTGTACTCGACTTTGGCGAGGGTGCGAATGCCACTGGCAGCTACGGTGCCGAACAGGACAATGCCTGCCCCGCCCAGGACTGCGGTGGGTACGGCTGCCACAACACGGCCCAGGACCGGCAGAAGCCCGAGGATAACCAGGATGACGCCGCCGGCTGCTACGACGTATCGGCTCTTGATCCTGGTGACTGCCACCAGGCCGACGTTCTGGGCGAACGCGCTTTGCGTGAAGGAGCCGAAGACCGGGGCGATGAGGCTGGAGCCCATGTCTGCACGGAGGCCGGCGGCGATGCGTTTCGAGTCGACCTTGGTTCCGATGATTTCCCCGACGGCCAGGATGTCGGCCATGGTTTCGGTGAGGATGACCAGGACGACGATCAGCATGGAGATGATCGCGGCGATCTCGAAGGTGGGGGCGCCGAGGTGGAATGGCGCGGGGAAGGCGACGATCGGGCCATCCCCGACCTTGGAGAAGTTGGCCATCCCGGTTGCGACGGCGACCAGGGTTCCGATGACCATGGCCAGCAGGATCGAGAGCCGGGAGATGGTCGCGTTGCCGAGCTTGCTCAGGAGGAGAACGAGGGCCAGTGTGATCGCCGCGAGGCCGATGTTTTCCATACTGCCGTAGTTCTCGGCATTCCTGTTCCCTCCCATGGCCCAGTTAGCGGCGACCGGCATCAGTGTGAGGCCAATGGTCGTGATGACAGTACCGGTGACCACCGGTGGGAAGAACCGCACGATCTTCGAGAAGACCGGCGCGATCAACAACCCGATGGCGGCCGAAACGATGACCGCGCCGAAGACGGACTGAATGCCTCCGCCGGTGGTGACGATGGCGACCATCGTGGCCACGCCTGCGAAGGATACGCCCTGGACCAGCGGCAACTGGGAGCCGAAGAAAGGGATGCCCACGGTCTGGAGGATGGTGGCAAGCCCGCCCATGAAGAGCGCGGCGGCGATCAGGACGCCGATGTCGGCAGGGGGCAACCCGGCAGCCTGGCCGACGATAAGCGGCACGGCAACGATGCCGCCGTACATGGTCAGCACGTGCTGGAAGCCGTAGGCAAAACTGCTTCCTACGGACAACCGCTCGTCCTCCGGGCGGGCCTGCTGGTGCTTCTTGCCGGCGGCCGCAGCGGCCAGCTTCTTCTTGGTGTTCATGGCAGACTTTCTTGGTTCATGGCAGACGTCATCGTCTGGCTAACGTTGTCTGGCTAACAGGTGTGGCAAAACTCTCGGGGCTTGATTTCGACAGGCTCAATCACCGGTCGCTGAGCCTGCCGGAACACAAAGATTTCGACAGGCTCAACCGTTGTTGGCGGTGGTTTAGCAGAATCCGGCGATGCCGGACCAGGCGGCGGGAGCTGCGGCTGCGTCTTCCCGCTGGACGGTGGCCTCAATCAAACCGTAGGGACGGTCTGCGGCGAAGAAGACCTCATTGGGGTTGTCGAGGCCGAAGGGGGAGAGGTCCACCAGGAAGTGGTGCTTGTTGGGCATTGAGAACTTGATCTCGTCGATCTCGCTGTGGGCTTCCAGGACTTTGGTGCCCATGTCGAACAGGGTCTGCTGCAGTGCATGGGAGTACTTCTCGGTGAACCCTTCGAGCAGGAGTGCCTTGACGTCGTCGTAGCCCTTATTGAAGTCAAGGGTGCTGAAATCGGTTCCGGTCTTGAAGCGCCACCGGGCGGAGACATCCGTGGCGAGGATCCGGTCCGTGGTTTCCGGCAGGGTGGTGTAGCGGTCCCGCGGATAGCCGACGAAGCCGGACTGGGTGGACTTCAGCACCGTCAGATCCTTGAGTCCCGAGATCAGGTGGGTGGTGGCGCCGTCGCGGACCAGGACGGCGGTGCGGACTTCCTGGCCGTTGCGGACGAAGGAGTGGTCGTGTTCGCTGCCGTGGGCCTGGATACGGTTCCAGCTGTAGGACTCGGCTTCCCAGCGGCCGCCGGTAACCCAGTCGAAGCTGGACGTGAAGTGCTCGCCGAGGCGCAGCAGGAACGCTTCCGGGGAACCGATGCCGTCCCGGGCAAAGGCGTAGATGGTGTTCTTCTGGGTGTCCGTTGCCACCACGTGGGCGTTGTCGCCCTCAAGGTGGGCCGCGGCGAAGTCGCCCCGCAACTGCGAGGTGACGTTCAGGTCTTCAATCTCGTGCCGGGCTGTATCGCGGGTGATCTTGACGACCCGGACCTCCGCCTTGCCGTACTGGTTTTCGCCGAGGATGATCTTGCTGCTCATGGTCTTTTCCCAACTTCCGTCAAGTGGAACCTAGGTTCCATCACTGAAATTAGCGCGCGTTTCGAGCGCGTTTCCGGTGGAGCCGACCCAACAAAAAAGAGCCGGCATCCATTGATGCCAGCTCATTACGACCCTGCCTGCTGCTCCCAGGTTACGTGACGTGCGCCACGAGTTGACTAACAGCGTACCCCCGCAAACCGGTGGTGTACATCACAAGATCAAAAATCAGTTTGTGACTGCGCGCGCATGTTCCCAGCCTCCAGGGATCATTGACGCTTCATCGGCGACGACGGTAAGGTTTCACAAAGCAGAATTTGTTTTCCGTTATATGAAATAAGTAAAACAAATAACCAGCCTCGAGGAGGACAGCATGTACCAGCAGGACAAGACGACGCCGGCGCCCAAGCCGGCCACCGTACCTTCAGCCCAGGAGTTCTACCTCCCGCGCGGTGGCGGAATCGACCCCGATTTCTACGTCCCGGAGGACCGGGTCCACGCGGCCAACCGCTTCTCGCGCTGGATCCATGCCCTCCCGGGTTTCGGCCGCCGGTAAACAGGTAACCGCCTCAGGATCCCTGGCGCCCCGGCCATTCCTTGCCGGCCCAGGGGTCATAGTCGGCGATGAGCTCCTCCTGGGGCGGACGCCCGGCTTCGGGAACGTGCTGCAGGTTTACCCGCACCCGGTACCAGAGCGAACTCGATCCGCGCATCCCATCCATGAGCACATCGGCGGGGTGCAGGGCCGGGACCACATCTGCATGCCGGGCCTTCCACTCGTCGAGTGCCGCGAGGGCTTCCGGCTTGGTCTTGGTGCGCGCAACCTCGATGAGCGGCATCATTGACTGCCGGCGGCCCGCGCCATCACCCGCGCGCGGCGCCTTCTCGGCCGGCCCGAGCTCGGTAGCCAGGGCCAGGAGGCCTTCGAGCGAGCCCACCGCAGCGTCGATGCCGGCGTGGGGATCACCCACGTCTGCAAAACGTTCGAGCACCGTGGGCACCGTGAATTGTTCCGGCCGAATGGAGCGGACCTCACTCCAGGCGAGCGGCGTGGAGACCCGGGCGTCGGGCAGGGAACGGACCGAGTAAGCGGACGCCACAGTACGGTCCTTCGCGTTCTGGTTGAAGTCGACGAACACACTCTCGCCGCGCTCCTCCTTCCACCATCGAGCCGTGGCGAGCCCGGGCGCCCGGTTTTCAACCTCCCGGGCGAGCGTTTCGGCAGCAAGCCGCACGTCGCGGTAAGACCACTCCGGGGCGATGCGCACCAGAACGTGGAGTCCCCGCGATCCGCTCGTCTTCGGCCAGCCCACAAGCCCCACATCCTCCAGGACCTCCTGCGCCACATAGGCGACGTCCACGATCTGTGACCAGTCGACCCCCGGCATGGGATCGAGGTCTACCCGCAGCTCGTCGGGATGCTCGAGGTCCTCGGCACGCACCGGATGCGGGTTGAGGTCGAGGCAGCCAAGATTAATAACCCAGGCCAGGCCTGCCGCATCACGGATGACGGCCTCCTCGGCCGACGTCCCCGACGCATAACGGAGCGTGGTGGTGTCGATAAAGTCAGGGTGGTTTTCGGGCACGCGCTTCTGGAAGAACGGCTCCGCGTCGATGCCCTTCGGGAAGCGTTTGAGCACCATCGGCCGGCCCCCCGCACCGCGCAACGCGCCCTCCGCGACGGCCAGGTAGTACCGCACCAGGTCCAGCTTGGTCAGGCCGGGCTCGGGGAAAACCATCTTGTCCGGGCTCGAGATGCGGACCTCGGCCCCGTCGATATCGAGAATCTCAGCCGGTGTCTTCGACGGGTTCATGCCGCCACGCTAGCAGCGGCTGACCAG
Organism: Pseudarthrobacter sp. NS4; assembly: GCF_024758005.1. Taxonomy (NCBI): domain Bacteria; kingdom Bacillati; phylum Actinomycetota; class Actinomycetes; order Micrococcales; family Micrococcaceae; genus Pseudarthrobacter; species Pseudarthrobacter sp. NS4. The sequence goes on along the minus strand of NZ_CP103288.1, from coordinate 3,611,976 downwards.
CCATAACAGTGGCTGGTATCAGCCGTTCACGAGTCTGTGTGCCGCGGCCGAGTGTTCCGCGATGAGCCCGGCCACGTCCAACCCGGGAATTTGCCCGTCCGCCACCCGCCACTGCCCGCCGACCATAACCCGGTCCGCCCGGTCCGCGGCGCACAGCAGCATGGCCGCGACGGGATCGTGGCTGCCGGAGAAACGCAGGTCGTCAAGCCGGAACAGTGCCAGGTCCGCCTGCATTCCGGGTGCCAGCTGGCCCAGTCCCGGGCGGCCCAGTACGGCGGCAGAGCCCTTCGTGGCCCAGCCAAGGGCCCGCTCCACCGGAACATCCGCCCCGTAGCGCAGCCTCTGCAAATACAGTGCCTGCCGGGCTTCGAGGATCATGTTGGAGGCATCGTTCGACGCCGAGCCGTCCACCCCCAGCCCCACCGGGACACCCGCGTCCTCCATTTCCAGGACCCGCGCGGTGCCTGACGCCAGCCGCATATTTGAAGTGGGGCAGTGCGCGACGGCGGTGCCCGCGGCTCCCAGCCTGGCAATCTCGGCGTCGCTGAAGTGGATGCCGTGCCCCAACCAGGTGCGGTCCGTCAGCCAGCCCACGCTGTCCAGGTAGTCGACGGTCCGCAGCCCGAACATCTCCCGGCAGAAGTCCTCCTCGTCCAGGGTCTCCGCCAGGTGGGTGTGCAGCCGCACGTCCAGCCGCTCGGCGAGCGCCGCGCTTTCGGCCATGACTTCCTTTGTCACGGAGAACGGTGAGCAGGGGGCCAGGGCAATCTGGATCACCGCGTCCCCGCCGCGCTCGTGGTACCGGCCAACCAGCCGTTCGCTGTCTGCCAGTACCACTTCGGGAGCCTGCACTGTTGACTGCGGCGGCAGGCCGCCGTCGCCCGTTCCCAGCGTCATGGAACCCCGGGTCAGCGTGGCGCGCATTCCCAGCCGCCGCACGGCTTCCACTTCGATGTCGATGGCATCTTCCAGGCCGGCAGGAAAGAGGTAGTGATGGTCAGCGGCCGTGGTGCAGCCGGAGAGCAGCAGCTCGGCAAGGGCGGCTGTGGCGGCGAGCTCCAGGTCCCGCGGCGTGAGCCGGGCCCACACCGGGTAGAGGTTCTGCAGCCAGGGGAACAGCGGCGCATTGGCCACCGGCCCCCAGGCCCGCGTGAGGGTTTGGTAGAAGTGGTGGTGCGTGTTGATCAGGCCCGGCAGCAGCACGTGGCTGCCGGCGTCGAACGTCTGCCGGCAGGGGGCCGAGGGCTGCTGTCCTGCTGCCAGGACCTCAACGATGGTCCCGCCGCTGACCACCACGCCGCCGGAGGCGTCCAGCTGGTTGGCGGTGAAGGCGGCCTGCGGATTCCTGATCCAGAGGCGGGAGGCGGCGGCAGGAGCGGCGGGCTGGTTCATGGCTGTCCTTTGTCTGAGCGCGGTTGTGGTTCCAGCTCAGTGAGGCCCTGTCTGCTGATCCAGGTGCCGCGGCTGCGGACAGCGCGGGTGGCATCAGACTAGGGAATGGGCCTGACCTGCGTCAATGGTGATGCAATGTGACCGGCGGTTCCGGCAGCAGTGAAGGAGGCGAAACGCGGATTTCACATTGCGAAATTAAGTTTCCAGAAAAGTATGGCGCGGACCACAATCCGGTGCTAATCTCGATTTTGCCAAAGGCGGGCGCCCGGACTCCGGGAAGCTATCTACCAGGCGCAACTTAACCTTCACAGCACATGCTGAAGCCTGGTAACCGTTCGCACCTGGTTCTACTGGTCCCGCAACGGGAGACCCGGCTTCCAAGCAAAGGGAGTCGCATCATGAGTACCACCGTCACGGCCGAGGATTTTCTGGCCAGATCCATCCGGCTGGCAACGGCCAACGTCCTGAACAGCGGAGGGCCTTTCGGGGCCATGATCGTCACTGCGGACGGCAAAACGTTCGACGGCGTCAACCGCGTCACTGCGGACAACGATCCAACGGCCCACGCCGAAGTCACCGCCATCCGCACCGCCTGCCGCGAACTCGGCACCTTCGACCTCAGCGGCGCAGTCCTCTACACCAGCTGCGAGCCATGCCCCATGTGCCTGGCCTCAGCACTCTGGGCCCGCGTCGAGCGGGTGGTCTACGCCGCCGACCGCCACGACGCCGCCTCCGTCGGCTTCGATGACGCAGTCTTCTACGAATACTTCGAAAACCAGGACAGGGACTCCCTGATGCCGGTCTCCAAGCTGGCGCTGGGCGATCCCCAGGCGCCGGGCCCGCTGGAGCCGTTCAACACCTGGAACGCGCTCGAATCCAGGATCGACTACTAGGCCCGGCGGCTGACATGACCATCCTGGACCAGTCCCACGAGGAGCATTCGGCTCCATCACCCCGCACCCCCAAGCCGGCACCAGGCACCCCCAAGCCGCCGGCGTCCAACGCCATCCTTGACCGCTTCTTCCACATCAGCCAACGCGGCTCCACGCTGGCCCGTGAATTCCGCGGCGGCCTGGTCACCTTCTTCACCATGGCGTACATCGTTATCCTCAACCCCCTGATCCTTGGCGGGTTCAGTGCGGACAACGCGCCCACCGACGTCGCCGGGGGCTGGCTGTCCGCCGCGCAGGTAGGCGCCGTCACCGGCCTGACTGCCGGCGTGATGACCATCCTGTTCGGCCTCGTGGCCAACCTGCCGTTCGGCCTGGCAGCCGGGCTCGGCATCAACTCCTTCCTGGCCGTCTCTGTGATCCAGGAAGTCACCTGGGCCGAGGCCATGGGCCTGGTGGTGATCAACGGCATCCTGATCGTGCTGTTCGGCGTCACCGGCGCCCGGACGGCAATCTTCCGGGCCGTGCCCAAGGAACTGAAGGCCGCCATCACCGTGGGCATCGGCCTGTTCATCGCCTTCATCGGCTTTGTGGACTCCGGATTCGTCCGGCCCACGGCGGGCGGGCCTCCCGTCCAGCTGGGCGACGGCGGGTCCATCACCTCCGTGCCCACGCTGGTGTTCGTCGTCGGACTCCTGGCCATGGGCATCCTGGTGGCACGCAAGGTCCAGGGCGGCCTGCTGATCGGCATCGTGGGCACCACCGTGCTCGCCGCCGTCGTCGAAGCCATTTTCAAGATCGGCCCTGCCAGCGCCACCAACCCCGGCGGCTGGCACCTGAACACTCCGGTCCTCTCCGGACAGCTCGTCTCGGCCCCGGACCTGGCACTCGTGGGGCAGTTCGACCTCTTCGGATCGTTCGCCCGGATCGGTGGACTTGCCGCCACCATGCTGGTTTTCACGCTGGTGTTCACCAACTTCTTCGACGCCATGGGCACCATGACCGGCCTGGCCAAGAGCGCCGGCGTGGCCCACAAGGACGGCACGTTCCCCCGGCTCAAGTCGGCCTTTGTCGTGGAAGGCATCGGCGCCGTCGCCGGCGGTGCCACTTCCGGCTCCTCCAACACCGTGTACATCGACTCCGCGGCAGGGATCGGCGAAGGCGCCCGCACCGGCCTGGCATCGGTGGTTACTGGAGTGCTGTTCCTGGGCTCGATGTTCCTCACCCCGCTCACCAGCGTGGTTCCGCTTGAAGTCGCTGCCGCCGCACTGGTGGTGGTGGGCGCCATGATGATGGCACAGATCCGCGAGATCAAGTTCAGCAAGTTCAGCGTGGCCCTGCCGGCGTTCCTCACCATCGTGACCATGCCGCTGAGCTACTCGATCGCCAACGGCATCGGGGTTGGCTTCGTCAGCTGGGCCATCATCGGGGCTGCTTCCGGGAAGTTCAAAAAGATCCATCCGCTGATGTGGGTGGTCAGCGCCGGATTCCTGGTGTACTTCGCCCGCGGACCCATCAACGTCCTGCTCGGGGCCTGACGCCCCTTGCCGCGCGCCCGGTCCGGACATCCGCACCCGCGACCCCTGGAGCGGATGTCCGGACCGGCAGCGGCTTTCACCACGTTGTATTTGCACCACCTGCTTTTCGAACGACCCGATAGGAACGACAATATGGACACCACCGCAGCGCGGAAGAAGGAGTGCCGCCATGCTTGACCTGATTCCCCTGCCCGGCTCCTGGGTGCCGTCACTTGCAGGCCGGCAGTTCGCAGTCGCCACCATCGTGGCGGCCACCGGTTCGGTACCGCGGCCCGTGGGCACGTCCATGATCGTCACCGGGTCCGGTGCCGTGCTCGGCAGCCTCTCCGGCGGCTGCGTGGAAGGCGCCGTGGTGGCGCTCGCGCTCGAAGCAATGGACGACGGCGGGACCCGCCGGAAGACCTTCGGCTTCAGTTCCCACGATGCCTTCGCCGCCGGGCTCACCTGCGGGGGAGAACTGGACATCCACATTGAACCGGTGCCTGCGGACCTGCCCGGCGAGACCGCCCAACACCCGCTCCGGACCTCGCTGCGGCAACTCGCGGACCTGGAGCCGGACCAACCCGTGGCGCTGGTACGCCGCGTGGGCACTTCCGGAGGCGGCGCCGTCGTACTTTCCGACCCGGCGAACTTCCGGGCGGCTGCCTGCCCGGAACTGGCAGGGCTGCTGCGTTCCAAGGGGTCCCTCAGTGCGGAGTCCCTGCTTCAGGCGGAAGCCCTGGTCCGCAGCGGCGGCGCAGGGGTTGTCCGGCTGGCCGAACCCGGCCATTGCCCTCCGGGCCGGTTCGGCGGGGACCAGCACCAGGACCCGGGCGCGGAAGCCATCCTGGTGGAGTCCCGGCTCGCCCCGCCGCGGATGCTGGTGTTCGGCGCCAACGATTTCGGCGCCGCGCTGATTCCGGCCGCCAAGCTGCTGGGCTACCACGTGACCCTGGTTGACGCCCGTCCCGCGTTCGCGTCGCAGCCGCGCTTTGCCGCCGCTGATGAAGTGGTGACTGACTGGCCGCACCGCTACTTGGCCGCAGAGTCGGCAGCCGGGCGCCTGGACAGCCGCGCGGTGGCCGCCGTACTCACCCACGACCCGAAGTTCGACCTCCCGCTGCTGGAAACCGCACTGGCCCTGGACCTCGCCTACATCGGCGCGATGGGTTCCCGCCGCAGCCACCTCCAGCGGGTGGACAGCCTCCTGACCGCGGGCGTCGCGCCGGAGCGGATCGCCCAGCTGCACTCACCCATCGGCCTGGACCTGGGCGCCGTCACGCCCGCCGAAGTGGCGGTCTCCATCACGGCGGAACTCATCGCTGCCCGCAACCGTGCGGCCAGCTGCACGCCGCTCCGCGATTGGTCCGGCCCCATCCATCAACAGCAAACGCGCCGCGGAACCCAGCCCGCGCCCACCAACGTTTCCCCGCAGGAGATCGCATGGACATGAACACCATCGAGGCGGTGGTCCCCACCACCGACCCCGCACAATGGCGCGACGGCGATGCCTGGCTGGCGGGCGGAACCGTCCTCTTCTCCTACGGCAGCTACGCCTTTGGCCCGCAGCCGCTCAAACGGCTCCTGGACCTCGGTGCCGCAGGCTGGGAACCGGTCGCCGTCACCGACGATGGAATCGAACTTGCTGCCACCTGCACCATCGCCGGGCTGTACAGCCTCCCCGGCTCGCCGGACGTGGCAGGCCGGGCCTGGCCGGGACTGGACCTGGTCCGGCCGTGCTGCGATTCCTTCGTGGCGTCCTTCAAGGTGTGGAACATGTCCACGGTCGGCGGCAACCTCTGTACATCATTGCCTGCAGGACCTGTTATTTCGCTCTGTGCAGGCCTTGACGGCGTCGCCACCATCCTGGGTCCCGGCGGCACCAGCCGGACCGTTCCGGTGGCCGACTTCGTCACGGGGGATGCAACAAACTGCCTGGCACCCGGTGAGCTGCTGCGCAGTGTCTACCTCCCGGCGTCGGCCCTCGCCTCCCGGGCGGCCTTCCGTCGCCTCTCGCTGAGCAACCTGGGCAGGTCCGGGGTGCTGCTGATTGGAAGGCTCGACGGCGGAACATCCCTGGTCCTGACCGTCACCGCAGCCACCAAGCGGCCGGTGCAGCTGCGCTTCGACGGGATCCCGGACGCTGATGAACTGGCAGCGTCGCTGGACGAGAGCATCCCCGGCGACCTGTACCACGACGATATCCACGGGCTGCCGGCCTGGCGCCGGGACATGACCTTCCGGCTCGCGGAGGAGATCCGCTCGGAACTCGCGGCTCCGCAAGGGGCGCCCGGGCTGACCGTATCCGGAGACTTCTGGCCGCCGCAGGCCAGGCACAACGCACTTTCGAAAGGGGCCTGAACATGGCCGGCGAGACCAACGGAGCCGTGGACAGCAACGGTGCTGTCCACGTGGACGGGACCATACGGATTAATGGGGTGTTGGCGGACGCCGCTCCCCGCCCGGGGCAATGCCTGCGCACCTTCCTGCGGGAGCAGGGCAACCTCGGGGTTAAGAAGGGCTGCGACGGCGGTGACTGCGGCGCCTGCACGGTGCACGTGGACGGAACGCCGGTGCACAGCTGCATTTACCCGGCGGTGCGGGCCGAGGGGCATGCGGTCACCACCATCGAGGGCCTGGCGGGCACTTCCGGCGGGGATGAGCTTCACCCGGTCCAGCAGCAGTTTATGGAGCGGCAGGGCTTCCAGTGCGGCTTCTGCACAGCGGGCATACTGATGACGGCCGCGACGTTTGATGATGAGCAGAAGGAGAACCTGCCCCGGAACCTCAAGGGGAATCTCTGCCGGTGCACGGGATACCGTGCCATCGCTGATGCAGTCTGCGGGCAGGCCGGCCACCCGGATCCCCAGGGACAGGGCTCGGGGATCGCAGGGGAAGGGCAGCCGGACCCTGAACCGGGGCAGCTGGGCGACGACGTCCCTGCCCCGGCCAGCAGGGCAGTGGTCACCGGCACCGCCCGCTACACCCTCGACATTCCGCGGGAACAGCAACCGGGCCTGCTGCACATGAAGATCCTGCGCTCGCCGCACGCCTCGGCCCGCGTTGCCTCCATCAACACGGCGGCGGCGCTGAAAGTGCCCGGAGTGGTTGCTGTCTTCACCCATGAGGACGCTCCGGCCCAGCTGTTTTCCACAGCCCAGCACGAGCTCTTCACGGACGATCCGGACGACACCCGTGTACTGGATGACGTGGTGCGGTTCATCGGGCAGCGCGTTGCCGCCGTCGTCGCCGAATCTGTGGGCGCCGCCGAAGCCGGTGTCCGTGCCCTGGAAGTGGAGTACCAGGAGCTACCCGCGGTTTTCACGCCGCAGGACGCGCTGTTTCCGGGCGCGGCACTGGTTCACGGCGACAAGGACGGCACGGCCTCCCGGATCGCCCGGCCGGACCGCAACGTGGTGGCCGAGCTCCACTCGGAACTGGGAAGCGTGGCAGAAGGATTCGCTGCGGCCGACTTCATCCACGAGCAGACGTACCGCACGCAGCGGGTCCAGCACGTCGCCTTGGAAACCCACGCTGCCATCGCCTCCGTGGACGGCGAGGGCCGCCTCCAGGTCCGCACCTCCAGCCAGGTCCCGTTCCTGGTGCGCCGCACACTGTGCCGGGTCTTCGGGCTTGAGGAGGACCAGGTACACGTGGTGGCCGGCCGCGTGGGCGGGGGATTCGGCGGCAAGCAGGAGGTCCTCACGGAGGATCTGGTGGCGCTCGCCGCCCTGAAGCTGAAGCGGCCGGTCCAGCTGGAGCTCACCCGGACCGAGCAGTTCATCGCCACTACCACCCGCCATCCCTTCACTATCAAGCTCAAGGCCGGGGCCACCTCTGATGGCCGGCTGACAGCGCTGGAGCTGGATGTCCTCACCAATACCGGCGCCTACGGCAACCATGGCCCGGGCGTGATGTTCCACGGCTGCGGTGAATCGCTGAGCGTCTACAACTGCGCCAACAAGAAGGTGGACGCGCACGCGATGTACACCAATACGGTGCCGGCGGGGGCTTTCCGCGGCTACGGGCTGAGCCAGATGATTTTCGCCATCGAGTCCGCCATGGATGAACTCGCGGTGGGAATCGGCATGGACCCGCTCGAGTTCCGCCGCCGGAACATGGTCCGCGAAGGGGACCGGATGCTGTCCACGCAGCCGGAGCCGGAGGAGGACGTCCACTACGGCAGCTACGGGCTGGACCAGTGCCTGGACCTGGTCCGGGATGCGCTGGACCGGGGGCGGGAACGCTACCGGGCTGCCGGCCTGGACGAGCTGGGTCCGGACTGGATGACCGGCGAAGGTGTGGCGTTGTCCATGATCGACACTGTGCCGCCGCGCGGCCACTTTGCCCATTCGAAGCTCCGGCTCCTGCGGGACGGAACGTACCAGGCCGACGTCGGCACCGCCGAGTTCGGGAACGGCACCACCACGGTCCATGCCCAGCTCGCAGCCACGGCCCTGTCCACGGACGCCCCGCGGGTGGTGGTGCGGCAGTCGGACACGGACCTGATTGAGCACGATACCGGTGCGTTCGGCTCGGCAGGCACTGTGGTGGCCGGAAAGGCCACACTGGCAGCGGCGGAGGAGCTGGCCGTCCGCCTCCGCGCCTTCGCGGCCGGTATCCATCAGACACAGGCCGCAGCGTGCGTCCTTGACGGCGATGCCATCGTTATCGACGGAGCGTCCGTGCCGCTCGCGGAACTGGCGCAGGCTGCCGCGGATGCCGGCGTCGAACTTGCCGCAGAGGGCCGCTGGGGCGGCACTCCACGCTCGGTCGCGTTCAATGTCCATGGTTTCCGGGTGGCAGTGAACCGCGGCACGGGAGAGCTGAAAATCCTGCAGAGCGTGCAGGCAGCCGACGCCGGAGTGGTGGTGAACCCGCGCCAGTGCCGGGGCCAGATTGAAGGGGGCATTGCCCAGGCCATCGGCGCCGCACTGTATGAGGAGGTGGTGGTGAACGATGCAGGAAAGGTCACCACGGACATCCTCCGGCAGTACCACATCCCCACCTTTGCGGACGTCCCGCGCAGTGAGGTGTACTTCGCGGACACCAACGACGAGATGGGTCCACTGGGTGCCAAGTCCATGAGCGAAAGCCCCTTCAACCCGGTGGCTCCGGCCCTGGCGAATGCCATCCGGAATGCCACCGGGGTGCGCTTTGCAGCACTGCCTATTGCCCGGGACAAAATCTATCTGGGGCTGAAGGAGGCAGGGCTGGTGCCCGAGCTGGAGCGCGCCGCCGGCTGAGGTGCGCCCCATGTTCCGCGGCCGGCGGGACCGTAAAATTCCGGCCGCGGTAAGGGCACACCCTATAGTCGGAGGATGGAACAGCGGATTTTAGGCAAGACCGGACGTAAAGTCTCCACCGTGGGACTGGGCACGTGGCAGCTCGGCGCCGACTGGGGCAACGTTGACCCGGCGCAGGCCCAGGCCATCCTGGCAGCCTCGGTGGAGGCGGGCGTCACCCTTTTCGATACTGCTGACGTCTACGGGGATGGCAAGAGCGAGCAGGCCATCGGGAAGTTCCTGGCGGACAACCCCGGGTTGGACATTACCGTGGCCACCAAGATGGGCCGCCGGATGGACCAGCTGCCGGAAAACTACACGCTGGCCAACTTCCGCCAGTGGGTGGACCGTTCACGGAAGAACCTGGGCACTGACACCCTGGACCTGGTCCAGCTGCACTGCCCGCCCACCCCGGTGTACAGCAACGCCGAGGTTTACGACGCCCTGGACACGCTGGTGGCCGAAGGGGCTATCCGCAACTACGGCGTCAGCGTGGAGCGCACCGACGAAGCCCTCGAAGCGATCCGCCATGAAGGAACCGCCTCCGTCCAGATCATCCTGAACGCCTTCCGGCTCAAGCCGCTCGACGAGGTCCTTCCCGCAGCCAAGGCGGCAAACGTGGGGATCATCGCCCGCGTGCCGCTCGCTTCCGGACTGCTCTCCGGCAAGTACTCCAAGGAAACCACCTTCGCGGAGAACGACCACCGGAACTACAACCGCAACGGCGATTCTTTCGACGTCGGCGAGACGTTCTCGGGCGTGGACTATGAGCTGGGGCTGAAGGCCGTGAAGGAGTTCGAACAGCTCGTTCCGTCGGGTGCCACCACCGCCCAGGCAGCAATCGCCTGGATTGCGGCGCAGGACGGCGTCACCACGGTAATCCCCGGCGCGCGCAACGTGGAACAGGCGACGGCGAACGCTGCCGCGGCTTCCGTTGCCGTCAGCGAAGAATTCGGCGCCGGCGTGCGCTGGATCTACGACCACTACTTCCGCGAAGCCATCCACCCCCGCTGGTAGGGAAGGTTCTGCAGGACTTCAACGTTCAGGGCTCCAGGACTACGGCATGCGCCCGGCTTCCGGCATAGATGCCTTCATTGACAAGCTCGCGGCGGTGGAAACGGGCCCTGCCTGCACCAACTTCTTCGCCCATGGTGTCCCGGCAAATATCCAGCGCAGGGAAAACCTGCGGATCTACCTGACGGAGATGCTGGACCGCGCGCCGAAAGTGCTGCTGGTGGGGGAGGCCCCTGGTTTCAGGGGCATGCGTATCACCGGGGTTCCGTTCACCAACCGTGGGATGTTCGAGGGGCCGGCCAACGGCTTCGGGCTGTTCGGGACGGGGAAGGGCTACGCTCTGCCGCCGGACGCTGCGGGGGTTGCCGCCGAACCGACCGCTACGGTGATGTGGCAGGTGCTGGCCGAGCTAGAATTCCTTCCCCTGCTGTGGAGCGCCTTCCCGTGGCATCCGCATCTTCCGGGACAGCCCCTGTCCAATCGGACTCCAACGCGGGCGGAAGCTGCCCTCGGAACACCTTTTTGGCAGGCGCTGGTGGAGATCTTTGCCGTTCAGACGGTGGTGGCCGTGGGTAACGTGGCGCACCTCAGCGTGCAGCGGAGCGGACTCGATGTGCCCAAGGTGAGGCATCCGTCCCATGGCGGACGGGTCGGCTTCAAACGGGGTCTGGAGCAGCTCCTTGAGGCTGGAATGCAGGCTTGAAGGATGGTGGCGGCCGTCTGCAAACGCAGCGAACACTGCGGCCTGCACGCAGGTAGGCCACCATGGTGATTGTGGATGCACAACAGCTTTTTCCCGGCGCACTCAAAGAGATTTATGATGCTCTTTCCGCTCGGGTGCTCGGACTGGGTGACGACATCGTCGAAGAGTTATCGAGAACGCAGGTGAGTTACGGTGCGGCCCGGAAGTTCGTGTGGCTCACCCCGGTCACGAAGACCAAAGCGCTTCTGACAATGGACATGTGGGATGAGCACCAGGCTTCGTTCCTCCGTGGCGTTATCCGATTTCGTCACGACAAGTACACACACCAGATCGAAGTGCGTTCGGCAGCCGACATTGAGACTGTGGCCGCGCTCGGCTGGTTCGAGGAATCAGCCGCTTGGGGTCGGAAGCAACGTTGGCCGAACAACCCTCAAGCCCTCCATGGGGATCTTTTGTGATCTCTGCGCGGCATTGTCAGACCCCCTTGCGATGATGGGTTTATGGGGAAAGGGGCGGTGACGAAGGCGTTTGAGGACATCATTGCCGCTCTTGCCGTGCTCAATGCCGAGGCCGCCGGGTGTGGTTCCGAGCCATTTTCGGATGCTGATCCGTTAGCAGGGCTGGCTGATGGCTGCCTGGAGATCCTTGCCGGAGCCGCAGGGGTCCAAGCAATGGTTTCGGGGCTGGTGGCCAACGCCGCGGGGACGTACGCGGACACCGCACGGGCAGCAGCTCCTCCGGACGCACCCGTTCAGGCGCAGGAAATGGCTATCGCCGCCGAAATTGGTAGCCTTCTCGCCCTGAGTGACCGTGCCGCGGGCGCCCTTCTTGCCCAGTCGCACGCCCTGACCACGTCCCTGCCCCGGACAGTGGCGGCCCTGCGCAACGGAACAATTTCCTGGCAGCACGCCAAAGTGATGGTTGACGAGACTGCCACCCTTGACCCCGTCGGCGCCGCAGCGCTGGAAGCCCATTTCCTGGACCCGGACGTGCCCAGGCCGGCTGCAGCGGCCGGGATCGGGGAGATGCCAGCCTACCGGTTCCGGGCCAAGGCCCGGACCTGGCGCGAACGCCACCATCCCAAAAGCATCGAGAAACGCCACGCCAAAGGTGTGGCCTACCGGCGGGTCGAATACCGGCCGGATCAGGACGGCATGGCCTGGCTGTCCGCTTACTTGCCCGCGGACCAGGCACTGGGCGGTTGGTACCGGCTTACCGAGCTTTCCAGGGCAATGCAGGGACCCGACGAGGAACGCACCCTTACCCAGCTCAGGGCCGACAATTTCGCCGAAGCGCTTCTCGCCAGCCGTGCCGGCGTCCTCGCTGAAACGGCTGCCGGCCCGTCGTTGTCGATCCGGGCCCAGGTGCTGGTCACCGTACCGGCGTTGTCCCTGATGGGCCTAACGGACGAACTGGCGATGCTCGACGGGTACGGCCCGATCCCGCCGTCGATGGCCAGGGACCTCGTCGCCAACGGCGCCGGCTCGTTCTACCGGGTCCTCGTAGATCCGAGGGACGGGGCTCCACTGGAAATCGGCCGCACCAGTTACAGATTGACCAAACCGATGCGGAACTGGCTGCGCCTGCGGGATGGGAAGTGCTCGTTCCCGGGTTGCAGCAACCACTCGTTGGATAACGAAGCGGATCACCTCCTGGCCTGGCATCAGGGCGGGAGTACCGGGATCAGCAACCTGGGACAGCCCTGCCCGAAGCACCACCGGCTCAAGCACACCAGCACCTGGAAACCCACGGAGGCAACCAAGAACGAGCCACCGGGCTGGATATCCCCATCCGGACGACGCTACAAAAGCGAACACCAGGACTGGGAACCACCACACTGGCCCCAGCACTTAGGGCTCGAACAAAAACCTGAGCCGAAATCAAAGGCGAAGCAGCCGTACTTAGCACCCCTCGGCGCTCCTTTTGGTCATGCAGATTTCGTCGTGGGCGGCCTGTCACTGTGCGAGGACAGCCTGGAAGGGTTCCTGCATAGGCGCGCCTGAGCATTGGCCTCACCTGCCGTGCGCATCCATGCCTTTATTCCGCAGTCTGCCAGCCGAGAAGCCGTAACTGGTCCCGTGTGTCGATGTCCTCACCAGTGGACTGGTCGCTGCAATCCACCTCGTCCACCAGATCCGGGTGGGCCTGCAGGAAGCCGCGCGCCCCGGCGTCGCCGGTTACGGTGGCGCTCACTGCTTCGCGGAGGGAAGCGTCAATGAGCAGCGGATGGCCGCGCAGCAACCTGTGCTGCTGCCCGGCCTTAGGCCCAGACGGCTGCCCGCCGTCGGAGGCTTCCCGACGGCGGTAGGCGGCGGCGGTGATCCGGCCGGACTTGTGGAAGGCGAGCAGGCGTCCCACGGTTGCCCGGGTTACCCCGGGCTGGTCCACGAGCGCGATCAGCAGATGGTCGACCGGGTCCGCCGTCTGGTCAGCGAGCAGGAATGAACTGCCCATCCCCGTACGCCAGTCGGGGTTGACGGCAATCCGGTACCGGTCCAGTTCGGCGGCGGCCGCAACCTCCGGTGCCCCGGCCCCCAGCACCACCACCACCTCGCGGCAGCCGCCGTCGAGCAGGTTTCCTGCGATGACTTCCACCAGCGGCCGCCCACGGTACGGCAGCAATGCCTTGGGGCCCAAGCCCAGGCGGGTACCGGCCCCGGCTGCCAGGACGACGCCCGTAGCCCGGCGGTCACCTGTGCTTTCCGCACCAATATCGCCCATAGCTGCACCCTAGATGATGAAAAGGGCAGCCGGGTCGGTCTCCCCCCGGAAACCGACCCGGCTGCCGGTTTTTCGGCTGGCGTCAGGCTTCGCCGCCTGCACCGCCGGTGGTCCCGGCGCTGACGTCCAGGAGCTTGTAGCGGTCCATCGCGTACGACGCCGTGCCCTCCTTGACTTCACCCCTCGCCGCCAGCATCTGCAACGCCTTCACCACGATGGAGTGGGTGTCGTTTTTGAAGTAGCGGCGGGCTGCGGCGCGGGTGTCGGAGAAGCCGAAGCCGTCGGCGCCGAGGGTGGCGAATTCGTTGGGGACGAATTGGCGGATTTGGTCGGGGACGGCTTTCATGTAGTCGGACACGGCGACGACGGGGCCGGTGGCGCCTTCGAGTTGTTGGGTGACGAAGGGTACGCGTGTGGGTTCGCCGGGGTTGAGGAAGGCTTCTTCTTCGGCGGCGAGGCCGTCGCGTCGGAGTTCGTTCCAGGAGGTGACGGACCAGACGTCGGCGGAGACGGACCAGTCTTCGGCGAGGATCCGCTGGGCTTCGAGGGCCCAGGGGACGGAGACGCCGGAGGCCAGGATCTGGGTGCGGGGGCCGTCGATTTTGGCGGGGGCGAGCAGGTAGATGCCCTTGATGACGCCTTCGGTGTCCAGTTCTTCGGGTTCGGCGGGCTGGGTGATCGGTTCGTTGTACACGGTGAGGTAGTACATCAGGTTCCGGTCGGTGGAGTCCGGTCCGTACATCCGTTCCAGGCCGTCGCGGATGATGTGGCCCATTTCGTAGCCGTAGGCGGGGTCGTAGGTGACCACGGCGGGGTTGGTGGAGGCCAGCAGGGGGGAGTGGCCGTCGGCGTGCTGGAGGCCTTCGCCGGTGAGGGTGGTCCGGCCTGCGGTGGCGCCGATGATGAAGCCGCGGGTCATTTGGTCCGCGGCTGCCCAGAAGGCGTCGCCGGTGCGCTGGAAGCCGAACATGGAGTAGAACACGTAGACCGGGACCAGGGGCACGCCGTGGGTGGCGTACGCGGTTCCGGCGGCGGTGAACGCTGCCACGGCGCCGGCTTCGTTGATCCCGGGGTGGATCAGTTGGCCCTGGGCGGATTCCTTGTAGGCCAGGACCAGGTCCCGGTCCACGGACAGGTAGTTCTGCCCGCCCGGGTTGTAGATCTTCGCCGTCGGGAAGAACGCGTCCATGCCGAACGTGCGCGCCTCGTCCGGGATGATCGGAGCGATGTGCTTGCCGAAGTTCTTATCCCGCATCAGGTCCTTGAGCAGGCGGACGAAGGCCATGGTGGTGGCAGCCTGCTGCTTGCCGGAGCCCCGCTTGGCAACGTCAAAAGTCTTGGACTCAGGCAGCTCAACGGCCTGGTGGTTCGGCCGGCGTTCGGGGACGGCGCCCCCGAGTGCCCTGCGCCGCTCGTGGAGATAAACAATCTCCGGGGCGTCATGGCCGGGATGGAAATACGGCGGGCTGTAGGGATCCTCCTCCAGGCGGGCATCGGAAATCGGAATTCGAAGGTAGTCCCTGAATTCCTTCAGGTCATCCAGGGTGAGTTTTTTCATCTGGTGGGTGGCGTTGCGGCCTTCGAAGTGGGGTCCGAGTCCGTAGCCCTTGACGGTTTTGGCGAGGATGACGGTGGGTTTGCCCTTGAATTCGGTGGCTGCCTTGTACGCGGCGTAGACCTTGCGGTAGTCGTGGCCGCCGCGTTTGAGGTTCCAGATCTGGTCATCGGTCAGGTCAGCGACCAGGTCCTTGGTGGCCGGGTCCTTGCCGAAGAAGTGTTCGCGGACGAACCCGCCGGATTCGGCCTTGTAGGTCTGGTAGTCCCCGTCGGGGGTTTCGTTCATGATCTTCACCAGCGGGCCGTCGGCGTCGCGGGAGAGCAGTTCGTCCCATTCCCGGCCCCAGACGACCTTGATCACGTTCCAGCCCGCGCCGCGGAAGAACGCTTCGAGTTCCTGCATGATCTTGCCGTTGCCGCGCACCGGCCCGTCCAGGCGCTGGAGGTTGCAGTTGATCACGAAGTTCAGGTTGTCCAGGTTCTCGTTCGCGGCGAGCTGGAGCAGGCCGCGGGACTCGGGCTCGTCCATTTCCCCGTCACCCAAAAACGCCCAGACCTGCTGGTCCGAGGTGTCTTTCAGGCCCCGGTTGTGCAGGTACCGGTTGGACTGGGCCTGGTAGATCGCGTTCATCGGCCCGATACCCATCGAGACCGTGGGGAATTCCCAGAACTCCGGCATCAACCGTGGGTGCGGGTAGGAGGAGAGGGCATGGCCCTGGCGGGACTTTTCCTGCCGGAACCCGTCCAGGTCCTCCTCGGACAGGCGGCCTTCCATGAACGCCCTGGCGTACATGCCCGGGGACGCGTGGCCCTGGAAAAACACCTGGTCCCCGCCGCCGGGATGGTCCTTGCCGCGGAAGAAGTGGTTGAAACCCACCTCGTACAGCGTCGCCGCGCCGGCGTAAGTGGAAATGTGCCCGCCGACCCCGATGTTGGCCCGCTGCGCCCGGTGCACCATCACCGCGGCGTTCCACCGCATGTACGCCCGGTACCGGCGCTCGTACTCCTCATTGCCCGGGAACTCCGCTTCCTGGTCCACCGGGATCGTGTTCACGTAATCGGTAGTGGTCACCATCGGCACCCCGACACTCTGCGCACCCGCACGCTGCAGCAGGCTCCGCATGATGTATTGGGCACGCTCGGTGCCCTGTTCCCTGATCAACGAATCCAGGGACTCAACCCACTCGGCAGTCTCTTCCGGATCACGATCAGGCAGCTGGTTAGTCAACCCGCTGAGGATATGGGAGGTATCTTCTCCTGCAGCCACGGGAGCCTCATTTCATCGTCGAATGGCTCATGTTTTCGTATTGTGAGAAAACATTCTTGCAATATGAGATTAGCGAGACGCGAGTGGTGCGGTCAACATGGGCAGGCGCTGCAGGGGGCCGACCTCGCCTTGCTGCCTCTGCGAACGGATTGTGACCGAGGGGACCGGCGGCACACCCTTGACCCGGGGTGATGGGGGTCATACTCTTATTTCACTATTCAATATCTTGTTTTCGCGATGTGGAATAACAGTACCGGTCCCCGGCTCACCACCCGCGAACCACTCCCAGAACTGGAGAGCCCCATGCAGACCCCTCCACCGGTCGGCGTTGACGCGGCTCCGGACCTGACAGCGCCGTCAGTTGCTTCCACCCATCCCTCCGTGGGCGTTGAAGCACTGTGCGAATCAGCCAGCGCAGCATCAGGCCAGAGCATCAGCCCCACCCTTTACAACGTAGATCTTGCCCCCACCAAGCGGGCCGGCCGCAGCTGGTCCGGCTACAGCATCTTCACCCTCTGGGCCAACGACGTGCACAGCCTGGGCAACTATGCCTTCGCCATCGGGCTGTTCGCCCTGGGCCTGGGTGGATGGCAGATCCTTCTTGCACTCGGCATCGGGGCGGCGTTGCTGTTCGGCCTCCTCAACCTCTCCGGTTTCATGGGGGTAAAGACGGGCGTTCCGTTCCCGGTCATGAGCCGAATCAGCTTCGGAATCAGGGGCGCCCAGATCGCCAGCCTCCTCCGCGGCGCCGTCGCCGTGGCCTGGTTCGGCATCCAGACCTACCTCGCCTCCGTGGTCTTCCGTGTCATGCTCGTGGCAATGTTCCCTGCCCTCGCTGCAATGGACAAAGACTCCACCCTGGGGCTGTCCACGCTGGGCTGGATCGCCTTCATCATCCTCTGGGTTGTCCAACTGGTCATCGTCAGCTTCGGCATGGAAATGATCCGCAAGTATGAAGCATTCGCCGGACCCGTCATCCTGGTAACCATGGCGGCCATCGCCATCTGGATCTTCATCGAGGCCGGCGGCGCCATCGCATGGTCCTCGGACAACGCGCTGGAGGGGCCCCAAATGTGGCTCACCATCTTCGCCGGCGGTGCACTGTGGGTCTCCATCTACGGCACCTTCGTCCTGAACTTCTGTGACTTCACCCGCTCCGCCGTCTCGAAGAAGGCCGTGGTCCGGGGCAACTTCTGGGGCATCCCCATCAACATGCTGGTCTTCGGCGCCATCGTCGTCGTCATGGCCGGCGGGCAATTCAAAATCAACGGCACCATCATCCAAAGCCCCTCGGACATTGTCCAGACGATCCCCAACACCCTGTTCCTGGTGCTGGCCTGCCTTGCGCTGCTGATCCTGACCATCGCCGTGAACCTCATGGCCAACTTCGTGGCTCCCGTCTACGCCCTGACCAACTTGTTCCCCAAGCACCTGAACTTCCGCAAGGCCGCGTGGGTCAGCGGCATCATCGGCCTGGTCATCCTGCCCTGGAACCTCTACAACAACCCGCTGGTCATCGTGTACTTCCTCGGCGGCCTCGGCGCCCTGCTCGGCCCCCTGTTCGGCGTCGTCATGGCCGACTACTGGCTCATCCGCCGCGGCAAGGTCAACGTCCCCCAGCTCTACACCGCCTCCCCGGCCGGAGCCTACTACTACAAAAACGGCGTCAACCCCAAGGCGATCACCGCCATGGTCCCCGCCGCCGCTGTGGCACTGCTGATCGCGTTCGTCCCCACCCTGGCATCCGCAGCACCCTTTGCCTGGTTCTTCGCAGCAGGCATCGCAGCGGTGGTGTATTTCTTCATCGCAGACCGCACCCAGCGGCTGGAAGACCGCGACGGCGAGACCATCGCCATCGCCAGCACCCACTAAGGACACCTCAATGCGCATACTCGTCGCCAACGTCAACACCACCACGTCCATGACGGACTCCATAGCCGCCCAAGCCCGCAGCATCGCGGCGCCGGGAACGGAAATCGTGGGCATCACGCCCCGGTTCGGTGCCGATTCCTGCGAAGGCAACTTCGAAAGCTACCTGGCGGCCATCGCCGTGATGGACGCCGTGACCTCCTACGCCGAGCCCTTCGACGCCGTCGTTCAGGCCGGCTACGGCGAGCACGGTCGGGAGGGACTGCAGGAACTGCTTGACGTTCCCGTAGTGGACATGACCGAGGCCGCGGCCAGCACCGCCATGTTCCTCGGCCACAAATACTCCGTGGTCACCACCCTCGACCGGACCGTCCCGCTGATCGAAGACAGGCTCAAGCTTGCGGGTCTGGACGCCCGCTGTGCCTCGGTCCGGGCCAGCGGCATGGCCGTCCTTGAACTCGAGGAGGAACCGGAGCGTGCCGTGGAAGCCATCATCAACCAGGCCCTGCAGGCCGTCAGCCAGGACAAGGCCGAGGTCATTGTGCTTGGCTGCGGAGGCATGGCGGGCCTGGACGAGCAGATCCGGCAGCGGGCCGGCGTCCCCGTGGTGGACGGCGTGGCGTCCGCGGTGACCATCGCCGAGTCCCTGGTCCGGATGGGCCTGTCCACCTCGAAAGTCCGGACCTACGCTGCGCCGCGGCCCAAGACCGTCATAGGCTGGCCGCTGAACAGCAACGCCGTGCCGGCGTCGCTCTAACGCCTTTCCGGCACCGGCGCCGACATCAGCGTCGTCGTCAAACGGCAAGCATCAGCAATTCCAGGAGAACAGCGTGAACAATCCCCAGCCCGCCGGACGCGTCGCCGTCGTCACCGGTGCCGGCTCAGGTATAGGCCGGGAGGTAGCCCGGCAGATGCTGGCCGACGGGTACCGGGTTGCCCTGGCCGGGCGGCGGGAGGCGCAGCTGCTGGAGACGGCGGACGGTCACCCGGACGCGCTGGTGGTGCCGTGCGACGTTACCCTGCCCGACGACGTCGCACGGCTTTTCGAAGCCGCCCGGCAGAAGTGGGGACGGGTGGATGTGCTGTTCAACAACGCGGGCATCTTCGGCCCGGCCGCCAGCGTGGACGAGATCAGTGTGGACGACTGGAACGCCACGGTAGCGGTCAACCTCACGGGTTCCATACTGTGCGCCGCGGCCGCCGTCAGGACCATGAAGGCCCAGGAACCGCAGGGCGGTCGCATCATCAACAACGGCTCCATCTCTGCGCATTCGCCGCGCCCGCGGACCGTGGCCTACACGGTGACCAAGCACGCGATGACGGGCCTCACCAAAAGCATCGAGCTGGACGGGCGTGGCTTCGGGATCACCTGCGGCCAGATCGACATCGGCAATACGGCCACCGACATCATGGACACCATCGGGGTGGGCTCAGGCGCGCTGCAGGCGGATGGCAGCCGCCGGGTTGAGCCGATGTTTCCGGTGGCCGACGCGGCCAGCGCCGTGCTGATGATGGCCAACATGCCACCAACGGCCAGTGTGGGCTCCGTCGTGGTGACCGCGGCGGGGATGCCCTTCATCGGCCGCGGCTAAGCGGGGGGACCATCCAGCCAAGCGGGACCACCAGCTAATGAGGGCCCTCCCGCCTGACTTAGTACACCTAGAGCGGCAACAGCTGCGACAGGTCTGCCCGCAGCCCCGAGGCAGCCACCTTGCCCGCCCCGACGGCGTCCGCCCAGCCCAACTGGCCGGTCACCATCGCCAGCCAGGTGGCGGCGTCGCACTCAATAACGTTGGGCGGGGTGCCACGGGTGTGGCGGGGCCCCTCCACGCACTGCGTGACGCCGAAGGGCGGGACGCGGACTTCCACGGAGTTTCCCGGTGCCCGGGCGGTTACTTCCTCGAGCGAGTAGCGCACGGCGGTAGCCAGGACGGCCCGGGGCAGGGGCGCGTCCGACGGCGATTCGGCGGCTTTCCGCCATGATGCCAGCGCCGCTGCGCCTTCCTCGACGTCAATACGACGGCGGGCTACGGCCATGTTTCCGGCCTCCTCTTGTGAACGTTCGTGTGGGGTTATTGGTCCAGGAGCGCGGAAACGGCCGGGCCCAGCCGGATCTTGCCCACCGGCTGTCCGCCGCCCATGACCGGTTCCACGACTTTCTCCAGGACGCTGGCAACACCAGGAATGTCCACGGCACCGGCAGCGGCGAGGAGCGTCAGGGCCACCAGCGAGGTTGCCCTGACGTTTCCGTCCAGGATTTTGACGGCCACGGACACGCCCTGCGGGGTGGCCATGGCCAGGACTCCCTCGGCCCCGATCTTGGCAATGATCTCCAGCTCATCCATCACCATCGTGTTGGCCTCGCCGCGGCCCTGGACCGCCCATGGGTAGTCCAGCATGGAGGTTGCGATGGTTGCGGCGCGGGCACTGAAACTCTGGTCACCCGGAGCCTTCGCCAGATGCGAAAAACCCCTGGCCAGGCCCTTTAGCGACACTGCTGCCACTGGCGCCCCGCACCCGTCGATGCCCAGGTGGGCGATCTTCTCGCCCGCGTATTCCTCGATCACACTGCGGATCCGTTGCTGCAGTGGATGGTTGGGCTCCAGGTAACTGTGGGTATCCCAGCCGTTTTCGGTGCACGCCCAGAGGAAGGCCGCGTGCTTGCCTGAACAGTTGAACGCCAGCCGGGACTTCCCCTTTTCGGAACGTACCAGCCAGTTCCGGGCAGTCTCGTCCTGCGGCCACGCTTCGGGGCACTGAAGCTGGTCCTCGCGGACGCCTGCCGCTTTCAGCATCCCGGCCACCACGTCCATGTGGTCCAGTGATCCGGTGTGGCTGCCGCAGGCAACTGCCACCTGGGCTCCCCGCAGCGGAACGCCGGACTGCATGGCCGCCAGCGCCTGGAAAGGCTTCAGGGCGGACCGGGCATAAATGGGCGTATTGATGTCCCCCAGTTCGGTGACCACGGAACCGTCCGCGGACAGGAGGACGGCTGAACCGATGTGCCGGGACTCCACAAACCCGCTGCGCTCGATCACAGCCAGTTCGACGGCGGAGTCCACGGTGAAGGTGGCATGTGGATTGTGCGGCATGGTGCCAGTCTAGGGGCCGCCCCTTGGAAACCGGCGCTATTCCACCGTCACCATCACGGACTGCCAGCCCGACGCACCGTCCGGGACGGGGTCTGCGCGCTGGTCCGTCTGCACCTCACCGGAGCCGTCAGTGGCCCGGACTTTGATGTAGTGGGCACCGGGCGCGGCGTCCCACTCATAGGACCACTGGCGCCAGGTGATGAGCGACGCCTCGGTGGACAGTTCGGCCTCGGCCCAGTCCCCGTCGTCTACCTGGATTTCCACCTTGGTGATGCCCCGGGTCTGCGCCCATGCAGTGCCGCCCAGGGCTACCTTTCCTGCAGGCACCTTGGCGAAGGACTTGGGCACGTCCACCCGCGCCATCGTTTTGATGGGTCCGCGTTCGGACCAGCCACGCTCTGTCCAGTAGGCCTTGCTGTCGGCGAAACGGGTCACCTCCAGGTCCACCACCCATTTGGTGGCGGAGACGAAACCATACAGGCCGGGAACCACCATCCGCACGGGGTAGCCATGCTCCAGTGGAAGGGGCTCGCCGTTCATGCCGATGGCCAGCATGGCGTCACGGTCATCCTGGAGTACTTCCAGGGGAGTGGAGGCGCTGAAGCCGTCGATGGAGGTGGAGAGCACCATGTCCGCCCCGTCCTTGGGCCGGGCCTGCTTGAGGACCTCCCGGATGGGCAGGCCCAGCCACTTGGCGTTGCCTGCCAGGTTTCCGCCTACCGGATTGGAGACGCAGGTGAGGGTCACGTGTGATTCGATCAGGTCGGCGTCGAGCAGGTCCTGGAAGGTGAGGCGCACTTCCTCCTCCACCAGTCCATGGATCCGGAGTTCCCAGTCATCGGCGTTGATCTCCGGAACGCTGAGGGCGGTATCGATGCGGTAGAAGTCGCCGTTGGGCGTTGTCCACGGCGGAACGCCTGCCACCGCTGACTGGACGCCTGCGGGTACGGGGGGTGCGGCCTTGGCAGGAGAGGGCAGTTGGAGGGCCTCCCTCGCTTGGGCAATGTTGCTCCGGGCGGCACTGAGGAGCCGGCCACCCGTTGCCGCAATTCCCGCTGCTGCCGCGGTGATTCCCGTTGCCGCAAAGAACCGGCGCCGGGTGGTTGCGGGGTGCCGGCCGTCGGCAACATCGGCGGGCGCCTCAGGCCAGGCCTTCAGTCCCCACAGCGGGGCTATCAGGAGCCGCAGGGTTACGAGGCCCGCGAGCGTTCCGAGCACGCTGGGGAACGCATCCACCGGGTCCACGCCGGCGCGGGTCACGACGCTTGCAATGATGACGGTGCCCATGAACAGGACGCCCAGGACGCCCAGGGCCCATTTGTGGTACGCCACCACGCCCAACACGCATGCGAGCACGGCGATGGTCAGGCCCATACCAACGAACAGCGCCGCTTTGTCACCGGTGCCGAACGTGGCAATGGCGAAATCCTTCAGCCAGGAGGGGGTGAAGTCGATGAAGGTCGATCCCAGGGCGAACAGCGGGGTAGCCCGTGCGGTGAAGAATGCACCGATCAGCTCCGCAACGGCAAGGACGACGGCGGCCGCCACCACGCCTGCCAGTGCAGCCATGGTGGCGGGAGCCTTGAGCCAGTTCCGAAGCTTTGTCATGGTTGTTGTTCGGAGCGGACACTGCCCCGGATTGTCACAGCGGGCCGCCAAGGACACAGCTTAGGAAGCGGCAGGGTGCACAAAGTACCCTTGGAGACTGTGAAGGTACTCGTCATCGGCCCCGGAGGCCGCGAACACGCCATTGTCCGCTCCCTGCTCGCCGACCCCAACGTGTCCGAAGTCCATGCGGCGCCTGGCAACGCCGGCATCAGCAAGCTGGTCCCCACCCACAGCATCAACGCCACCGATCCGGACGCCGTCGCCGCGCTCGCAACCAAGCTCACCGTTGACCTGGTTGTAGTGGGCCCCGAAGCTCCGCTCGCCGCAGGCGTGTCCGACGCCGTCCGCGAGGCCGGGATCCCCGTCTTCGGGCCCAGCAAGGCCGCCGCGCAGCTTGAGGCCTCAAAGGCGTTCGCCAAGGAAATCATGGCCGAAGCCGGAGTACCCACCGCGATGGCCATGGTGGCCACCAACGCTGAAGAAGCCGCCTCGGCGCTCGATACCTTCGGCGCCCCCTACGTGGTGAAGGATGACGGACTCGCAGCCGGCAAGGGTGTGGTGGTCACCAGGAACCGCGAGGAAGCGCTTGCCCACGCGCAGTCCTGCTTCGACGCCGGCGGCTCGGTGGTCATCGAGGAATTCCTGGACGGGCCCGAGGTCTCCCTGTTTGTGCTCTGCGACGGGCACAACACCGTGGCGCTCTCACCGGCCCAGGACTTCAAACGCATCTTCGACAGCGACGAAGGCCCCAACACCGGCGGCATGGGCGCCTACACGCCGCTTGAATGGGCACCCGAAGGCCTGGTCCAGGAGGTCATCGACCGCGTGGCCCAGCCCACCGTCAACGAAATGGCGCGTCGCGGCACCCCCTTCGTGGGCGTCCTGTTCGTGGGACTCGCACTGACCTCACGTGGCACCCGTGTCATCGAATTCAACGTCCGCTTCGGCGACCCGGAAACCCAGGCGGTCCTCGCCCGGCTCAAGACGCCCCTCGGTGCCCTGCTGCTGGCAGCGGCCAAGGGGGAACTGGACAAGGCTGAAGAGCTGCGCTGGGCGAAGGAGACCGCCGTCGCCGTCGTCGTCGCGTCCGAAAACTACCCTGACACCCCGCGGACCGGCGACCGCATCCGCGGGCTTAAGAAAGTGGAAGAGCTCGAAGGCGTGCATGTGATCCACGCCGGCACCGCCTTTGACGAGTACGGCAAGGTGGTCTCCGCCGGTGGGCGCGTGCTCGCCGTCGTTGCGCTCGGCAGCGACCTCGTGGAGGCGCGCGAAAGGGCGTACGACGGCGTGGAGCTGGTCCAGCTCGAAGGCTCCCAGTTCCGCAGCGACATTGGCGGCAAAGCCGCGCGCGGCGAAATCAAGGTCCCGTCCGCGGCGACCAGCTCCCTGCCCGTGACGAAAGCGAAGGCCTAGCATGACGGAAACACCCGCGCCCCGCGGCTTCAGCACCCAGACACTCGATCTGCCGGGATGGAAGCACATCTACTCGGGCAAGGTGAGGGACCTCTACGAGCCGGCCGACGAGTCCGTCCTGCAGCGGGCCGGCCAGGAATGCGTGCTGGTGGTGGCCAGCGACCGGATCAGCGCCTACGACCATGTGCTCTCCAGTGAGATTCCGGACAAGGGACGCATCCTCACCCAGCTGAGCCTCTGGTGGTTCGACCAGCTGGACGTTGAGCACCACGTGCTGGGCTCCACGGTGGAGGACGGTGTGCCGGCAGAGGTTGAGGGCCGTGCAATGATCTGCAAGAAGCTGGACATGTTCCCGGTGGAGTGCATCGCCCGCGGCTACCTCACGGGGTCCGGGCTGCAGGAGTACAAAGCTTCAGGCACGGTGTGCAGCATTCCGCTGCCCGAGGGCCTGGTGGACGGTTCCAGGCTGGACCACGCTATCTTCACGCCCTCCGCCAAAGCAGAGGTAGGTGAGCATGACGAGAACATCACCTACGACGCCGTGGTGGCCATGGTGGGGGACGACATCGCCGCCCGGCTCAGCGAGCTCACGTTGAAGATCTATACGACTGCCGAGCAGATCGCGCGGGAGCGGGGCATTATCCTCGCTGATACGAAAGTGGAGTTCGGGTACGATGCCGTCTCCGGCTCCATCACGCTCGGGGATGAGGTGCTGACGCCCGATTCCTCCCGGTTCTGGGACGCCGCCACGTACCAGCCGGGCAGGGCACAGCCGTCCTACGACAAACAGTACGTTCGGGACTGGCTGACATCAGCCGAATCGGGCTGGGACAGGTCCTCGGATTCGCCGCCACCGGCGTTGCCTGCTGAGGTTGTTGAGCGTACCCGCAGCCGCTACGTTGAGGCCTACGAGAAAATCACCGGGAAAACCTTCGCCTGACGGAGCCCCAGCTGCTCCCGGCGAACGGCGTTGTAACTAGCTGGCTTTCGCGGCGGCTGCCGCGCGCTTTTGCGCCAGCTTTATTTCCAGGACCGCGTCCATTGCCTGCTGGACGCGGTCCCCGGCGCCTGCGGCGCTAAAGGCTTTCTGCGCTTCTTCCAGATGCACCAGGGCTTCTTCGGGCTCGCCTGCTGCCTTGAGGGATTTGCCCAGCAGGAGCGACACTTCCCCGGCTGTGTGCTTGGCAAGGGCGCTGCGTTCAGCATGGATCTCCCGCAGCTTTTCGACGGCGGCAACAATGTCCCCGGTCAGGTACAGCCACCGGGCGCGAATAAAGGCGACTTCCAGCTCGTCGCTCTTAGTCCCGCCCACGATCGAGAACGCCAGCTCGGCGCGCTCGATGGAGGAAAGAGTTTCGGGTTCAACGATGCCTGATGACAAACGCACTGCGGCCGAGGCTTTATTGAACCGGGCCCAGAGCTCTATGTCGTTGGCGGGGGACAGAAGCTTGGCTGCCCGTTCGTGATGTTTGACCCCTTCGGCGTAGTCGTGCCGCATAAAGGCGACATTCCCGACTACCCAGGCCACCTCGCCTGCAAGCTGCGACATCGAATTCTCATCCACCCGGGCGAGCAGGTCCTGGCACGAGGCCCAGGCTTCGTCCAGTCGGCCGGTCTCAGCCAAGGCGCCGATCAGGACCCGCAGGGCACCGACGATGATTGTTGAATTCCTGGGCAGCTGCTGCGACAGTCTCATCGCTTCCTGCGCGTAGTCCACGGCCATGGACAACTGTCCTTGACGCTGGCACACGGTGGCGAGCATTTGCCTGGCGCGAACACCCAGACCCACCGATTCCGTTGCCATGGGATGTTCCAGCAGGCGCTCGATGATGTCCTGGCACTCCTGCAGGTCGCCATGCTTCATGAGACACTCCGCCTGCATGTAGGACATGTTCCACCACGCGCTGGTGTTTTTTCCTTCCAGGGCGATCTTTGCCGCTGTGGCTGCGTGGCTCGCCGCCAGCGGGTAATCCCTGAGGTCCCAGGCCTGGCGTGCGTACAGCCCTGCCAGAACATATTCTGCGTCGCTGACGGTAATGGGCTGGCTCCAGGCCTCCAGCGCTTTCGGCGCCAGCTCCAGCCTCTTCGCCAACTCGTCGATCACCTCCGCGGTCGGTTCCCTGCGGCCAGTCTCGAGCAGTGAGATATAGCTGGGGGAGTACAGGTCCTTGCCGAGCTCGGCCTGCGTGAGCCCACGTTCAAGCCGCTCCGCCCGGAGCTTCTCCCCAAATCCGTTGCCCACGGGTTTTCCTCCTTTCCGAACATTTCTTTCCACAGAAGCTTGACAGCCTCTGTGGAAAACATTTTACAATGTATGTCAACAAGGACAGTGCTGGCTTTGTAACGAATCCGACTCGTATTGAGGAACTTATATGTTGAAGAAGATTGCAGCCGCGGCCGCCCTGGCAGGGGCCCTGGCTTTCTCTGCTGCGGCTCCGGCCGTCCTGTCTGCGGGTTCCATTGCCGACGCCGAAGGTGTATCTGTAGCAAGGACCGGCAACTGGCCGGACCCTATGTCAAAGCCTTCCAAGGATAAAGACGACAAGAGTTACACCACCTACACCGGTAACTGGCCTGACCCGATGTAAAAGCTTCCTCATAACAGGAGGCGACAGCAGCCCCGGAGCATCTGCTCCGGGGCTGTTCCTTTACGCCGCCACGTTCCGTCTGGGTGCCCCGGGAGCCAGGGAAAGGTAACGAACAGGCTTGGGCGGGAACAAAAAAGAGGGCCTCTGTAAGGAGACCCTCTTTTCGTTATGGTCGGGATGACAGGATTTGAACCTGCGACCTCTTCGTCCCGAACGAAGCGCGCTACCAAGCTGCGCTACATCCCGATCCGCTGCAAAAGCAACTTTACAAGAATAGCCGATCGGGTGTCCCGATGCGAAATCCTGGTGTTCCAGCCACATGTCACGCGTGTCCCGTTCAGGGTTACGGATCAGCACCGGCGGCAACTTTTCCGGCAGCGGAGCATCGACAAACGGCTTCCCCTGCATGTGCAGGTCAAAGGCTCCCTCTGCATTTGCCCGGGCGGAAGGACTTTTCGCCGCGTTCCCGGACAGGCTCACACCAGCGAATCCTTCCAGGCGCCGTGCAGGTCGGCGAAGCGTCCACCACCGCCGATGAGGTCGGCAGGGCTGCCGTCCTCCACGATGCGGCCGTCGTGGACCACCAGGACTCGGTCGGCGGTCTCCACGGTGGACAGCCGGTGGGCGATGATCAGCGCAGTCCTGCCTGCGGTGTCTGTGCCGGCGAGCAGCCGGGCGAGTCCGGTCTGCACCAGCCGTTCGGAGGGGATGTCCAGGGAGGAGGTGGCTTCGTCCAAAACCAGCACGGCCGGGCGGGCCAGGAAGGCCCTGGCAAAACTGATAAGCTGCCGCTGGCCTGAGGACACCCGCCCGCCGCGCTTGTTGACGTCGGTGTCGTAGCCCTCCGGCAGTTCGAGGATGAACTCGTGGGCGCCCACTGCCTTGGCAGCCTCCTCGATCTCCGCGCGGGAGGCCTCGGGACGGCCAAGGGCGATGTTGTCAGCAACCGAGCCGCTGAACAGGAAGGCTTCCTGGGTAACCATCACGATGTTCCGCCGCAAATCGGTGGTGCTGAGGTTCCGCAGGTCCACCCCGTCAAGGGTGAGCGAACCGGAACTGACATCGTAGAAGCGCGCAATCAGCTTCGCCAGCGTGGATTTTCCGGCGCCTGTCTGGCCCACCAGCGCCACAGTCTGCCCCGCCGGGATGTGCAGGTTCAGGGTGGGAACAATGACCGGACCGTCGCCGTAGCCGAACTCCACGTTCTTGAAGTCGATTTCGCCCTTGGCGCTCCGCAGGGCAACTGGATTCCTGGGCGGCCGGACCGTGGGAACCTCCTCGAGGAGCCCGGAGACTTTCTCGAGGGCGGCCTGCGCGCTCTGGAAGGAGTTGTAGAACATGGCCATCTGGTCCACGGGCTGGAAGAAGCGCTTGGTGGAAAGGATCAGTGCCAGCAGCACGCCCACCGCCAGGTCGCCGGTGAGTACGCGGAACCCGCCGAAGAGCAGGACCACGGCGACGCAGACGTTGCCAATGAGCACCAGCCCGGGCTGGAAGATGCCGTTCAGGTTGATGGAGCGTACTGTCACCAGCCGGTAGTCCTCGGCCAGCTGCCCGTAGGTCTGCGCGTTCTCCTTCTCCTTGCGGAAGGCTTTGACGGCCCGGATACCGGTCATGGTCTCAACGAAGTGCACGATCAGCCGCGCGGACACCACCCGGGATTCCCGGAAAGTGATCTGGGAGTGCTTCTGGTACCAGCGGGCCAGGAAGAACATGGGAACGCCGGCGGCCAGTACCAGCAGCCCGCTGCGCCAGTCCAGGGCGAAAACGGTGATGGCTGTGAAGATCATGAACAGCAGGCCCGAAGCCAATGAGCTCACGCCTGAATCAAGGAGTTCGCGGAGGGCTTCGAGGTCGGAGGTCTGCCGGGCGATGATCCGCCCGGACGTGTACTTCTCGTGGAATTCGAGGCTGAGCCGCTGCGTATGCCGGAACACCCTGACCCGGAGGTCCAGCAGCATGGACTGGCTGAGCTTCGCGGTGGAGGTGACGTACAGGGCCGTGAGCCCTGCCGTCGCGATGGCCGCGAGAAGGTAGGCAACCCCCGTGAACACCAGGGGAAGGTTGTCCCCGGCGCGCAGCGCAGGCAGCGCGTGGTCGATGCCAAAGGCGATGAGTGCCGGGCCGGCGACGCGCGCGGCCTGGGAAAGGACCACCATGGCGATGGTCAGCCAGAACCGTACCCGCACGGGACGGATGAGGGAGCGCAGCAGGGCGAGCGACCGCCGTCGTACTGCCCTGCTGTCACTTTTGCTGAGGTGGGCGTTGTCTTCGTTGGCCGTGCCGAAGGTCGCGGTGCTCATCGGGTCACCTCCTCTGCGTGGTCCTCGAGCACCGACAGTTCGGAGTCCAGGTCCCGGGGTTCCTGGTCGAGGCTTGCGATGACATAGCGGTAGTGGTGGTTGGTGGCGAGCAGTTCTGTGTGGGTTCCGACGGCGGTGATCCGGCCGTCCGCCAGCAGAGCCACCCTGTCAGCCAGGGCCACGGTGGACGGCCGGTGGGCCACGATGAGGGTGGTGGTGTCCTTCAGCACTTCCCGGAGACGGGTTTCGACGAGCTCCTCGGTGTGGACGTCCAGGGCGGACAGCGGATCATCCAGGACCAGGACCTTCGGGCGGGCTGCGATTGCGCGCGCCAGGGCAATCCGCTGCCGCTGTCCGCCGGACAGGCTGAGCCCTTCCTCACCTATCAGGGTGTCCAGGCCCTCGGGCAGCGAGTAGGCGAAATGGGCCTGGGCCACGTCCAGTGCTTCTTCCAGGATTTCATCAGTCCGCTCCCGGGCGCCCAGCAGGACGTTGTCCCGGACCGAACTGGAGAACAGCGTGGTGTCCTCGAAGGCCACACCCACGATGCTCCGGAGTTCCTCGACGTCGAAATCCCTCAGATCCAAGCCGTCGATGGTGATGGAGCCCTCGGTGACGTCGTAAAGGCGCGGCACCAATTGGATCAGGGCGCTCTTGCCACTTCCGGTAATCCCCACCAGGGCCATGGTTTCACCGGGCAGGAGCTCAAGGTTGATGTCCTTCAGGATGGGCTTATCCGGAGCATCCGCGAACGCAAAGGATGCGTTGCTGAAACGCAGCGAACCGGTGAGCCGGCGGGGCCGGCGCGGTTCAGGGGGACTGGTGATGGTGTTCTCCGAGTCCATCACCTCGTAGTGGCGGTCGACGGCGGTCTTGGCAGTGAGTGCCATGGCCAGCAGCATTCCGGAGAACTCCACGGGGGCGGCCATGACTGCTGCCGTGGCGAAGAACGCCACCAGGGCGCCGATGCTCAGCTCGCCGCCGGCACACAGCATGACGCCAACCACCAGTCCGGCGCCGAGGGCGAGCTCGGGCAGGAGCGTGACCACCATCGAGAACATTGCCTGGTGGCGCGCTTTTTCAATCTCCGTCTGCCGGAGTTCCTCGGCCTGTTCGTTGAAGTTTTCCAGCGCTTCACGGCTCCGGCCGAAGGCTTTCAGGACGCGGATGCCGTGGACCGATTCCTCCACTGTGGTGGCAAGATCGCCGGCCTGGTCCTGGCTGCGGCGGGTGACTTTGCTGAAGCGGGTCCGGAACCGGAAGCTGTACGCCATGATGGGCACTGCGGCGGCAAGGAAGATGAGGGCGAGCTGCCAGCTCATGGCGAACATGACCGAGATGCCGATGATGACGGTGAGTGTGGTGACCACCAGCATGATGGCTCCGAAGGCCATCCAGCGGCGCAGGAAGTTCAGGTCGGTCATGGCGCGGGAGAGCAGCTGTCCGGAGCCCCAGCGGTCGTGGAAGGAAACAGTCAGGTCCTGCAGGTGGCCGTACAGCGACACCCGCATCCGGGTTTCGACTGACGTGGCGGGGTTGATGACGAACTGCCGGCGGAGGGCGACCAATCCGGCCTCCGCCACGCCGAGGACCAGGATGATTCCGGCCGAAATCCACACCGCGTCGGTTGCACCGCCTGGCTTCAGCGATTCATTGATGAGGACCCGCAGCATCTGCGGAATGGCCAGGGCAACAACGCTGGCCATGAGCGCACACAGAAGCCCGAGCAGAAGCCGCGGAATGATGGGCCGGACATGGGGATAGAGACGGCTGATGGATCTGAAGAATGGAGTTTGCTTGGCCATGCCCGCTTCTCAAGCTCTAAATCGAATGTAGTTTCCCGTAGCAACAACCTTATGCCAAGGGGTGAGACGATTCACAGGAATGGAAGCCTCTCGGCAGGCTTGCCCACTTATTGCACTCCGTAATAGCGGTTTGGCCCTCAGCGCCCCGCATGCCCTGTTACTTAGGGCTCCTATGAATCTTGTCTAAGAGCGCCAAGTGACAGGGCAAGCCGCGGTTTCACGCCCGGGAAGTGAGGGTCAGCAGGACGGCTTCGGGTTTGCAGGCAATCCTCACCGGGGCAAAGCGCGAGGTGCCGATACCGCCCGAGACGTTCACCGGCGTCGTACGCCCGTTGTTCTGCCAGTCGTTCAGGCCCTTGGCGCGCCACGTGGGGAGGTCGCAGTTGGCAATGACCGCACCGTAACCGGGGATGCACAACTGGCCCCCGTGGGTGTGGCCGGCCAGCAGGAGGTCCGCCCCGTTCCCGGTGAAGTGGTCCAGCACCCGCTGATACGGCGCGTGGACTACCGCAACCTTGAGGTGGTCGTTCGAGTCCTGGTTGACGGTTCCGCGGGGCCAGCCTGCGTAGCGCTCACGGTTCAGGTGAGGATCATCCACTCCGGAAAAATCAAAACGCATGCCCTTCAGCACCAGGGACTGGTGGCGGTTGGTCAGGTCCACCCAGCCACTCATGCCGAATCCCGAGCGCAGCCGCGGCCAGTCCAGCGGGATCGGCTTGGGCTTCAGCTTGGAAGGACCCAGCAGGTACAGGGCGGGGTTCTTCAGGCTGGGCGCGAAATAGTCGTTGGAGCCGGGGACAAAAACACCCGGGAACTCCAACAGCGGGCGCAGGGCGGCCAGGAGGGGATCCACCGCTTTCCCGTGGCTCAGGTTGTCACCGGTGTTGACCACCAGGTCCGGTTCCAGGTCTGCCAGGGACGCCAGCCAGGCGGCCTTCTTTTTTTGGCCGGGAACGAAGTGGATATCGCTCAGGTGAAGGATGCGGAACGGGCTCCGGCCGGGTGGCAGGATGTCCAGCGTTTCCTCGCGCAGGACAAACTGGTCTTTTTCCCACAGTCCATAGGCAAAGGCGGCCATTCCTGCAGCCGCCCCGGTTCCTGCGGTGACGGCAAAGCCGCGCCCCATGGTCCGGGCGCGGCTGGCCAGCGTATCGATGGTCATCGGCGGCTAGCCGTTCCCGTTTTCGTTGCCGTTCCCGTTGTTGCTCGGCTCGGGGGCGGGCTGCGGGGCGGCCGGCGCTGGGGGCGCGGGGGCCGGCGCCTGGGGTGCGCGGGTGGCCTGGGGAGCTGCGGGAGCCCTGGGAGCAGTGGTAGCCGGGGTGCGCGTGTTGGTGCCGCCGCCACCGTTCAGCAGGTTGCTGGGCGGGGCGGGGAACGGCTCGGTGCCGTATGCCGGCGCAATCCGGGACATGAAGTTCGAGAACATGGGGCCTGCGATCATGTAACCGTCGATGCCCTGGTAGAACTTCCCGTTGACGGTGATGTTCTGGCCGGCACGGTCCTGGGCGCCCAGCGCGTCACCGAACCAGGCAGCAGTTGCCAGGCCGGTGGTGTGTCCAACAACCCACGTGGAGCCGTTGTTGTTTGACGTACCGGTCTTCGCGCCAATGGGGAAGCTGGTGCGGGTGGAGATCCTGGGCTGGATCAGCGCGCCGGAGCCGCGGTTCAGCGTTTCCTGCAGGGCGTAGTTGACGCCGCGGGCGACTTCAGGCTTGAGCGCGTCCCGGCAGTTGCTGGACTGCGCCGGCAGGGCGGCCCCGGTCTGGTCAGTCACCGCTGTGATGGCGATGGGCTCGCAGTACTTCCCGTCGTTGGCGAACGTCGCGAAAGCGCTGGCCATGGTCAGCGGAGCGGTCTGGGTGGAACCCAGCAGGTTGGCCAGTGTGGACATGTTGATTTTCGGGTTGGGCTCGCCGTTCGCGGGCAGCCCGCCATGAAGTCCCACTGCGTCCACAACCTTCTGGATTCCACAGAAGTCCAGTTGTGCCGCTGAAGCGAAGGTGACTGTGTTGATGGAGTTGTAGAGGCCTTCAAGGACGGACAGGGGCCGGTACCACTGGGGTTCTGCGTTCTGCAGGTCATCAGCGGCGCCGAGAGCCTTCTGCGCCGTGTTGTAGGCGCCGGTGACCTCGCCGCAGGAGTTGCGCCACGGGAAGTTCAAGGGGTAGCGGCGCTGCGCTGCGTTGACAACGGTGTTCATGGACTTGCCCTCGTTAAGCCACTGCGCAAACGTGAACGGCTTCATGGTGGAGCCGGGCTGTGCTCCGCCCAGGCCATTGAGGTCGTTGCCGTCCTTGTCCAGCTTGTCCACGTTGAAGTTCACCTGGGAGTCGAAAGCACCTTCAGCAGGCAGGAAGGAGGTGTTCTGGGCCATCGAGACGATCTTGCCGGAGTTGGGCTGCACGGAGACCATGGCAGCGCCCCACTTGTCCGGGTTGGCGCCGGCGGAGGCGTTGACCTGTTCCTGGGCGGCGGCCTGGGCGGCCGGGTCCAGCGTGGTGGTGATGGTCAGGCCGCCGCCATAGATGAGGCGCTGGCGTTCCTTGGCATCGGCACCGTAAGCAGGGTTGTTCTCCAGCAGGTGCAGCACGTAGTCGCAGAAGTACGGTGCTGTGGAGGCATACGCGCAGCCCTGCCGCGCCGGGGTGATCTTGGTTTCCACGGGGGTGGCGACGGCGGCGTCGTGATCGGCCTGGGTGATCTTGCCTTGGTCAAGCATCAAACCAAGAACCAGGTCACGGCGCTGCTTGGAGCTCTCCGGGTTGCTGATGGGGTCGAACGCAGAGGGGCTGTTGACCAGCCCGGCGAGCAGCGCAGCCTGCGGAAGCGTGAGGTCCTTGGCAGAGGTGCTGAAGAAGAACCTGGAGGCGGCCTCAACGCCATAGGCGTCACGGTTGAAGAACACGATGTTCAGGTAGCCCTCAAGGATCTGCTCCTTGCTGAACTCCTTCTCCAAGGCAATGGCGAGCTTCATCTCGCGGAGCTTGTCGCCTACGCCTTTGTTGACGCCGTTCAGTTTGATGTCTTCGTCCCGGCCCTCGGCGGCGAGGTTGGCGTTGAGGACGTTGTTCACGTACTGCTGGGTGACGGTGGAGGCGCCCTGCCTGTTGCCGCGCGCCGTGCTGACCAGGGCGCGGAGGATACCCGTGGTGTCCACGCCGCCGTGCTCATAGAAACGGCTGTCCTCGACGGCGATGACAGCGTCCTTCATGAACGGCGAAATCTGGTCCAGGGCAACCCTGGTGCGGTTCTCCGTGTAGACGCTGGCGATCTCGCTGCCGTCCGCTGCCAGGATCCTGGTGGTCTGGTTGGGCGGATCAACCTTCAGCTCGGCCGGAAGTGTGTCGAAGAACTCGATCGAACCGCTGGCTGCGCTGCCCGATACCGCTGCCGCGGGAACCAGCAGGCCGGCTACCAGGACACCACAAATCGCACTCACGCCAAGGAAAACGAGGATCTTTCCGAGGGTGGTGGCAGTATCGAATAAGGGGTTCTTACGAGTCGCCATGTTTTCCACTTTACCGGCAAGGACTAGTCTTTCTCTCATGACCAAATGGGAGTACGCGACGATTCCGCTCATTATTCACGCCACAAAGCAGATTCTGGACCAGTGGGGAGAGGACGGCTGGGAGCTCGTCCAGGTTGTTCCCGGACCTGACGGAAACGGCTTGGTTGCCTACCTGAAGAGGGAGAAGCAGTAGCATGAGCATCCCCGCAGAAGCCCAGTCCGGCACGGCCGCCGGCCCCATTTCCGCTGTTGAGCAGCGCCTTGCCGAACTCGGAATCACACTTCCCGAGGTGGCCGCTCCGGTGGCTTCCTACGTCCCGGCCGTGATCTCCGGCAGCCATGTGTACACCTCCGGGCAGCTCCCCTTCATCAACGGCAAACTCGAAGCCACCGGCAAGGTTTCGGCGGGCACCGAAGGGTTCGCCGAGGAGCCTACGGTTTCGCCGGAAGACGCGCAGCGTTACGCTGCCGTGTGCGCGGTCAATGCGCTGGCGGCTGTGAAGAGCGTGATCGGGGACCTTGACCGCATCACCCGCATCGTCAAAGTGGTCGGCTTCGTCTCCTCGGACCCGTCCTTCACCGGACAGCCGGCCGTCGTCAACGGCGCGTCGGAACTGCTGGGACGAGTCCTCGGCGACGCGGGCCAGCACGCCCGTTCCGCCGTCGGCGTTGCTGTCCTCCCGCTCGACTCTCCCGTAGAAGTCGAACTGATCGCAGAATTCAGCTAGGACCGGTCGCTTCCCTTGCCTCAGCTCGCCCGACGCCTTTTTGCACTACCCCAGGATCTTGAAGGGGCGGCGCAGAGCTGGCTCGAACACGGTGAACGGACCCCCCGGGCCGCGCGCCTTGCATCATCCGTGGTCCTGCTGCGGGATTCCCCCACCGGCCTGGAAACGTGGCTGGCCTACCGGCCCGGTTCCTCGCCGCTGGGGGTTCTTGCGTTCCCCGGCGGTTCCCTTGATGCAGCCGACGATGACCCCGTCGGCTGGCTGGGCCCGTCACCGCAGTATTGGGCTGAGCAGATGGGAACGGACGACGTCGGGCTGGCGCGCCGTCACGTGGTGGGCGCAATCCGGGAACTTTTCGAGGAGACAGGCGTGCTGCTGGCCGGCGCCGACATGTCGAGCACGGTTGAGGCGACGTCCACGCCGGAGTACATGCGTGCCCGGCTTGCAGTTGCCGAGCAGGAGAAGACCTTTCCGGAAGTCCTCGCCAAGCGTGGGCTGTCCGTCCGGACCGACCTGCTGAAGTCACTCGTGAACTGGCGCAGCCCGGACTTCGCACACCGCAGGTTCGACACCCGCTACTTCGCTGCCACCGTGCCCCTGAACCAGCAGCCCACGCTGCTGGAAGGAAGAGGGGTGTGGGGCAGGTGGGTGAACGCTGCCGATGTCATCGCCGGACGTGACACCACCGACCTCGGCGACGAGGTGGGGCAGGAGAACACGGTTGGCCGAACCCTCAGCGAACTCCTGGTGCCCGGTTCCGAAATCATGCTCGAGAAGATGGCCTCTTCCAACGGCTGCATCGCGTACCTGAGCTACAAGCGCAAGGCCCATGTCTACCAGCCCAGCCTTGTTGAAGAGGACGGCCGGCTCCTCCTTGAGGTGGAGGCTGCGAAGACCGTACCCGGCGATCCCCAGCGGGAACGCTAGATCCTGCGGAGCGTGGAGTAGGGGACGCTGGGAAATGTCCCTGCGGTCCAGGGCCGAATCGAGGGCTCCGGCGGGATTTCGCCGCGGCCGTCACGGATTACCAGGACCACCGTCCCGGCTATGGCAGCCAAAGACACCAGTCCCAGCAGGATTAACAGGACAGCCAAAGCCACAGACATCGCCATGCACCTCGTGGCTTAATTTTACCGCCGTGCGGCTGCCCTGACCCTGGACGCTCTCTCACCTTTCGCCGGTTTTTGGCGGACGCTCTCTCACCTTCGCCCCCGGATGTGAGAGAGGCTTCCCCGAAGGGCGGCAGGATGTGAGAGAGGCTTCCCCGAAGGGCGGCAGGATGTGAGAGAGGCTCCGTGGGACGGTACGCTAAAGGCCGCCCCTAAGGGCGGCCTTTCGCTGTTGCCCTAGCGGGAGCGCTGGCGGAGGCGCTGCATGTCCAGGATGACAACGGCCCGGGCTTCCAGGCGGAGCCAGCCGCGCTGGACGAACTCGGCGAGGGCCTTGTTCACGGTTTCGCGGGAGGCGCCCACCAGCTGGGCCAGCTCTTCCTGGGTGAGTTCGTGAGCCACCAGGACACCGTCCGTGGCCGGTCGGCCGAAACGGTCGGCGAGGTCAAGCAGTGCTTTGGCGACACGGCCGGGGACGTCGGAGAAGACCAGGTCCGACAGGGAATCGTTGGTGCGGCGCAGGCGGCGGGCCAAGGCCTGCAGAAGCTGCGCTGAGACCTCTGGACGGGTGCGGAGGAGGTTGTTCAGGCTCTCGTTCTTCAGTCCTGCCAGCCGGGTCTCGGACACCGCGGTTGCCGTGGCGGTGCGGGGGCTGGGATCGAACAGTGCCATTTCGCCGAAGAGCTCACCCGGGCCAAGGATGGCGAGGAGCGATTCGCGGCCATCGGGGGAGGTGCGGCCGAGCTTCACCTTGCCGGAGACGATGAAGTAGAGCTGGTCACCCTGGTCGCCCTCGCGGAACACTGATGCGCCGCGGGAAAGGTCCACCTCGGTGAGCTCATCCGTCAGCAGACGGAATGCGTCGTCGTCGAGCGTGGCAAAAAGGGGTGCTCGGCGCAGTACCTCGATGTCCATAAAATCTCCTGAATAAAAGTGTCGGCTGTGGCGGCTTGTGCCATTGTTTCAGAATTTTCAAGGTTCTGTGACGAACTTGGCACCCGAAACGCCCCTATGACGGGCCTCGACGTCATGATCGGCGGTATTTTGACTGGGCCGCGATGGCAGGTCCGGGAGTGCGCGGGGAACCGGTAGCAACAGGAGCTGGTCCCTCAGGGGATTGTCAGCCACCACTATTAGAATGAGGTTTCAACTGTTATAAGGAGCCTTCGTGGTCGGCTTGACTGTCCTGGATCTGATCCTGATCCTGGCTTTGCTGTCCTACCTGGTCTACGGCTTGCGCAACGGTTTCCTTGTGACGGCAGGGGGCATCGCCGGATTCGCTGCCGGCGCAGTCGCTGCCTTTTTCGCAGTTCCCCTGGTGAGTGGCTTTGTTGAGGATCCGGGATGGAGGCTGACCGCCATTGTGGCGGCCGCCGTCGTGCTGGTGGTCCTGGGACACGGCCTGGGGACCATGGTGGGACGGCAAATCCGCGGCATCGTGCGGATCCGGCCCCTGCGGGCGGTGGACCGGCTTGTGGGCGGCGCCGTCAATGTGGCGGTTTCCGCGCTGGTGATGTCCATGCTGGCCTTCAGCATCAGCTCCCTGGGTGTGCCGTTCGTGTCCCAGCAGCTGGCCCAGTCCAAGGTCATCAGGTTCATTGACGGGCTGACCCCCGACCCCGTCAAAGCCACGATGGCGCAGCTGCGCTCCACGGTGATCGGCAACGGCATACCCACGCTGTTGGAAGGGCTGGAACAGGGCCCCACGGTGCCGGTACCAAACGCCAGCACGGATACCCCCGCCTTGAACAGGGCAGCCCAGTCCGTCCTAAGAATCGCCGGGACGGCCTATCAGTGCGGGCAAAACCAGACGGGTACAGGGTTTGTTGTCTCTGAGGACCGCGTGGTGACCAACGCCCACGTCGTGGCGGGCGTGTCGGAGCCCGTGGTGGAATTGCCCGACGGCGGCGCGATGCCCGGGCGGGTGGTCTATTTCGACACGAAGCGCGATCTCGCGGTGTTGGCCGTCGAGGACCTTCCGTCCGAGCCGCTGCCCCTGAGCGCCGACCTTCCCGGTGGCAGCGCGGCCGCTTTCGCCGGCTACCCGCACGGTGGTCCCTTCCAGTCAAAACCGGCCACCATCCAGGACATCACCACGGTGCTGGTTCCGGACATCTACGGGAGCAACCCATCCCCGGAGGAGATCTACCGCTTGGCGGGCGATGTGCAGCCGGGCAACTCGGGCGGGCCGCTGCTGACCATGGACGGCCAGGTGGCGGGCGTGATTTTCGCCAAAGCCACCTCGGACACGGAGATGGGATTCGCCATCACCATGGATGACCTGAATCCGGTAGCCGCACAGGCCCCGGCACTGAGTGCGCCTGTTTCATCCGGGCAGTGCATCCAGAAGTAGTCGGCGCGTGGTTGTGCGCTAGAGGACTTCGGCCAGGTAGTCGATGGCCAGCCGGTATCCGGTGACGCCTGCACCCACAATCACTGCCGCGCACACCGGCGACAGGTAGGAGTGGTGCCGGAATTCCTCACGCTGGTGGACGTTGGTGATATGGACTTCGACGGCGGGGAGCTGCACCGCGGCGAGGGCGTCACGGAGCGCCACAGACGTATGCGTGAAGGCGCCTGCGTTGATGACAATGCCGGCGGCGGTGCCCCGGGCCGCGTGGATGACGTCCAGCAGGACGCCCTCATGGTTGGACTGGACGCATTCAACGCTGAAGCCGTGTGCTTCCGCTGCCGTTACGGCCAACTGCTCCACGTCGGCAAGAGTTGAGGTGCCGTACTTTTCCGGCTCGCGGGTGCCAAGGAGGTTCAGGTTGGGGCCGTTGATCACAAGAATGGTGCCGCGGCCGGCATCGACGGCGGAGGAGGCTTCAGTCATGGATGACAATCTATCGGGTGGGCCATAATCGGCGTCATCCTCTGCAGCGTGGGCGACCCCTCACGATTGTTTCGAGCAACATGTGAAGGAGAAGCCCCGGCACTGGATTTTTCCCGCGAAGCTGCACGTCCGGCAGTCCTGCGGCTGACCTTAGAGCGGCCCCCTAGAGGGAGGCGAGCCTCAGCCGGCCCACTTTTTCCTGCAGGATGCGCTGTGCCTCGGCACCAAGACCGGGATCACTGATGACCTCATCGACTTCCTCCAGGGAGGCAATGGAGCTGATGCCCAGCAGTCCCCACTTGGTGTGATCCGCGAGCACCACAGTCTTACGGGCGGCGGAAACGAAGGCCCGGTCTGTTTCGGCCTCCAGCAGGTTCGGGGTGGTGAACCCGGCGTCGGCATCCATCCCGTGAACCCCGAGGAACAGCACGTCCAGGTGCAGCTGCTTCAACGCCGCGGTGGCGATGGGCCCCACCAGCGCGTCCGACGGCGTGCGCTCGCCGCCGATCAGGATCACTGTGGACGGGTAGCGGGCTGAACCGGTGGACGCAGCGTGGTGGAACAAGTCAGCAATGCGCACCGAGTTTGTGACAACAGTGATCCGGGGCCCGTTGGCGAGCTCCTTGGCCAGTGCCCAGGTGGTGGTTCCGGCGCTGAGGCCCACCGCCATCCCCTCCTGCACCAGGGTGGCCGCCTCAACGGCGATGGCACGCTTCTCTGCGGTCAGTTGGGTGGCCTTCAGGTCGAAACCGGGCTCGTGGGTGCTGGTGTCGCCCGGGACCTTGGCACCGCCGTGGATCCGTTCGAGCCGGCCGCCTTCCTCCAGCACCTCGATGTCCCTGCGGACTGTCATCAGGGAAACCCCTAGCTGCTGCGCCAGGTCCGAAACCCGGACAACCCGCTCGCGCTGAAGAGCATCCAAAATGGCCTGGTGGCGTGCGACGGCGAGCATCAGGGCGATCCTTCGGGGCAGGGGGCGTGTCTGCTCCCAGCATACGGCGACGGCGCCGCCCACTGTGGTGGGCTGCGCCGTCGTCGTCGTTTCCTACCTCCGGATCTTACTTCCGGAGAGACGCCGCGATCTGTTGCATGATCGTGGGGTCGGAGAGGGTGGTGGCGTCGCCGGGGTCGCGGCCTTCGGCGACGTCCTTGAGCAGGCGGCGCATGATTTTCCCGGAGCGGGTCTTGGGCAATTCGGGGACCACCAGGATGTTCTTGGGTTTGGCGATCGGGCCGATTTCCTTGCCCACGTGGTTGCGGAGTTCCTGGACAATTTCGTCGCCCGAGTCCACGGCGTCGCCGCGGAGGATGACGAACGCGACGACGGCCTGGCCGGTGGTTTCGTCCGCAGCACCGACGACGGCGGCTTCGGCCACGGCGGGGTGGGAGACCAGGGCGGACTCGATCTCGGTGGTGGAGAGCCGGTGCCCGGAGACGTTCATGACGTCATCCACCCGGCCCAGGAGCCAGATGTCGCCGTCCTCGTCCTTCTTGGCGCCGTCACCGGCGAAGTACATGGTCTCGAACCGGGACCAGTAGGTGTCCTTGAAGCGCTGCGGGTCACCCCAGATGCCGCGGAGCATTGCGGGCCAGGGTTCGCGGATCACCAGGAACCCGCCATGGCCGTTGGGCACCGATTCGCCCATCTCGTCCACCACGTCAACGGCGATGCCCGGCAGCGGGACCTGCGCCGAGCCGGGCTTGGCGGCGGTGACGCCGGGCAGCGGGGCGATCATCTGCGCGCCGGTCTCGGTCTGCCACCAGGTGTCCACGATGGGGGTCCTGTCCCCGCCGATGACATTCCGGTACCACATCCAGGCTTCGGGGTTGATGGGTTCGCCCACGGAGCCGAGGACCCGGAGGGAGGACAGGTCGTACTTGTCCGGGATTTCCCGGCCCCACTTCATGAACGTCCGGATGGCTGTGGGTGCGGTGTAGAGGATGGAGACCTTGTACTTTTCCACGATCTCCCACCAGCGGCCCTGGTGCGGGGAATCCGGGGTGCCCTCGTACATCACCTGGGTGGCGCCGTTGATCAGCGGGGCATAGGTGACATAGGAGTGGCCGGTGACCCAGCCGACGTCGGCCGTGCACCAGTACACGTCCGTGTCCGGGTGCAGGTCGAACACGGCCTTGTGCGTGTAGGCGGTCTGGGTGAGGTAGCCGCCGGTGGTGTGCAGGATGCCCTTGGGCTTACCCGTGGTCCCGGAGGTGTAGAGGATGAACAGCGGGTGCTCGGAATCGTGGCCCACGGCGGTGTGCTCGGCGGAGGCGGCCTCCACGGTGTCGGCCCACCAGTGGTCCCGGCCCTCGGTCCAGTCCACGTCCTGGCCGTTGCGCTTGACCACCACCACGTTCTGCACCGTATGGCCGTCCCTGGCAAGGGCGTCGTCGACGGCCGTTTTGAGGGCGCTGGGCTTGCCGCGGCGGTACGTGCCGTCCGCGGTCACCACGAGCTTGGCCTCGGCATCCTCGATGCGGGAACGCAGGGCATCGGCGGAGAAGCCGCCGAACACCACCGAGTGCACGGCGCCGATCCGGGCGCACGCCAGCAGCGTGATCACCGCTTCGGGGATCATCGGCAGGTACACCGCCACCCTGTCGCCCTTGGCCACACCGAGGGACTCGAACGCGTTCGCCGCCTTCTTCACCTCATCGGTCAGTTGTGCATAGGTGTAGGTGCGGGTGTCGCCCGGTTCGCCCTCGAAATAGATGGCCACCCGATCCCCCCGGCCGTTCTCCACGTGCCGGTCCAGCGCGTTGTACGCCGCGTTGACCTCCCCGCCAACGAACCACTTGGCGAACGGCGGGTTGGACCAGTCCAGTGCCTCATCGAAATCCTTGCTCCAGCTCAGCAGCTCCCGCGCCTGCCGGGCCCAGAAAGCCGGCCGGTCGGCGTCGGCCTCCTGATACTCCTCCGCGGTGACGACAGCGTTGGCAGCGAACTCCGGCGAAGGCGGAAAGGTCCGGGTCTCATGGAGGAGGTTTTCAAAGGCATCGCCCTGCTGTGCCGAGCCTGCGGAAACGGTTGCCGTGGAGCTTGGAGTGTCCTGGGACATGTGAACCTCATCATTCATCGATCTTTGCTGCGCGGGATGCTGAGCACCGGCCGGGCTCCGCCGCATGCACGGCATTGGGCACCGGCCGATCACGGACATACCGCAAAGAGCTGTTCCGGAATCAAGACTAATGCTTGCCCGGGCGGGTATGTGTGCCGTGTCACAGACGTACCCGCGAACGGCGTCCATTAAGCGGTGAATGGTTTGTCCAACGTCGCGGAGGCGCTGCGGCGGCCTCCGTTCAGCTAGTGATCAGCCCGGCTCTTGACTAGGCTGAAATGGAATTGTGACTTCACACCGGACCGTTGCGGACAGGCATAGCCAGCGCTTGGCCGCAGGGGAACCGGTGTTACGACGGCACGATGTCGGGGCCACCGGCCCCGGTGCCGCCACGCTAAGGAGAACAGAATGAACCAGCAAAGCTTCGGCCAGAAAACCGGCCCCGACACGGCAACAGGTTCCGGCGCCGGGCCTGCCACCGGGGAAGGCCAGCAGGCCACGTCCGCGGGCAAGCCCTCAGCCGCAGGCCTTGCCAAGGACGCCAACCAGACAGTGCTGGGTCCATTTACCGTGCGGGACCTGGCCGTGTTTGCCGCCACCCTCATCCTGTTCATCGCTTCGCTGCTGCCAATCTTCGGCGGCCGCTACAACCTGTGGAACCTGAACAACCTCTTCTTCCTGGGCCTGGGCATTGTCCTTCCCCTGATCGTCAGCGCCCTTTTCGCCGCCCGCAGGCTGGCCCCCACCACCAGGATCCGCATCGGCTCCCTTTCCATTGACCAGTTCGCGTCTGTGGTGGCCTGCTTCGCCGTCGCTTTCTTCTTCCTGTCCGTGGCCGGCGCCTACGTGCCCAGCCTGATGGTGGGCCTGGTCGGCTCCCTGGTCCTGTTCGCGGCGACGGTCCTGGGCCGCTTCCTGCCATATCTTTCGGGCGACTTCCAGGGGCGCACGGAAGTGCCCGCCCACGTAGTGGCCCGTGAAGCCGCTGTTCCGTTCCAGAAACCCCGCGCACCCAAGCAGCCCAAGCCTGAGTCGGCCTCCAAGCCAGGGGGCGGGAAATTGCTGGGCGCTGCCGGCGGCAAACTCTTTGGCGGTGCCGGTGGAGGATCCTCGGCGGTCAAGCCGGGGGCGTCGGACCATGCACAGGCTACTGCGGCGGTCCCCTCGGCAGCCGCGGCCCACACTCCGGCCACTGCTGCTGTCCCCACCGCCGGCGTTCCGGCGG
Organism: Pseudarthrobacter sp. NS4; assembly: GCF_024758005.1. Classification (NCBI taxonomy): domain Bacteria; kingdom Bacillati; phylum Actinomycetota; class Actinomycetes; order Micrococcales; family Micrococcaceae; genus Pseudarthrobacter; species Pseudarthrobacter sp. NS4. The sequence goes on along the minus strand of NZ_CP103288.1, from coordinate 3,568,484 downwards.
CCGCCCGGCCCGCAACGGGCGGTCCCATGTCCACGGCCCCCGAAGCTTCAGACCGTGCTCCCGAAGGTGACGCCGGCCCGCCAACCCAGGCAGCCGACGTCGTACGCCCCGGCTCCGCGTCCGCCGCCGAAGAGACGCAGTTCGGGGACGTCCCCGTGAGGGGCGGTGGAGCAAATGGATCCTCTGCAGCGCCGCATCATGACGGCACTGCGCAGCCGGCTGGGTCTGCTCAGCGCAGCACGTGGGAGCCCCCGGCGGCAACCGCAGTGCACCAGCAGGTCCGCGCCGAGGAACCGATCGGGGCCACGGTGGACCCCGCCAGCCGGCACGACGAGTCGGACGAGCAGCCCATCCATGAGGCGTTCTGGTTCGCTGTCGCCCAGCACCGCACCGCCTATGATCCACGCACCGGTGCGCCGGCCTTCGTCATTGAACCGGGTGGTTGGGTCCTTGCCCTTGAGGACCGGGGCCACGAGTTCCTGGTCCAGCACACCGACGGGCGGCTGGGCGTCCTGCGCGACCTCAGCAACATCGAGCGCGGCTAACACCCATGGCAGCGCCCCGTGCCGACAGGGCCGGCGGAGGTGCCACCTCCGCCGGCCAGGCAGCCGGGATGCCGGTAGTCTCCTCCGAGTCGGTGCTCGCGTTGAAGCGGCGCGCACGGCGTATCAACAGGGCCCTGGCCGAGAAGTACCCCTACGCGCACGCGGAGTTGGATTTCACCAACCCCTTCGAACTGCTGGTGGCCACCGTCCTCTCGGCCCAGACCACCGACGTCACCGTCAACCAGATCACGCCGCTGCTCTTCCAGCGCTACCCGGACGCGCGGTCCATGGCCGAGGCAGACCCTGCCCGGCTTGAGGAGATCATTAAGCCCACCGGCTTCTTCCGCGCCAAGTCCCGGAACCTGATCGCCCTGGCCACCAGGCTGGTGGATGAGTACAACGGGGTAGTGCCCGGCCGGCTCGAGGACCTCGTCACCCTGCCTGGAGTGGGACGCAAGACCGCCAACGTGGTGCTCGGCAATGCCTTCGGCATCCCCGGCATCACGGTGGACACCCACTTTGGGCGGCTTGCCCGCCGGTTCGGCTGGACGCAATCGGAAGACCCCGTGCAGATCGAGTCCGACGTAGCGGAGCTGTTCGAGCCGAAGGACTGGACCATGCTCTCGCACCGCGTGGTGTTCCACGGACGGCGTGTCTGCCACTCCCGGAAGCCCGCCTGCGGGGTGTGCCCGGTGGCGAACTGGTGCCCGAGCTACGGGCTGGGCGAAACGGATCCGGTGAAGGCAGCCAAGCTCCTGAAGTACGAGCTCGCCCCCGGCAGCGAGGAGCTGCTGGCCGAGCTGCTGGCAGATACTGCCAGGGCGGCCGAAATCCGGATGGCCTCCAGGAAGAGACCGTTGTGAGCGCCCGCGAGGACCTGCTGGAGCTGGCCCGCCGGGCGGAATCAGGTGATGGTTCTGCCCCTGATCCCCGCTGGGCTGCCTTGACGGTGGACAAGGAACGCGCGCGCAGGGCTGCGGTGCTCCTGCTCTTCGGCGCGCTCGACGACGTCCCAGCTGTCTCCGGCAAGCCCCTGGCGCCGGCCGACCTTGACGTCCTGCTCCTGGAACGCGCCCACACGCTGGGGTCGCATCCAGGGCAGGTGGCCTTTCCCGGGGGCGGTATCGACGCGAAGGAATCCCCTGTCGAGGCAGCCCTTCGGGAGGCCGAGGAAGAAACCGGGCTCGACACAGGCGGCGTCGAAGTACTCGGCACCCTCCAGCAGCTGGGGCTGGCACACAGCAATTTCCTCGTGACGCCGGTGCTCGGGTGGTGGCGGTCGCCGTCGCCCGTCAGGGTGGTGGACTACGCCGAATCCGCGCAGGTCTTCCGGATCCCCGTCCGTGACCTGCTGGACCCGGACAACCGCGTGATGGCCACCGTCCACAGGGCGGGGCGTACTTTTGACAGCCCCGCCTTTACCGTCAACGGCGTGGTGGTGTGGGGGTTCACCGGGATCGTCCTCAGCGGACTCTTCGACCAGCTCGGCTGGTCTGTTCCGTGGGACAGCACCCGCCTGCACCCGATGGGCGTGTAAAAAATTAGGGAAGCCACGCGCGCCTTTGAGCGCGGCTGCCCGGTCTCGTGCGGGCGCCCCTGCCGGGGCACCCGTGATTATGCGGGGATCAGGCCTCTTGCTGCCGCAGATCCACCACTATGCCTGTCGCTGCGTTCTCCCGCATCGCTTTGACGCCGTCCAGCACCGTATTTAATGACTTGAAATTGGGTGAGACGGCAACGATGTTGCCCTCAGCGTCCGTGAGCCGCAGCCGGTACGACTCGTCCCCTACATGATGAATTTCAAATCTGCCCGCCATATGCCGGATCTCCCCTGGGTATGCGTCATTGCATCAGTTTCGGCACCGATCTGCCTCAGTCACCGCTATGAACTGTAACGCCCGTCACGCGGCCCGTCGAGCTACTGCCGAGTAGATTACTTTCCTCGACGTGAAGGGGCACAGAAACCCGGCTGGCGTGCCTTCATTTCGCGTGGTCGTAGGAATCGACTACCGCGATGCTCACCGGAAACTCCACCGGAATTGGGCCAAACAACAGCTCTTTGGCGGCCCTGGCGGCGTCTTCGATGGCCTTGATGCAGGCCTCCACCCCGTCCGCGGGTGCATGGACCATCACTTCGTCGTGGAGGAAGAAGACCAGGTCGGCGCTGACGGTGCCTGCCGTCCGGAGGGCGCGCAGCCGCCGTCGTAATTCCGCAAGCCAGCACGCCGCCCAGTCAGCGGCCGAGCCCTGGACCACGAAGTTCCGCGTGAAGCGGCCCCGGGAGCGGGCAATGGACTCCGCCCGGCGCTGCTCCTCCGCGGTGGCGGAGCGCTGGCTCTGGAACCAGAGGTCCGACGGCGGCGGGCTGCTGCGGCCCAGCCGCGTCGTCACCGTTCCGCCTGACTCGCCCGCGCGCGCTGCCCGCTCCACGAAGTCCACTGCCCGCGGATACGTCCGGGCAAGCTGGGGCATGAGGCGTCCGGCTTCGCCCGATGTGGCGCCGTACATGGCGCCCAGCAGGGCCATCTTCGCCTTCGCCCGGTCGCCGCCGAAACCCTTGGCGGCGATGCCTGCGTACAGGTCCTGGTCCCGGGCAGCCTCAGCCATGATGGAGTCCTGGGCCAGGGCCACGAGGACGCGCGGCTCCAGCTGCGAGGCGTCCGCAACGATAAGTTTGTGGCCCGGATCGGCATGGACCGCGCCGCGGACCTGGCGCGGGATCTGCAGGGCGCCGCCACCTCGGGACGCCCAGCGGCCTGACACCACGCCGCCCACCACGTATTCGGGCCGGAACCTGCCGCCGGCCACCCACGCGTCGAGCCAGGCCCAGCCGTTGGCTGTGTGCAGCCGGGACAGCTTCTTGTACTCAAGCAACGGCGTAATGGCGGGGTGGCTTGATTCCCTCAGCTCCCACTTCCGGGTGCTTTTCACCTCGATACCGTTGCGGTGGAGGGCACGCATCAGGTCCTGCGGGGAATCCGGGTTAAGCGCGGGTGAGTTCAGCAGCGTCCGGAGCTCCGAACTCAGGGCTTCCAGCCTGGCCGGCCGGTGGCCCAGAGGCGGGCGGGGCCCCAGGTGTTCGGCAAGGATCTTTTCGTGCAGGTCTTCCCGCCAGGGAACGCCGGCGTGCTGCATCTCCGCGGCAATCATCGCCCCGGCCGATTCCGCAGCCAACAGCAGCAGAAGCCGGTTGCGTCGGTTCTCCCCGGTGTCCACCGCCGCGACCGCAGCCTGCTGGGCGGCATATTCAGACCTTAGTTCGGCGGGCGTGCAGCGGGGTGCGGGACCGGCGCCAGGCTCCTCGAAGAGGGCACCCTGGTCTGCCGGCGGCCGAGGCGGCAGGAGCGCTTTTGGCGGGAGCATAGGATCATCCACCGGGATCCTGCCGGTGTTGCGCGCGTACTCGGTGTGGGCAGTGAACTGCGAAAAGGCAAGGATGTTTCCGCAGAGGCTGATGTCATGGCACCGCTCCAGTTCCACCCCGGCCGCGAGCAGGTCCGGGTACCAGTCCTGCGTGCGGTGCCAGATCCAGCGGGGCGGCTGTCCGCCGGGCCGCTTGTTTTCGAGTTCGCGGACGACGGCGGCCAGGTCGCCCCGGGCGACCAGGCGGGGTTCGGGGTTGGCGGGCTGGGGGAGTCCGGCCTGTGTGAGTTCCTGGAGTGCCGCGCCATGGGGGTGGGCGGCAAGCAGCAGGTACATGCTCCAATTGTGCCTTGCTCCCGGGGGTTCCCATGTGCGGCCTGGCTTCTTCCGGCGGGTACTGGCGGGCTTTTCCACATAGCGGGTGCGGTGTCTTATGCGGTTCAGGCTGGCCATGGAGAGTGGCTTCATGAGCAGGCACCAGTTGACCCCTTCCCACACCGGGCCTGGCGGCTCACCACGGTCAGCCGGCATGGGGACTGCGCATCCCGCTGGCACAGGTACGGGGGATGGTGACATTGACGCCTGGCTGCCCGATGGATCGGATGAGGTGCTGCTGGTGACGTCATCGGCATTTCTCCGTGCCGAGGTGGAACGGATTGTTGCTGCCGCCGGTGCCCACCTGCGTGTCGCGGGTGACGCAGCCGAGGCCGGCAGGCATTGGGACGCGGCCGGCGCAGTTTTGGTGGGAAGTGATATCCGTGAACTGCCGCCCCGGCGCCGGGCACCCGCGGTGCTGGTGGGGCTCGACGGTGAAGGTGACAGCCTGTGGCATCTGGCCGCCGCCCTGGGAGCAGAACGGGTGGCTGTCCTGCCGGACGCCGCGGCGTGGCTGGCCGACCACCTCAGCCGGTCCCGTTCACCAGGGCCCGGCGGGCTCGTCCTTGGCGTAACCGGAGGATGCGGCGGCGCCGGGGCAACCACGGCTGCTGTCTGGATAGCACAGGCAGCGGCAGGACTCGGAGCCCGTGTGTTGCTTGTCGACGGCGATCCCTGGGGTGGCGGGGTGGAACTTGCCATTGCCGCAGAGGAGAGCCCGGGCCTCCGGTGGCCCGATCTCGCCGAGGCGAGGGGCAGTATCGATCCGGTGCAACTCTCCGATTCCCTGCCCGTTGCCGGCGGTTTCTCATTCCTATCGTGGCCTGCCGGCAGGGACCAGTCCGTTGCAGTGGCGGCTGCTACCGCTGCAGGTGTACTGGACGCTGCCCGGCGGGGGTACGAACTGGTGGTCGTGGATATCGGCCGCAGGACAGAGCCGCTCCAGACCTTCGCCTGGGACTGCGACCGCATCCTGCTGGTGGTCCCCGCACAGCTGCAGGCAGCCGTCGCATCGGTGCGTCTGCTGCAGGAGTTTCCCCCGGTTGAGGCTGCCCTCCTGGTCCGTGGAAAGTCCGGTGCCGCACTGGACGGTTCATTGCTCTCCGGGTCCATCGGATTGCCTGTTCAGGGACGGGTACCTGAACTGCGCGGAGTCGCCGCAGCCATGGAATCCGGCCGGCTTCTTGACCTGGGCAAGCGGCGGGGTGTCCGGCAGTTTGCTGCGTCCGTACTTAATTCGCTCGGAGACGATATGCCGGTGGGCGGGATGGCATGAGGCAGCACCCCGAAGTGGAACCACCTCAACCTGACACCGCAGGACGTGGCCTACCCGGATCCGGCAATGGTTCCCGGCGCAGCGCGCGGATTCTGGACGCCTACCAGGGTGCACCGCATCAGGACAGTCCCGGCGTGAAGGGCCCACCTGGTGCCGGGCGAACCAGCGGCCCGAGTGTGGGCGAACGCAGGCGGGCCGGCCGCGGACAGGACGTCCGGAACAGGCGTGCCGTTGATGCCGGGCTTCTCGAATCGGTCCGCGAAACCATGATGGCGGACGCCGGGGCGGTCACCCCGTCCCGGGTAGCCGCAGCTGTGCAGGCCACCGGCAAGCTCCTGGGTACCGCAGGCTCCCTGGCCGCAGCGGAACGGATCAGCGCTGAACTGAACGGGCTGGGACCGCTGCAGGAGCTTACCCGCGACCCCGCCACGACGGACATCTTCGTGAATGCCCCTGATTCAGTCTGGGTGGACAGGGGCCAGGGCATCGAGCGGACGCCGCTGGTCTTCGACGGTGAAGCCCAGTTGCGGGCGCTGGCCTGCAGGTTGGTCGCAGCCGGCGGACGACGGCTGGACGACGGCTCGCCCTGCGTCGATGTGCGGCTGGCCGGCGGCTATCGTGTCCACGCCGTGCTGCCGCCGGTCTCCACCGCAGGGACCCTGCTCAGCATCCGGATCCGGCGGGAAAAGGTTTTCACCATGAGCGAACTCGGCGCGGCCGGATTGTTCGGCCCGCGGCTGCAGATAGTCCTCGAGAAAATCGTGGAGCACAGGTTGAGCTTCCTGATCAGTGGTGCCACCGGATCCGGGAAGACCACGTTGCTCTCCACCCTGCTGGGGCTGTGCTCCCCGGAGGAGCGGCTGGTCCTGATCGAGGACGCGTCTGAACTGAACCCTGTCCATCCACATGTCGTATCGCTGGAATCCCGCCACGGGAACCTGGAAGGTGGCGGGGAGGTGGACCTTGGCGAACTGGTCAGGCAGGCACTACGCATGCGTCCGGACCGGCTGGTGGTGGGTGAATGCCGCGGCGCGGAGGTCCGCGAGCTTCTCACTGCCATGAACACCGGCCACAGCGGCGGGGGCGGCACCATCCACGCGAATACAGCCACCGCTGTTCCGGCCCGGCTGACTGCCCTCGGTGCCCTTGCAGGGTTGGGTCCCGACGCCGTGAGGCTCCAGGCTTCCAGCGCCCTTGACGTGGTCATCCACGTCGAGCGGACACCCCGGGGCCGGGAGGTAGCGTGCGTGGGTATCATCGGCGACGGCCCGGACGGGCTCATTGTCGTCCCTGGCTTGCAAATGGCGGCAGGTGTTCCTGGCCCGGCATGGCCGGCGCTGGCTGCCCGCCTGGGACTGGACCCGGCGGACTTGCCGTGATTTTCCTCCTGGCCGTGGCCCTGTGCTTGGCCGCGGTGCTGATGCTCAAGCCGCCTGGTGGAGCGGCGGCCAGGCTGCGGCGTGCAGCAGGGCAGGGCCAGGCGTTTGCATTCAGCTCCGCGGGAAGTCGGTTCAGTCCTTGGGGCAGGCCCAGGGCCAGGAAAGGCACAAACCTGCGGACATCGCCGATGACCCTTGTGGTCCAGCAGCTCGCGGCGCTGCTCAAAGGCGGCAGAACACCTGCACGGCTGTGGGACGAGCTGTGGGTGGTGTACGGGGTTGCAGGCCAGCCCACGCAACCACTACGCCTGCACTCCGCACCTGTGCCATTCCACCCCTCGAAGTCCCCGCCGCCTTCCTCCTCCGGCGGCTTGTCTGCCTGCTCTGTTGCGGTGCTGGGTTCTGCCCGCGCGGCGGCAGCAAGCGGCACTCCGGTTTCGGAGGCAATCCGGAGGACGCTCCCGCCCGTCGGCGGGGACCGGGAGGCCCGGATCTGGTCCGAGCTGGCCGCATGCCTCGACATTGCTGAAGCAAGCGGCTGTCCCCTGGCCGACGTCCTCACCAGATTTGCCGCCCAGCTCGAAGTGGAGGACGACGCCGACGCAGCGCGGCAGACCGCCCTGGCCGGACCCAAAGCCACGGTGACCCTCCTGACCTGGCTCCCGCTTATGGGGCTGGGGCTCGGAGCGGCATTGGGGGTGGATCCGGTCGCCATCCTGCTTGGCACACCCCTCGGGCTGGCAGCCCTGGCGGCCGGGATCACACTGACTGTGGCCGGAAGGATATGGTCCGCGCGGCTTGTGGCGGCGGCGGCCGGTGCGGGGGCGGCATGACGGAAAATCAGGTACTGGCCTTCGCCGTCTTCCTGGCCCTCGCCGCTGCTGTCTGCCTCGGCTGCGCCGGACGGGGGGCGGTAAGGAACCGCCTCCACAATCTGCCCCTTGGCGTGAGGAATGACGCAGACCGGGTGGGGGACGAAGCCGCAATCACGAGGAAGCGGGGAGGACCCGGCCTCAAAGACACGGCCATGATGCTTGAACTGGTCGCGGCGATGCTGGATGCAGGTTCCAGCATCGGCCGCAGCCTGGAACTGGTGGCAGCCTCGGCATCAGACCGGTACAGCGATTCGCTCCGGCCGGTTGTATCGGCTCTGGCCATTGGCGCCGACTGGGACACAGCCTGGCGCAGCTCGGCCGTCCGCCTCCCCGAGATCCTGGAACTGCGGGACGCCCTGGGGTTCGCGGCGCTGACCGGCGCGCCGTCGTCGGCCATCCTTTACGCGCAGGCCGCCAGGCTCCGCCGTGAACGGTTCCGGGCTGCGGAGAAGCGGGCAGCCTCACTCGGGGTGAAGCTGGTGGTTCCGCTTGGCCTGTGTTCGCTTCCGGCATTCATTTGCCTGGGCGTGGTTCCCGTGCTGCTGGCCCTGGTTCCGTCCGGCTCCTGACCGAAGGAGGTTTTCGGCGCCGTGCTCTCGTCCCCTCACAGACGGATCCCCTCACTGACGGGTCCCTGTTGCTCCGGATCCGTCTGCTTGTTGTTGTCCCTCCGTGCCCGCCCTCCGGTCTTGTCCTCCACACCAGGAAAGAGGCCGGGCTTTTCCACTTAGGGAACCAACAGCCTTACCGGCCAAAGCACGGCGCGGAAGAGTCAGGACAGCCGGCAACACCACCGGTCCCAGGAAAGGAAACACCACATGTCCATGAACCACCACCGCCGCTACTTTGCCGCCCCTGCCGTGCCGGCAGCTTCCCGCAGGGACTTCAGGGGACAGAGCGACAACCGGCACCGCAACGCGACGCACGACGGCAAGGCGGGCAGTACCTTGCCAGGTAACGTTGTCGAGCTGTACCCGGGTGCAAGCCTCCTCCCGAACCGCGGGCCCGTGCGGCTGATGGGGTCTGAAACCGGGATGGCTACTGCCGAATACGCGATCGCCACGCTGGCAGCAGTAGGTTTTGCCGGGCTCCTCGTCTTCATCCTCCGCAGTGACGAGGTCCGCGGCTTCCTGCTGACCCTGATCCGTGCCGCGCTGGCGCTGCCGTGACCAGCAGGGGTGCGCCACTGCGGGGCTCGAAGCCCGCGAGACGCCGCGGATGCACGGGATTCCTCAACACCGGATTGTTCGGCGGAAGTGATGCCTGGAAGGAATCCCGAGGTGCCGTAACAGCCGAGTTTGCCGTCACCTTGCCTGCTGTCGTGACTCTGCTGGCCATGCTCCTGGCTGGTGCCGCTGCAGGCGTCACGCAGCTGCGGATCGAAGAGGGAGCGCGTGCCGGCGCACGTGCACTGGCGAGGGGTGAGGATCCTGCCAATGTCCAAAGTACAGTCAGGACCCTGGCCGGCGGCACTGCCTCGGCCTCGGTCGCGGCCGAGGATGGGTGGTTCAGCATCACAGTAAGCGACCGGGTGGCTGGCCCCCTTGGTTCCTCGTTTCCATGGACTCTCACTGCCCTCGCTTCCACCCGCAGCGAGTCAGCTGCCGCAAGCCAGGCCAGTGGCCTGACCGAGGGCAGGGGGAACAGGTGACCGGCGGATCCCCGGACGCTGTTCCCGCGGGGAACTTTGGGTGGAGGGGGCAGTGCGGGCCGTACAGGGTGAAGCCGGGCCCGGCGGACACCCGTGAAAGGGGCTCCGGCACGGTCCTGGCTGCAGGTCTTGCACTGGTGGTCATGATGGTGATGGCGATGATGTTGTTGCTGGCCCAGGCGGCCGTGCTGGCGAGCAGGGCAGCCTCCGCCGCTGACCTGGCCGCTCTTGCCGGAGCCGACGCGCTGCGCGGCATCACAGACGGCGAACCCTGCGCGGTGGCTGTTGAGGTGGCAGCCCGCCACGCCGCCGCTGTACTCAGTTGCGTTGAAGGTCCAGGACAGATACTTGAGGTCAGGACAGAGCTGGGGGAGCGGTCGCTGCTGGGCCCGGCGAACGGCCATGCCCGTGCCGGACCTCCGCCTTAGGCGGGCCGGAAGCCTCCGCTCGGCTCGCTCACTGGAGTCATCTCCGTCGCATCCTTCAACAGGACGTCCAGGAGGGTCACGGCGGCGGCCTTGTCCAGCGGGTTGTTCTTGTTCCCGCATTTAGGGGACTGCACGCAGGACGGGCAGCCGGAGTCGCACTCACAGGCCTTGATCGCGTCCCGGGTGGCCGCCAGCCATACCTTCGCCTTGTCGTAGCCCCGTTCAGCAAAACCCGCGCCGCCGGGGTGTCCGTCGTACACAAAGATAGTGGGCACTCCAGTGTCGGCGTGCAGGGCAGTCGACACCCCGCCGATGTCCCAGCGGTCACTGGACGCCACCAGGGGCAGGAGGCCGATCGCTGCATGCTCCGCGGCGTGCAGGGCTCCCGGGAACTGGGCTTCGATGAGGCCGGCTGCTGTCAGTGACCGGTTGTCCACCACGAACCATACGGCCTTGGTGAACAGCTCCCGGGCGCCCAGGTCCAGTGGTTCCTCGCCGAGGATCTCATTGGAAATCAGGGCTTTGCGCTGGAACGAAACCACCTGCGTGGTGACCTTCACGTCGCCGAAGTGGACTGTGACGTCTCCCCATTGCGTGGTGCGCTGGGTCTCCAGGACTTCGATCTGTGTGACATCCCGGGCGGTGGTGTAGTAGTCGGGGTTGGCACGGCGGACCACCACGCAGTGGTCGTCTTCGTTCAGGTCCTCCACCACGTAGCTGTCACCCTGGTGGATGTAGACCGCGCCGTTGTGCGCCTGGTAGTGGGTCTGCGGCGAATCCATCGTTCCGAGGAGGGAGCCGGTGTCGGCGTCCACAATGCTGACAGGACCACCGCCGTCGGCGCGCAGGCTGACCATGGCGGCGGCGCTCTGGGAGTGCGTCCAGAACCAGCCGGCCGGCCGGCGCCGAAGATAGCCCTGCGCCACCAGCTTGTCCAGGAGTCCCTCCGCCGTTCCACCGAAAAGGTCCAGCTCGCCCGTGCCCAGCGGAAGTTCCGCCGCCGCGGCACACAGGTGCGGACCCAGCACGTAAGGATTGGACGGGTCAAAAACGGTGGCTTCAACGGAGACGTCGAAAATTGCCTCCGGATGGTTCACGAGGAACGTGTCGAGGGGGTCGTCACCGGCAACGAACGCGGCGATGGCTTCCTGCCCGGCCCTGCCCGCCCGCCCGATCTGCTGGAAAAGGGAAGCCCGGGTTCCGGGCCAGCCCGCCACCAGAACAGCGTCAAGCCCGGAGATGTCGATGCCCAGCTCCAACGCCGAGGTGCTGGAAACTCCCAGCAGCCGGCCGGACCGGAGGGCTTTCTCCACCGCACGGCGTTCCTCGGGCAGGTAGCCGGAGCGGTAGGCAGCCACCCGCTGCGGCAGGCTTGGATCCACCTCGTCCAAGAGCCGTTTGGTGATGGAGGAGATGGTTTCTGCCCCGCGGCGCGATTTGATGAAGGCGATGGTGCGGATCTGCGCTGACACCAGGTTGGCCAGCAGGTCTGCCGTTTCGGCCACTGCCGTGCGCCGCTCCCTGGCGCCGTTCTCGCCGCGAACTTCCGTCAACGCGGGTTCCCAGAACGCCACGGTGGTGGCACCATGCGGCGAACAGTCGCGGGAGACGGCCTTGACGGGTGCGCCGATCAGCCGGGAGAAGGAGGCATCAGGGTCTGAGGCGGTGGCTGACGCAGCAATGAACACAGGTTCCGGGTAGGCGGTCCCGGCTCCGTAGTAGGCGCAGATGCGCCGCAGCCGCCGCATCAGGTTGGCCACGTGGGACCCGAACACGCCGCGGTAGCTGTGGGCTTCGTCCACGATCACGTAGCGGAGGCGGCGGAAGAACCCGGCCCACCAGGCGTGGTTGGGCAGGATGCCGAAGTGCAGCATGTCCGGGTTGGCCAGGATGAAGTTGGCGTGGTCCCGGATCCAGCGCCGGGAGGCAGGATCCGTGTCGCCGTCGTACGTTTCCGCCCGGACGGTGGGCAGTTTCAGGGCCCGGATGGCATTCAGCTGGTCGGCGGCCAGCGCCTTGGTGGGCGAGAGATAAAGGGTGACGGCGCCGTCGTCATGGATCTTTCCGGGGTCTGCAAGGACGCGCAGTTCCGAACGGTGGATGGCATCCAGGGCCGGAAGCTGGTACGCCAGCGACTTGCCGGATGCAGTCCCCGTGGCCACCACGACATGTTCGCCGCCGTGGGCAACGTTCGCCGCTTCCACCTGGTGCCGGTATGGCTCCTGGATGCCCCGGGAACCGTACGCGGCCACCAGGTCAGGGTGGACCCAGTCCGGCCACTGCTCATACACTGCCGGGCGGGCCGGGATGGTGCGCACATGACGGAGCTGTTCCGGGTCCGGGCCGCGGCCCAGCAGCGGAATCAGGGAGTCATGGGGGTTCACTCCAACATTGTTTCACCCGGCAGGGGCCCGGCCCGTCCGGTTCGCCGAAGGGGGAAACCGGCCCGGCCGAGGGGATTGCCTGGAGAAAGGACTCAGCTGAGCGAAAGGTCGGCGCCGTTGTGGGATGCCGAGAGCATGAGCACCCGCGAGACCGTGCTCCATCCCAGGTGGGAATAGAGCTTCTGGCCGTCAACGGAGGCCAGCAGCAACCCGGTCTCCACATCATGCTCGAAGGCCTGGGCAGCAAGGGCCCGCATAATGAAACTGCCCAGCCCGCGGCGCTGGAAGCCCGGTTCGGTGATGATTTTGTCGAACACGGCGGTATCGCCCACCACGAACACCCGCCCGCTGGCAGCGACAGTGTCGCCCGAGCGTACCTCGGCGTAATGCACGCCATTCTGCTCGGAAAGGAAGAGTTCGAGGTCATCGTCAGAGAGCCAGGGGTCTTCGGCGTCCTGCGTTTCCATGTCCACGATCATCATGGTTTGTGAATAAGAGGTGATATTCAGTCCATGCCTGCCGGCGAGCGCTGAGTAGCGCTCAATGTCGTTGGTGAGGATCGTCAGCCCCCGGGCAGGGGCTTCTGCCGTCCTGGCGGCCAGGGAAGCGAATTCGTCGTCGGTGGGGTCGGAGGCGAAGTATTCCCATTCACCACTGGTGTCGGCCCGGAGGGCAGCGGGAAAGCGGCCCTCCGCAGATGTCTGGTACCCGCGGCAACCGGCCCAGCCGGCCACCCACACTTCAAGAAGGCCAGTGATGTCTTCAATCATGGTTTCCGGACTCATGGCATGAACACTATTCCAGCCCGTTCGCCAGCAACAGGGGGTGGCAGGGGTGCTTATGCAATTGTGATGCAGGGCCGCTGCACCGACGCAATCCGGCGCCCAGCCGCATCCTCCCGTGCCATGCCGGTCCCGATCAGCTCCCCGGCCCCCAGCCGGTACCCTTAAATACGTGGCTTTGAACCGAATTGTGCTTTTTTACGGCTTTACCCCCATCGCTGACCCCGACGCCGTGCGGCTCTGGCAGCGGGCCCTGTGCGAGAAGCTGGGACTTACCGGGCGCATCATCATTTCCAAGGACGGCATCAATGCCACCGTGGGCGGCGAAATCGGAGCCGTGAAGCAGTACGTCAAGACCACCCGGGAGTACAAGGGCTTCCACGGCATCGACGTTAAGTGGTCCGAAGGCGGTGCGGAAGACTTTCCGAGGCTCAGCGTCAAAGTGCGCGACGAGATCGTCTCCTTCGGCGCACCCGGTGAACTCCGGGTAGACGCCAACGGGGTCGTCGGAGGCGGGACGCGCCTGTTGCCCGAAGATCTGCACGAACTGGTGGACGCTAAGAAAAAGGACGGCGAGGAGGTGGTCTTCTTCGATGGCCGGAACGCCTTCGAAGCCCAGATCGGCCGGTTCAAGGACGCTGTGGTCCCCGATGTCGCCACCACCCACGACTTCATCAAGGAACTTGAGTCCGGCAAGTACGACGAACTCAAGGACAAAGCCGTGGTTACGTACTGCACCGGAGGCATCCGCTGCGAGGTGCTCTCCAGCCTGATGGTGAACCGCGGCTTTAAAGAGGTCTACCAGCTGGATGGCGGCATCGTCCGGTACGGCGAAACCTTCAAGGACCAGGGCCTCTGGGAGGGCTCCCTCTACGTCTTCGACAAGCGCATGCACCTCGAATTCAGCGAGGACGCCAAGACCATCGGCGAATGCGTCCGCTGCTCAGCGCCCACCAGCAAGTTCGAAAACTGCTCCAATCCCAGTTGCCGCACCCTCACGCTGTACTGTGCCGGGTGCGCCTCCAGCCCGGAGACCCTGCGCTGCCCGGAGGGCTGCGCGGCCTGAAAGGGGTCTCAGCGCCCGCCTGAACAGTGAAGGGCAGCGCTCACAGGCGCCGCAGCCGGTAGGCAAAATTGGCGCCGGTCCTGGCCTCCACCTTGATGCTCAGGGCCGTTTCCGCGGAAAGATAAACAACGTTTTCCCTGGTGACTCCGCACCTTAGGCCGAGGTCCACCAGGGTGAGCGATTCGCTGCGGACGGTGAATGTCACCCGCCGTTGGCTCCGGCAGGCCAGGGCCAGCGCATAAGTGCCGGTTTCAAGGACAGGGGTGGCCTCGGTCCGCACTTCCCCGGCGTGCAGCAACCCGGCTCCGGAATGGACCACAAGCTGCGTGGTGTCGGGCAGCGTCCGGGTGACCCAGTCCTCAAGCTGTGCTTCCGTCACGGGGTCGCGCCGCAGCGGGTCGCGCGTGAACAGCGGCCCTGGCAGGGCTGTGCCCTCCGTCTCCGCCGGCACGGACCAGTCCCGGCCGTCGTCGTAGGTGTATTCACAGCCGCCCAGCATCCCTGCTGCCAGCACAATGCCAAGGACGACGGCGGCCGCCGGCTTCCGCGTCAGCGGCGCCCGTGCTGTCCGTACGGGACGGGGCGCGGAGGATCTCCGCACGCTGGGCATAGTCCGACCTTATGCCCCCCTGCGCGGGCGGGCCAGAGCAGAAAGACCCGCTATTCTGCGGGCACCAGGTGGTAGGCGTAGATCAGTGGAGCGTCCACGCTGGAGGTACTGATTTCCAGGGTGCCGGCCTCCTGCAGCGTAATCCTGGTGGTTTCGAGGCTGCCGTTGCAGGCTGCACCGTGGTCAACCAGTTCCGCACCGCTAAGTGAGACCGCGAAGAAGGCCTTACCGCCGCCTTCGCAGGTGGCCGACAGGGTGTAGCGGCCCGCTGGAACGTTGGCCGCTTCCTTTATGAGGCGGTCCCGGTTGAGGATCTTGCCGGCGTCCTCGAGAACCGTCCCCGGGGGAGCGGGCAGCGCCGTAGCCCGCCATTGTGGAACGTCCGCGTTCTCGACGGACACCAGGGGTGTGCAGCCAGCCAGGGCAAGGGCTGCGGCCACCACGGTGCCGGCCTTCAACAGGGGCCTGCCGGACGGAAACCGAAGGCCGGGACGGGCGGCAGTCCGGCGCCGGGCGCGCGGAAGGAGGGAGAGTCGGACAGGCATGCTTCCACGCTACCCCGTGGGCAGGACAGCTCCGTACTGCGGCCTGCACTGGACCGCCGGGCGGCGCCAGCCGGCGGACTAAACTTGTGCGGTGCCTAGATCCCCATACGAGTTCACCGCCGGCAACACCCCCGACGCCCCGCGCAGCGACCTTCCGGAGCTTCTCACGGCGCTCGCCGCCGACCTGCGCCGGCTCGGTTACACGCTCGACGGCGTCGCCCGGCTTCTCGGGCCCTCCGCCACGGCAGCGCTGAACCGGGACCAGATCATCCCCGCCTTGCTCGCCACCGAGCGGGCGGTCCGGCAGGACGACGGCGCCGCGGCGCTGGCCGCCGTCGTCCGTCTGTGGCTCCTGGCCGAACCCCAGGGACGGGAAACGCTTAACGCCGCCCTGCCCGGCATCCGTGCTGACGGCCTGCTGGAACTGGGCCTGCTGCAGCCCGTTCCCGGTTCGGGGTTGTTGGCGGCCAAGGCAGACCTTCGGCCCTATGGCTGGGACGCGAACGATGACGGCAGCGGCGGCGCCGAACTGTGGGTGGCCAGTGACCTCGCCGCGCACCAGCAGTCCGGAGTCCTCCGCCACGACCACGTCCTGGGCATCGGGCAGGCTTCCACCACGCTGGTGCAGACCACCATCCGCCGGCATACGCAGCGGGCACTGGACCTTGGTACAGGCTGCGGGGTCCAGACGTTCCACCTCCTGCACCACTGTGAGCACGTGACAGCCACCGACATATCCCCGCGCGCCCTCGCCTTCACGCGCTTCAATATCCTGCTCAACGCTGAGGCCCTTTCTGTTGACCCGGCCCGGTTTGCGGACCGGGTCAGCCTCCGCCTCGGGTCGCTCCTTGACCCGGTGGCTGGTGAGGAGTTTGGCCTGGTGGTGTCCAATCCGCCGTTCGTCATCACCCCTCGGCGGCCGGGGGAGGAGGCATCGGAGCAGTTCACGTACCGTGACGGCGGGCTGCCGGGTGATGGGATCGTCTCCTCGCTCGTGGCGGGACTGCCCGGCGTGCTGGCGCCGGGGGGCGCAGCCCAGATGCTGGGCAACTGGGAAGTGCGGGCCGGGTCGGAGTGGCACGAGCGGCCCAAGGGGTGGGTCCGGGCCGGGGTGGACGCCTGGTTCATCCAGCGGGAGCAGGTCAGCCCGGAGCAGTACGCGGAGACATGGCTGCAGGACGCGTCCGAAAGCCGGGACCGGCAGCATTACCAGGACGCCTACGGCGCCTACCTCGCCGACTTTGAATCCAGGAAAGTGGAGGGGATCGGCTTCGGCATGCTCTGGCTGCGGCGTCCCCCTGCTGACGGACAGGCAGTGGTCAACCGCTTCGAGGAAATCACGTACCCGATCGAACAGCCCGTCGGACCCCACCTGGGCGCCGCCGTCGAACGCAATGACTGGCTTGCGGAAAATAACCTGGAGGACGCGCACCTGCTGGTGGCGGGCGACGTCACGGAGGAGCGGCACCAGCGGCCGGGCGCGGAACACCCGGGAGTCATCCTGCTCCGCCAGGGCGCCGGACTGCGCCGCACCAACCTGCTCAGTACTGAACTGGCCGGCTTTGTGTCCGCATGCGACGGCGACCTGTCCGCCGGCCAGATTGCCGGTGCCCTGGAGGCCCTGCTCGGCGGCGGCGTGACCTTCGACGGAACGGGGCAAGGGGCGGGATTTGACGCCGCTACCTTCCGGAGCGCACTGCTCGCCGAGGTGGCAAACCTGGTCCGGGACGGCTTCCTTATTCCAGCCGCTGATTGAGTGGCCGCACCGCCTTCACGCAGTCCCGGCTTTTCCACAGGAATGCGCACAATTGTCCAAAATATGGTGAACTAGGCCAATATGGGCTCATCTGCCCCAGCAACCTTTTTCTGTAGGAGCACCGTGCCAAGCAAGGCCAAAACCGGCAAGAAACTCGTGATTGTGGAGTCTCCGGCCAAGAGCAAGACCATCGCCAAGTACCTCGGCGAGGGCTTCATCGTAGAGGCCTCCATTGGTCACATCCGCGACCTGCCGCAGCCGTCCGAGCTCCCCGCAGAGCTGAAGAAGACCTCGGTGGGCAAGTTCGCCGTCGACATTGAGCACGACTTCAAGCCCTACTACGTGGTGTCCGCGGACAAGAAGAAAAAGGTGACTGAGCTCAAGGCGGCCCTCAAGAACGCCGACGAACTTTACCTCGCAACCGATGGGGACCGCGAGGGCGAAGCCATCGCGTGGCACCTGTTGGAAGTGCTCAAACCCAAGGTCCCGGTCTACCGGATGACGTTCGGCGAAATCACCAAGGAAGCCATCCAGCGCGCCATGGGCAACCTGCGCGACGTGGATACGGCACTGGTGGACGCCCAGGAGACCCGCCGCGTCCTGGACCGCCTTTACGGTTACGAAATCTCCCCCGTCCTGTGGCGCAAGGTCGCCCGCGGCCTGTCCGCCGGCCGTGTGCAGTCCGTGGTCACCCGCATGGTGGTGGACCGCGAACGCGAACGCATGGCCTTCAAGGCGGCGTCCTACTGGGACCTCACGGGCCAGTTCGGTGCTGACGCCGGCTCCTTCAAGGCCAAGCTCGCCGCCGTGGACGGCGCGAAGGTGGCCAGCGGCCGTGACTTCAACGACGACGGCGTCCTCACCTCCAAGAACGTGGCGCACCTTAACCAGGAGCTGGCGGAGTCCCTGGCCGCCGGGCTGCAGGGCGCCGACTTCCGCGTCCGTTCAGTCGACACAAAGCCGTACACGCGGCGTCCTGCTGCGCCGTTCACCACTTCGACGCTGCAGCAGGAGGCGGGCCGCAAGCTGCGGTTCTCCTCCAAGAGCACCATGCAGGTGGCCCAGCGGCTGTACGAAAACGGCTACATCACCTATATGCGTACCGACTCGTCCGCGCTGAGCGATGAAGCCGTCACTGCTGCCCGCAGGCAGGCCTCCGAGCTGTACGGCCCCGAGTACGTTCCGCAGTCCCCGCGCGTGTACTCCGGCAAGGCTGCCAACGCCCAGGAAGCCCACGAGGCCATCCGTCCCGCCGGCGACTCATTCCGCACTCCGGCACAGGTGGCGAAGCAGCTTTCCGGGGACGAGTTCCGGCTGTACGAACTGATCTGGAAGCGGACCGTCGCCTCCCAGATGGCTGATGCCAAGGGCTCCACGGCCACCATCCGGCTCGGTTCCGTTGCCGCCGACGGCAGGGACGCTGAGTTCTCCGCCTCCGGCACGGTCATCACGTTCCCAGGCTTCCTTGCGGCCTATGAGGAAGGCAAGGACGAAACCCGTGGCGACGAGGACTCCGACGAAGCCCGCCGCCTCCCCAACGTTGCCAAGGGTGACGCCCTCGCCGCCTCAGACATCATCGCCGTGGGCCATGAGACCTCGCCCCCGCCGCGTTACACCGAAGCGTCGCTGACAGCCGAACTGGAAAAGAAGGGCATCGGACGCCCGTCCACCTACGCCTCCACCATCTCCACCATCCAGGACCGCGGCTACGTCCGGAAGCAGGGCTCAGCCCTGGTTCCCAGCTGGATCGCCTTTTCGGTGATCCGCCTGCTGGAACAGCACTTCAGCGACTACGTGGATTACGAGTTCACCGCCGACATGGAAGGCGACCTGGACAAGATTGCCAACGGCCAGGCCGTTGGCTCCTCCTGGCTTCGGCACTTCTACTTCGGCGAAGACTCCGATCCGGGCCTGCTCAGCATCGTCAACAACCTGGGCGAGATCGACGCCCGGGAAATCAACTCCATTCCCATCACGGACGACATCACGCTCAGGGTTGGCAAATTCGGCCCGTACCTGGAAAGCTCCGCCGCCACCGTTGACCCCAAGACCGGGGAGATCGTGGAATCGGCGCGCGCCAACGTGCCCGAGGACCTCGCACCGGACGAGCTGACGGCCGCCAAGGCCATTGAGTTGATGGAGACTGCGGCACCGGAAGAACGCGTGCTGGGCACGGATCCGCACACCGGGCACACCATCGTTGCCAAAAACGGCCGTTACGGCGCCTATGTCACCGAGATCATCCCCGAGATGACTGAGGAGCAGATCGCCAACCAGCCGGTGGAGTACTACAAGAACGGCAAGCCCAAGCCGCCCAAGAAGCCGGTCAAGGCCAAGCCACGGACCGGTTCGCTGTTCAAGTCCATGACAGTGGAATCGGTCACCCTGGATGAGGCGCTGCAGCTCATGAGCCTGCCCCGCGTCCTGGGTGAGGACGCCGAAGGCAACCTCATCACCGTGCAGAACGGCCGGTTCGGTCCCTACCTGAAGAAGGGGACTGACTCCCGGTCCATCGGCTCGGAGGAGGAAATCTTCACCATCACCCTGGAACAGGCCCTGGAGATTTACTCCCAGCCAAAGCAGCGCGGCGCCCGGGCTGCCGTGCCGCCGCTTGCAGAGTTCGGCCCCGACCCGGTGTCGGAGAAGAACATCGTGGTGAAGGAAGGCCGTTTCGGTCCCTACATCACCGACGGGATCACCAACATCACTGTTCCCCGTGCAACCTCCCTGGAAGAACTCACCCGCGAACAGGCCGTGGAGCTGCTCGCCGAGAAGCGTGCCAAGGGCCCGGTCAAGCGCACGGCCACCCGCAAGGCTCCGGTGAAAAAGAAGGCAACGGCCAAGAAGTAGCCATGGTGGCTGGGCCTGCTCCGGCAGTTGCCCGGCCATTGGCGTTTGCCAGAGGCACCGGAACGTGATCGGGTAGAGGCATGACTGAACAGCCCGGCATCGCCGACCAGACTCCGCTGAACGACCTCGAGGAGAAGCTCGCCAAGGGCGGACAGCCTGATGCAAGCCCCGTAGACGTCATCCTGTCCTTCCTCAACAGCGAGGTCTACATCATCAGCTCGGACGGCATCGAGGGTGAGGACTCCCAGGTGGAGCCCCTGGTCCTGGCCAATGCCGACGGCGATCCGGTCCTTGCCGTATTCTCGCACCCGAGCCGGGTGGACCGGCAGTACCTGGAAGCAGCCCCCAATGTGCTCGGCACCCAAGGGGCGGCGATCATCGCCAACATCGGCGAGGAGCTGGGCATGGTGATCAACCCGGGTGCCGCCTATGGCTTCGAGATCAATCCCGAGGGCGTTGCCAACATCAAGCGCGACTTCAAGCGTGCTGATGACATGCCCGACGACGCCCCCACGGACCCCTCCGGGAACTGACGCCAGGTTAACCGACCGCTGCCGGTTGGAATCCATCGGCTGGGCCGGTGAATAATGGCAGCATGCGGCTAGGCGTCCTCGATATCGGGTCAAACACTGTCCATCTTCTGCTGGTGGATGCCCACGCGGGTGCGCGCCCGGTTCCTTTTGCGTCGCACAAGCGCCCCCTGTCCCTGGTCCAGTACCTTGAACCGGACGGCAGCATCAGCGACGCAGGGCAACACGAGCTCACCGAGTTCGTCCTGGAAGCCTGGGAATTTGCTGCCCGGCACAAGGCCGAAGACCTCCTGGCGTTCTGTACGTCCGCCATCCGCGAAGCCACCAACGGCCCCGAAGTCCTGGCCCGCGTCAAGCACGAAACCACCGTGACGCTGCAGGAACTCACCGGAAGCGAAGAGGCATCCATGACCTTCTTCGCCGTACGCCGCTGGCATGGCTGGGGGGCGGGCCCCATCCTGAACCTGGATATTGGCGGCGGCTCCTTCGAAATGGCCTTCGGCCAGGATGAGCTTCCCGAGATGGCCACCTCGGTTCCCCTGGGTGCCAGCCGGCTCACCCGGGACTGGCTCGCCGAAGATCCTCCCTCTGCCAAGAGCGTGAAGGAGCTGCGCCGCTACATCAGGGCCACCCTCAAGCCCGCGGTCCGTGAATTCGATGGCCTGGGCAGGGCCAACGTGGTGGCCGGCACATCCAAAACGTTCCGTTCCCTCGCACGGATAGCGGGGGCGGCACCGAGCGCGGCCGGCCCCTACGTCAAACGGGAACTGCAGGCGTACGATCTTGGCGTCTGGGCGCAACGTATCTCGGCAATGAAAGCCGAGGACCGGCTGCATCTTCCCGGCGTCTCCGAAGCGCGCGCACACCAGCTCCTGGCCGGTGCACTGGTGGCAGAGGCTGCCCTGGAGCTCTTCAAATTCAAGAAGCTCAAAATCTGCCCCTGGGCTTTGCGCGAAGGTCTCATCCTGCGCCGCCTGGACCAGCTGGTGTTTTCCGGACCGCTGGAGCCCGCACCGCATGTGGCCGCCCCGCAAGTCGTGGAGGCCGCCGTCTAGGCATTGCTTAAATGGGGAAGCACCGGGGCCGGCAACAGGAAAAATGGGGGAAAACCTGTTGCCGGCCGCCGGTGCCCTGGCAGGCATCCCCATGCCTGCCGCATCACTCGCACCCTCAATGAGGTAATAACTACAGTAGGAGCGGAACTTGTGAGCTACCTGCACTGAACATGGGAGCCGCCTGTGAATGCATGTGGTCCTGGTTCATCATGTCATCCGCTCATCTTCATCAGTTCAAGGGCGGCGTCACGATTTCTCCACGCAACTGGCGCAACTGCCATGATGGAGCCATGATCAACCGAATCGCATTCCTTGGCTGTGGATCAATGAACGAAGCCATCCTTGGCGGCCTGCTGGAAGCGGGGACGGATCCGGCTGACATCGTGGCCACGGTCCGCCGCGCCGAACGTGCCGCAGAACTGGCCGAGCGGTACCACGGCATCACCGCCATCGCAGGTGAGGAAGAACCCGACAACAACAAGCAGGCCACCAAGGGGTCCGGCGTCGTTATCCTTGGCGTCAAGCCGGTGGGCATCGCTGACCTTGCCCGGGAAATCAGCGGAGCTCTTTCGCCGCAGACCGTGGTGGTCAGTGTGGCGGCCGCTGTGTCGATTGCCCAGCTTGAGGCTGCACTTCCGGCCGGGCAGCCCGTCATCCGCACCATGCCCAATACCCCGGCCAAACTGGGCCGTGGCGTGGTATCCGTGTCGCCCGGCACCAACTGCACCCCGGAACAGCTGCAGAACGTCAAGAACCTCCTGAAGGGCACGGGAACCGTCGTCGAAGTACCCGAGGAACAGGTGGACGCCCTCTCGGCCATCAGCGGCTCAGGGCCTGCCTACGCGTTCTACCTTGCCGAAGCAATGGCCGCGGCGGGGGAGGAGCTGGGCCTGGACAGCGATCTGTCCCTGCTCCTGGCCCGCGAAACCGTTGCCGGTGCCGGACTCATGCTCGCCCAACCCGGTGCTGATCCTTCAGCCCTGCTCAAGGCGGTCACCAGCCCCAATGGCACCACGGAACGCGCCATCGCCACGTTTGACGAGCAGGGTATCCCGACCATCATCGCTGCCGGCGCACGCGCGGCAGCCGAGCGGGCAGCAGAAATTACCAGGCAACTGGGATAAACCGGCACCTACGGCCGGGCGGCGAACCTTTCCAGCAGGTCCACGTGGCCGGACACGATCAGCATGTCCCTGGAGGACACCTTGGTTTCCGGCCGGGCGTAAGTGAAGTCCTCGCCCGGTGACTTCACACCCACAATGGTCACGCCGTACTTTGAGCGGACCTTTGATTCGTCGAGCGTAAAACCCACTGTTTCACGGGGCGGGTACATCTTCACGATGGCGAAGTCGTCGTCGAATTCAATGAAGTCCAGCATGCGCCCGGATACCAGGTGCGCGGCGCGCACGCCCGCATCCGCTTCCGGGTAGATCACGTGGTTCGCGCCGATCCTGGTCAGGATCTTGCCGTGCGAAGGCGTGATGGCCTTGACCCACAAATGTTCGATACCAAGGTCCACCAGGTTAACGGTGATCAGCACCGAAGACTCGATGGACGTGCCCACACCCACAACGGCGGAGCTGAACTCCTGCGCGCCGAGCTGGCGCAGCGCGTCGATATTGGTGGCGTCTGCTTCCACCACATGGGTCAGCTGGGACGCCCATTTCTGCACCAGCGTCCGGTCGCGCTCGATGGCCAGCACTTCGCGTCCCTGCTTGACCAATTGCTCGGCAGTTGCCGATCCGAACCGACCCAGTCCGACCACCAGTACCGGTGCGTTGTGGGCGGGACGGTTTGGAGTGCTTGAGGAACTAGCCAATGATGGGCCTCTCTTCGGGATAGTGGTACAACTGGCTGCGCTGTCGCAGGGCCAGGGCAGCAGCAAGGGTTACCGTCCCCACGCGTCCCATGAACATCAGAGCCGTCAGCACATAGGCGCCGGCCGGTGGAACCTCAGCGCTGAGGTTTGTACTCAGGCCGCAGGTAGCAAAGGCGGAGATTGCCTCAAAGAGCACGCGGTCCAGGGACTCGCCACTGATGGAGAGCAGCAGGAAGGATCCCACGGAAACCAGTGTCGCTCCTGCAAAGATAACGGAAATAGCCACCCGCATCGCGCCCTGTGGAATGGTACGGCCGTGAACCTTGACGTCCGCATCACCACGCGCCTCGGCCGCGATGGCCAGGAACATAATGGCGATGGTGGTCACCTTGATTCCGCCGGCGGTCGAAGCTGAACCGCCGCCGGCGAACATGAGGGCATCCGTCAGGAGCATGGTGGTGGACTCCAACTGGTTCTGGTCCACCAGGTTGAAGCCGCCGGAGCGGATCTGAACAGAAGCAAAGACCGAATGCAGCACCTTGTCACCGAAGGTCAGCGATCCGATGGTCCGAACGTTGTCCCACTCCATCAGACCCCAAAGCACACTCCCTGCTGCGAAAAGGATGAGGGAGACTTCGATTGTCAGCTTGGTATGCAGGTTCCATCTTTTCCAGTTGAGCCCGTTTTGCAGCAGGACCATCACAACGGGGAAGCCCAGGCTGCCCAGGAAAACCCCGACCATGATCGGGACAAGGATCCAGAGGTCGTTTTCAAACGGAATGATTCCTTCGGCGTGCGCCGTGAACCCGGCATTATTGAAGGCCGAAATGGCATAGAAGAGACCATGCCACACCGCACCCCAGAAGCTCTCGCCACGGATCAGAAACCGAGGTATCAGAATAAGTGCCAGCGCCGCTTCGATCACCACGGACGTGGTGATGACGATCCGCAACAGGGCGCCCACCTCGCCCAGACGGCCGGCGTTGTTCATGGACTCCGCCGCAATGATCTTGCCCCGGACTCCCAAGCGCTTGCTCACCATCAGCGCCAGGAGTGACGCCAGGGTCAGGGTGCCGAGACCGCCGATAAAGATGCCGATCAGGATCACCAGCTGGCCGAAGAAGGACCAGTGCACCGCCGTGGACACCACCGTGAGTCCCGTGACGCAGACGGCCGAGACTGCGGTGAACATGGCCTGGTGGAGGGGAGTGGACTGCCCGTCCGCTGATGCCGCGGGTAAAGAGAGGAGGAACGTAAAGAGCAGGCACACGGCGGCGAACACAGTGAGGGCCAGCCTGGCGGGCGAGGTGTTTGCAATGTCGTCGACGAAGTCGCGGAGCCGCGTAAGGATCCAGAGGCCTTCCCGCTCCTGCGCTGCCGGATGCCAGCTGGCCGCGTTCCGGGGCCTCGACTGGCTTTGCGTCATGTGTGGCTTATCCTCGGTTGAATCTGCTTCCTTCAGTAGTAAACCACTAATGCCCGCGTAATGGCCGGGCCGGCAGGGGCCCGGGCTCGGGTAGCCTGTGATTGATGACATACCTGCCCGGCCTCAGCCAGCCCGTGCCGCCGACGGTGGTGGCGTGGAGTCCTGACATGACTGCCTACAATTTCGGACCCGGCCATCCGATGGCGCCGGAGCGGATGGACCTTACGGCCCGCCTGGCACGGAGCCTGGGGCTCTTCGATTTGGACCATGTTGCCGTCGAAGCTCCCGAGGTGGCCAGCGACGCCGACCTGGAGTCCGTACACTCGTCCGGGTTCGTGGCGGCGGTACGGCGCGTGAGTGAGAATCCCGGCGAGACCGACGAATCGCGCGGCCTTGGCACCGAGGATGACCCCGCATTCGCCGGGATGCACGAAGCTGCCGCGCGGCTGGCCGGCGGATCCCTGCTGGGGGCATCCCGGATCCTGGATGGATCAGTCCTGCACGCGGTCAACTTCGGCGGCGGCATGCACCACGCCGCCCGTGACAGGGCCAGCGGCTTCTGCATCTACAACGACGCCGCACTTGCCGTGCAGAGGCTGCTCGACGGCGGCATCGGCAGGGTGGCATATATAGACGTTGACGCCCACCACGGGGACGGGACGGAGAGTATCTTCTGGGATGATCCCCGAGTGCTCACACTCTCCCTGCACGAAACCGGCCTCACCCTGTTCCCCGGCACAGGGTTTGCGAATGAGGTCGGCGGGCCGAAGGCCGAAGGGACGGCAGTCAACCTCGCACTGCCGGCCGGAACAAGCGATGCCGGCTGGCTTCGCGCTTTCTACGCCGTGGTGCCGCAGCTCGTGGAGGCCTTCCAGCCGGAGGTGATCGTCAGCCAGCACGGCTGCGACTCGCACCGCACAGATCCCCTGACGCACCTCAATCTCAGTGTCGACGGCCAGCGGGAGGCGGCCTCCGCCGTCGGGCATCTCGCCGAGCGCTACTGTGGCGGCCGCTGGATCGCCACCGGCGGCGGCGGGTACAACGTACTGCAGGTTGTGCCCCGGTCCTGGAGCCATCTGGTGGCCATCGCGGCGGGGCGGCCGGTGCCGCTGCGCACCGCAGTGCCGCAGGACTGGCGGGACTATGTGCAGGAGAAGTTTGGCACCGCCGCACCGGGCCTGATGGGCGACGATGTGGAGCTGTGGTGGCGCTCCTGGGAAGTGGGTTTCGACCCCAACGACGCCGTTGACCGCACCGTCATGGCCACACGCAAGGCCATCTTCCCGCTCCACGGACTCGACCCCTGGTTCGACTGATCACCCCTCGTCCCAATCACGGGAGCCGCCGAAATAGTTGATGCCTTTCGGCGTATATGTCGCTAGGGTGGGAGGCATGGTGACAGACGACGTATTTGCCGTCATTGCGGAATCAACCCGGCGGGACATCCTGGTCTCCCTCCGTTCCGGAGACAAGGCCGTGGGGGAACTCGTTGAAGAACTGGCAGCAAGCCAGCCCACCATTTCCAAGCACCTGAAAGTCCTGCGCGAAGCCCAGCTCGTGAGCATGCGGGCGCAGGGCCAGAAGCGCTACTACGCGCTGAACCGCAAGCCGCTGGAAGGGATTGCCAGCTGGCTCGAAACTTTCGACGTCGGATCCCAGGCTCCCGCTGCTGCTCCGGCCGTCCAGGCATCCACGGACGACGTTGCTTCCCGGGGCGCTGTCGCTGCCGGGGCCGGCGGGACAACCGAAAGGGTGGCTGCCGAAGCCGTCTCCGAGGGCGTCCTGACACCTGCGGGCGCGGAGCTGAGTCCCGCCGTCGTCATCCCGGGCGGCACCACTGAGCCGCTGAGTGACGACAGCGTTCCGCAGCAGATCGGCCGCACAGTGGGCCGCGCGGCCACCAGGGCCGCCGACCTGTTGGCTAACCTCCCCAACCTGCCCAAGTTCGGCCGTAAGAAGTAGCCCTTGACCAATAGTAGGTAGCAGCAGGTGTCGTTCCGAGTGCTCAAAACGACACCTGCTGCTACTTAGTTGGGTGGGACCTTACCTGTTGAGCAGGCGGACGTGGTCCGGGGTGAGCTCGGAGATCTTGCTGACACCCAGGAGTGCCATGGTGCGGGCCATGTCCTTTTCCAGGATCTGGAGGGTGCGGTCCACACCTGCGCGGCCACCGGCCATCAGGCCGTACAGGTAGGCGCGTCCGATCAGGGTGAAGTCCGCGCCCAGGGCCAGGGCAGCCACGATGTCCGCGCCGCTCATGATGCCCGTATCCAGCATGATCGCGGCGTCGGTGTTGTCCGCCGTGAATGCCTGCTTGACCTCCGGGAGCAGGTGGAACGGGATTGGGGCCCGGTCCAGCTGGCGTCCGCCGTGGTTGGACAGGACTACGCCGTCAGCGCCGTGGTCAACCACGCGGCGGGCGTCCTCGGCCGTCTGGATGCCCTTGACCACCAGCTTGCCCTTCCAGGTTTCGCGCAGCCAGTCGAGATCCTCGAACGTCAGGGTGGGGTCGAACATGGAGTTGATCAGGTCGGCCACCGTGCCCGTGTAGCGCGACAGGGACGCGAACGTCAGCGGCTCGTGGGTGAGGAAGTTGAACCACCAGGCGGGCCGGTAGGAGGCGTCCAGCACGGTCTTAACGGTCAATGCCGGCGGGATGGTCATGCCGTTGCGTACGTCGCGGAGGCGGGCGCCGGCCACGGCGGTGTCGACCGTAACCATGAGGGTGTCGTTTCCGGCGTTGGCGGCGCGCTCGATCAGTTCCAGCGAGCGGTCGCGGTCCGTCCACAGGTACAGCTGGAACCAGTTGCGGCCGTTCGGGGCAGCGGCGGCGACGTCCTCGATGGAGGCCGTGCCCATGGTGGAGAGCGTGTAGGGAATGCCTGCGGCTTCAGCTGCCTGCGAACCCGCGTATTCGCCCTCGGACTGCATCATGCGCGTGAAGCCGGTGGGGGCGATGCCGACGGGCAGCCGGGAGGGCCTGCCCAGGATTTCGGTGCTGAGGTCAATGGCGGAGACATTCCGGAGGATGCCGGGACGGAATTCGATGTCCAGGAAGGCCTGGCGCGCGCGGCGGAGGGTGATTTCCTCTTCGGCTGCTCCATCCGTGTAGTCGAACGGTGCCTGCGGGGTGCGGCGCTTGGCGATGTCCCGGAGTTCCCAGATGGTGCTGGCCCGCTTGAGCCGGGCCTCCTTGCTGAACTCGGGCTTCTTGAACTGCATCAGGGGAGCGAGGTCCGAGTACTTGGGGATGCGGCGCTTCAATGCTGGCGGAACAACGGACGACGCCGGCGCGGGAGTGTGTGCCGGCGCGGCGGGAATGTCGGTGGCGTCCGGCGCGGGCGTCGTCTCCGGGTTGTTGGGCTGGATGGTGTGGGTCATGGGTCCTCCATTGGGCCGGCGGGTCCGTATCCGGAGCCTCTGTGGTCTAACCACACTCTAGGCCATGTGGTCCAACCACATCAACTACTATTTATCCATGCGAACTCACCAGCTTGTCCTGTCGTGGATCGAGAACGAGCTCTCCGCCGGCAGGCTGACAGTGGGCGGCCGCCTTCCGGCCGAGCGCACCCTGGCCGAGCAGTTGAAAGTGTCGCGGACCTCCGTTCGGGAGGCCATCCGGATTCTCGAAGCCATGGGTGTGGTGCGGGCAGGCGTGGGGTCCGGCCCGGACGCCGGAACCGTTGTCATTTCGGATCCGACGGCGGCGCTTGGCTCTGCCCTTCGGCTGCACGTCGCCACCCAGCACCTGCCGGTGGCGGACATTGTGGAGACGCGCGTGCTCCTGGAGTCCTGGGCCGTGGCGAGGGCAAGCCCGGATGCGCCGGAACTGGACGATGCCGCGGCGCTGCTGGAAGGCATGGATGCGGAAGACCTCTCGGTCGGTGACTTCCTGGCAATGGACGTCCGGTTCCACCTGGCCCTGGCCGACGCCGCGGGCAACGCCGTGGTCAGCGCCATGATGGGATCGCTCCGGGAGTCCATCCAGGGCTACGCGGCCGAGCTGACGTCCAGCCTTCCGGACTGGGACGCCACGGCGGCGCGCCTGCGCGCCGAGCACCATGACATCCTGGCCGCCATCAGGAACGACGACGGCGGGCACGCGGCCAAGCTGGTGGCTGCCCACATCGAGGGGTACTACAAAGAGGCCGGGCTGGGTTCCGCCAGGACTCGGGACCCGTCAACCATGGACGGTTGACCGGGGCGCCTTCGCCGGGCCGGAGCTGACACGCACCTCAAGCCTGGGCTGGTACCGGCTGCCCGGGGCTTCATTCTCCTCCTTGCGGATGAGTGCACGCAGCTGCTGCCATGCCTGCTCGCCCAGTTCCGTGATGGGGACCGCCGCGGTGGTGAGGGCCGGCATCGTGTACTTGGCGAAGGGAATGTCGTCGAAGCCGGTGACGGAGATGTCGCCGGGAACGTCCAGCCCGCGTTCGTGCAGTCCGCTCATCAAGCCCATTGCCACCAGGTCGTTAAAGGCCAGGATCCCAGTGGCGCCGCTCTCCAGTACCGCGTCGACCGCCTCGTGTCCGGTGTCGAAATCGGAGCCGCCCTCCAGCATTGTCACGTCCACCTGGGGGTGGGCCGCCTTGAAGGCCTCCAGCCCTTGAAGCCGGAGCCCGTTCGAGGCGCTGCGGGGCGGGCCGGCGAGGAAGGCCAGGCGGGTGTGTCCGAGTTCCACGAGGTGCTCCGCGATGTCCTGCACGCCCTGGCCGTAGTCGACCACCAGGCTGGGTACGCCCGCGGCCGCAGTGGTCCGGTTGATCAGTACCAGGGGATGCAGCGAGGGGGCGATCTCTTCGAGTTCGGCGTCCGTCATGCGCGGTGCGCACAGTACCAGCCCGTCACAACGACGGCGGGCCTCGCCGGCGAGGATGGCCTCCTCGCTGGAGACCTCGAAGGAGTCAGCGATGAGGACGCGGTAGCCGTCCTGCGCGGCGGCGCGGCTGAGGCCTCGGAGAATCGCCTGGAAGGTTGGGTTGGCCAGGTCCGGCACCACGATGCCGATGGTGTCCGTCTTGCCCAGGGCCAGGCTGCGTCCTACGGGGTTGGGCTGGTACTTCAGCTCAGCCGCGGCGGCCCGGACGCGGGCTGCAATGTCAGGATCCACCGTGAAGTTCCCATTCATGACACGGGAAACCGTGGCGTGCGAAACTCCTGCCTTAACGGCAACATCAGCGATGCCGATCCGGCCGGTTGCCGACTTCCTGACCATGCTGGTCCCTTCCTTGGCGCCCACAAAGCAGCGGGCGGTGTGCTTTTGCTGCCGTACGGCAGCACCCGGCCCACGAAGTGGCGGTGTTTGAGTCAAAGCATACAACGGGACGGGAAAACGATTTCTACTGTTTTCCCATGTTTTCCCAGCTATTTTCCGCGGTGAACCCGGCGGGGACGCCTGACTACTGAGAAAACGGTTTCTTTCAACGCCCAGAATGGTTGACGGATCGCTGCTCTGGTTGATACAAATCTTATAGCGAACCGAGAAAACGCTTTCTCACGGCGGTGCAGCAGTGCGCCGGCACCACACCTGAACGGCCACCAGAACGGCCGGGTATTTGAGCTTTCGAAAGGGACCCAATGGTCAACACAGCCGAGCCGAGTTCAGCAGCAGCGGTATCCCAGACCGGTGCTGCCGCCGGCACCGCAACTGCTGCAGCCCCCGCCGCGAAGGGCGGAGGCAAGACCCGCATCGCCCTGATCGGCACCGGCGGGCGTTCAGAGATGTACATCCGGGCGATCTTCGGCAGGCACGCCGATACCGCAGAGCTGGTGGCTTTCTCAGACGTCAATCCGGGCCGCGTGGAGTTTTACCAGAAGCTCATCCAGGAACTGGGTGCGCCGGGGCCGGTTGCCTCGTTTGACCCCGCCGACCTCACCTCCTTCATCCAGGCCAACAATATTGACCGCGTGGTGGTGACCACCCCGGACTACACCCACGCCGACTACATCGTGGAAGCACTCCGTGCCGGGGCCGACGTCGTGGTGGAAAAGCCGCTCACGATCAATGCCGAGGGCTGCCGCCGCATCACCAAGGCCGTGCACGAAACCGGACGCAACGTGGTGGTCACGTTCAACTACCGCTACTCGCCGCGCAACAGTGCCCTCAAGGAAATCATCCAGAGCGGCGTTATCGGCAAGGTCACCTCCATCGACTTCAGCTGGGTCCTGGACACTGTCCACGGTGCAGATTACTTCCGCCGCTGGCACCGCGAGAAGAAGAACTCCGGCGGCCTCCTGATCCACAAGGCCTCGCACCACTTCGACCTGGTCAACTGGTGGATCGACGACGTCCCCGAGCGGGTCTTCGCCTCCGGCGGCCTGAAATTCTATGGTGACAAGAACGCGGCGGAGCGCGGCCTGGGTCCCCGTCCCGAACGCGGCACGCCCGCGGCTGACGCCCCGGCCACTGCCGAAAAAGACCCGTTCACGCTGGACCTCCGCGAGGATGAGCGGCTCAAGGCACTGTTCCTGGACAACGAGCACTACGACGGCTACCGCCGCGACCAGGACGTCTTCACCGGCGGAATCACCATCGAGGACAACCTCGCGCTGGTAGTGGAGTACCAGGGTGGCCCGCGCCTGAGCTACTCGCTGAACGCCCACAGCCCGTGGGAGGGCTACCGCGTGGCCGTCAACGGCACTGAGGGCCGTGCCGAGCTGGAGGTCGTGGAACGCGCCGCCGTCACCAGCAGCACGGATAAGAAGACCGTGGTTGACCCCAGCGCAACCCCCATAGAGGAAGACGACGCCATTCGCCGCAACGGTGAACGGCTCGTGGTCCAGCGCCACTGGGAGGCTGCCTACGAAGTGCCGATCGTCAACGGCGAGGGCGGTCACGGCGGCGGCGACGAGCTGCTGCTCTCCGACCTCTTCAACGGGCCGGGCGAGGATCCGCTGGGCCGGCCCTCCGGCTACCTGGACGGACTGCGTTCCGTATCCGTGGGCATCGCCGGCAACCGCTCGCTTGAATCGTCCCTGCCCGTTCGCATCGAGGACCTGGACCTCGGCGTCGACCTCCGCCGCGGCAACTGACCGGCCCGGACCAGAAGGAAAAACCATGAGCAGGATTTTTGTTACCGGCGGCTCCGGCCGGCTGGGACGCAGTGTCGTGGCGGGTCTCGCCGAAGCCGGCCACCACGTCATCTCGGTGGACAGGGACGCCGTGCCGGCGGAGCAGCTGCCGGCGGGCGCAGTTCAGGAAACCGCAGACCTCCTGGCACCCGGTGAGGCCCTGCGCCTGCTCCGGGAGACCAGGCCCGACGCCGTCATCCACCTTGCAGCGATCGCCGTCCCGTTCAGCGCGCCCGAGGACGTCATTTTCGCCACCAACACCCGGCTCGCCTTCGCCGTCATCAGCGCCGCCACGGAACTGGGAGTGCCGAAGATCGTCACGGCCAGCAGCCCTACGGTTCTTGGCTACGGTTCTCCTGCCGGATGGCTTCCGGCCGCCTTTCCCCTGGATGAACGGACTACTCCGCGCCCCTGGAACGCCTACGCGTTGTCCAAGCTCATCGCGGAAGAGACCATGCAGATGTTCGCGGCAGCGCAGGGGGAAAAGATCCGCTACGCGGCGTTCCGTCCCTGCTATGTCATCTCCCCCGAGGAGTGGGAAGGCGCGCCCACGCAGCAGGGCCACACCCTGTCCGAGCGGCTCGCCGACCCATCCCTGTCCGCCCCGGCACTGTTCAACTACGTGGATGCCCGGGACGTTGCGGATTTCCTGGACCTGCTCCTGCAGAAAATGGAGTCCATTCCCAACGGGGAAACCTTCTTCGTAGGCGCTGCAGACGCGCTGGCCACGGCACCCCTGGCGGAGCTCATGCCCCGGTTCCTGCCCGGAAGCGAAGCCCTGAGCACGGTTCTGACGGGCACCAGCCCCGCCTTCTCCATCGCCAAGGCCCAGGAACTCCTTGGCTGGCAGCCCAAGCGCAGCTGGCGCACGGAACTCAAGTCCCAATCCACCCTCAACGACGAGACCTCCGCGCTGGTCAGCGCCGGCAGCGGAACCAAGGAGACACCATGAAATTCGACGGCGTACTGTTCTTCCCCGTCACCCCGTTCACGCCCGAGGGCACGGTGGACACAGAGCTCCTCAAGGAGCACATCAGCTCACGGCTGCCGTTCGAACCCGGCGGAGTGTTCCCGGCCTGCGGCACCGGCGAATTCCACGCGCTGAGCCTTGAGGAGGTCCGAACCGTGGTGACGGCCGCCGTCGAGGTTGTGGCCGGAAAGGTCCCCGTGGTCGCCGGAGCCGGCGGACCGCTGGGGCACGCCCTGGCCACGGCCCGGGTGGCCGAGGAAGCCGGAGCCGATGCCCTCCTGGTGCTGCCGCCCTACCTGGTGACCGGCCCTGCTGACGGCCTGGTGGCCTACATCGAAGCCGTCGCCGCTGCCAGCAGCCTGCCGGTCATCGTGTACCACCGCGGCAACGCAAAGTTCACGGCCGCCTCCATGGCCCGGCTGGCAGCCAACCCCAAGGTGGTCGGCTTCAAGGATGGCCTGGGGGACGTTGGACTGGCGCAGGAGATTGTGTCCGCCGTCAAGGCCACCGGCCGCGAGGACTTCGCCTTCTTCAACGGACTGCTCACCGCAGAACTGACCCAGGGCGCCTACCGTGGCCTGGGCATTCCGCTCTACTCCTCGGCCGCGTTCGCCATGGCGCCGGAAATTGCCAAGGCCTACTACGACGCGTACATCTCGGGGGACGAGGAGCGCCGCAACGCCCTGCTTGAGGGCTTCTACGCACCCCTGGTCCGCCTTCGCGACCAGACCCCCGGCTTCGGTGTCTCCCTGATCAAGGCAGGGCTTCGGCTGGGCGGACTTCCCGTTGGCCCGGTCCGTCCGCCCCTGGTGGACCCCACGGAGGACCAGCAGCTGGAGCTCAAGGCCATCCTCGCCAAGGGCTACGAGCTGGCCGGCCGCTGATGAGTGCCCCGGCGGCCGAGGCCGTCCGCACCGTTCCCCGGATCACGCATCTTTCCTCCCGGCTCATCACCGTTCCGCTGCGCCGCAGCTGGGGTGTTGAGGCACCGGAAAACCATGTGATCGTCACCGGGATCCACACCGACGACGGCGGCGCGGGATACGGATTTTCCTGGACCCCGACCATCGGCCCGCACGCAGTCAAGGCGCTGCTGGACTACGACATCGCCCCGTTTATCACCGGCCTGCCGGCGATACCCGAAACGGTGTGGGACGCGTTGTGGAAGCGGCTGCACGAAGCCGGCGGGGGAGGGCTCACCACCATCGCCATGGCCGGCGTCGACCTTGCCCTGTGGGACCTGCAGGCACGCCGTGCCGGCACGTCCGTCACCGGCCTCCTGGGCCAGCGGCACGAATCGGCAGAGGTTTACGGATCCGGTGTAAACCTGCACTACACGCTGGAAGAACTTGTTGCCCAGACCCGGCGGTGGGTTGCTGCCGGGCACCAGGCGGTGAAGATCAAGGTGGGCAAGCCGGATCTGCGTGAAGACGCCGAACGGGTGGAAGCCGTCCGCTCCGTCCTGGGCCCGCACCGGAAGCTGATGATCGATGCGAACCAGCGCTGGGACCTGCCCACCACCTTCCGCGCCCTGGATGTCCTCTCGGAATTCGGACTGGAATGGCTGGAGGAGCCCATCCGCGCCGACGACCTGTGGGCCTACCGCAGGCTCCGGAAACATTCGCCGGTGCCCATCGCCCTCGGCGAAAACCTGCACACCATCTACCGTTTCCGCGATTTTATTGATGCGGAGGCAGTGGACATCATCCAGCCCAACATCGTCCGGGTTGGCGGGATCACCCCGTTCCGGCGGATTGTGGAGCTGGCCCGGACCAACAGCATCCGGGTGATGCCCCACCTGCTCCCGGAACTTTCGGGACAGCTTGCGCTGACCCTGGCAGAGCCCACCCTGGTGGAGGATGTTGAAGAAGCATCCTTCGAGCAGTTGGGCATCCTGGCCGGCCCGTCTCCCGTGCGGTTCACTGACAGCCGGGTCAGCCTCACCAACCAGCCAGGGCTCGGCTTCCGGTTCCGCGAGGAACTGTAATCCCCAGCGACTGCACGTAACGGTGCCGGCAGGCAGCAGCTCTGCCGGCACCGCAGCTCCGATGAATGTACACACGAAGAACAGGTACCCGACGTGACAACTGCAACGCTTTCCTTGACCGAACTCACCGCCGCCGCCACCCGTGCTGCCAAAATTTCCGCAGCTTCAACTGATGCCGAACGTGCGGCCTGGCTCACGGCAGTAGCTGACGCGCTGGACGCGAATTCTGCCGAACTGGTGGAAATCGCAGACTCGGAGACCAGCCTCGGCGCTCCGCGGCTGACCGGCGAGGTAGCCCGGAGCTCCGGCCAGCTGCGCCTCTTCGCGCGCGTGATCACTGAAGGCTCCTACCTTGAGGCCATCATCGACCACGCGGATCCGGCCTCCACCCCGCCCAAGCCGGACCTCCGGCGCATCCTGCGGCCCATCGGTCCGGTGGCAGTCTTCTCCGCCTCCAACTTCCCGTTCGCCTTCTCAGTAGCCGGTGGTGACACCGCCTCGGCCCTGGCCGTGGGGTGCTCCGTCATTGTCAAGGCCCACTCCGGCCACCTGCGGCTCTCGGAGCGGACGGCGGAGATCGTGGCTGAGGCCCTGCAAGCCGCAGGTGCACCCGAAGGCCTGTTCGCACTGGTCGCCGGCCGGGAAGTGGGCACCGCGCTGGTCCAGGATCCGGCCATCAAAGCAGTAGGTTTCACCGGCTCCATTCCTGGCGGACGTGCGCTGTTCGACCTTGCAACTTCCCGCCCCGATCCCATTCCGTTCTACGGCGAACTGGGCAGCCTGAACCCGGTGGTCATCACCGCCGCAGCCCTGGCAGAGCGCAGCGGCCAGCTCGCGGCGGGCCTGGCTGGCTCCTTCACCCTTGGCGCGGGTCAGTTCTGCACCAAGCCGGGCCTGGTCTTCATCCCGGCCGGTACGTCCTTTGCCGAGGAAGTCGCCGAGGCCAGCAAGGACAAGCCTGCCCTGGGCATGCTGACCAGCAGGATCGCGGAGGCGTACCCGGAGGGGCTCCGCAGCTTTGCGTCGGTAACCGGGGTCGACGTGGTCAGCGGCACCGTTGACCAAGATGCTGCAGCCAACGGTGCAGCGCCGGTGGTCTTCTCAACCTCTGCCGCAAAAGTGTTGGAGAACCCCGGGCAACTACTCGAAGAGTGCTTCGGCCCCACCACCATGCTGATCGAATACGCGGACCAGGCGGAACTGTCGGCAGTGCTGGCCAAGGTGCCGGGCAGCCTCACGGCCACCCTGCACGCCCAGCCCGGCGAGGACGTCGCCGTGCTGGTGGAACAGCTCTCCGAACTGGCCGGCCGGGTCCTGTTCGAGGGCTGGCCCACCGGCGTCGCCGTCAACTGGGCACAGCAGCACGGCGGCCCCTACCCGGCCACCACATCGCTCTTCACATCGGTGGGTGCGACGGCGGTCCGCAGGTTCCAGCGCCCGGTTGCCTACCAGGACGCGCCGGAAACGGTGCTGCACCCGGCGCTGCACGAAGCCAACCCGCTGCGCATCCCGCGCCGCGTGGACGGGGAGCTCCGCCTCCCCTAGCAACGCTCTCTTAGACGATGTCGTTGTAATCGAAATGCTCTCTCAGTTGTTGCCGGGACTCCGGCGACAACTGAGAGAGCATTTCGGGTTTTACTGCAGAATCTGCGAGAGCGTTTTGGCTAGAGCTGCAGCGTGGCCGGGCGCTGCAGCCCGTTGACCGTGGTCACGGGCCAGCGGGGGTCGACTGTGAGAACCTGCAGACCGGATTCGGTCAACTGCACGGTGTCCTCGATCTTTACCCCGGGACCGGACGGGTTCCAGGTGAAGGCCTGGCCCAGT
The DNA here is from genome assembly GCF_024758005.1 of Pseudarthrobacter sp. NS4. Classification (NCBI taxonomy): domain Bacteria; kingdom Bacillati; phylum Actinomycetota; class Actinomycetes; order Micrococcales; family Micrococcaceae; genus Pseudarthrobacter; species Pseudarthrobacter sp. NS4. The sequence goes on along the minus strand of NZ_CP103288.1, from coordinate 3,531,917 downwards.
ACCACCGTGTCCGTGGCGGCGGCGGTGACCCGGGGATCACGGCCTGCGTAACCGGCGGGGCCGCCCTGGTGGTGCTGTTCCCACTGGTCCGCGCCAAAGCCGTGCCGGACGTAGGATGCCTTGATCTCAGCGAAGATACGGTCCAGCTGCGTGCCCGGAACCGTGGCGTCAAAGATGTCCGCCTCCACCGCTGCGATCCGGGACTCCGCATCACGCTCCTCCAGAGTGCCGGCGTCGAACCGCACCCATCGGGTGATGTTGGCGACCAGGCCGTCCCGGCGGGCGCACACCACAGCCATGGCACGGCGGCCAAGGGGGGAGTGCGTGGCCAGCGGGTGCCGGAACGTGCTGCGGGCACTGCCGTTGCACAGGAGGACCAGCGGCTCGGCGCCTGCAGCCACCACGCGTTCGGCCAAGGCGGACACCAGTTCGAATTCCGTTGTGTCCGGCCGGGCGGCGGAGAGCACGTCCGTCATGAGGGCCGCCAGTTCCCCGCTGAGGCGGGCGTACCGGCCGCTTTCGGCCGGGAGCAGCTGCTGGCGGGCAGCACGCAGCTCAGCCGCGACGTCCGCTTCCGGCAACGGGCCCCGCTCCTCCGCTGAAGCCCCGACGGCGGCCGCAGCCTCGTGCAGGTTCCCGTACCAGGGAACGGTATGCAGGGAGACACCGGAGGGAAGCTCTTCAGCGGCGATCCGGCCGGCTTCGTTGTTGAAAGTCACCAGGTGGTCGCCGGCGCGGTCCACCAGCACTGCAGCGATGGGATCGCCCGCGAGGCTGATGTGGATCCGGCTGCCGTCCAGGTACCAGGCCAGGGCGGTGTGCGTGGTCAGGAGCAGCGAGTCCCGTCCGGCGGCATCCAGGATATCCAGGACCCGCCGGCGCTTGACCCCGCGGTCTGCCGTGGATGCCGGAGCCACCCGGACCTCCTGGACGGGGCCGGGAATGAAGTCCACGCTGCCGGTGCCCGCGTTGCCGGCCGGCAACGGAGTGGCAGGTTGGGACGCGGCGGCTGTTGTCTGGGTCATGAGAGGTCCCCCTGCTGGTTGATCAAGTCTTCGATATCTGTTGTGCCCAGGATGCCGTCGGCCACAAAGACGGAAATTTTGCGGCGGACCGGGTTTCCGGGTTCCGCGATGACAGGGGAATCCCAGGCGAGGGACTGGCCCACCCCGGGGTACCCTTCCGCCCGGACGAACCAGGGGTCCGTGGAGTCCCCAGGAGCGACGAAAACCAGGGTTGCGTCGCCGTCGTCCGTTCCTGCGCCAAACTTTCCTGACCATGCAAGCCAGCGGGCCACGCTTCCGTGCACCGCGGATTCTCCGGCGCCGGCCGGCGTCCACACTGCAGCGTCGTGGCACTCGGGAAGCCGCCAGAAGAAGCCGCCGTAGCCGCCCCCGTGCCGGCCGTTGGAGCCGGGGCTGCCCAGGCTGACCGGCTGGTTGCCGGCGGGGGAGAGGGCGAATTCGAGGGACAGGCTCCAGACAGAAGGGCTGGTGCCATGCCAGCTCCAGGTCCGGTCCTCCGTGAGGACGGGCACGCCGTCGGGGCCGTTCCAGCTGAGGGTTTCCTGCAGCTTGCCGCCCGGACCGCCGGACGTGGCTGCGGTTTGTTCAACGGTTGTCGCAGTGACGGCGATGCTGCCGTGGTCGGGACGCCAGACGTACTGCCCTGCTTCGCGGGTGTAGGTGCGGCCGCCCCAGAAGTTGATGCCGTCCACGTCCTGCAGTGCAACCCCGGCGCCAAGGTGCCAGACATGGTCAAGCGGCTGATGATCGGTCACCACAGTGCCGCCAAGAGTGCGGATGGGGTGCAGGTAGGGCCGGGGGGAGGATACGGCACGGATGCGGCTGCCGTCCTGGTAGTCCGCCACCGGTTTCCCGTCCAGGGTCAGTGAACGGACCGGTGGCAGGGCACGGGCCCAGGGTACGCCAAGCTCGCCGAACGTAGCCTGCGCCTTGGCAGCCCCGTCGATCAGTTCTGCGATGCCGTGCACCACGGGGTGCGCGTCTTCACCTTCGCCCTCCCAGCTGATGTGCTCGGGGCCAATAGCCTGCGGCGCCGGGGAGGTGCGGATGGCTTCCAATACCGTGGTGAACGCCCCGGTGTCCGGCAGTGAGCACAGCAACGGGGCGCCGGCACTTCGGGCTTCGAGGAGGTTTTCGAGCAGGTCGGTCCTGCCGTAGGTTTCCCGGCGCTCGCCGTCCGGGGTAGTGATGACAACCTCGTCCTGGGTGTAGAACAGGGTAATCTCACCCCGGGTGCCGTGGACGGTGACCGAGGGATTCAGCTGCTCCGGCGCGCAGAGGGTCAGGCTGCAGAGGAGGGTGGCACCATGCGCAGCGCGGACCCGGATCACCGAGGTGTCGTCACTCTCGGTATCGTGGGCGCGGTAGAGGTCCGTCTCCACCGACGCCACGTCCGCTACGGTGTGTGCGCCGGCCATGTTCAGCGCCGTAGCGACGGCGTGGGCCAGCGCATTGGTGGCCACGCCGTCCACGACGTCGATGCCATCCAGGCTGCGCTTTCCGGCCCAGCGCGAGCGCTTGAAGTATGCCTTGTTCCGCACCCATTGTCCCTTGGCGCTCAGGCCCAGGACGTCGCCGATCGCGCCCGATTCCACGAGGTTCCGGATGGTGGGCAGGGCATGGGAACCGAGGCTCTGGAATCCCACCTGGACCAGTTTCCCTGCTGCTTGGGCAGCTGCCAGCACCTCGTTGAACTGGGCCAGGGAAGCTACGGGGGGTTTTTCGACGTAGACGTCCATTCCGGCGCCCAGTGCTGCGAGGGCCAGCGGCGCGTGCGTCTGGATGGGGGTGGCGAGGATGACGACGTCGGCACCCGGCTGTGCTGCCAGCAGTTCGTTCAGGTCAGGGAAGACGGCCACCGAGTCCGCGAGGCGGCCCGGTTCCGGTGGATTGGGATCAGCGACGGCGACCAGTTCCAGGGCGCCGGCCTCCTCAAGCCGGGCGAGGTTGGCCAGGTGCCGTTCGCCGAAGCCGTGGACACCCACCAGTGCGATGCGGGGGACGGCGACCGGTGCAGGCGCGGCATCGCGGGGGCCGTTGCCGTGTTCCGCTGTGGCGGATTGCTGAATCATCAAGGGGTCCTTGCAGGCTAAGGGGCGGTAAGGGACGTGGTTTTGGGTTGCAGGCTGCCGGCCAGGAAGTTGAGTGCTTCGGCTTGCATGGCGGCGGTGAAGACGTGGCCTCCGGGCCAGAAGCTTCCGGTGTACTTCCCGTCGCTGTGCAGTGATTCCAGCACCCGGTGTGCCTCCCGCATCCCTTCCTCCGGGAAAAGCTCGTCGGCCAGGGCGTACTGCACCAGGAAATCGGCGTCTGACCGCGCAGTGAGTTCAGGCCAGTCACCGAGTTTCCACAGCCCGGGCGTCTGCAGCAGCCATGAGTGGGCGTCCAGATGGGCCGGCAGGAGCGACTGGAACGTGGTCATCATGCACGTCACCACCGACGCCCGGATCCGGGGCGTGAGGGCGGCCAGCGCCAGGGACCGGCCCCCACCGCCGGAAAAGCCGATGCAGCCCAGGCGCTCCGGGTCGACTCCGGGCAGCCCGGAAAGAATGTTCAGCGCAACAAGGTCGTCGTGGGCAACCATGCCGGCCAGGCTGGTGCCGAGCAGCCCGGCTGTTTTGGCCACGGTATCTTCGTGGAAACCTGCTGCGGCGTTGTAATCATCAGCTTCGGAAGGCACGACGCCGTCCTCCCGCCACTGCGCCCGCCGCGCCTCAAGGGCGGACGCGGTCCGCCACGGCGGGGTTGAGAGGTCGAAACGGCGGCTGCCCCACGCAAAGGTGTCATGGGCGAGGACGGCAAAGCCCTTGCGGGCCGTCCTGGTGGCAAGGGCGTGGCCGTCGTAATGGCCGGCACGGGCGGCCTCGGCGGCAGGCTGGTTCGCCGGAAGCTCCACCAACCGGTCCGCGCCGCCAAACTTGTTCCCGCCATGGCAGTGCAGGGCGAGGACTCCGGGCAACGGGCCCGGCGTAGCGGCCGGCCGGACGAGCCAGGCTGTTGTCCTTGGCCCGAAGCCCAACTGCCAGCTGAGCTGGGAGGTGATGACGCCGTCGTACGTTTCTTCCCAATGGACCGTCACCTCAGGAAGGGGGGACGCGCCGGGCACACCCAGCGCGTCCGATAGCTCCTGGGCCGCCGGGGTGCCGGCGCTGTATTGGGGATGTCCGCGGACGTAGGCAGGCCAGTCCTCGTAACCGGCGATGGCGCTGGGCCGTGCTGCCGCAGTGCCCGATCCGGTTCTGCGTGTCTCAGTACTGCGTGCGCTGGAACCTGCTCCGGTGCCCACTGGCCTGCCTCCTGTCCTGGCGTTATTGGTGCGGTTTTTGTTGCTGCAGCGGCTGCTGTTGGTTCAGCAGCCGCTGCCCGCGGGGTCAGCCCAGGTTCTGGTTGACCTCGTTGATCATGCCCTTGGCAGCGTCACGCGGGGAGATCTTTCCGAACAGTACATCCGTGTTGTAACGGTTCAGAACCTCCATGGTGGAGGAGGAACCGGCCGGGAACGGCGTCGGCGGATCGATCTTCATCTCCGCAATGCGGTCCAGGTACGCCGCCTCCTTCTGCTGCGTATCTTTCAGGAGGGGAGTGATGCCGGCCTTCAGTTCAGTGTTGGCTGGCATGCCGCGGTCGCTCTTGATCTTGCTGGCTGCATCCATGTTGTTGACCAGGTAGTTGATGAAGAGCGCGGCTTCCTTGGGGTGTGCCGACTTGGAGGAAATGGCGTACTCCATGGATGAACGGAGCCATGCGCCCGGTTCCTTGCTCTCACCGGGCAGCTTCATCATCTCCAACGGTGCTCCCGAGTAGGAAGTCATCTGGTTGCTCCACGAGATCTTCATGCCCTGCTTGCCTTGGCCCATCAGGGTCATCTCAGGCTGTGCTGAGCCGTCTTCCACGGTCTGTGACGCGGACGGTGCACCGCCCGTATCCATGAGCTTCTTGTTCAGTTCGAACCAGCGCGCAAGGGTGTCCTCGCTGATGCCCATCTTCTTGCCATCGTCCGTGTACAGGGCCTCACCGTTTTGACGGGCCCAGACGGCCAGGAAGGAATCGTTGGCCATGGGGGTGGTGCCGAAGGTACCCGCAGGCGACTTCTTGGTGATCTCGGCCGCGATGTCCGCGTAGTCGTCCCAGGTCCAGGTCTCGTCATCCGGAAGTTCAACGCCCGCGGCTTCGAAAACCGTGGGGTCGACCACCATTGACATCGAGTTGACGCCGGCTGTGATGGTGTACTGCTTGCCGTCGATCTTCCCCAGGTCCACTGTTCCTTCGGCGAACTTGGAGGTGTCGATCTGGTCCTTTACCTTGTCCAGGTCCAGCAGGACGCCCCGGCTGGAGTATTCGCTGGGGTAGGAACCGCTCATGGCGAACACATCCGGAGTGGTGCCGCCGGCGATCTGCGTTGCCATCTTGTCCCAGTACGAGCTGAATTCGGTGTTCTCGCCCTGGACCTTGATGGTGGGGTTGGCGGCCTCGAAGTCCTTGATGACGTCCAAGGTGGTCTTGGCGCGGGAGTCGTTGCCCCACCAGGCGAACCGGATGGTGACCGGGTCCTCCGCCGTCCCTACCTTTCCTGCTTCCGGGCTGCTGCCGCAGCCGGTGAGAACCATGGCCAGCGCGGCTGTTGCGCCGGCGACCCCCATTACTGACTTCTTGAGACGAAACCGCATTGTTGTGCCCCTCAGGTTGTGTGATCTAGTGGTGAGTGATGCGCATTACAGAAAGCGTTTTCTCAAAAACTAACAAAGGGCTATACAGGAGTCAAGAAACCGTTTACTTTGGTACCGAGCCGCTTTTCCATCAGCACCCCCGGCGGCGCCCGGACCACGCAGACCTGACTTTGTTGCAGCGCGGATCGCGGCGCCCCTAAGTGCTCGAAGACGTCGCCCCGGCGATGACCACAGACGTGGAGGCCACGATGACCAAAGGAGACCACATGGCCGCAAAACACATACCCAGGACACCGCGCCCGGCAGAAACGCCGACAGATGCGGGCCTGCACCGGACGGGGCAGCTGCAGTGAGCGCCATCAGCGAACTCAGTTCGATTTCCCGCCGGAAGGGCAAGCTCACCGCCGCGGAGAAGAAGGCGAACGGCCGGGACAATAAGGCCGCCTACATCTTCCTCCTTCCGTGGCTGGTGGGCCTTGTAGCCATCACCATCGGCCCGATGCTGATGTCCCTGTACCTGTCCTTCACGGACTACAACCTGCTCCAGCCCCCGCAGTGGACGGGGCTGGACAACTTCACCCGGATGCTCAGTGATGCGCGGCTTCACAACTCGTTGGGCGTGACGTTCACGTATGTCTTCGTCGGCGTGCCGCTTCAGCTGGCCGTGGCACTTCTGATCGCACTCGTCCTGGACAAGGGCCTGCGCGGCCTGCCGTTCTACCGCTCGGTGTTCTACCTGCCGTCCCTCCTGGGCGGATCGGTCGCCGTCGCCATCCTCTGGAAGCAGATCTTCGGCACTGCCGGATTGGTTAACCAGGTCCTGGCGATGTTCGGCATCCAGGGGCCGGGCTGGATCTCTGACCCCAGTACGGCACTTGGTTCGATCATCCTGCTGCATGTGTGGACCTTTGGTGCCCCCATGATCATCTTCCTGGCGGGCCTGCGGCAGATACCGCACATGTATTACGAGGCAGCAAGGGTCGATGGTGCCACCACCCTTCAGCAGTTCTGGCGGATCACCCTGCCGATGCTGAGCCCGATCATCTTCTTCAACCTGGTGCTGCAGATCATCGGTTCGTTCCAGTCGTTTACCCAGGCGTTCATCGTCTCGGGCGGCAACGGCGGCCCTTCGGACTCCACGATGTTCTTCACGCTGTACCTCTACCAAAAGGGCTTCGGCCAGTTCGACATGGGCTACGCCTCAGCCATGGCGTGGGTCCTGCTGGTGATCATCGGCGTATTCACCGCCGTCAACTTCATCGCTTCTAAGTATTGGGTTTTCTATGACGACTAAGCTGGAGACGCTGCCCACCCCGGACAAGAAGTCCGGAGGCGCCGGCAAGCCTACGAACCACCGCAAGCCCCGCGAGTCCCGCGGAACCCTGGCGTTCAGCCGGGCGCAGCGCGGAAAGTCCCTGATGAAGCATGCCATCCTGATCATTGCGGGCGGTTTGATGATCTACCCGCTGCTGTGGATGGTGGTTTCTTCCCTTCGGCCCAATGAACTGATCTTCCGTGAGCCTGGCCTGTGGCTTAGCAGCCTGGAGATGAGCAACTACACCTCCGGCTGGTCCGCCCTGACCCACCCGTTCGGCCACTACATGATCAACTCCGCGATTGTGGTGATCGGATGCATCCTGGGCAACCTGATCTCGTGCTCCATGGCCGCCTACGCCTTTGCGCGGCTGCAGTTCACCGCCAAGAAGCTGCTCTTCGGCATCATGCTCCTGACCATCATGCTGCCGTTCCACGTAGTGATCGTCCCGCAGTACATCCTGTTCTCGCAGATCGGCTGGGTGAACACCTTCTGGCCGCTGATCGTACCCAAGCTGCTGGCCACCGAAGCCTTCTTCGTCTTCCTGATGGTGCAGTTCATCCGCGGCATCCCCAAGGACCTGGACGAAGCAGCCAGGATCGACGGCGCCGGCCACCCGCGCATCTTCCTGCAGGTCATCCTGCCCCTGATGGTCCCGGCCCTGGCCACCACCACCATCTTCACCTTCATCTGGACCTGGAACGACTTCTTCAGCGCCCTGATCTACCTGACGGATCCGGACATGTTCACCGTTCCGGTAGCACTGCGGGCCTTCGTTGACTCACAGTCCGCCACCAGCTGGGGATCGCTGTTCGCCATGTCCATCGTCTCCCTCCTGCCGGTCTTCCTGGTCTTCCTCTTCGGCCAGCGGTTCCTCATCAAGGGCATCGCCACCACCGGCATCAAGTAGTCCGCAGTGGGAGGAGCGGGCGCCGCGGTCCAGCGGCTTCCCCGTAACACCCGCAAGCCCGAACGGCCCGTCCTTGTGGCGGGCCGTTCGGGTGCGGCGTGGGGCAGGTCCTTTGGAAATTCGCCCGCCAACATCTTGTATTACAAGTTTCTAACTTATAGTATTAGGTGCAGAAAGCGTTTTCTCTGCGGCTGCCCCCTCAGCTACACTTTCTCGAACCCCGCAGACAGCATCGAAGCAACCCATCCCCAAGACCAAGATCGAAGAAGATCGGAGTACCCAGTGCCGCTTTTCCCCCGCTCTGCATCTGCTGCCAAGCAGGCTGCAGGTACAAACTCCTCCGGCGCAGCCCGCCGAATCCGTAAGACAGGCGTCGTAGCCGCCGCGGCCGCCGTCGTCATGGCCCTCAGCGCTTGCGGTGGGGGAGCCGCCCCGCAAAGTGACGGCCCTGTTGAACTCAGGTTCTCCTGGTGGGGCGGCGACAAGCGCGCCCAGCTGACCCAGGAGGCCATCAAGCAGTTCGAAGCCGAGAACCCCAACATCAAGATCAAGCCGGAATTCGGCGATTGGAGCGGTTACTGGGACAAGCTGGCCACCCAGGTCGCGGCAAACGACGCCCCGGACATCATCCAGATGGATGAAAAGTACATCACCGAATACTCCAGCCGCGGCGCTCTCCTGGACCTGTCGAAGCATGAGATCGACACCTCCAAACTCGACGAAGCCGCGCTCAATGCCGGCAAGAGTGACGACGGCCTGACCGGCATCGCTGCCGGCATCAATGCCGCAACCATCCTGGCCAACCCTAAAGTCTTCGAAGCTGCAGGAGTGCCTCTGCCCGACGACTCCACCTGGACCTGGCAGGACTTCGAACGGATCGCCGCCGAAATCACCGCCAAATCTCCCAAGGGCACCTACGGCGCCGCCGCCTACGGAACCGATGAGGCTTCGCTGGGCGTATGGCTCCGCCAGAACGGCAAATCCCTGTACACCTCAGACGGCAAGTTGGGCTTTGAGCCGAGTGATATCGCCGAATGGTGGGCGTTCCTGAAGCAGCTCAGCGAGAAGCAGGCAGTTCCGTGCGCTTCCGAAGTAATAGAGGCTGAGGCCGCACCGCTGGACCAGAGCGGACTCGCCACCGGTAAGAACGGCATGGCGTTCTGGTGGTCCAACCAGGCTCCTGCCCTGGAAAAGGCATCCGGCGGCGACCTGAAGATCCTGCGCTTCCCCACCAAGACCGGAAAGGCCGCTGACGCCGGGCTCTGGTACAAGGCTTCGCAGTTCTGGTCAGCCTCCTCACGGACCAAGCACCCCGAGGAAACCGCCAAGTTCATCCACTTCCTAACCAACAACGTCAAGGCCGGCGAAGCGCTCCTGGCCGACCGTGGTGTATATCCGAACTCAGAGGTCCGTGCAGCCATCGAATCCAAGCTGACCCCCGCCGACGTCAAGGTGGTCAAGTTCATCGACCAGATCAAGGACGAGCTTGGCGAGGCCCCTGCTCCGCCGCCGAAGGGCGCCGGTTCCATCCAGGAGATCATCAAGCGGTACACCTCCGAGGTCCTCTTCGAGCGGCTGTCCACGGAGGAAGCAGGCAAGAAGGCGCATGACGAGATGAAGTCCGCCATCAGCAGCTAGTCTTCACACCGCCAACACGGCTCTGGACACTTTGGTTGGATGCCTCCTCCGCCCACAGCGTCCGACGGCGGGTGGCAGCACCGTCCCGGCAGGAACCACTGGTTCCTCCGGGACGGTGCTGTTTAAGACGGAGGCGTTCAGGCGGGACAGGGCTGATGCGGCATGACGCGGCCCAGTACGACGACGCCTGGTTTTCTTCGGTCTGGGTGCCCGGCAGCCTCCCGCCCTCCCGACGGCGGGCCGGCACCGTCGGGTAGTAGCCCGGCCGGAGCGCGAACCGGGGGAGCCGTGGTCAGCGCGGTCCCGGGTAGCGGGGGTGGGGTGGAGTGGTAGGTGTGGCCGGTGGGGGTGCGGGTTACGACCGTGTGGCGTCCGCCGGGGAGAGGCTTTGCATACCAGCGGGGGTTTTCTTTGGTGTGGTTGCAGGCTTCGCAGAGTCCTTGGCCGTTGCCGGCGGTGGTTGGGCCGTTGTTGTGCCGGGGGATGATGTGGTCGTGGTGCCGGATCGGTGCGTCGCAGTAGGGGGTGCGGCAGGTGTCGTCCCGGATCTGGAGGAACCGGCGGAGCCCGGGCGGGAAGATCCTGGCTTTTGAGTCCATTGCGACGAGTTCGCCGGTGCCGGGGGCGGTGTAGAGCCGGCGCAGCCAGACGGACAACCTGGCATTTTCAGCTGGACCGGTTTCGGCGCCCGTTGACCCGTTCAGAACTGTTTCCCGTGCCCATTGGGCCGGGACGGTGCCGTAGCCGGGGAGCCGGGCGGGTTCGCTGTCGCCCTGGAAGAGGGCGCGGTCGGTCATGACGAGCTGGATTTCGATGCCGGTGATCCCGGCCGGGGTTCCGGTGAGGCGTCCGACCAGGGCGTCGGCCATGATCTGGCCCCTGGTCCGTTCATCACCGGTGGAGCGGAGCGTGTCGGCGTGCCGGGTCAGGGCGGCGTGGGCGGCGACGCCCTGGGCGACGGGCAGCAGCGCGGTCAGGTAGGTCATGGTGTCCGGTGCCGGGCGCAGGCTCACGCTGCGTTCGGTGACGGCGTGGCTGGCCCGCCGCGCGACCGAGTGCGGGTCCCGCCGGTACGCGGCGGCCCGGACCGCGGCGGTGATGGCCCGGGTCCCGGCCCCGGCCAGGGATCCGGTGTCGGCGGCGATCTCCTCATCCACCGCGCACCGGTCATCCGCGGACAGGCAGGCTGTTTCCTTTACCAGGAGTGTGGCCCGCCATTCGTTCAGCTGCCCGGACCCCAGGGCGGCCAGCGTCCGGGGCATCTCCGTGACGAGGGCTTTGGCCAGGCCCAGGAGCCGGCCGGGGGGTGTCAGATTGTTTGTGTAGGAGAGCTGTAGTCGCTGGATGATTGGAGAATCATTGTGGCTATGACGAAACCCCGTGAAGAGCTGGCGGAGGACCTGGCCCGTCGTGCAGCGGCGGCCGGCAGCATGGATGCGCTGAAGGCTTCCGGCGCGTTTGATGAGCTGATGGCGCAGATCGATTCCGGCCAGCTCGAACTCGATGGCAAGGACGGTTTCATCCAGCAGCTGATCAAGGCCTCCCTGGAACGCGGATTGCAGGCCGAGCTCTCCGGGCATTTGGGCTATGACAAGGGCGATCCGATCGGCCGTTTCCTGCCCAACTCCCGGAACGGGTCGTATGCCAAGACGCTGGGGACCTCCGCCGGGGACGTGGATCTGGCCGTGCCAAGGGACCGCGACGGGTCGTTCACCCCGCATCTGGTCCCGAAAGGTGCCCGCCGCACCGGGGGCCTGGATGACATGATCATCAGCCTTTACGCCGGTGGGATGACGGTGCGGGACATTGCCCATCATCTGCAATCCACGCTGGGGACCGAGCTTTCACACGAGACGATTTCCAAGATCACCGACGCGGTCCTGGATGAGGTCATGGAATGGCAGAAACGGCCTCTGGAGCCGCTGTATCCGATCCTGTACCTGGACGCGATCGTCGTCAAAGTCCGGGACGGACACCAGGTGCAGAACCGTGCCGCGCACATCGCGGTGGGCGTGGACATGGACGGCATCAAGCACGTCCTGGGCATCTGGGTCGAAGCCACCGAGGGCGCGAGGTTCTGGGCCGGGGTCTGCGCCGAACTGGCCAACCGCGGCGTGAAGGACGTACTGATTGTCTGCTGCGACGGGCTCACCGGCTTCCCCGAGGCCGTCGCAGCGACATGGCCGGCCGCGACCGTCCAGACCTGCGTCGTGCACCTGATCCGGGCCTCGATGCGCTTCATCGGCTACCAGGACCGCAGGAAGGTCGCTTCCGCGCTGCGGCCGGTGTACACCGCCCCGACAGCCGAGGCCGCCCAGGACGCCCTGGACGCGTTCGAGGCCTCCGACCTCGGCAGGAAATACCCCGCGACGGTCCGGACCTGGCGCAACGGCTGGGAGAAATTCATCCCATTCCTGGCCTTCCCCCCACCGGTTAGGCGCATCATCTACACCACCAACGCGATCGAGTCGCTGAACTACCAGCTACGCAAGATCATCAAGAACCGCGGGCACTTTCCCAACGACCAGGCTGCCGTGAAACTCCTCTGGCTGGCCATCTGCAACATCGAAGACAAACGCGCCAGCGACCGCGCGAGACTCGAAGGCAAGGCCCGGGGAAACCGTTCCAAGACAGTCGAAAAACTTATCGAAGGAACCTTCACGCAAGGATGGAGCGAAGCCCTTGGCGTCCTCGTTCTGAACTACCCCGACAGACTCGGACCCTACCTCAACCGATAAGACTCCACCTCACTTACACAAACAACTTGACAGGCTCGCCGGCCGCCGCGGGCCGGGGATTCACGCCTCGCCAACGCGACCTGAGCACCGACCCCCGCGCCCAGCCCAGCGGCAGGAACCCCCGCCGCAGTCTGGGCCCGGCGCTGGGACAGGTCAAAGGCCACAGCGATCTGCGCCTGCTTGGCGGCTGCGGCAGACTTCAAATCCTCAAGCTCCCGCAACTGCTCAATCATCCCCGCATCGTCAGCACAAACACGGACAGCAGACAGGCCCTCCAGGACACCCGCAACCGACGGAACAGCAGGGTTTCCCGCTGTTCCTGCCCTTGCCAGTGCCCCAACCGCTTCCATAACCAAAGTCTTCCAGCAGGGTGTGACAAAAACTGCAGCTGGAAGCTGTATGTGGAAAACCAGACGTGGGCAACGGGCAAGCGGTGCACTAAGGCTTTTCTGGTGGCGTGGCAATAAGGTGCGATGGGGGCTGCCAAGCAACGCGCCGCCGTCGTACTTATATGTGTGCCGGGGGCAGCAAAGCTGGAACTGGGGCGTCACCGCTCATCAGGCGACACCCCGGCTCAGAGAGACTTATCCCTCAGCAATGACCGCCACGCTACCGGCCGCAACACTCCCGGCAAACGCTTCACCCGTCAGCAGGTCCCTCCCGGCAGCCTCAACGGAAGCATCAGAGCGGGTGTGGTTGATGGCGAACAGGAAGCTGCCACCGTCGGCGGAGCGCCGCCGCGTGACCTCCACACCGGGGTCGGCCACGGCCGCCGGGGCAACGCCGGATTCAGCCAGGAGCCGATCCACCAGGGCCTCGATACCGTCGCGGTCGGGGAAGGTGGCGAGGTACCACGCCGCTCCACTGCCAACGGGCCGTCGGGTCAGGGACGGCACGCCTTCCAGCGGGTACTCGGTGAAGGTCTGCACTGCTTCCGCGCCGGCAAGCTGCACGTGCTCGCTCCAAATGGACGAGACGCTGCCGTCGCTCAGTTTCAATTGGGAGCCGGCCAGCAGGGGATGGAATTCCTCCACCCACACCCCCAACAGTTCACGGAATGCTCCCGGGTAGCCGCCCAGCCGGACATGGTCCTTCTCGTCCGCGATCCCGCTGAAGTAGCTGACCAGTACGGTGGCGCCGGTCGAAGCGGCAGCCGCAATATTGGCTGCGGCATCATCGGTAACTGAGTACAGCGTGCAGACGAGGACCAGGTCGTAACCCTCAAGCGACGCCGAAGGGTGCACCAAGTCAACTGAAACGCCCCGCAGGTACAGGGAACGGTGGAAGGCCCGCAGCAGGTCCAGATACCGGAGGTCAATGCTGGGCTTGGAATCGATTTCGCTGGCCCACCAGGCCTCGTAGTCAAAGACGATGGCCGCCCGGGAGTCCACCCGCGAGCCCCGGACGGGCTCGAGGCGCTTCAGCGCGGCGCCCAGGTCCACCACCTCCCGCCACACCCGGGTCTCGCGCCCGCCGTGCGGCACCATGGCCGAGTGGAACTTCTCGGAGCCGGCAAAGCTTTGGCGCCACTGGAAGAACATGACGGCATCAGCGCCGCGCGCTACATGCGCGAGCGAGTTGCGGAGCATCTCACCGGGCATCTTTGGCTGGTTCCGCGGCTGCCAGTTGACGGCCGACGTCGAATGTTCCATCAGGATCCACGGGTCGCCACCCGCAATTCCCCGGGTGAGGTCCGCGCTGAACGCGAGTTCGATGTGCCGCTCCGGATCGGCCGCCACAAGGTAGTGGTCGTTCGCGATGACGTCCAGGTCCTTGGCCCACTGGAAATAGTCCATGGACCTGGTGGCGCTGGACGCCATCAGGTTAGTGGTGCAGGGAACTGAGGGCGTCACTTCGCGGAGCACGGACACAAGGTCGCGGTAGTAATCCATCAGGGCCCACGAGTTGAACCGCTGGAAGTCCAGCTGCTGGCCCGGGTTCAGGCTGCTGGGGGCAACTCCAGGAGGAAGGATTTCCTCGAAGGAGCCGTAGTTCTGGCTCCAAAAGGCAGTTCCCCACGCCGCATTGAGCGCGTCGATGGTGCCGTAGCGCCGCTCCAGCCAGCTGCGGAAGGCGGCGGCGTCCTCTTCGCCGTAGAATTCGGAGACGTGGCAGCCCAGCTCGTTGTCCACGTGCCACAGTGCCAGCGCAGGGTGGTCTTTGTACCGCTCCGCCAGGACCCGGGTGATGCCCTTGGCATACTGCCGGTACACGGCCGACGACGGCGTATAGTGCCGCCGCGAGCCCGGTCCCAGCACGGTTCCGTCAGCCGTGACCGGCAGGATTTCCGGGTGCCTGCGTACCAGCCACGCCGGAGGTGCCGCGGTCGCGGTGGCCAGGGCCACCTTCACGCCGATGCCGGCCAAATTGTCCAGCACTTCGTCCAGCCAGCCGAAATCGTACTGTCCCTCCGCCGGTTCCAGCAGTGCCCAGGAGAAGATCCCAACGCTGAGGAAGTTCACGCCGGCTTCCTGCATCAGCTCCAAGTCCTCCAGCCGGACGCTGACCGGCCACTGCTCCGGGTTGTAGTCCCCGCCATAGGCGACACCTTCGATGTTGTTCCAGACGCTGTCCGGGCTGGAAGTTTTCTGCAACGTCATGGGACTCCTTGGTCTGCGGGGATGGTGGTACCTGCATGAAAATGGATCTGTGGAAAACGCTTGCCCATTTCAGGGAATACGGATATTGTATCGTTTCAGAAGCCGTGTAAGCCAGCTCACTACTCACGTTGTAGTAAATGAGCGACAAAGGGACTGCACACGTCGAGCAAGGAGGCTCCCATGATTAACAGAAGGCATTTCCTCACCACCGTAGCCGTCGGCACCGCATCTGCCGCCGCGCTGGCGGCCTGTGGGACAGGCGCTGGCACCAGCGCGGGGGAGACGGGCTCCGCGGAGAACCCCGTGACCATCAACTACACCTGGTGGGGCAACGACGACCGTGCCGAGCGTACCCGCAAGGCCATTGCACTGTTCGAGGAGAAGAACCCGGACATCAAGGTCAACGGCAACTTCACCGACTTCGCCGGTTACTGGCAGAAGCGCGCCACCGAGGCAGCCGGCGGCGGCCTCCCTGACGTCATGCAGTGGGACCTGTCTTACCTGCGGGACTACGGCCAGCGCAACCAGCTCCTGGACCTGGGCACCGTCAACATCGACACCTCGGCTTTTGAGAAGTCCCTCCTGCCCTCCGGCCAGATCAAGGGCAAAACCTACGGCATCCCCACCAGCACCAACGCCTTCGCCGTCTACTACGATCCTGCCAAGCTTGCTTCCCTGGGCATCGCCGAGCCGGACGGCAGCTGGACCTACAAGGAATTCAACGATTTCATGACTGAGATCGGCACCAAGAGCAATGGCGAGCTCTACGGTGGCGGCGACTACACCGGCATCTGGTGGATGTTCAACATCTGGCTGCGCCAGAACAACATCGAGGCCTTCACCGAGGACGGCAAGCTTGGCTTCACCAAGGATGACCTGAAGGAGTGGTGGAATACGACGGCAGCCCTCCGCGGTACTCCGGCCATCATTCCCGAAGAGCGTGTCACCCAGCTCGCCCCCAAGTCGCCGTTCGGCTCCAATGCAGCGGCTACCGAGTTCACCTGGGACAACTTCATGGCCGGCTACCTCGCGGACAGCGGCGCCAAGGAACTCAAGCTGGTGCCGCCGCCCTCGGACGATCCGGACAACCTCGGCCTGTTCCTTAAGCCGTCCATGCTGATGGTGGCCAGCGCCAAGACCAAGTACAAGGACGCTGCAGCCCGCTTCATCGACTTCATGGTGAATGATCCCGAGGTAGGCCAGATCTTCAAGACCTCCCGTGGTGTTCCCGCCTCCAAGACCCAGCGGGACGGTACCACGTTCGAAGGTACGGACAAGATTGTTGTCGACTACGAAAAGTCCATCGAGCAGTACCTCAAGGACGCCCCTGAGCCGCCCATCGTCGGCTTCGGCACCCTCGAGGCTTCCTTCAAGCGCGTCAGCTCGGACCTGAACTACGGCAAGCTGACCATCGACGGCGCAGCCGACGCATGGTTCAAGGAAGCCGAAGACCTCATCAAGCAGAACGCCTAATCAGGCACATCGTCTGATCAAGGCCTTCACAACTGACGGAATGAACTCGTGACTCAAAGCCCAACACTGAGCAGGCGTTCGGCACAGTCCGACTCCCCGCTGCCACGCAAGTCGCGGCAGCGGGGGGCGGACGCCCGCGCCGGCTACACCTTCCTGCTGCCCTGGCTGCTGGGATTCATCGCCCTCACTGTTGGGCCCATGATTTCCTCGCTCTACCTGTCCTTCACCAACTACAACCTGTTCGAGGCGCCCAAGTGGATTGGCCTGGACAACTACACCACCCTCTTCCAGGACGAACGGTTCCTGCAGTCGGTGGGCGTTACCGTGAGCTATGTGGTCTTCGGTACCCCCCTGAAACTTGCCGCTGCACTGGCGGTGGCGATGCTGCTGAACAGCAAGCGCCGGGGCCAGGGTTTCTACCGCTCGGCGTTCTACGCCCCGTCCCTGATCGGCGCGTCTGTTTCCATCGCGATCGTCTGGAAAGCCATGTTCGGCGATTCCGGCCCTGTGGACCAGGGACTGTCCTTCTTCGGGATCAACCTGGGCGGCTGGGTGGGCAACCCGGCCATGACCATGCCGATGTTCATCCTGCTGACGGTCTGGCAGTTCGGCGCCCCGATGGTGATCTTCCTCGCCGGCCTGAAGCAGATCCCGGCTGACCTGTACGAAGCGGCGTCCATGGACGGTGCCGGCCCGATTCGGAAGTTCTTCAACATCACCTGGCCCATGCTTTCCCCGGTGATCTTCTTCAACCTGCTGATGGAAACCATCCACGCGTTCCAGATCTTCGCCTCGGCCTACATCATCTCCAACGGTGAAGGCGGCCCGGCCGGCTCCACCCTCTTCTACACCCTCTACCTGTACCTGCGGGGCTTCAGCGACTTCCGGATGGGCTACGCCTCGGCAATGGCCTGGCTCCTGGTGATCGTCGTCGGCATCATTACCCTGATCTTCTTCCGCACGTCCAAGTCCTGGGTCCACTACAGCGGTGATGCAAAATGACAGCAATGGCAACCCCCACCCAGTCCCTCCCGGATGCAGAACTGGCGCACTACAACCCCAAGTCCGAGTCGGCCGGGACCAAGCGCGTCAAGAGCACCGTCTTCCACATAGTGGCCCTTGCCCTCACCGCTGTGGTCCTGTACCCGGGCCTGTGGATGATTGCTTCGTCCTTCAAGCCCAACTCCGAGATCGGCGGATCCAACACGTCGCTGTGGTCGAGCAACTTCAGCTTCGACAACTTCGTCACGGCAATGGACGGCATCGGCGGAGTTTCCACCCTCACGTTCTTCACCAACTCGCTGATCCTGGCTGTCGGTGCAGTGGTGGGAACCATCCTCTCGGCCAGCGTGTCGGCCTACGCGTTCGCCCGGATCAAGTTCCCCGGCCGCAGCATATTCTTCGGCATGATGATCGCCACCCTGCTCCTGCCCTTCCACGTGGTGATCATCCCGCAGTACATCGTGTTCCAGCAGCTGGGCCTCGTGGACACCTACGTGCCGCTGCTGATCGGCAAGTTCCTGGCCGCCGACGCGTTCTTCGTGTTCCTCATGGTCCAGTTCATGCGCAACCTTCCAGCTGAGCTGGACGAGGCAGCAAGGATCGACGGCGCCGGCCATGTACGGATCTTCGGGTCCATCATGCTGCCGCTGATGAAGCCGGCCCTGATCTCCACGTCGATCTTCTCCTTCATCTGGAGCTGGAACGACTTCCTGGGCCCGCTGCTCTACCTGAACACCCCGGACAAGTACCCGCTGCCGCTGGCTCTCCGACTCTTCGTGGACCAGACCCAGAGCTCGGATTACGGTGCCATGATCGCGATGTCCGTCCTGGCCCTGCTGCCGGTGCTGATCTTCTTCCTGGTCTTCCAGCGGTACATTGTTGAAGGCGTCTCCACCCAGGGCCTCAAGGGCTGACGGCCCCGGAAACCCACACAGAAAATGAGCATCATGGACCGCACCACACCCGAAGCCAACCACCACGAACCGATCCCGGTGAACCGCTTCGCGCTGTTCTCCGAAACCCTCCTGGCAGGGGTTCTGGTGCTGGTGCTGTCCATCCCCCTCGTGACGATCCCCGCCGCATACGCGGCGGGGATCGCCCACTTGGAACGGCACCTCTCAGGCCGGGACGATTCCGTCCGCGGCCTGTGGGGAACGTTCAAGACTGCGCTGCCCGGCAGCTGGAAGCTGGGAATCACGACGGCGGCAGCCGCCGTCGTGATTGTCCTTAACCTTTTACTGGCATGGGTGGGGCAGCTTCCCGGCCGGGAAGTGGTGCTGCCGGCCACCCTGATCCTCGCGGCCGCAGGCGCCGTCGTGCTCCTGCGCACCACGGCCGCCTGGTCCGACTTCACCGGCTCCCGCGCCGATTCCCGCAACGCCTGGCGCTCCGCGCTCGAGACCGGCCAGGCCCTGTCACTGAAGGACTGGTCCGGATCCGGCCTGCTGGCTGCCGCGCTCTTTGGGGCAGTGGTGTTTGTTTGGATGCTGGCGGCGCTCTTCGTTGTGGTTCCCGGCACCCTGATCCTGGCCGCCGCAGCGGTAAAACTGCGCTCCAGGCGCGCCTGAAGTACCACCAGCACGCACGGTGGTACTGCCGGCAAGGCGGCATCACCGGCGGTTGGAAACAACGGCCGGCATCAACATTCCCTGGTTCTGCCCGTCACTAATTGAGTGAGTCCGACGTGTCTTCCGACCGCCAGCGTTCCGAACAGTCCTTCCGTTCCCCGAACAGCCACGTTCCGTGGTACCAACCCCTTAAGCAGCGCAACTACCGGCTCTTCCTGGCCCTGGTGTTCACCGGGAGCGTGGGCGTGTGGATGCAGAGGCTGGCCCAGGACTGGCTGGTGCTGCAGCTGACGGGCAGCCCTGCCGCCGTGGGCGTGGCCGTCGCACTGCAATTCCTCCCCATGCTGATCGTGGGCCCCCTCAGCGGCCTGCTCGTGGACATGTTTCCCAAGCGCCGCATCATGCTGCTCTGCCAGGCGGTCATTGCCTTCCTGGCCATGGGCCTGGCTGCCTGGGCTGCGAGCGGGACCATCACGGTCTGGGCCGTCTACGCCAGCTGCATAGCGCTCGGCGTGACTGCAGCCATCAACCAGCCCGCCAGCCAGGTCTTCGTCAACGAAGTAGTGGGCGACGCCGCCCTCCGGCCCGCAATCGGCCTGAACAATGCCATTGGCCAACTGGGTGCGATGGTGGGCCCCGCCTTGGCTGGAGTCGTCATCGCCCAAGTGGGATCGGCAGCAGCATTCGCAGCCAACTCTCTGCTGTGCCTGCTGGTGCTTTGCCTGTTCGCTGCCATCCGTCCCGCCGAACTGCACCCAAGCACCCCCGCAGAACGGGGGCGGGGCCAGCTGCTGGCAGGATTCCGGTATGTCCGGGAGCGGCCTTCGCTGCTGCTGATTATTGCCCTGGCCGGGCTCCTTGGGATGTTCGGCATGAACGGCCCCGTGGTGCTGGCGGCCTTTGCCGAACGGGTGTGGCACAACGGGGTAGAAGGATTCGGCCTGTTCAATACCGTCAGTGCCATCGGAGCCCTCGCCGGCGCCCTGCTGGCTGCCCGCCTTCGGAGCCTGGGCAGGAAGGGCATCGTAGCGGCAGCGGGGCTCTTCGGACTTGCCCAGCTGGTGGCCGCTTTGATGCCCAACCTTGAGCTGTTCGTGGCAATGCTGGTGGTGGTGGGCCTGATGACGCTCCTGTTCCTGACCAGTGCCGCCACCGCCGTGCAGCTTGAAGCCGGCCCGGAGATCCGCGGCCGGGTCATGGCACTGTACCTGCCCCTCCTGCTGGGCGGGCACGCCTTGGGCGGACTCCTGGCCGGGTGGCTGACGGAGCAGTTTGGCGTGCGGCTCGGGCTCGTGACGACCGGCGCGCTGGGTATGCTCTCCGCGGCCGTCATCGGCCTGCTTCTCTGGTGGCATGGCAGGCGGTCCAACGCCCGGCCCGCCTAGACCTCCGGCGGTCCCTCGAAGTCCTTGACGGTGCGGCAGCTCCCACCTACGCTGTGGGAAACCGGTTTCTGTTTGGTCTCAGCTCCCGCCCACCTAGGAGAAACGATGAAGCTTCGCGCCCAAAAATCCTTCCTGCCAAAGGCCGCTGCCGCCGCCGCAGCCCTTTCGCTGGTCCTGACCGGCTGTGGCGGCTCGCCGCAGGGTTCCTCCGACGGACCCGTGACCCTGCGCTTCAGCTGGTGGGGTTCCGACACCCGGCACAAGTTGACGGAAAAGCTTATCGAGGCCTTTGAGGCGGAGAACCCCAATATCAACATCCAGGGGGAGTACGGCGACTGGAGCGGCTACTGGGACAAGCTGGCAACGCAGGTAGCCTCGCAGGACGCCCCGGACATCATCCAGATGGACGCGGCCTACCTGGGTGAATACTCCGAACGTGGCGCCTTGCTTGAGCTGAAGGACGTGGACCTGTCGAAGTTTGACCAGCCCGTGGCCGACTCCGGCAAGGTGGACGGCAAACAGTATGGAGTGACCAGCGGCGTCAACGCCATGGTGGTCCTGGCGAACCCAGCGCTCGTCGCAGCAAGCGGGGTTACCCTCCCGGATGATGAGACCTGGACGTGGGACGACCTCAACGAAACAGCCGCAGCCATCACCGCGGCCAGCCCGGACGGCGTCTACGGG
The DNA here is from genome assembly GCF_024758005.1 of Pseudarthrobacter sp. NS4. NCBI lineage: Bacteria > Bacillati > Actinomycetota > Actinomycetes > Micrococcales > Micrococcaceae > Pseudarthrobacter > Pseudarthrobacter sp. NS4. The sequence continues at coordinate 3,510,912 of NZ_CP103288.1, read as the reverse complement.
ACGGGCCAGGTCAACAGCGACGCGGCTGCAAACCTGTGGTTCCGGCAGCAAGGGAAGTCGCTGTTCACGTCGGACGGCAAGCTGGGATTCGACGAGGCTGCACTGGCCGAGTGGTATGAGTACCAGGCCAGGATGCGCGACTCCAAGGCCGTCCCCCCGCCGTCGGTGATCACCGAGGATGCCAGCGCGTCCATTGACCAGCAGGGCTTGTCCACCAACAAGTTCGCCATGAACATGTATTGGTCCAACCAGCTGGGCGCCCTCAGCAAGGCCTCCGGACAGGACCTGGAGATCCGCCGGCCCCCGAGCGTCGAGGGGAAGGCTGCCGAAGCCCAGCAGTTCTACAAGTCCTCCATGTTCTGGTCAGCCAGCTCCCGGACCAAGCATCCGGTAGAAGCCCAGAAGTTCATCGACTTCGTCACCAACAACGCCAAAGCCGGGGAAATCGGTCTCGCGGACCGCGGCATTCCCGCGAACTCCGAAATCCGCGAGGCAATAGCGTCCCAGCTGACCCCTGCCGACGCTAAAACGGCAGAATTCATCGACGAGATCTCGGACGAACTGGGTGACGCGGTTCCGGTGCCACCAGCCGGATCAAGCGCCGTGGTGGAAGTCCTGGGCCGCCACTCGCTGGAAGTGCACTTCAGCCGGTTGTCGCCGGAGGAAGCAGCAAAGAAGGCCATGGACGAGGCCAGGAGCGCCCTCCTCTGACCTTGCGGGACTTCAGGAACTTGCGGACGGTATAAAGGTCCAGGTGCCGGGATGTACCCGGAAGCCGCGCGTGGACATCGGTGCCGCCTTGCCGTCCCCGGTGTCCGGGGCGGAAAGCGCGACGGCGGCATCCGCGGACGGGCCCTTGATTCCGTAGGTGCCGGCCGGCAGGCGGACAAGCGCGGTGACTCCTGCCGGGACCGTGCACTCCAGATGGAGCAGACCGTCTTCCCGCCGCCAGCTGACCGCAGCGTAGCCGTTGCTTGCGGGAACTGTGCCCCGGGCGTGCGCGAGGCGGCACAGCGGCGGCTCAATGAGGAGTTCGGCGCCGCCGGGGGAGCTGTACCGGACGCCGAGCAGGTGCTCCAGGATTTCCTTGACCACGGAGGCGGACCAGGCGTGGGACTGGCTGTAGTCCGTTCCCTCGACCACGTCCCAGGCTTCCCAAGTGAAGGTGGCTCCGCGCTCCAGGAGCCTCGCCCAGCCGGGCTGGTCCTTGGTAGTGAGGAGATCCAGGACCCCATCCGTCATTCCTTGGGCCAGCAGGGCACGGACCAGGCGGTGGACGGTCAGCGGACCCTGCCGCATCGCCATTGCCGCAATGTGCCGGGCGTCAGCCCCGGCGTGATCGTTGCCTGTGATGCCGAGGGAGAGTGGGAAGGACGTCGCATGCTGCGAGGCGTGCGGGCTGGGTGTGCCGTCTGTGTGCAGGCCGTCCACCATCACGCCATCCACGCGCAGGCGGGTGCGGATGGCCTCGGCAAGGTTCCGTGCAGATGCGGCGTAGCGGATCGCGTCGTCCTCTTTGCCCGCGATGCTGCACAGCCGGGCCGTGGATACCAGCGCTGAATATGCCTGGGCGTTGACGGTGGTCCTGGCGGCGCACTCCATGTCGTAGCCGAACCGGCCGGGCGCCGGCCAGTCGACGATGCCGTGGAGGTAGGGCCCTGAGCCGCCGCCGAGCGCCGTGACCAGTCCCGCCGTCGGCCCGTCCTGCGCGATGTAGCGCAGGGCATAGTCCGCCGTGTCGCACAGGTGCGGCAGGAGCTCCCGAACCAGGGCAATATCGCCCGTCCGCAGGTGGTACTCCTCCGCCCATTCCGGGAGCATCAGGGAAAAGTCCGGGATGTCGCGCTTGCCGTCCCCGTTGGGATACACGGCGTTATAGTGGCCCTTGTCGTCGCCGGCAGTCCAGTAGCGGAGGGCGGACCAGCCGAACTCCCGCAGCGCCTGGGCTGTGTATGCGTGCTCGCCGAAAAGTGCCATGGTGGCGTAGGAGATGTTGACCGCGTCCGCCAGGAACTGGCCTTTTTCGCGGGTGGGCGTGTCCACGAACTGCTCCTGGACCCCGTAAAGCGCCGAGTCCCGCAACAGCCTGAAGACGGCGTCGAGCGTGGGATCGGAGCTGCTGAAGCTGCCCTCGCCGGGATGCCGGCCGTGGACCACTACGGCGCCGATCCGGGACACGTCCCCGGCCTCCACACCGGGAAGTTCAAGGTAACGGAAGCCCAGATGCACCGTTGCCCGGTACTCCTGGGGTCCGGCAGCCTGGGTGTAGGGGAAGGACATATCGGTGTTCTGGCTGGCGGTCTTGCCGGCGTCCACCCGTCCGTCGGCACGCAGGACGTAACCCGCGCGGATCATGACGGTGCGGCCCGGAATGCCGTCCAGGAAGTCGATCTCGGGGCGCCCGGGCAGGACCTGGCCGAAGTCCGCCACCATGGTGCCGTCGTCGGCGGTCAGGAACTCCCGCGGCGCTACAAACTCTTCCGCGGGGAAGGTGCGCCGGGGGTGAACCTGCGGAAACTCCGGAGTGGGGTGGCTGCCGTAGCTGATGGCTGCGGGCACGTCGTTGGCCGAGGAGAGCGGTGCAGTGGCCAGCGACGCTGCGGCATCCCCGTCCAGGTGCTCCACGGGGTCGCCTTCGTCATTGCGGTAGCCGGCTTGCCGGTAGGGGGCCTCGGCCGCGGACCAGTCGGGACCGGAGACAAACACGTCCCGCCGGCCGTCCGTGTAGTCCACGCTGAGCCGGACCAGAAGGCCGGGCACTCCGGCCGCGCGGCCCTGGCCCGGACCGTACCAGTGCAGCAGGGCGGCCAGCGGAACCGGACTGTCCTGCGGCTGCTCCGCCAGGACGGAGGTGACGTCCGCAGCGTCGTAGTACCCCTCGCCCGGATAGCCGAAGGAGGTGGTGCTGAGGCAGTGCGTGCCGGCCAGTGAAACCTGCGCGTGGTGGTTTGCGGCGACGTACAGCCGGGCCCGGCGCACGGTTCCGGTGAGTTCCAGGGAGGTCCGGAAGAGGGTCCACTCGTCCGGCTGGCGGTGGGCCGTGGTCCGGGGCCAGTGGGCCAGGCACGCCCGGGCATGGTCTTCACTGGCATCGAAGCGGTGGTCCAGCAGCACGTCCCATGAGGATGTGGCGCCCACATTCAGGCCGATTCCTGCAGTGTCCGCGCCGGAGATCCGCAGCGAGGCGTACTCGGCCTGGCTTCGCGGGCCCTGGTGGAGAGCGAGCCTCCCCGCGGCTCCCGGTACGGCCGGCTGGTGCAGCACCAGCAGCTCAACACCGTCCAGGGATACCCGGATGGCCTGCCCGTCGTCGGTGACTGCCAGGTCCTGCCAGTCACCGGCAACCAGGTCCTTTCCGGGCAACCGCTCCTGATGTACCTGCCGGCCCCGGGCGCCATGGGCGCGGGCCAGCACTGCGGTTTCCGGTGCCGCCGGCGCGGGAATCTCCCACTCCACGGCATGGCGGAGGACCACCTCGCCGGCCGTGTTCAGCTCCAGCAGCAGGCCGGTCCCCGGGCCGCTGCTGCGCAGGATCAACCCCGCCCACCCCATGACCGGCCGGAGGCGGGCCTCAAGCCGGAAGGTGCGCAGGGGAGGGCACGGAATGGGCAGGAAAGGGGAGCCGGCCGCCCGGAGCGCCTGGTTCAGGACTTCCAGGGGCGCGCGGCCGCCCGGCGCCCGCCTGACCCAGTCAGCCTCCCAGGCTGTATCCACCAGGCCGGTGCTGAAGTGTTGCGGAGCGGACCATTCGCCGGGGACTCCGGCTGCATCGCGGACCTGGACACGCCAGGCATAGTCGGCATCGCTGTCGAGTGCGGGACCTGCATAGGTGATGCCGCGCTGGAGGACGGACGGCGCCGGCCCCGAGGTCCACAACTGCATGCCCTCGGCATCTTCGACCACAATTTCGTACCCCGTTTGCAGGGCGAGGGCCGGATCGCCATTATCGGCGGGAGCCAACTGCCAGCTGAAGGAGGGGTGGGCGGCGGCGGTGAGGCATTCCTGGATTCCGTCCGTCAGGAGGCCGGCTGCGCGCAGCTGCCCCGGTCCGTCGACGTAGGAGCCGGCGGAACCGTGGTGGCTTCCTTTAGTTGCAGCCGTCCTCTCAGGCATCGGAACCATCAGGACGTTGGGACATCGAACGCGGTGGGGGCAGAGCCGGCCCAGGGCAGCCCCAGTTCGCTGAACGTGGCGTGCTGCCGGCCTGCGCGCTCCAACGCATCCTCGATGTCAACAACGACGGCGTGGGCTGCTTCGCCCTCGCCCTCCCACCGGACGTAGTCGTTATGGATGGGGGCAGGCAGCGGTGCGGTGCGGATGGCTTCGAGCACCAGCATAAAGGCCCCGCTGTCCACGAGTGAGCTGAGGAGCGGACCACCGCTGTTCCGGTGCACAAGGAGGTTCCCGGTAAGGTCGTCCCGGCCGTACGTCTTTTCCGAGCGGCCGGACGGCGTCTCGACGGTGAGGCGGTCCTCGGTGTAATGGAACACTGCAGTTCCTGCCGAGCCCTGAAGGGTTACGTACGGTTCCATGGACTCAGTGGCACAGATCGTGAGGGCGCAGGTGATGGGCAGCCCGGACGCGGCGCGGATGCGGATGACGGATGTGTCGTCCGATTCGATCTCGTTGGCGCGGTACAGCTCCGTCTCCACTGAGGCGACATCAGCCGTGGTGCGGGCCCCGGCAATCCTCAGTGCGGTTGCCACGGCGTGTGCCAGGGGATTTGTGGCCACCCCGTCCACCACGTCAACACCGTTGAGGCTGCGCTTTCCGGCCCAGCGTGAGCGCTTGTAGTAGGCCTTGTCGCGCACCCAGCGGCCCGTGGCAGAGATGCCTTGCAGGGTGCCGATGGTGCCCGCTTCCAGGAGGTCCTCGATGGCCTTCAGCGCGTGCGAGCCGAGGCTTTGGAATCCGATCTGGACGCTGCTGCCCGAGGCGGCGGCGGCGTCGAGCAATCTGTTGAAGTCCGCCAGGGAAGCGACGGGAGGTTTCTCCAGATAGAGGTCGGCATCCGTGGCCAGGGCGGCCAGTGCCAGCGGCGCATGGGTCTGGATGGGGGTAGCCACGATTATGACGTCCAGGGCCGGGGTCTCCGCCAGCAGTTCAGCAAGCCCCGGAAAGACGGCGGCCGACTCCGGCACCGAACCAGGTGCCGGGGGCTGCGGATCCGCAACTGCCGCCAGGTCGACGGCGCCGGTCGCCTGAAGGCGTTCCAGGTTGCGGAGGTGGTGGGTGCCGAACCCGTGCACGCCCACCAGGGCCACGCGGGCGGCGCCGCCCGTCTCCCTTCCGGAGGAAGCAGCAGGTAGTTCTCCAGGGGCCGGAGTTCCGGCAGGTGCGTCCGGCAAGTGGGTGCCAGCTGGCGTTCCCATGGTTCTCCATTCTGCCCGGGGGCACCGAAGGTTGGGCGCCAGCGTGAGGCAGCAAGCGCTTTCCATCATTCAGTGTGCGGCATGTGAAGCTTCCGCGTCCAGCTATGTAACGATTCAAAATACCGCTTGACCTTGTTGTCATGATGGGTCTAGATTTTCGAGAAACCGATTACTTACGTGACGCGGACCACTTTGGGTTTGCTTCTGCAACGATGGAGAATTGAAGGGAGCCGTGCCATGCTGTCCGGAACATTCAGCGCTCGGGCCTACGCATTCTTTGACACGCTCCTCTGGATCGCCTGCCTGAACCTGCTCTGGGTCGCCTTTACCCTGCTCGGCCTTGGCGTGCTGGGTGCGGGACCGTCCACTGCTGCCGCCCAGATCCTGGTGCGTAAACGTGCCCGGGGTGACGCCGCGCCGCTGATGCGGGGATTCGCGGCAGAGTACTTTCGAAATTTCGGGAAGGCCAACGTTCTTGCCCTTCCGGTCCTTGGTGTGGCCGTGGCGCTGTCGATGAACTGGAACTACTTTTCCGGCGCAGCCGACCTCTTCTCCCAATTCATGGCTGCCGGGATCTTTGTGGCGGCCATCTTCCTGGCGGGGGCCACCTGCTACGTCTTCCCCATGTACGCCCGCTATGAACTGCCGCTGGCGCAGTACCTGCTGATGTCATCCCGCTTCGCCGTCCGGCACCTGGCGGGAACGGTCATCCTGCTCTTCGTCTCCGCCGCCGTGGTCTACTCCAGCAGTGCCGTACCGGGCCTGATCCCGTTCTTCAGTATCGGCGCCTGGCTGTTCATTACCGGCTGGCTCTGTGACCGCTTCTTCACGGCCAATGACGAATCCGTAGCCGCGGCAGAAAGCGTAAGTGCCGGCGGCAACAGGGCCCTTCACGGAGCGGCCGCTGCCTGACCCTTCCGGGTCCTCAACCGCAGAGAGCAACTCCTTGCCGTCGGACCTTCAATGAAACGTATCAAACCATCAAATTCGTACTCAGACCCCAAAGAAGTGGAAAAGGAAAACCATGATCCGCAGAAAACTCTCGCTTGCGGCCGCCGTTGTCACGGTGACTGCCATGTCCCTGACGGCGTGCAGCGGCGGCGAAGCCCCCGCAGCCGATCTCGCCACGGTGTCCATCATGGCGCCGTTCCTCGAGGCACAGCCGCCCAGCGCTGATGGTGCAGTCCAGAAGAAGCTGGAAGAGCTCACCGGTAAAGATGTGAACATCACGTGGACCCCGAACGCGTCCTATGAGGACAAAACCAACATCACGCTGGCATCCTCGGAAATCCCGCACGTCATGGTCATCCAGGGCAAGACCCCCGGCTTCGTCAAGAATGCCGAGGCAGGTGCCTTCTGGGACCTGACCGACAAACTGGACGACTACCCCAACCTCAAGACCACGTTCCCCGACATCCAGCAGAATGCCAGCATCAACGGGAAGGTCTACGGCGTCTTCCGCGGCCGGGCCCCGATGCGCGCCGCCGTGATGTTCCGGCAGGACTGGCTGGACAAGCTGGGCCTGGAAGCGCCAAAGACCACGGAGGACCTGTATAAGGTCGCCAAGGCGTTCACCGAGCAGGACCCGGACGGCAACGGCCAGGACGATACCTGGGGCATCACCATCCCCAAGTGGGGCGCGCTGGGAACCAGCAGCCCGTATGACTTCATTGAGACCTGGTACGGCGCCGGGAACCGCTGGACGGAAAAGGACGGGAAGCTGATCCCGAGTTTCGAAACCGAGGAGTTCCTCGAAGCCAACCGGTTCGTCAAGAAGATGGTGGACGAGAAGCTCATCAACCCGGACTTCGCTACTTTTGATCCCACCAAGTGGAATGAGCCGTTCTTCAACGGCAAGGGCGGGATCATCGTGGACGTCGACTCCCGCGTGAGCGTCCTCATCAACCTGTTCAAGCAGGCGGACCCGAACAACTTTGAAAACAAGGTGGGCTTCGTTGGCAACCTGGAAGGCCCCGACGGCGAACTGCACGCCCACCCCACGGACGGCTACTCCGGCTTCCTGGCCGTCCCGAAGTCCAGCGTCCGCACTGAAGCGGAGTTGGACAAGGTGCTCGAGTTCCTGAACACCATGAACAGCAAGGAAGTGGCCATCCTCCTGAACAACGGCATCGAGGGCGTCAACTTTTCTGTGGAGGACGGCAAGGCGGCCACCATCAAGCCGGAAACGGAAGAGGGCAAGGCTGTCACCACGGACATCAAGAGCTATGCCCAGCTCGGCATGAACGTAGCGGGCAACACCTTCTACCCTGTCAAGCAGCCCTCGGAGTACGAACAGCAGGTCTTTGACAAGCGCACCGAGGTAATGGCCGAGGACCTCAAGAGCGCTGTCTACAACCCGGCCGCGCCGTATGTTTCCGCCACTTACGTTGCCAAGGGTGCGCAGCTGGACAACATCGTGGCCGATGCCCGCATCAAGTACCTCGCCGGCCAGATCGATGAGCAGGGGCTGAAGGACGCCATCAAGCTGTGGGACACCAGCGGCGGCGACAAGGTCAAGGAAGAGATCAACAAGCTCTGGCAGGACAACAAGTAACAGCCTCAGCATGCACGGCGGGCTCCGCGTATTTCGTGGAGCCCGCCGTTTGCAGGACCCACCCACCACTTCCAGAAAGGAGGCCCTGAATGTCGCAGCTGACAGACGCGTTGGCCTCGAACATCGGCTCCGGCCAGGGCCCCGGGACGGATACGGGCAAGAGTTCCAAGCCCCGTAAGCCGCCAAAGGTCCCGCGGGGCAAGTTCTCCGTCCACTTCGCGCATTACAAGTGGCTGTACCTGCTGCTCCTGCCTGGTGTGGTGTATTTCGCCGTGTTCCGGTACGCCCCGATGTACGGGGTCACCATCGCTTTCAAGGACTACGTACCGTTCCTGGGCGTGAACGGCAGCCCGTGGGTGGGGACCCGGCATTTCCAGGACTTCTTCGCCAACCCGGACTTTCCCAGGCTGCTCGGCAACACCCTGATCCTGGCGTTCCTGAACCTGGGCATCGCATTCCCGCTGACCATTGTCCTGGCACTGCTGCTGAACGAGGTCCGACTCTCAATCCTCAAGCGCACCGTCCAGACGCTTGTCTACATCCCGCACTTCCTCTCCTGGACCATCGTTGCGTCGCTGAGTTTCCTGCTGTTCGCCCTGGACTTCGGCCCGCTGTTCCTGTTCCTGAACTCGGTGATGGGCACCAACATCGACTTCCTGTCGGACCCGAACTGGTTCCGGCCGCTGATCGTGCTGCAGGAAATCTGGAAGAACACCGGCTGGGGCACCATCATCTTCCTCGCCGCGCTGGCCACCGTGGACCAGGACCAGTACGAGGCCGCCATCATTGACGGCGCCGGCCGCTTCCGCCGCGTCTGGCACATCACCCTGCCCGGGATCCGCTCCACCATCATCGTGATGCTGATCCTGGCCATCGGGCAGATGCTCAACACCGGCTTCGAGCAGATCTACCTGATGACCAACGCGCTGAACCGGTCCGTGGCCGACGTCTTTGACACCTACGTGTACTTCGTGGGCATCACCCAGGGCGCCTACAGCTACTCCACCGCCGTCGGGCTCTTCAAATCCCTGGTGGGCATCGTGCTGATCTTCGGCACCAATGCCCTGGCCAAACGCTTCAACCAGAGCGGACTGTTCTAGCCATGAAAATCCACAACACCACCGGCGGGCGGATCTTCGACGCCGCGAACTACGTCTTCCTGTCGCTGATCGGCATCGTCACCTTGCTGCCGTTCATCTACGTGATCGCCGGGTCCTTCGCCAATGAAGCGGAAATCACCCGGCGGGCGTTTTTCGTCTGGCCCGAGCAGTTCACCCTTGGTTCCTACGAATACATTTTCTCCACGCCCGCATTCATCCGGGCCCTGGTCACCACTGTCCTGGTCACCGCCGTCGGCACCCTGGTCCAGCTCGCGTTCACCGTGACCATGGCCTATCCGCTGGCCAAACGCACGCTCCGCGGACGACAGGTCATCCTGTCCCTGGTGGTCTTCGCCATGGTCTTCTCCGGCGGCATGATCCCCACCTTCCTGCTGGTCAAGGACCTGGGCCTGCTGAACTCCTACTGGGCCCTCATCCTGCCTGCGGCCATCAACCCGTTCAGCCTGATCATCATCAAGAACTTCTTCCAGGAACTCCCGCAGGAGCTGGAGGAGTCAGCCAAGATGGACGGCGCCACCGAAATCGGGATCCTCTGGCGGATCCTGCTGCCGCTGTCCAAACCCGTCCTGGCCACCTTCGCGCTGTTCTACGCCGTAGGCATCTGGAACGACTTCATGTCACCCCTGCTTTACCTGTCCGATAACTCCAAATGGACCCTGCAGATGTACCTGCGCCAGGTCACTGCGTCATCGGACCTCCTCGGGACCGGCAACGTGGACCCGAACTACATCCCACCGGAGCAGGGCATCAAGTTCGCGGTCATCGTGGTGGCCACCCTGCCCATCCTCATCTTCTACCCGTTCCTGCAAAAGCACTTCGCCAAGGGCATGCTGATCGGCTCAGTCAAGGGCTGAGCCTTCCCTGCTCCGCGCCGGAGCGCACCGAAAACCAGAAAGCACACCATGAAAATCCTGCTCGCCGGAGATTCCACCGTCGCCAACTGCCCCACCCGCGAGTTCCCCATGAGCGGCTGGGGAGCACGCCTCGCCCCGCATACCTACACCTGGGCCGCCGTGCACAACTTTGCCAAGGGCGGGGCCAGCACCGAATCGTTCCGCGAGGAGGGGCTCTGGGGCAACCTTCTGGCTGAGGCCGGCAAGGGCGACCTGGTGCTCATCCAGTTCGGCCACAATGACCAAAAGAAGCAGCACCTCGCAGCCCGGACCGGCTATGCCGCCAACCTTCGCGCAATGGTGGGGGAGGTGCGTGACCTGGGCGCGATTCCCGTGTTGTGCACCTCGGTGGAGCGGCGGCACTTCGTGGACGCGCCGCCGTCGGGCGCTGTCCTGGAGGAAAGCCTCGAGGACTATCCGGAGGTGGTCCGCGAGATTGGCCTGGAACTGGCGCTGCCGGTGATGGACCTCAATGAGTGGACCCGGTGCCTCTACCGGGGCCTGGGGCGCCAGTCCTCGAAAAGTCTTTTCTGCCACTTCGGCCCGGGGGAGCATGCCAACTGGCCGGACGGCCTGGCGGACAATACGCACTTTTCCCAAAAGGGTGCTGCCCTGGTGGCCGGTGAAGTTGCCCGTCAACTGGTGCGGCTGGGCTACGGCCCCGACACTGATCCAACCGGGCGGGAAGGCGCCCCGGGAATTCTTACGACGGCGGGACGCGGCTAGGTGGGCGCGCCAGGTTCAGTCCTCTACACCAACCCGCTTGCCGGTCCGGGCGACGTGTCCGCCTGGGTGGCTGAAGGTCCGCTGCGCCTGGGCAGCCACCAGGGTGCGCTGGAGCTTTCCGGCTCACTCGATGACGAGGAGTTCGGTGACCACGCGCACTGGACGTTCTGGTGCCCGGAGGAGTTCCCGGACGGCATCCGGATCCGCTGGGAATTCCTGCCCCTCGCGGAGCCCGGGCTGGCCATGCTGTTCTTCGCCGCAGCCGGGCAAAACGGGCAGGACCTGTTTTCCCCGGAGCTGGCGCCGAGGACGGGCTACTACCCGCAGTACCACTCGGGAGATATCGATGCCCTGCACATCTCCTACTTCCGGCACAAGTACCAGTCAGAACGCGCGTTCCGCACCTGCAACCTCCGCAAGAGCGCGGGCTTTGAGCTCGTGGCGCAGGGGGCCGATCCGCTGCCGCCCGCCGGGGATGCGGTGGATTACTACCGCATGGAGGTGCTCAAGGACGGACCGCGGGTGGCCTTTTCCATCAACGGATTGCCCCTCTTTGAATGGCACGATCCGTCGGACAAGGTCCTGGGCGCGGGCCGGATCGGCTTCCGGCAGATGGCTCCGCTCCGGGCTGCCTGCCGCAACCTCGTGGTGGAGAAGCTTTAGGCCTTACTGTCACTCTTTCCCCGTCCAGCCCAGCCAATCGACGGCCTCCTGCACGATGGGTGCGGGTACGGTGTGGGGCCCCTGGAACTCACGGTAGGTGACGTCATAGCCATCCGCTTTCAGGGCAGGCACCAGCCGCCGGCTCGTGCGGTCAATCGGGAGGACGCTGTCGGCCTCGCCGTGCGAAACAAAAATGCGGGGTTTTCCGACGCGCGGCACGGGAGGAGCGAAACCTGGCGAGAAGGCCACGATGTTGGAGAACAACTCCCCATTGGCCAGGCCCAAGGCCAGCGCGTAGGAAGCGCCGTCGGAGAAGCCCCCTACCGCCACACGGTCCGGATCCACGGAAACCAACGAGAAAATACGTTCCAGGGCCCGGTTGATCACCCGGACATCAGGGCCGAAGGCTCCACGAACACCGTCCCAGGTGGAGTCCCTCGACGACGGCGCTGCCATCACGATCCGGTAGGTCTCAGCCACGCCGCCCATTAGCGACAGCCCTCCCGCCGCTTCACCCCCGGCACCATGAAGCAGGACGATGAGCGGGGCGGGCTGCCCCTGCTCCAGGCCTGGTGGGACGTAGAGCAACGTGTCCCGGGCAGGTTCCAAGCCCAGAACCTGCTGCCCGGGAGCCGGCGCCTGGCTGGGTTCCCCTCGGGGCCTGGCACTCAAAACAGCGAAATCCAACGATGTTTTCCGGGGACGGTCCATATCCATTCCAGAACAGCCTGACAGCGCAGCAACTGCTGCGAGTTTTCCCATGCCCACCACGAACCGGCGTCTTGTGGCCACTCCCGTATTTTAGCGCGGGCCAATTTGTGGGCGGCGCCGGATGACGTTGACAGCACCAACACCGGCTCCTTAGGCTCCTGCCATCGTGAGCCGGGGATGAAACTGAGCGAAAGAAGTGTGCCATGAACCAGGACTACGGGCAGTTACGGAACCAGCTTGGCCGCCTTGGCTTCGGTGGTACCGGGGTGGGCAACCTGTACCGCGCAATCCCGGATGAACAGGCGGCCGGGACGGTGGAAGCCGCCTGGGATGCAGGTATCCGCTACTTCGATACGGCACCCCACTACGGGCTGGGCCTCTCCGAGCGGAGGATGGGCGCCGTCCTTGCAGGCAAACCACGCGACGAATTCATCCTCTCCACGAAAGTGGGCAGGGTCCTGGTACCGTCACCTGCAACCCGGAACACCCGCGATCCGGAGGGCTTTGACGTACCGGCTGAATTCCGGCGTGAATGGGATCCTTCAGAGGCAGGGGTAAGGCGCAGCATCGAGCAGTCGCTGGAACGCCTGGGCTTCGACTACATCGACGTTGCCTATCTGCACGACCCCGATGTGTACAGCATGGAAGATGCAGTGAAATCCGCGCTGCCTGCCCTGGAGAAGCTTCGCGCCGAGGGCCTGGTGCGGGCCATCGGCGTCGGCACCAACACTGCCGGCGCTGCCCTGGAGTGCGTGGAAGCGGCAGACCTGGATCTGCTCATGCTGGCCGGCAGGTTCACCATGCTGGAACAGCCGGGATCGGACGGCCGCCCCGGCGGAGGACTGTTGGACCGCTGCCTGGAGTTGGGAACCGGAGTGGTGAGCGTCGGCGTCTACAACTCCGGCATCCTTGCCAAGCCTGAGCTGCCTTCGGATGCCCACTACAACTACTCGCAGGCCAGCGAAGAGGTCCTGCAGCGGGCACGGCAGCTCGCGGGAATCTGCAAGGAACACGGCGTCGAACTGCCCACCGCGGCCATCCAGTTCCCCTTCCGGCACCCTGCCGTAGTGAACGTCACGGTGGGGGCCAGCAGGCCGGAACAAATCCGTAACAGCGCCGGGCGCATGTCATCCGAGGTTCCGGAAGAGTTGTGGCGGGACCTGCAGGAGCGGGGCCTGATTGCGGCCTGAGGATCCTCAGCGCTCCTATGGCGTCCCGGCGGGGCCGGTGCTCTGGCGGACCACGAGTTCCGGGGTGAACACCACTGCACGGTGCATCGGGACCTGGGACTCGACTTCTTCAGTCAGCAGCTCGATGGCAGTCCGTCCAAGCGCCTCGGTGGGCTGCCGGATGGATGACAGCGGCACGACGGCTGAAACAGCAAAGTCGATGTCGTCGTAGCCGATCAACGCGACGTCCTCCGGGATGCGGAAGGTGTGCGTCATGGTGAGGGACTGCATGACGCCCAGGGCAAGGAGGTCGTTGGCGCAGAAGATGCCGTCGGGCAGTTCCGCCCGGCCGCGCTCCACCAGCATGTTGCCGACGCTGCGGCCGGCCAGGACGGTTTGCCCCTCGGACGTGAGCACCTCCAGCGTGGCGTCCGGCTCCTCCTTGACGGCACGTTGTGTTCCCTGCAGGCGGTCCGCCACCTGCCGGATGGAGGTGGGGCCGCCTACGAACGCCAGCCGACGGCGGCCGGTGTCCAGAAGGTGCCGGGCAGCAAGGTAACCGCCGGCGTCGTCGTCCACTGCCACCGAGCTGAACTTCGCCTCGTCAGCCAGCCGGTCAACAAGGACCGTGGGCACGCCGCGCTCGCGCAGCAGGTCCAGCCTCTCAGTCACGTCGCCTACGGGCGAAATCAGCAGGCCCTGGACGCGCTGTTCCTGAAAGAGGTCGATGTAGTTGGCTTCCCGGGCGGCGTCGTGCCCACTGTCCCCCAGGAGCACCGCGCTGCCGTTCAGGGCGGCGGCGTCTTCTGCCGCACGCACAACCGAGGTGAAAAAGGGGTTGCCCACATCCAGGACGATCAGCCCTACAGTGCGGCTGTGTCCGGCACGCAGCTGGCGGGCCGCATCATTGCGGACGAACCCCAGCTCATCGATGGCCTTCAGCACCCGCTCCTTGGTGCGCTGCGACACCCTGTCCGGGTAGTTCAGCACATTCGAGACGGTGCCTACCGCCACGCTGGCATGGTTGGCAACGTCCTTGATGCTGGCTGAGCGGTTCATGATTCTCCGTGCTGTGGTCCGTGTGCCGTACTCCCGGCGGTCCGTGAAACCACCTGCCGGAATGCTTGACACCTACTCACGTTCAAGAGTACTTTGAATCGTAACAATGAAACGATTCAAAGATCCGCGAGTTTAGGAGAGTTCCAGATGAGGGTGTGCTTCCGTTCCTCCGTCCAGCCGGCGCTGATCGGGGAATACAAGCGCCGCCATGCTGCCGTGTGGCCGGAGATGCTCCACGCCCTCAAGGAGGCCGGCTGGAACAACTACTCCCTCTTCCTGGGTGAGGACGGGCTCCTGGTGGGCTACCTGGAGTGTGACGACTTCGACGCAGCCCGGGCGCGCATGGCCCTCACCGACGTGAACGCCCGCTGGCAGACGGAAATGGCAACGCTTTTCGAAGACTCCGGCCAGGCACCCGATGAAGGGTTCCAGGTCCTGGAGGAAGTCTTCAACCTCGACAGCCAGCTCGCCGCCACAGGGAGCTCAGCTTCCTGAGGCCGGCGGCCCGACCCAAACCGGCTCCAGCAGCGGGGCGAAACACCCACAGACCACAGCATGACAAGACACCGGAAAGAACCATCATGAATGACGTAGCAACGGCGCTGGGCAGGCTCGAGGAGCTTGCCATCGAGGTCCCTTCGTGGGCCTATGGAAATTCAGGCACGCGGTTCAAGGTGTTCGGTACCCCCGGCACTCCGCGCACCGTCCAGGAGAAGCTGGCGGATGCCGCCAAGGTCCACGAACTGACCGGCCTGGCCCCCACCGTGGCCCTGCACATCCCCTGGGACAAGGTGGATGACTACGCGGCCCTGAAGGAATACGCGGCCGGCCTGGGCGTTGGCCTGGGAACCATCAACTCCAACACGTTCCAGGACGACGAGTACAAGTTCGGCTCCCTGACCTCGTCCAACGAAACGGTGCGCCGCCGGGCCATCGCCCACCACCTGGACTGCATCGGGATCATGCACGCCACAGGCTCCAAGGACCTGAAGATCTGGCTGGCCGACGGAACCAACTACCCCGGCCAGGATGACATCCGCGGCCGCCAGGACCGCCTGGCCGAATCGCTGCAGGAGATCTACGCCGCCCTGGGCGACGGGCAGCGCCTGGTTCTGGAATACAAGTTCTTCGAGCCGGCTTTCTACCACACCGACGTTCCGGACTGGGGCACCTCCTACGCCCAGACCCTGGCGCTGGGCGAGAAGGCCTTCGTGTGCCTGGATACCGGCCACCATGCCCCGGGAACCAACATCGAGTTCATCGTGATGCAGTTGCTGCGCCTTGGCAAGCTTGGCTCCTTCGACTTCAACTCGCGCTTCTACGCCGACGACGACCTCATCGTGGGTGCCGCGGATCCGTTCCAGCTCTTCCGCATCATGTACGAGGTCATCCGCGGCGGCGGCTACGGCAAGGACTCCGGCGTGGCCCTCATGCTGGACCAGTGCCACAACCTGGAAGAGAAGATCCCGGGCCAGATCCGCTCGGTGCTGAACGTCCAGGAAATGACGGCCCGCGCCCTGCTGGTGGACACCGCCGCCCTGAGCGAGGCCCAGAGCACCGGCGACGTCCTGGCAGCGAACGGCATTTTCAACGACGCGTTCTACACCGACGTCCGGCCAGTCCTGGCCGAGTGGCGTGAATCCCGCGGCCTGCCCGCGGACCCGCTGGCCGCCTTCAAGGCCAGCGGCTACCAGAAGAAGATCAACGAGGACCGCGTGGGCGGCCAGCAAGCCGGATGGGGCGCCTAAGAAATGACCACCACAGCCAATAACACCAACATGACTGTTGAAGACCTGATTTCCCGTTCCAACCGCCTGGGTGCGGACAAGCGGAACACCAACTTTGCCGGCGGCAACACCTCCGCGAAGGGCACCGGGAAGGACCCCGTCACGGGCGAGGACGTCCAGCTGCTGTGGGTCAAGGGCTCCGGCGGCGACCTGGGCACCCTGAAGGCGGAAAACCTCGCGGTGTTGCGCCTGGACCGCCTGAACGCGCTGAAGAACGTCTACCCGGGCGTTGAGCGTGAAGACGAGATGGTGGCCGCCTTCGATTACTGCCTGCACGGCAAGGGCGGCGCGGCTCCCTCCATCGACACCGCCATGCACGGCCTGGTGGACGCCGCACACGTTGACCACCTGCACCCGGACTCCGGCATCGCCATTGCCACCGCGGTGGACGGCGAGGCGCTTACCACCAAGATTTTCGGCCACAAGGTGGTCTGGGTGCCCTGGCGCCGTCCCGGCTTCCAGCTGGGCCTGGATATTGCCGCCATCAAGGAAGCCAACCCGCAGGCCATCGGCACCATCCTGGGCGGGCACGGCATCACCGCCTGGGGCGCCACGTCCGAAGAGGCCGAGCAGAACTCGCTGTGGATCATCGAACAGGCCGAGAAGTACATCCGCGACAACAGCAAGGCCGAGCCCTTCGGATCCAGGCTGCCCGGTTACGCAGCACTGCCCGAGGCCGAGCGCAAAGCCAAAGCCGCAGCGCTGGC
Organism: Pseudarthrobacter sp. NS4; assembly: GCF_024758005.1. Classification (NCBI taxonomy): domain Bacteria; kingdom Bacillati; phylum Actinomycetota; class Actinomycetes; order Micrococcales; family Micrococcaceae; genus Pseudarthrobacter; species Pseudarthrobacter sp. NS4. The sequence continues at coordinate 3,494,150 of NZ_CP103288.1, read as the reverse complement.
ACCCGTCATCCGCGGCCTGGCCTCCACGGACAAGCCGCAGCTGGGGCACTTCAGCGATGACGCCGTCGTCCTTGACTTCCTGGAAGCCGCCGAGCACCCGCGCCTGGGCGCCCTGGGCACCTCCTGCCCGGACCACTTCCTGCGTACCAAGGTCAAGCCGCTGATCCTGGACCTGCCCGCCGACGCCTCCATCGAGGACTCGATCGCCCGCCTGCACGAGCTGCACGCGGATTACCGCGAGGACTACCAGGCCTATTACGACCGCCACGCGGACGAAAACAGCCCGGCCCTGCGCGGCGCGGACCCGGCCATCGTGCTGGTTCCCGGCGTCGGCATGTTCTCCTTCGGCGCCAACAAGCAGACCGCCCGCGTCGCCGGCGAGTTCTACATCAACGCCATCAACGTGATGCGCGGCGCCGAGGCGATCTCCACCTACGCACCCATCGAGGAATCCGAGAAGTTCCGGATCGAATACTGGGCGCTGGAGGAAGCCAAGCTGGCCCGCATGCCTAAGCCGAAATCCCACGCCACGCGCATTGCCCTGGTCACCGGCGCCGCGTCCGGCATCGGCAAGGCCATCGCCACCCGCCTCGCCGCGGAAGGCGCCTGCGTGGTCATCGCCGACCTGAACCTCGAGAACGCCGAAAAGGTCGCCGGGGAGCTCGGCGGGCCCGACGTCGCCATTGGCGTGCAGGCCGACGTGACGGACGAGGCCCAGGTTGTGGCCGCCATCGATGCCGCTGTCCTGGCATTCGGCGGCGTGGACCTGGTGGTCAACAACGCCGGCCTGTCCATCTCCAAGCCGTTGCTGGAAACCACCGAGAAGGACTGGGACCTGCAGCACAACGTCATGGCCAAGGGCTCGTTCCTGGTGGCCAAGGCCGCGGCCAAGGTCATGATCGCGCAGGGCCTGGGCGGGGACATCATCTACATCTCCTCCAAGAACTCCGTGTTCGCCGGCCCCAACAACATCGCGTACTCCGCCACCAAGGCAGACCAGGCCCACCAGGTCCGCCTGCTCGCGGCGGAACTCGGCGAGTACGGTATCCGCGTCAATGGCATCAACCCCGACGGCGTGGTCCGCGGTTCCGGCATCTTCGCCGGTGGCTGGGGTGCCAAGCGCGCCGCCGTATACGGCGTGGACGAGGAGAAACTGGGCGAGTACTACGCCCAGCGCACCCTGCTCAAGCGCGAGGTCCTGCCCGAGCACGTGGCCAACGCCGCAGCCGTGCTCACCAGCAACGAACTGTCCCACACCACCGGCCTGCACATCCCCGTGGACGCGGGAGTGGCCGCAGCCTTCCTGCGATGAGCACGTCGCTTAGCGGTGTCGACGGCGGCAAGGCGTTTGCCGCCGTCGACATCGGTGCCTCCTCCGGCCGCGTCATCCTGGGCCGGGTCACCGAAGGCCGGGCCCCGGAAGAGCGCACCGTGCAGCTCGAAGTGGTCCACCGCTTCCCCAACGGGGTGGTGGAGATCGACGGCGGCCTCCGCTGGAACTTCGACGCCCTCTTCGCGGAGGTGCTTGAGGGCCTCCGGGCCGCAGCCACCGTCGCTGCAGTACAGGGGGAAAGAGTCGCCAGCATCGGCATCGACACCTGGGCCGTGGACTATGGCCTGGTTGACGGGGACGGAAAGCTGACGGCCCAACCGTTCAGCTACCGTGATGAGCGCAGCCGGGCCGCTGTTGAACCCGTCCACCGGAAACTCGACCCGGTACGCCTCTACGGCACCACCGGGCTGCAGTTCCTGCAGTTCAACACCATCTACCAGCTGGCCGCCGAACGGAATCTGGACGGGCTGCAGGCACTCCTGATCCCGGACCTGATCGCCTTCCTCCTGACCGGACAGCGCCGGACCGAGGCCACCAATGCCTCGACGACCGGTTTGTTCGACGCCGTGGCGGGGGAGTGGGCCACCGAGTTCCTCACGGCCCTGGGCCTGCGGAAGGACCTGTTCCCCCCGCTGATCCAGCCCGGCGAATCCTTCGGCACGCTGCTGCCGGCCATCGCCGCCCAGGTTGGACTGCCCCAGGACACCACGGTGGTGGCGGTGGGATCGCACGATACGGCCTCCGCCGTTGCCGCCGTTCCCGCCCGGGAGGAGGACTTTGCCTACATCTCTTCCGGCACCTGGTCCCTGGTGGGGCTGGAGCTCAAGCGCCCGGTCCTCACCGAGGCCAGCAGGGAAGCCAACTTCACCAATGAGCGCGGCGTGGACGGCACGATCCGTTACCTGCGGAACATGGGCGGGCTCTGGCTGCTGAGCGAATGCCAGCGGACGTGGGCAGCCGAAGGGTTCCAGCCCGAACTGACCGCCCTTCTGACGGCGGCTGCCGCACTCCCTGCAGGCGGACCGCAAATCAACCCGGACGATCCCTACTTCATCGCACCGGACAACATGCCGGACCGGATCCGGGCGGCCGTCCGCCGCACCGGCGAGATACTGCCCGACGATCCCGCGGCCATTACCCGCTGCATCATGGACAGCCTCGCCACCGGCTACGCGCGCACCATCCGCGACGCCGAGCGTCTTGCAGACCGCTCCGTTGACGTTGTGCACGTGGTGGGCGGTGGTTCCCAGAACCGGCTGCTGTGCCAGCTCACGGCAGATGTGACGGGACGAAAAGTGGTTGCCGGGCCGGTGGAAGCCACCGCGTTGGGGAATGTCCTGGTACAGGCGCGCGCTGCCGGCGCTGTCTCCGGCGGTCTGGCCGAACTCCGCGCCCTGGTTGCGGCCAGCAGTCCATTGCAGGTCTTCGTGCCGGAGCTGTCGCGCCTGTAGTCCTGCACGCCCCGTTCCCCTCGAAAGCCAGAATTGGATAGCCGATGCCCCTTTTCGACCTTCCCCTTGCCCAGCTTCGCCACTACACCTCGGAGGTGACGCCGCCGGAGGACTTCGCGGCATTTTGGGACAGAACTATTGCGGAAGCCCGGTCCTATCCGCTGGGCGTGGCCTTCGAGCCGGTGGAGAACTACCTGGCAGTCATCGACACGTACGACGTGACGTTCGCCGGCTACGGCGGCACGCCCATTAAGGGGTGGCTGCATCTTCCGGCGAACCGGGCGGCCGGCGCCCGGTTGCCCGTGGTGGTCCAGTATGTGGGCTACTCGGGCGGCCGGGGCCTGGTCAACCAGGACACCCGGTGGGCGCAGGCGGGCTACGCGCACTTCATCATGGACACCCGCGGCCAAGGCTACGGCGGCACCCTGGGTGAAACGCCCGATCCGCACTCCTCAGCCGGGGACGTGGCCCACGCCGGCCTCATGACCCGCGGCATCGCAAGCCGGGAGGACTACTACTACCGCCGGGTCTATGTGGACGCCTTCCGTGCCGTGGAAGCTGCCCAGGCCCACCCCGACGTTGACCCCGCCAAGGTTGTGCTGGCCGGCGTCAGCCAGGGCGGGGGCATTGTGGTGGCCACCGCGGGCCTGGCTGCAGGACGGCTCGACGGCGTCATCGCCGCGCTGCCGGACGTCCCCTTCCTCCAGGACTTCCCCCGGGCCATCGACATCACCCCGCGGGGACCGTACCCCGAGATCGCCCAGTTCCTGGCGCGCCACCGGAACCGCCATGAGCTTGTGCTGGAGGTCCTGCGCTATTTCGACGGCGTCAACCTGGCCCGCCTGGCGAAGGCACCCGCCCTGTACTCCGCAGCCCAGATGGACGACATCTGCCCGCCGTCCACCGTCTTCGCGAGCTTCAACGCCTACGGCTCGGGAACGGGTGCTTCCTCCACAAGCGGCGCCGCCAAGGAGATCGAGGTGTACAGGTTCAACAACCACGAGGGCGGCCAGGAACACCACTGGATCCGGCAGCTGTTGTTTCTCCGCAAAATATTGGGGTAAGTTTCTGTGGTGGACTTGAGAAAACGGTTTCTGAGTCCCGTAAGCCAGGGAAGCAATGAAGAAACTCAGCAGGCTCAGCATTGTGGGCTACGGCGCCGGCGATGCGGCCAACAGCATGATCATCAGCACTGCAAATATGTTCCTGCTCGTCTACTACACCGATGTGGCGGGCATCGGTGCTGCGGCCGCAGGAACGTTGCTGGTAGTGGCGCGGGTCTTCAATGCCTTCACCGACATTGCCGCCGGCCGCATCGTGGACAGGGTGCAAAGCAAACGGTGGGGCAAGTTCCGTCCCTTCCTGATGTTTGGGTTCGTTCCGCTCCTGCTGGGCGCGGCAGTGTTCCATGTTCCGGACGTGGACCTGTCGTTGAAGCTGCTGTATGCCTACTGCACCTACGGGCTTGTCTGCCTTGCCTACAGCCTGGTCAACGTGCCCTACGGCTGCCTGGTGGGAGCCATGACCCAGGACCCCCGGGACCGGGCGCGGCTGGCCGGCGCACGAACCATCGGCGGGTTGTCCGTGGGGGCAACCCTGGGCTTCTTCATCGCGCCCCTCCTTGGCGCCGGCGGGAACATGCAGCAGATCTTCACCGTGATGACGGTGGTGTTCGCCGTCATCGGATCCGGGCTCTACCTGTTCACGGGAATCGTCTGCCGTGAACAGATCGTGGGCAGCGTTCCTAAAATCACGCTGCGGCAAACTACCCAGGCGCTGAAAGCCAACTCGCCGCTTGTGGTCCTGTGCATCAGCTCGGTCCTGTTCGTCACCGGCACCTCAGCCACAGGCGCGGCCCAATTCTTCTACCTGCGGGATGTCCTGTCCCGGGTGGACCTGTTTCCGGTTATGGCCGCCGCGCAGGTGGCAATCACCCTGACGCTCGCCGTCGTGATGCCCCGTCCCGTAGCAAGGTGGGGAAAGAAGGCTGTCTACACGGCCGGCGGCTGCACCGGTGCCATCGGAGGACTGATTGTCTTCCTCACTCCGGCAGGCCTGCCATGGCTCGCGGTTGCCGGGATCGTCCTGGCCATGCTTGCCTCCGCTTCGGTCAGCATCCTCACTTGGGCTCTGATCGCAGACACGGTGGAATATGGCGAATGGAAAACCGGAGTCAGGGTGCAGGGCATCAACTATGCGCTCCTTGCCGCCACCCGGAAGCTGGGCATGGGATTCGGCGGCGGCCTGGTGGCCTTCTCCCTGGCCTGGGGAGGATATTCCTCCGCTGTGCCCGAGCAGGCCGACGCTGCCATCCTCGCCATCCGTGCAGCTGCCGGCCTGCTGCCCGCTGCCCTGGTGCTGGCGGCCGCCGGAATCATGTACTGGTACCGCCTCACGGACGAAAGGCACGCAGAGCTGGTGGCCGGCCTGCAGTCCCGGTAGCGGGGAGCCCGAAGCGTGCCCCAAACCGTCACATGACGGCGCCGGTTTGCGTGGATGGCGGAACCATGGTTATGGTCTCTGGCATGACTAACCGTTGGTATGCGTATTTTTCGTTGGCTCTGGAGGGGCCCGCGTCTAACTGACACGCATCCAACTTTTCCTTCAGAGCCAACAGGGCAGAGATCATTCTCTGCCCTTCGCCGTTTCTCCGGCGGGTTCTGAACTGGGCCCGCTTCCCATCTGGAACAGGACCCACCATGAGCACCGCAACAGCATCAGCCACCAGCACCGCCGGTACCGGCGCAGCAAAATCCACCTCGAACCTGCGCGTCAGCGAATTCACCGCGCTGCCCACCCCGCAGGAACTCATCGCGGAACTGCCCCTGGACGCGCGGGTAACGGACGTCGTCGAACGCGGACGTGATGAAGTCCGCGCCATCATGGACGGCGTGGACGACCGCCTGCTGGTCATCGTGGGACCCTGCTCCATCCACGATCCCAAGGCCGGTCTGGAATACGCCCGACGGCTCGTCAGCCAGGCTGAAAAGCACCGGGAAGACCTGCTCATTGTTATGCGGACCTACTTCGAAAAGCCCCGCACCACCGTCGGCTGGAAGGGCCTGATCAATGATCCCCGCCTGGACGGCACCCACGACATGGTCACCGGCCTCCGGACAGCCCGGCACTTCCTGCAGCAGGTCACGGCTTTGGGACTGCCCACCGCCACCGAATTCCTGGAGCCCATCAGCCCGCAGTACATGGCAGACCTGATCTCCTGGGGTGCCATTGGTGCCCGCACCACGGAGAGCCAGATCCACCGGCAGCTGGCGTCGGGCCTGTCCATGCCCATCGGCTTCAAGAACGGTACCGACGGCGACCTGCAGGTGGCCATCGACGCGTGTGGCGCTGCCGGTGCAGCACAGTCGTTCCTCGGCATCGACGGCGACGGCCGGGCAGCGCTGGTGGCCACCGCCGGAAATCCCGACACCCACGTGATCCTCCGCGGCGGACGCAAGGGACCCAACTACTCCCCGGCCAACGTCGAGGCGGCTTCAGCCAAGCTGGCAGGCAAGCACCTCAACCCGCGGCTGATCGTGGACGCCAGCCACGCCAACAGCGGCAAGAGCCATCACCGCCAGGCGGAGGTCGCACTGGAGATCGGCGCCCAGCTCGAGGACGGCGGCACATCCGCGCAGGCCATCGCCGGGGTGATGCTGGAAAGCTTCCTGGTGGGCGGCGCCCAGAACCTCGATGTCGCAGAGAACGCGGCCGGCCGGGCGGAACTCGTCTACGGCCAAAGCGTCACGGACGCGTGCATGGAATGGGACGTTTCCGTCTCCGTGCTGGACCAGCTGGCCGCGTCCGCCCGTAAACGCCGGGGGGTCAAATAGGGGAGCACGCTACTTTCACATCTGCCACAGGAACATCTAGAGTATCTAGTTAAGTGGTTGGTGGATGGCTCAGCATCGGAACACCGCATTGGCATATACCTGGGGTCACTGTTGTCCATCCGTCAGCAAAGGAAATAGGGAAATGTCGGCAGAACAGAACTTCTCAAACGCGAAGTTCCTGACCGTGGCTGAAGTAGCCCAGGTCATGCGCGTCTCCAAAATGACCGTGTACCGGCTGGTCCACTCAGGTGAAATGCCTGCTGTGCGCTTCGGCCGCTCGTACCGGGTTCCGGAGAACGCCGTGGAGCAGTACCTCAAAGGTGCTGTTGTAGACGGCCACACTGAGACCGCGTGAGGCCCTTTTCCAGCGCAACACCCGGTATTTTCGCCGGTGGGAGCCCTGCGGTCAGTAGCTCCTCCCGATAAGCGGTACCCTGTTAAGGAACGTTTTACGTCATTGTAAGAATCTGTCAGTTGTTCAGTTCGTAGCTCTGTCCACGAACCATTTCCATCAGACAGGTACTGCATCTAGTTTGTAAGGAACTTTCGTGGGTTCAGTTATCAAGAAGCGTCGCAAGCGTATGGCCAAGAAGAAGCACCGCAAGCTGCTTCGCAAGACCCGTCACCAGCGCCGCAATAAGAAGTAGAGATACTTCAAACAGCGTAGAAATGCCCGTCGCCTTCCGAGGCGGCGGGCATTTTGCTGTCCAGGCACCAACCAGGTAGCAGCAGATGTCGTTATGAAGGCTCATAACGACATCTGCTGCTACCTAGATGCGGGGGCCGCGGATGCGGGCGAAGCCTTTCCAGAGGCCGTAGACGGCGCCGCCGGCGGTGGCGGCCTTGAGGCCGAATGTTGCAGCGCGGCGGCCTGCACGGAAGTCGTACACGGGCCAGTTGTTGTCACGGGCGTGGCGGCGGAGCCGGGAGTCGGGATTGATGGCCACCGGGTGGCCCACCAGGCTGAGCAGCGGGATGTCGTTGTAGGAATCGCTGTAGGCCCAGCAGCGCTTGAGGTCCAGGTCCTCGGCGTCGGCAATGCCCTGGACCGCCACAGCCTTGGCGGAACCGTGCAGGATGTCGCCCACGAGGCGCCCCGTGTACATGCCTTCCGCAATTTCCCCCACAGTGCCCAGGGCTCCGGTGAGACCCAGCCGGGTGGAGATGACCGTAGCCACCTCGATGGGGGTGGCCGTTACCAGCCAGACGCGCCGCCCTACCCGCAGGTGCTGCTCCGCCAGGGCCTTGGCCCCAGGCCAGATCCGCGACGCAATCATCTCGTCGTAGACTTCCTCGCCCAGGGCCTTGATGTCATCAACCGTGATGCCGGCGGCCAGCAGCAGGGCAGAGTCGCGGACGGCATGGACGTCGTCGATGTTCTCGCCCCGCGCCATGAACTTGAACTGCTTCCAGGCAAAGCCGGCAGCCTGGGCCATGGTGAAAGCCCCGCGCTGGTACATTTTGCGTGCCACGTGGAAGAGGCTGGCACCGCGCATCAGGGTATTGTCCACATCGAAGAACGCCGCCTCGCCGGGCTGCGGCGCAGCAACCGGCTTGGTGACTACGGCGACGTACTTCTCCTCGGGCATGGTTTCGAGTCTAGTCAATTCACTGGCAGGAAACGGTCGGCGTGCCGGGCACCCCGAACGGGGATACGGTTAAGTCATGGCAACCCCGCGCGTAGTCCTCATTACCAAAGCTGACTGCCACCTCTGCGAGGAAGCGCGCCAGGCGGTGGGGCGTGTCACAGCCGCGCTGGGGCTTGAATGGACCGAAGAACCTGTAGACCACCAGCCGGAACTTCGTGAACGCTACGCCGAAGAAATTCCGGTGGTGCTGGTGGACGGGGTGCAGCGCGATTTCTGGAAGATTGACGAAGCACGGCTGCACCGCGTACTCCAGCGGGCCATGTCCCAATAAAGAATTGGCGCAGTAAAAGGGAAGGGTTGCCGGTGATGGCATCTGCTTTGTTGGCACCGGCGATGGGGCTCTAGAGTGGAGTCACAACGCGACTCAAGGGAGGGGCTGGTGACTTCGCTGGACTCAACCCCCCAGGCTGTCCCGGATCTTCCGGGCGCCACGGGCACCCCAGCCAAACAGATACCGCCCGCAGCGGTGGCCCGGCTGACCCTCTATCTCCGTGCCCTCAATACGTTGCTCGCGGAAGGCGTGGAGCGCGTCTCCTCCGAGTCCCTCGCGGAAGCCTCAGGTGTAAGTTCATCCACGTTGCGCAAGGACCTGTCCCACGTAGGGTCCTACGGCACCCGGGGAGTGGGGTACGAAGTGCAGTACCTCAGCCGCCACATCGCCGCGGCCCTGGGACTGACCCATGACTGGAAGGTCGCAATCGTTGGTGCCGGCAACCTGGGCAAGGCCCTGGCCCGGTACGGCGGCTTCGAATCGCGCGGCTTCGACGTCGTGGCCATTTTTGATGCCGACCAGATGGTGGTGGGCAATGAGGTGGGGTGGCTGCGGGTCAGCGACGTAGCGGACCTGGAAACCGTACTCCACCGCACCGGAGCCAACATGGTGGTACTGGCGCTCCCGGCAGCCGTGGCACAGGAAGTGTGCGACAGGGTGGTGGCGGCAGGCGTGCACAGCGTCCTGAGCTTCGCCCCCGTGATGCTCCAGGTCCCGGAGGGCGTTAACCTTCGCAAGGTGGATATGGCCACCGAACTGCAGATCCTGGCCTACCACGCACAGCGGGCGCAGGCCCCGGGGCAGACCGCCTAGCTTTCATGGCAGTTCCGGGACCCACGCCCGCAGGTGTGGTGCTTGTGCTTACCGGCCGTAGGGGTTGCCCATGCCGCCGCCATAGGGGTTGGCGAAGGGCTGCTGCTTCCGGAAATACGGAGCGGCCGCGGGGAGGTACAGCAGCACGATGGCGGCTATTCCCAGCAGCGTGCCGATTGTGGCAAAGCTGGGCGGACCAAAGAGGCCGAAAATAGAAAGCGCCGCGAACACGGTGCCCAGGATGCGGGCCCAGTTCTTGCCCTTGCGGACAAAGAAGGCCACCAGCAGGTAGAGGGCCAGTCCGATGATCGCGAACACCACCAGGGTGCCGGCAATGACGCCCTTCATATCCTCGTACGTGACTCCCGCCCCGCTGCCCTCAATCTGGTCCTCAAAGGCCTGGCGGAATATGGGATCGTCCAGCGTGGTGAGGCCGGTGAGCATCGAGATGACGAAGATGGCAGCGGAGGCGATCAGCAGCCAGAACGAAATGTTGACGAGCTGGGGGACGCCGTTGCTCCCCGAAGGCTGCGGCTGCTCCGACGGGTACTGGGCGTAAGGGGACTGGCCGTAGGGCTGCTGCCCGTAACCGGGGCCCTGCGGCGGGTTCTGGCCGAACTGCGACCCATACTGTGGTGCGTTCTGTCCGTACTGGGGAGCTGCCGGGCTCTGGCCATACTGCGGCGGGTTCTGGCCGTACTGTGGTGCGTTCTGTCCGTACTGGGGAGCGTTTTCGCCGTAGCGGGGCTGTCCGGACTGGTCACCTGCCTGGGAGCTTCCGGACTGCGAACTTCCGGACTGCTGGCCGGGCTGCGACTTACCGTCCTGCGAGCCACCGGAGTGCGGGTCATTGGGTACGGGAGGCGGGACGGGAGGAGTACTCATGAGCGGTCCTTCTGCGTGTCGGTTTCCAGGGAGGCTGCCGGGAGCGGTCCTGTAGCCCTGCCCCCAGGATGGCTTAAGTCAACCGTACCCCCGGGCCGCGGCGTTGTGGGTCATTCTGCGGAGGTATTCCGGCCCGGAACGGCTGTAAACCATGCCTGGGAATTCGGCAGCCACATCAGCACCGTTGCCACCGCGCTGATCAGGAAAGCGGCCCAGTTGCCGCCCTGGCCCACGCCGGTTGCCGTGTTCATCACAGCCAGGACCAGGGTGATCGCGGCAAGTACCGTCAGGGCCAGCCGCGCCCACTTCCTGCCTGCTTTCATCTTGACGGCGAAGACCACCTGCGCGGCGCCCACCGCGGCGGCCAAAAGCATCAGCGTGACGACGGCGGCCGCGGCCGAGGGTGCTGCGGCAAAGAGCACCAGGGACGCGAGCATTCCCAGCAGTCCTCCCATGACGCCCAGGACGCCGCCGACAAACCAGATCCAGAACGAGACCTTAAGTCCTGTTGGTCGGCCGGCCACCGAAAACAGCGTGGCTAAACCGTTGCGCCGCCCGCTGGAAGAGTTGCTCATGGCGTTCACTGTAGCCCCGCTCCGCGGCACCCCGTGGAGGCGGGCGAACGGACTTAAAGAAGGAACCCCCGGCGCCGGGCTGGAGAAACCGGTGCCGGGGGTTCGTCGGCTGACTATGCTGCAGGAGCGATGAAGGCCAGTTCAAGGTTGATGGCAACCTTGTCGCTGACCAGGACGCCGCCGGTCTCGAGGACTGTGTTCCAGGTGAGGCCGAAGTCCTTGCGGCTGATGGTTGTTTCAGCGGAAACACCGGCCCGGGTATTGCCGAACGGGTCCACGGCGACGCCGTTGAACTCGGTCTCCAGTGTCACCGGGCGGGTGATGCCCTTGATGGTCAGGTCACCGGTGAGCTCGTAGCTGTTGCCCTTGGCCACCAGGCCGTTGGAGACGAAGGAGATTTCGGGGAACTTCTCCACGTCGAAAAAGTCTTCGCCCTTGACGTGGCCGTCGCGGTTGGCATCGCCGGAGTCAAAGCTGGCGGTGTTGATGGTGGCGTTGATCTTGGCGCCGGTGACGTCCCCGGGGAGGTCCAGGGTGGCGGCGGCTTCGGTGAACTGGCCACGGACCTTGCTGATGCCTGCGTGGCGGACGGTGAATCCGATCTCGCTGTGTGAGTTGTCGAGGGTCCAGGTGCCGGTGGTGACGTCTGCGGGAAGTGCCATGATGATGCTCCTTAGTATTTGCGTGCCGGTTGACGGTCTTGCCGTTGAACCTTCATCTGTTGAAGCCTCAACTAACTGCTGCATCTACTATAAGCATGCATATGCATCTTTTGTTCCCGGCTTCGGAACATTTCTTCATAAATTTCAGTTCTACTGAATGTAGAAGATTTCGGATCGCACGCCATCTTTGAGAAACTGGTAAACATGCCCCAAGCCACTGTCCATCTGCTCCGCCATGGCGAGGTACACAATCCCGACGGCGTCCTGTACGGCAGGCTGCCCGAATTCCACCTCTCCGAACTGGGGCGGGAGATGGCCCGTACGCTCGCCGAGCACTTCCGCCGGCGTGCCGCGGCCGGCGCCCGCATCACGTACCTCGCAGCATCGCCGCTGGACCGGGCGCAGGAAACCGCCGCGCCCACAGCAGAGGCGCTGCGCCTGCAGATCCACACCGAAGCGCGGATCATCGAGGCCGAAAACTACTTTGAAGGCATGAAGGTCACTAAAGCTGAGCTTCGCCGGCCCAAGCACTGGCCCATGCTGATCAACCCCCTGCGCCCGTCCTGGGGCGAGCCGTACAAGAAGCAGGCTTCCAGGGTGATGGCAGCAGTCCAGGAAGCACGGGCCCGCGCCATCGACCTGGCGGACGGCGACTTCGGAACGGCAGGCCCCGAGGCGATCATGGTGAGCCATCAGCTTCCCATCTGGGCGACCCGCCTCAGCGCCGAGGGCAAGCCTCTGTGGCATGACCCGCGCAAGCGGGAGTGCACCCTTACCTCCATCACGTCCCTGGTGTTCGACGGCGACGGCTCACTCCTGCGCGTCCAGTACAGCGAGCCGGCCGCGTCCCTTCTTCCCGGTGCCGCCAGCACCCCTGGAGCCTTGTAGTGACCCACAGTAATTTCAGGAATCCGGACGCCGGGAACCGCCAGTCAGGCACAGGTCCCATCAGTTCCCGCCGCAGCCTCCTGGCCGCCGGCGGCCTGGCCCTGACCGCGCTGACCATGGGACTCTCTGCGTGTGCCCAGGAGGATGCGCTGGCGCAGCAGGCCAAAGCCGGGGACAACAAGAACTACGTGGCAGGGGACGGTTCGGTTACGGAGTTCGCAGCAGGGGACCGCAAGTCCGCCGTCCAGATCACTGGCACGCTGTTCAATGGCACCACCGTGACCCCTGCCGATTTCCAGGGCAAGGTGACGGTGCTGAACTTCTGGTTCGCCGCCTGTGCGCCCTGCCGGGTGGAGGCGCCGATCCTCGAGGAGCTCCACCAGGAGTTCAAGGACCAGGGCGTGCAGTTCCTGGGTGTAAACCTCCGTGATGAGAAGGCAACTGCTGAAGCCTTCGACAAGACGTTCAACCTGACCTACCCGAGCTTCGACGACAAGAACGGTGGCGTCCTGCTGTCCGTGGCCGGGCTGGTTCCGCCGGGAGCCGTCCCCACCACTTTGGTCCTCGACAAGCAGGGGCGTGTAGCATCCCGTGTCCTGGGCGAAATCCAGAAGGGCACCCTCAAGGCCCTCATTACTGCCGCCGTGGCAGAGTAGCGGGCGGGCCCGGACCGTGAACAGCCCCTTTGCCGAAGCCATCCTGAACGGCTCGCTCCTGCTTGCCATTCCGGTGGCACTGCTCGCCGGACTGGTTTCCTTCCTGTCGCCCTGCGTCCTGCCCCTGGTGCCCGGCTACCTGGGGTACGTCACGGGGCTCAGCGGCGTGGACCTGCAGAAGCAGAAGCGCGGCCGCATGCTGGTGGGGATCGGGCTGTTCGTCCTGGGCTTCTCCGTGATCTTCGTCCTGCTGGGCGGTGCATTCGGCCAGCTGGGCACCCTGATAACCGGTTCACAGAACGCCTGGATCACCCAGCTCCTGGGCCTCCTGGTGATCATCATGGGCGTGGTGTTCATGGGCGGCTTCAGCTGGCTCCAGCGTGACGCCAAGATCCACGCGAAGCCGCCGGCGGGCCTGTGGGGCGCACCATTGCTGGGCCTTACCTTCGGATTGGGCTGGGCCCCGTGCATCGGGCCCACCTACTCGGCTGTCCAGCTGCTCAGCCTCTCGGGCGGGTCCTCCGCCGCCAAAGGCGCCTTCCTGGCCTTCGTCTATAGCCTGGGCCTGGGGATCCCGTTCCTGCTGATCGCACTGGCGCTGCGCCGGGGGATGGGTGTCCTGGCGTTCTTCCGCAAGCACCGCCTCGCCATCCAGCGCACCGGCGGCGGCATCCTGGTGGTGCTGGGCCTGCTGATGGCCAGCGGTGTCTGGGGGACCTGGGTGACAGAACTGCAGTACTGGTTCCAAACGGACGTGAAGTTGCCAATCTGATGAGCGAGCGTGTGAACGTAGAAAAGAAGTCTTCCGCCCCGGTAGCCGAGGCGAAGGCGGACGCAGCGCTGCCCGCCCTGGGGCCGAGGGAAATGCTGCGCTGGGCGTGGACCCAGCTGACCAGCATGCGGACCGCCCTGTTCCTGCTGCTGCTCCTTGCCGTGGCGGCCGTCCCGGGTTCCCTGTTTCCGCAGCGCCCGGCCAACCCGTCCGTTGTCACGCAGTACATCAAGGACAACCCGGACTACGGCAAGCTGCTGGACTCCCTGCAGCTGTACGACGTGTACTCCTCAGCCTGGTTCTCGGCCATCTACCTCCTGCTGTTCATCTCCCTGATCGGCTGCGTGGTGCCCCGGGCCATCGCCCACTACAAGGCGATGCGCTCCCAGCCGCCGCGGACCCCCAAGCGGCTCTCCCGCCTTCCCGAGTACGGCACACTGGTGATTCCCGCCGACGCCGGCCTCCCGGCGTCGGGCGCCATCCATAGCGCCGCCGGGCTGCTGAAGACGCGCGGCTACCGCGTTGAGGTGCGGGACGACGACGGCGCGCGGCCGTCCTTGGGCGCAGAACGCGGCTTCCTGAAGGAAGTGGGAAACCTCGTCTTCCACACCTCGCTGATCGGCGTGCTGGTATCGGTGGCCATCGGCGGGCTGTTCGGCTACAGCGGCCAGCGGATCCTCGTTGAGGGGGATACTTTCGTCAACACCCTTGTGGGTTACGACCAGTTCACCCCGGGCACCAACTTCCAGTCCGGCCAGCTGCAGCCGTACTCGGTCAAGCTGGACAAGTTCGACATTACATTCGACCGGGAATCGCAGGGCAAGATCGGCCAGCCCATCGATTTTACTGCCACGGTGACCACCAGGGAGGATCCGGAGGCGCCCGCCAAACAGGAGATCCTGAAGGTCAACGACCCCATCACCCTGGGCGGTACCAGCATGTATCTCACCGGCAACGGCTATGCGCCCGTGGTGACCATCCGGGACGGCGCAGGAAACGTGGCCATGCAGGGGCCGGTGGTGGCCAAGCTCCAGGGGGACAACTACTACTCCTCCGTGGTCATCAAGGTTCCGGATGCCAAGCCGGACCAGCTGGGCTTTGCAGGCTTCTTCCTGCCCACCGCCTTCATCACCGACGAGGGCGTGTCCTTCAGCGGCGACCCCGAGCTGTTCAACCCCCAGCTGACCCTCAACTCCTACTTCGGCGACCTGGGCCTGGATGATGGCGCTCCCCAGAACGTCTTCGAACTCGACGTGGAGGACCTCACGCCCCTGAACGCCCGGAACCTCGACGCCGGCGGCATCACCCTTGCGCCCGGCTCCTCCTACACCCTGCCGGACGGCAAGGGCACCATCAGCTTTGACGGCGTGAAGCGCTATATTGGTGTGGACATCCACCACAACCCGGGCCAGCTCTACGCCCTGATCTTCGCGCTCCTCGCTGTAGCGGGCCTCATCGTTTCCCTCTACGTCAACCGCCGCCGGGCGTGGGTGCGGACGGGCACCCACGCTGATGGCCGCATCATGGCTGAATACGGGCTCCTGGCCCGCGGCGAGGACCACCGGCTGGCTGCCGAGGCAGCCGCCCTCCGGAAGCTGCTGTCCGAAGAGTGGCAGCTTCCCGCGGAACCTGAAGGGGACAGCGTCCCGCCGTCCCGGCAATATTTCAGCGCCCGGCCCGACAATGGCGCGGGCGCCGCCACAACGCCAGGCACAGTCACCACCCCAGCAAGCCCCACAGGGCCCGAAAAGGACCAGTAATGCCGTTTGGAATTAACGAAACCATGGGCCAGTACAGCGAACTCTTTATGCTGCTGGCGGCGGGCACCTACACCGTGGCCTTTATTGCGTTCGCCTGGGACCTGGCCAAGAGCAGTAAAGCGCTGCGGGCCATTGACCTCAAAGCGGCGCAGGCAGAAGAGGCCGCCAAAGTTCCCGTGACAGCGGGGGCAGGGGCTGCGTCGGGGACGGTTGAATCGTCCTCCATTCCTTCCCGCCCTGGTGATTCGCGCCTCGGTGGGCCTGCCGGCAGGGCCGAGCGGCCGTCGTCGTCCACGGCAAAGAACGCAGGCGCGGGGGCCGGCGGAGCGATCACCGCCGACGCCGACATGAAATACGCTGCCGACCGCCGCGCTCCGGCGCGCGTGGCGGTGGCCTTGACCGTCCTGGGTGCGCTGATCCACGGTGCCGGTGTCATCACCCGTGCCCTGGGGGCCGGACGCGTGCCCTGGGGCAACATGTACGAGTTCCTCACTACCGGCGCCTTCGTGGCGGTGGCAGTGTTCCTGCTGGTGCTGATCCGCCGCGACCTCCGTTTCCTGGGCACCTTCGTGGTGGGCCTGGCCATCATCATGCTGGTAGCTGCTTCCGTGGCGTACTGGACGCCGGTGGGACACCTGGTTCCCGCGCTGCAGAGCTACTGGCTGATCATCCACGTCTCCATCGCCGTGCTCTCGTCCGCGCTGTTCACCCTGACCTTCGCGATGTCCGCCCTGCAGCTGGTCCAGTCCCACCGCCAGAAAACTGTGGCAGCGGGAGGCGCGGACAAGCTCGGCTTCATGCGCCTGGTGCCGTCGGCACTCAGCCTGGAAAACCTCTCCTACCGCATCAATGCCATTGCCTTTATCGGCTGGACGTTCACCCTGATGTTCGGCGCCATCTGGGCAGAAAAGGCCTGGGGCCGGTTCTGGGGCTGGGACACCAAGGAAGTCTGGACCTTCGTTATCTGGGTTGTATATGCCGGATATTTGCACGCCCGCGCAACACGGGGCTGGACCGGCACCCGGGCGGCCTGGCTCTCGATTGTTGGCTACCTTTGTGTCGTCTTCAACTTCACCATCGTGAACATGTTCTTCAACGGTCTCCATTCCTATTCGGGCCTCTGAGCAGAAGATTTATGTGAACGCACGTGGTACCGCGTGCGGGATCAAATCGATGTAGCAATAGGGGTGTTCCCCGTCGGCTGGTGATGCTACGTTTGTGACGTTCGCCCGTGATGAAGTTTGCAGGCGAGACGTGCGTTTTTGAGGTACCCATGAGCTACGTTCTCGCGGTTGATATCGGGACCAGTTTTACGGCAGCTGCCGTTGTCCGATCTCAGCAAGGAGCAACAGCTGTTCCGGAGTGCCTGCCGCTGGGCCTTCGCGGCTCCGCCGTGCCTTCCGTGGTGTATTACCCGGAGGAAGGCCCCATCCTGGTGGGGGAGGCCGCCGAACGCCGCGGGCTCGATTCTCCAGGGCGCGTCGTGCGGGAGTTCAAACGCCGTGTTGGCGACGCCGTACCCATATGCGTCGGTGCGCTGTCCCTTCCTCCCGAAGAGGTCTTCGCCACCATGGCCCACTGGGTGGCAGACCGCGCCGCGGAGCGCGAAGGCGGCCCGCCGTCGGAAATCGTCCTGACCCACCCGGCCTCCTGGGGCAGCCACCGGACGTCCGTCATCAGGAATGCGCTGGCCGCGAAAGGGCTTGAAAACGTTACCCTGCTGACAGAGCCGGAAGCCGCTGCCCTGCATTACGCGTCGCAGGTGCGGGTGGAGGACGGAAGCACCATCGCCGTCTACGACCTCGGCGGCGGAACCTTCGATACCGCTGTCCTCCGCAAAGCCGGCGGCAACCGGTTTGACCTGTTGGGGCGCCCGGAAGGCATTGAAGACCTCGGCGGTGCCGACTTTGACGCGGCTGTCTTCCGCTACGTGGGCGAAAGCACCGGCGGCGCGCTGGCCGCCCTCGACCCCGCCCAGCCGGGTGTACTCGCAGCGCTGACCCGGCTGCGGCGGGAGTGCGTGGAAGCCAAGGAAGCTCTCTCTTCGGACAGCGAGGCCAGCATCTCCGTGCTCCTGCCGGGCATCCAGCAGCAGGTCCGCCTTGTCCGCGCCGAATTCGAGACGTTGATCGAAGAATCCATCCGGGACACCGTAGACGCCCTGGAAATGTCGCTGCTTCAGCTGGAGCTGGAGCCAGCGGACCTTACTGCCGTCCTGCTCATCGGCGGGTCCTCACGCATCCCCCTCGTGGCGCAGCTCATCTCGGAGCAGCTTGAGCGGCCCATCGCCGTGGACGCCGATCCCAAGTCATCCATCTGCCTGGGCGCCGCAGTGTCCGCCGTGCTGGGACAGCCCGCTCCAGGAGCGGCCGCTACACCTGAAGAAACTGCGGTCAGTCCAGGCCCAGTGGATGGGAACCTGCCCTTACGGCGTGCCAGTTGGTCGCGCAAGACCACAACGGCTGCGAATTCGGCCGCGGGATCAGCCCATCGGAGGGGCCACCAGGACAGGGGTGGAGCGCATGCGCCGAAACCGAGGGTGAGGCTTACGGCCATCGCCGCTGCCGCTGCTTTCTTCACGGTCCTCACCGCCAACGCGGCGCAGGGGCCGGAAGGCTTCCCCAAGTTGACCACAGTATTCATGCCGGAGGCTGGTGCCTCCGACGGCAAGAAAGCGGGCGAAGGAGTTTCCGGCGGCAGTAACACCTTTGGCCCTGCTGCCGGGGCAGCAGGGCAGGCCGACGTGCCGCTGGCAGCCATCCAGCCTGCCGTACCGATGCCCGATTCCTCCCAGGAAGCGGGCCTCGAGGTAGAAGCCTCACCCACCAAGCGGTCCTCAGGAACAGTCACGGACAACAGTGCTGCGGGCGAAGCGCCTCCCGGCAGCCCGGTGATTGCCTTGGACGCCGGTGGTGGCCCTGCAGAGGAAACGCCGTCAGGACCTGGTACGCCGTACGGCGCCAGCGACCCCGTCGATACGCCTGTCCCGGTCACCAGCGATCCGGTTCCCACGGATGCGGAGACGGGCATCCCGCCATCGCAGGATCCTACGACCGATCCGCCATCGCAGGATCCTACGACCGATCCGCCACCGCAGGACCCTACTACAGAACCCACTACGCCGGACCCGACGTCTAATCCGTCCGTGACCGATCCCACTACCAGCCCACCCATGACGCATAGTGCGCCTAGCTCGGAGCCACCGGCATCGGGGGCGACTGTGGATACGGCATCGCCAATGGCCGGAGTCAGCCCAGACTCCAGTCCGGCCGGCACCGCTTCCGTCACGACAACAACAACGCCGGCGGCCTAAGATGGTTGGCCATGTGACAGGCGTGCCGGAGCCGGAGTTCCTTCCTTCAGGGCTGAACCATCAGGGGCAGCCGCCTCATGTCGCGGAACTCGTAGCCCGGCAGCTCAAGGGTGAGAACGCAGCCGTCCGGGAATTGCTGCTCGCGTTGTCGGTGGGTTTTGCGTTGCCGGTGCCGCTGCCTGCCGATTTGCAGCGGAAGATCGACAAAGGAGGAGTGGAGAGCCTTGACGCCCTCATAGAACGGGCAGAGTCCTCCGGCCTCCTGACCTCTGATGGAACCGTCGCAGGCCCGGCGCAACATGCCCTGCTCGCTGTCGCTCCCACCGCCAAAGTGCATGCGCTCCAGCGCGAGCTCGTAACGGCGTACAAGGCGACCGGCCAGCCGTTGGGCGATCTCGCCCGGGAACTTGCCCGCGCTGGCCTTGCCGATAGCCGGGTCGCATCGGAACTGGAGCGCAGCGGCGACAAGGCGCTTGAGCACAACCCCGGACTGGCGTACCAGCTCTATGACGAAGCCCTCCTGGCAGGCGCCGATGAGAAAGCCACTGCGGCCCGGCGGGCCCAGGCTGCCGCGGCCGTTGGCGATCTTGACACAGCCACCCGCATCGTGGACTGCCTCCTGGTACAGGAGGATCCCCCTGACGTGCGTCGCGGCGCTGATGTTGCTGCCGCAGTATGGGGCCAGCGAGGCATGTTGGCCCGGGGAGCTGATGTCTACAACTGGCTGGGAGCCTCCCGGACAGGCCCGTCCGCGCCCCTTGCCGCCGTTGCCCTGGTTGGCTGCGGCGACTTTGCCGGTGCGGAAGCCCTCTTCCGCGCTGATGCGCCGCCGGCTTCCCCTACCCTGGTCGCCAATGCGCTTGCGCAAACCGGCAAAGGTATCTTCGAAGCACTGGCACCGGATCCGCACCAAAGCCTACCGATGCTCATCCATGCTTCCGACATGCTTAACGCATCGGGCAGCGCGCTTCCTTTGCCCGAAACGCCGGCTGCGCTCGCAGCCCTGGTAGCCCTGCACAGCGGAGAGCCAGGCCTGGCTGAAAGCGTGTGCCGGTCCGCAGCCGCCGCAGGCCAGGGGGGCGATGCGTCCAAGCCGAGACTGTACCTGCTGCAGGCGTGGTCAATGATGATGCAGGACAGGCTCGAGGATGCACGGCTCGCAATCAACGAGGCATCGAAAGCGAACCACTGGCCCCTGGTGCCACGGGACGAGTTCCTTTGCTCCGCCCTGGAGGTGGGCCTCGCACGGCGTAACGGCGATATTCCGGTGCTCGTCAAGGCCTGGGGCCGGGCACGTGAAGCGACACTTCACACGGCGGTGGATTTGTACAGCCTCCTGCCGTGGGGTGAACTGATGATCGCGGCAGCGCGCCTTAGGGAGAGCCACAGGATAAACATTTATCTTAATGAGGTGTGGACCCTGCTGGAGAGGCTGGGAGATCCACCCTTGTGGGCTGTACCGTTCCACTGGTCGGCCGTGCAGGCGGCCCTGCTGAACGAAAGCCCCGGCGCTCTGGCACCCCATGCGGCGGCGCTGGCCCGGGACGCAGGACAAAGCCACCTCGCGGCCGTATTCGCCGCCGCCGGCAGGGCATGGGTTACCGTGCTGGCCGAGAGGTTTCATCCTGCCGACGTAGAGACGGCGGCACGCGGCCTCGGCAGGGTGGGAATGCCCTGGGAAGGAGCCAGGCTTGCCGGGCACGCCGCCGCCAAGGCAGATGAACGCAAGGACATGGTGCGCCTGCTGTCCTGCGCCCGGGACCTCCATCCGCAAGGAGGCTCCGCGAACCCCGGCACGTCCGTAACATCCGAGTCCCGTAATGCCCACACCGCTGAGACAGGTGACGGCATGCAGCCGGATACCTCGGGGCTGAGTGAGCGGGAAAAGGAAGTCGCCAGGCTTGTACTCGACGGCAAGACCTACCGGGAAATTGGCGAAGCCATCTATATTTCCCCCCGGACCGCCGAGCATCATATTGCCCGGATGCGGCGCCGGCTGGGAGCGGAAAACCGCTCGGACCTGCTGGCGAAGCTGCGCCTTGCCCTGAACTCCGATAATCCGCGCCAAGACTAACCCCTGCGAACCGCAACACCGAGAAGATGTGAGGACCAACATATGACAGTTGCAAAGGATGTCGTCCAGTTCCTGATGAACCTCTTTGCTGACCGCCAGGCGGCGCAGGATTTCCTGAATGATCCGGAAGGCGTTTTAGAGGAACACGGCCTGGGTGAGGTCTCCTCCGCGGACGTGGACGCCGCGATGCCCGTTGTCCTGGATTACGCACCAGTCACCATCAACGCCGCCCGCTTCGACCGGGACTACAGCACGGGCGGCGGTGACTCCAGCAACGGCCACGTCGGGGGCGCCTGGAGCCCGTTTCCAGGCAGCGGCGGACACGGCCACGACGATCATGGCCACGCGGTCCAACAGCTCCAGCACGTAGTGAACAACTACTCTTACCCCTCCACCGCCTACGACCCCAGCACCATCACCGACCAGTCCGCGAGCCAGAACATCTGGGCGGATGGCGACGTGGAGCAATGGTTCGATAACTACTCAGTGGTTGCCTCGAGCGATCGTGCCGGTGCTTCCGACAGCGATATGAACATGGGCAATGTCTGGCTTGAGGACGCCTTCGGCACTGATGCCCGCATCAATGCCGGCCTGAACGATTTGGGTGATGTGAACAACTGGGAGAACTCCATCGTCGATTCCTTCACTGAGGACGAAACCACGGATGCCAGTGTCAATGCCGATCTGGAAAATGCCGGACACACCACCGACGAGCCGCAGGTGGCCTACAACGAGGATATGGTTACGGACAGCCAGCTTGAGTTCACCGCAGACGACCACCCCGTAATCGATGACACGGATACGGGCGGTGACTTCGAGGAAGAGGACCACTCGGTGATTGATCTCTAACGGCCGGCTCTGGAGGTTGTAACCTTACGGCAGGAGACCCACGCTAAGGACACGCTGTGGCAGAAGCAGAACCGGCAAAACCGACAACTTCGGTGACGGCCGGGCATCTGATCGGACTGGTGGATCACGGCCTCCAACTGGTGGGCACCGGGGAGCGTGCGGATCTCCGCAAACGCCTGAACCAGACTCTGGGGAGGCTCAAGGATCCCAGCGTCCGGGTCATCGTGGTGGGTGAATTCAAGCAAGGTAAAAGCAAGCTGATCAATGCCTTGGTCACTGCACCCGTCTGCCCCGTTGACGACGACATCGCCACCTCCGTCCCCACGGTTGTCCGCTATGGGGATCCGGCCTCCGCCGCGATACTGGTCTCCAAAGCAGACGGGGACGGCAGTGACGAAGGTACTGTTGAACGCCAGCCAATCCCTATTGGCGATCTTCCCGCCTATGTTTCCGAACAGGGGAATCCGGGCAACAACAAGAAGCTCATTGCTGCAGAGGTATCCCTGCCACGCAGGATCCTGGCCGGCGGTCTCACCGTCATAGATTCACCGGGCGTGGGGGGCATGGGGTCTTCGCACACCCTGACCACGCTCACCGCGTTGCCCACAGCGGATGCAATGCTCCTGGTTTCGGACGCCTCGCAGGAGTACACGGCACCGGAACTGCGCTTCCTCAGCCAAGCCATGCGGATCACCCCCAACGTTTTTGCAGTCCTGTCCAAGACAGACCTCTACCCGGACTGGCGGCGGGTGGAAGAGACGGATCGCGGCCACTTGGCTAACCTTGCCCCCGATATTCCGCTGTTTCCCGTGTCCTCCGACCTCCGCCTTGAGGCAGCACGCCTGCAGGACAGTGAGTTGAACGCGGAATCCGGCTTCCCCGAGCTGATTACCCACCTTCGCACCGAAATCTTGGGGAAGGCGCAGCGCCTTCAACGCCGGTCCGTCAGCCAGGACCTGCTCTCGGTCACTGAACATCTTCGCCTGTCCCTGCAATCCGAGGTCCAGGCACTCGAAAATCCCCAGGACACCCCTCGGATGATTGCGCGACTGGAGTTGGCGAAGTCTGAGGCTGACGACCTCCGGAAACGCTCCGCCCGCTGGCAAATTACGCTCAACGACGGTATCAGCGACCTTATCGCCGATATGGAATACGACCTTCGGGACCGCCTTCGCCGGATCCAGCGGGAAGCTGAGACCGCCATTGACCAGGGGGACCCGGGACCCATCTGGGTGGAGTTTTCCAAGTGGCTGGAGGAACGCGCTGCCGCCGCCATTTCCGACACCTTCGTCTTAACCAGCGAGCGTGCGCAGGAGTTGGCTGCCCAGGTGGCTGAACACTTCGCCGCGGAGGACGTTACGCTGCCCGAGATGCGCGTCTCCGATTCCGGTGACGTCCTGGACCCGGTGGATGTCATGCCGGACATGGACGATGGACACCTTAACCCTGTGCAAAAAGTGCTGATCGGCATGCGCGGGTCTTACGGCGGCGTGCTCATGTTCGGGCTCCTGACCAGCATCTTCGGCATGGCACTGATCAACCCACTCTCCCTAAGCGCAGGCCTTCTGCTCGGACGCAAGGCCTACCGGGAGGACCAGGAAGCGCGGCTCAAGCGCCGGCAAAACGAAGCCAAGGCCCTGATCAGGCGGCAGCTCGACGACGTAACCTTCCAGGTTGGCAAGCAACTGAAAGACCGGCTGCGGCTCGTCCAGCGCGCCATCCGGGATCACTTCACCGAGATAGCGGACGAGCACCACCGGTCGCTGACCGATTCAGTGGCGGCAGCCCAAAAAGCTGCCACGATCTATGCACTGGAAAGGGACGCCCGCATTTCTAACATCAAAGCGGAACTCAGGAAAGTGGACGCACTTCGCCGGGCAGCAGAGGCTGTCTCTGTGGAGGTCCGGGATGTCGATGGATTGAAGTCTGCGGGAGCACAATGACTGGCAGTACAACCGTCGCCGGGGTCGCCGCCCTGGTTCAGGAGGCATTGAAAGCCTATGACGATGATCCCGCAATTACCGCTGTGCTCCAGGGTTTTGCCCGCAGGCTTGCGGAGCCGCTGCGGGTTGCCGTCGCCGGCATGGTGAAAGCCGGCAAGTCCACGCTTCTGAACGCCATTATCGGCGAAGAGATAGCGCCCACGGACACGGGGGAATGCACCCGGATAGTGACGTGGTACCGGCACGGGCAAACTCCCCGCATCACCCTGTACCCCACGCACGGCAGTCCCCGGTCTTTGCCGCTGAAGCGCGTGGATGGACGCCTTGTGTTCGTGCTGGGTGATACACAGGCCGGGGACGTCGACAGGCTGGACGTGGAGTGGCCGTCGCCAACCCTGCGGAACATGACCCTGATCGACACCCCCGGCCTCGCCTCGCTCTCCGAAGACGTATCTGCCCGGTCCCACAGCTTCCTGGCTCCGGCGGATACTCCGTCGGAAGCGGATGCCATCATCTACCTGATGCGCCACATGCACGCATCAGACATGCGGTTCCTCGAATCCTTCCGGGATACGGAAGCGGGCCAATCGGGCACAGTCAACGCAATCGCGGTGCTGTCCAGGGCCGATGAGATGGGTGCCGGCCGCATTGATTCGCTGCTTTCGGCAGGGGAAATTGCGGAAAGGTACCGTAGGGACCAAGGCCTGCGGAAGCTGGCTTTGGGAGTCGTCCCGGTTGCAGGCCTCCTTGCCCAGAGCGCCCGGACGATGCGCCAGCAGGACTTTGCGGCACTCCAACTGCTGGCCGGCCTGAACCGTGCTGACCGCGAAAAGATGCTGCTCTCCGCAGACAGGTTCCTCCGGTCAACCATTCCGGAAGGGTTGACGTCCGGGACCAGGAGCTCCCTGCTCGCAAGGTACGGGCTGTTCGGCATCCGGCTGGCGGTAGTCCTGATTCCGAATGGATTCGATGAACCTACGCCGCTGGCACACGAGCTCGTCAGGCGCAGTGGCCTGGATTCGTTGCTGGACCTGCTTGGCCGACAGTTCCAGGCACGCGCTGAGGTGCTGAAGGCACGGACGGCCCTTGTGGGTGTGGAGTCACTGCTGCGCACATCGCCCCGCCCGGGGACCGGACATCTGGCTGCAACCCTGGAGCGGTTGCATGCCAACGCGCATGAATTCCGGGAACTGCGGCTGCTGGCTATGCTCCGGACCGCAGGCGTGCCGCTCAGCCCTGAGCTGGGCATGGAGGCCGAGGGCCTGGTTGGAGGCTGGGGCGCTGCTTCCCACGTGCGGTTGGGGATGGACCAGGGCGCCACCCTCGACGAACTGGCCGACGAAGCCCGCCGCTATCTGCTTAGGTGGCGGGCGGTGGCTGAAAACCCGTTGACCGACCGCTCAGCACTTGATGCCTGCCGGGTTGTCATTCGCAGCTGTGAGGGTCTGCTGGCCGAATTTTCGGCCCGCGGGCGCCAACGCCAGCCCGTGTAACGGCAGACGCCGGCTGGAACCCAGCTAAGGGCGCCGGTCTGCTGCCGGTCCTACTTCAGTCCGTCGGTGTCGTGCTCGTCAGTGTCATGCTTGTCTTTGCCACCACCGTCGTCCTGGTCCTTTGGCTTGGCAGCCAGGTCGTCCTTGAGTTTCTTCAGGCGGGCGGCCTCGGCCTCGTTACGGCGGCGGACCTCAAGGTTGCGGAGGAAGTCCGGATCATCGTCGGGAGCTGTGGGGTGGCGGTAGCTCTGCTGCTGCGGGGACGTGTCGCGTGGCCGCCCAATGAGCAGCCAGAGAATGGCGCCCAGTACAGGCAGGACGATCATGACCACGATCCACGCGGGTTTGGAGATCCCGCGCGTCTGACGGCCGTCAGTCCGGATCACGTCCACGAGGCCATACACAAAGATGACGAGGACTGCCACGGCCAAAGCCACACGGAGGAGCATGTCATTAAGTCTATCGTTAGGAGGCCCGCGGTACCTCGGGCGGGAGGCGGCTAAACTTGAATGTGGCCTTTTTGAAATATTCCCTGATCCGACTGGCGCTTTTCGCGCCGTTATTCGTGCTCTTCACGCTCCTTCAGTTGGGCGTTCTCATGGCCGTCATCTGTGCTGCGCTCATCGCCTTCGCAGTCAGCTACCTCTTCTTCCAGAAGCAGCGGGACGAGGCCGCGGCTGCCCTGCATCACCGGTTCTCCGGCAAGGCCAAGCCCCTCCGTTCGGCCGGTGAAGTGCAGGACGCCCACGCTGAGGATTCGCTGCTGGACGCGAACCCGCACATCGCCATCAGCAATGACGCCAAGGATCCCAACGCCCGCAGCTAGTTTCCGTGCAGCCTAGAATCCGTGGCTGAGCACCAGGCCCAGTGAGAACAGCAGACTGTAGCCGAGGTTGATCAGGCCGGTCTGCTTGAGGACCGGGATAAGGCTCTTGCGCTTGCGGCCGTTGATCATCAGCCACGAAGGCATCAGGCAGGCCGGAATCAGCAGCAGCACGATCAGCATCCACGGGCGCCCCGGAGCCAGGATGACCACCAGCAGGATGGCGACGGCGAGCATCAGCACGTAGCTTTCCCGCGCATGCTTGTCGCCGAGGCGGACCGCCAGGGTCTTCTTGCCCACCTGCATGTCGGTGGGGATATCCCGCACGTTGTTGGCCATGAGCAAGGCTGTGGCTATGAGCCCGGTACCGATCGCGCCGATGATGGCGGGCAGGTTGATCTGGCCCGCCTGGGTGTAGGTAGTGCCCAGGGTGGCCACCAGGCCAAAGAACACGAACACGAAAACGTCGCCAAGGCCCATGTAGCCGTAAGGGTTTTTGCCGCCCGTGTAGCCCCAGGCGGCCATGACGCAGCCCAGTCCCACCAGGATGAGCCACCAGCTTTGGGTGATAATCACCAGGATCAGGCCGAAGACCATGGCGGCAGCGAAGGTGCCGAACGCAGCCCTTTTGACGTGTTCCGGCTTCGCCGCCCCGGAGCCGACGAGGCGCAGCGGACCCACGCGGTCATCGTCCGTCCCGCGGATGCCGTCTGAGTAGTCGTTGGCGAAGTTCACGCCCACCTGGAGCAGGAGTGCCACCAGTGCTGCGAGGATGGCGTTGAGCAAACGGAACGAATCCATTTCATAGGCGGCGGCAGAGCCGATCAGAACCGGCGCAATCGCGGCCGGGAGCGTGCGGAGTCGTGCGCCTTGGATCCATTGTGCAGCTGTGGCCACGTTCAGTACCTCATGTTGGTTCGGGAAATCGGCGGGGCGAAAAGCACGCGCCCGCCGCATTGGTGCACGTCCACTCTACTTTCCCTGATGCAGGGCGCTGAGTTCTGCGGTCATGGCCAGCCGGTTGGGTTTGCCGTTGGGCAGCATCCGCAGCGAGGAGGCGGCCAGGACGGTCTTGGGGGCCAGGATCCCCAGCGTGCGCCGCCATTCCTGTTCAAGCACGACGGCGCGGTCCCCGCTTTCAGCCACGCCCACGGCTCCCTGCAGGGCACCTTCGTCCGTCAGCACGACGTACGCGGCCACGGCCTGGCCCCACTCCACAGACGGGACCCCGGCCACGAAAGCCGCGGCGACGGCGTCGGACTTTTCCAGCTCTTCCTGCACCTGCAGTGCGGAAACCTTGACGCCGCCGGTGATGATCACGTCATCGGCCCTGCCCAGCACGGTGAGCCGGCCGTCGTCGTCGATGCTGCCGAGATCGTTGCTGCGGTACCAGCGGACACCGTCCTCCTCGAAGAACGTGCCGGACTCCTGGTCAGGGGCTTCCAGGTAGCCGGCGGCGATGGTGTCGCCGCCCAGCAGGATCCTGCCGTCCCCGTCCACGCGGACCGAGACGCCTTCCAGCGCGTAGCCGTTGTACACGCAGCCGCCGGATGACTCGGCTGAACCATACGTGGTGACCACCCGGATGCCGGCTTCCCTGGCTGTGGCCAGCAGCGGTGCCGGTGCCGGGGCGCCGCCCAGCAGGACGGCATTGAAACGGCGGAGCACAGCCAGTGTCTCCGGCGACGGATCGTCCAGGAGCCGCTGCAGCTGGGTGGGGACCAGGGAGGTGAAGCGGATCTTGTCCGTCAGTTCCAGCGCCGCCTCGGTGAAGGCCTCGGGCGTGAAACCGCCGGACATGTCCATCACCCAGGGGCGGGTGCCGGCGAACAGGGAACGGACCAGGACCTGGATCCCGGCGACGTACTGCACGGGCAGGGCCAGCAGCCACTGCCCTTCACCCTTGAGCGCCAGTGCCGTAGCCATGGAGGAAGCCGCCAGGGACTCGACCGTCAGGACGGTTGCCTTGGGCGATCCGGTGGAACCGGACGTGCGGACCACAGCTACCGCGTCGTCGCAGCCGGGGGTTTCCAGATGTCCCACCACCAGGGAGCCGTCCCCGCCAATGGACAGTTCGACGGCGGGGCCCTCGCCATGGAGGGCAGCCGCGAGGGCCTTGAGGGCCGGATCAATGTTGAGGGGGCCGCTGTTCAATGCCGTTCCTGCCTTAGAAGTAGTGCGGGAAGCTGGACCAGTCGGGGTCGCGTTTTTGCAGGAAGGCTTCCTTGCCCTCCACCGCCTCGTCCGTCATGTAAGCCAGCCGGGTGGCTTCACCGGCAAACACCTGCTGGCCGGCGAGGCCATCGTCGGCAAGGTTGAAGGCGAACTTCAGCATCCGGATGGCCTGCGGTGACTGCCGGGCGATATCGGCAGCATACTCCAGGGCCACCTCCTCGAGGCGTTTATGGTCCACGGCCTCGTTGACAGCGCCCATCCCAACCATGTCCTCAGCGGAATATTCACGGGCCAGGAAGAAGATCTCCCGGGCGGCCTTCTGCCCGATTTGCCGCGCCAGCAGCGCGGAGCCGTAGCCGGCGTCGAAGCTTCCCACGGTGGCGTCGGTCTGCTTGAACTTGCCATGCTGGCGCGAGGCGATGGTGAGGTCGGACACCACGTGCAGGGAATGGCCGCCGCCGGCCGCCCAGCCGTTGACGACGGCGATAACCACCTTGGGCATGGTGCGCATGAGCCGCTGGACTTCCAGGATGTGGAGCCGGCCGGCGCGGGCGGGGTCGATGGTTTCCTGCGTCTCTCCGTCGGCATAGCGGTAACCGTCGCGGCCCCTGATCCGCTGGTCACCGCCGGAGCAGAAGGAGTGCCCCCCGTCCTTGGGGGAGGGGCCGTTCCCGGTGAGCAGCACGGTGGCCACGTCCGGGGTCATCCGGGCGTGGTCCATAGCCCGGTAAAGCTCATCAACCGTTCCCGGCCGGAACGCGTTGCGGACCTCAGGCCGGTTGAAGGCGATCCGCACGGTGGGCAGGTCACGCACCCAGCCGCCGTCGGCGTCGCGCTCCACCTGGCGGTGGTAGGTCATGTCCTGGAAGTCCTCGAAGCCGGACACAACCCGCCAGCGGGTGGGATCGAAGACGTCGGACACCGGGGCGGGAATTTGGTTGCTCACTGTCCAAGTCTAGTAATCGGTTTCAGCTGATGCAGAACTCGTTGCCCTCAGGGTCCGCCATGGTGTGCCAGGAGTGCGGGCCCTGGTTGGCCGTCCACAGGAAGGACGCGCCCCTCGCTTCAAGCTCCCTGCGGACCTCGTCCTTGTCCCGGCCGTCAAGGTTGATGTCCCAGTGCACCCGGTTCTTCACGACTTTTTCATCCGCCACGGTTTGGAACAGGAGGCGCCGGCTGGGCGCTTCCGCCCCGATTTCTTCCGGCGGCCGGATGGCGGCGCCGTCGCGCCACACCAGGTTTCCCCGGTGGGTCATGGTCTGGTCCTCGGTGGCGAAGCCCTGGTCGATCATGGAGCGGATGAACCCGGCGTCCTGGGTCTCCATGGCCCATTGCAGCGTTTCAGCCCACCAGTCGGCAAGCTCATGAGGTTTCCTGCAGTCGATGACCATCTGGATGTTCAGTCCCATCCAACCAAGGTACGGCGGCAGGTGCTCCGGCGGTAGGTCTTTCCCTGCCGTCCCAGCCAAGGCAGCGGCTTAGGCGGGCACCTGCTGGAGTTGGTCCAAGAGTTCCGGCGGGATGGCGTAGATGAACACCACGGCCAGCAGGTTCTTGGCGGCGTGGACGAAGTAGGAGAACATCAGGTTCTTGCCGGTCCAGACGTAGACGAAGACCAGGGTGGCCCCCATGGCCAGGTACGGCAGCAGGGCGGTGAGCGTGATCGCTTCCTGCCCCACGATGTGCAGGGCGGCGAACAGGACCACGGAAAGCGCGCAGCACGCCCACATGTTGATGCGCCGGCTGAGCTTGCCGATCAGCAGGTGGCGGAAGATGTATTCCTCCACGAACGGGCCAATAACCACCACCACCGGCACGATGAGCCAGGCCGGGACCTGCTGCATCAGTTCCTGCAGGCCGGCCTGGTTCGCCGAGGTCTGCACCTCGCCGCCTACGGCCACCACTATCGCGGTCAGGATCATCATGGCGATCACCGCTGCGGGCACCATCAGCAGCGTGAACCACGGCCGGGTAGCCAGGACCTTCAGGTCGCGGGACACCACCCGTCGGGCGGCCAGGAGCGCCAGGAACCCAACCGAGCTGTAGAACAGCAGGTTCACTGCGTAGGAAGCAGCTGCCGGACCCGGCGCAACCTGCTGGAGGAGCGGTGCGAGGAGGTTCCCTGCCACGGCGAAGAATCCGGCGATTGCCACATACATGGCCAGGGTGGCGAAATCCAGGGGCGAAAAGCGGTACAGCTGTGGCTGCGGAGGGGGCGGTAAGCGGTGGGCGGTAGCCATACTTCAGCCTAACCCGCTGCGGTTCACCCTCCACTCCCGTTTGCCCTGTCAGGTATCGCTCCCAGGGAGCCCTTTCGGGGACGGCGAGTGATAGGCCAACAGGGGGTGCTGCGTTGCCGGGGGAATCGGGCGTCGCCTAGAATGTTCGGTATGCCTAAATTTATGTTTCGGTGCGCCAAAGTAGCCGCCCGGACCAGCGGCCCACGGAAGGTTCGCCTGCGCGCTGCAGCCGTTGCCGCCGTCGTGCTTTCCCTCCTCCTGAGCGCCTGCGGTGGCGGAGCGGAGGGCGACGGTGACGGTGACGGCAGGAAGGTAGTCCTGACCACCTTCACGGTCCTGGCCGACGTCGCCCGCAACGTTGCCGGGGACAAGCTCACCGTGGAGTCCATCACCAAGCCGGGCGCCGAGATCCACGGCTATGAACCGACACCGGGCGACATCCGGAAGGCGTCCAAGGCGGACCTGATCCTGGACAACGGCCTGAACCTGGAAGCCTGGTTTGCCCAGTTCGTGGAGGGCCTGGATGTGCCGCACGTGGTGGTCAGTGAGGGAGTGGAGCCGATGTCCATCGGTGAGGACGCCTACCAGGGCAAGCCCAACCCGCACGCCTGGATGTCGCCGCTGAACGTCCAGGTCTACGTGGACAACATGGTGAAGGCGTTCTCGGAGTTGGATCCGGACAATGCCGGGGTTTTCAAGGCCAACGGGGAAGCCTACAAGCGTGAACTCCAGGCCGTACAGGACCGGATGACCACCAGCCTTGCCGGTGTCCCGGAAAACCAGCGGGCCCTGGTCACCTGCGAAGGGGCCTTCTCCTACCTGGCACGCGACGCCGGGCTGAAGGAGCTCTACATCTGGGCAGTCAACGCCGAACAGCAGGCCACACCCCAGCAGATCACCCGCGCCATCGAATACGTCAAAGCCAACAACGTCCCGGCCGTCTTCTGCGAATCCACCGTTTCCGACGCCCCCATGCAGCAGGTGGTTGGAGCCACCGGTGCCACGTTCGGCGGCACGCTCTACGTCGACTCGCTGTCCGAGGCTGACGGGCCCGTGCCCACCTACCTGGACCTGATCCGGCACGACGCAGACGTCATCACCAAGGCCCTCACCGGAGCGGGATCATGACCACCCCCGCCATCCTGGTTGACAAGGTCACCGTCCACTACGGCGAGGTCCTGGCGCTGGACGCCGCGTCACTGTCCCTGGATACGGCGAGGATCTGCGGCCTGGTGGGCATGAACGGTTCCGGCAAATCCACCCTGTTCAAGGTGATCATGGGAATGATCAGGCCTGACGCCGGCACCGTCCGGATCAACGGCCAGTCACCTTCCCGGGCCCGGCGGGAAGGCGGCATCGGCTACGTGCCGCAAAGCGAGGAGGTGGACTGGCAGTTTCCGCTGTCGGTCCGGGACGTGGTGATGATGGGCAGGTACGGCCACCAGGGCTTCACCCGCCGCGCCTCCAAAGCCGACCGCGCCGCCGTGGACGAAGCGCTGGACCGCGTGGAACTGGGGGAGTACGCCGGGCGGCAGATCGGCCAGCTGTCCGGCGGCCAGAAGAAACGCGCCTTCGTGGCCCGGGGGATCGCGCAGGGGGCCACCACCATGCTCCTGGACGAACCCTTCGCGGGGGTGGACAAGAGGTCCGAAGCCACCATCACCCGGCTCCTGCGCGAGCTCGCCGCGGACGGCTGCACCATCCTGATATCCACGCACGACCTGCACGCACTCCCGCAGCTCTGCGACGAAGCCGTCCTGCTGATGCACAAGGTCCTCATGCACGGGCCCCCGGAACTGGTGCTGCAGCCCGAAAACCTGGCCATGGCCTTCGGCCTGGATGTGCTGAACCGGGAGGCGCCTCATCCGGCAACCCCGCCACGCGACGGGCTGCCGGCCAACGGACGGCGGGCCGTCTGATGGAGCTGCTCCTTGAACCCCTGACCTACGACTTCATGGTGCGGGCCATTGTCACCACGGCGCTCGCCGCCGTCGTCTGCGCCGTGCTGAGCTGCTGGCTGGTCCTGATCGGCTGGTCCCTCATGGGTGACGCCGTCTCGCACGCGGTGCTGCCCGGCGTCGTACTCGCCTACATCGTGGGTGCCCCGTTCGCCCTGGGGGCGCTGGCGTTTGCACTGATTGCGGTGACGCTGATCGGGGTGGTCCGCAACACCAGCAGGGTCAAGGAGGACGCCGCCATCGGCATCGTGTTCTCCTCCCTGTTCGCCCTGGGCCTCGTGCTGATCTCCGTGACGCCCAGCCAGACGGACCTAAACCACATCATCTTCGGCAACCTGCTGGGGGTGAGCATTCCGGACCTCATCCAGGTCCTGGTGCTGGGCGTGGTGGCGTTCGCCGTCCTGATCCTCAAGCGGCGGGACCTTACCCTCTACGCCTTCGACCCCACGCACGCGCATGCCATCGGACTGTCACCGGAACGGCTCGGGGCGCTGCTGCTCGGCCTGCTCGCCCTGACCTCCGTGGTGGCGCTGCAGACCGTGGGCGTGGTCCTGGTGGTCGCTATGCTCATCATTCCCGGCGCCACGGCATACCTCCTGACGGACCGGTTCTCGCGGATGCTGGTTATCGCACCCACGGTCTCGGCTGTGTGCTCGATCGGAGGCATCTACATCAGCTACTACCTGGACACGGCGTCGGGCGCCATGGTGGTGCTGACGCAGGGCGTGGTGTTCGCCCTCGTCTACCTGTTCAGCCCGCGGCATGGCCTGATCGGGACCCGGCTGGCCAAAGCCCGGCGCAGGCGCGCTGTCGCAGCCGTCCAGGAGGGCCTTGTTTAGCCTGGCCCCGGGGCCCGGTTCGAGGGAACCATCGAAACGGCGTACGACGGCGGACACGGGTGGGTGCAGTGGGCCCACGTCTGCTGCGGCTTGACGCAGCGCCGGGCGGCGGGCAGGCTGGAGCGATGAAGTCCTAACCCGCAGCCCGGCCACGCCGGGCTGTTCCCCAAAGCCAGGGCCGCCGTCGAGCACCGGAACCCCCGGTTCAGCTCCCGCGGCCACACACTTCGGAACTTTGCGAGGACTTCCCTTGACTGAACATCTGGCCCTTACGGGCGTTTCCCACGGCTACGGCGACCGCCAACTCCTGGACAGCATCCACCTTGTCATCGCACCCGGCGAACATATGGCCGTAGTGGGCGAAAACGGCGCCGGAAAATCCACCCTGCTCCGGATCATGGCCGGCCTCGAAACTCCCGACGAAGGCGCGGTGGTTATCCAGGGCCGGGTGGGCTACCTTGCCCAGGCCCATGGCCTGCCCGAATCCTTCACCGTGGGCGCCGCCATCGACGCTTCCCTTGCCTCGCTGCGTGCCCTCGAAGCCGAGCTTGACCGGCTCGAGGCCAACCTTGCCGACGCTGAGGACAATGAACTGGAAACCTATGGCAGGCTGCAGACGGAGTACCAGCTGCGCCAAGGATATGCCGCGGAATCCCGGGTGGAGGCGGCGCTCGACCGGCTGGGACTGGGCGGCCTGGACCGGGACCGCGTGTTGGGGTCGCTGTCCGGCGGGGAACAGGAACGCGTGGCCTTGGCATGCGTCCTCGCCGATCCGGCGGACGTCCTGCTCCTGGACGAACCCACCAACCACCTGGACGCCCGCGGAACCGCCTGGCTGGAGGACCGGCTGGCCGCCCACCGCGGCACCGTAGTGGTGGTGTCCCACGACCGCGTGCTCCTCCGGAAGGTGGCCAACACCATCATCGAAGTAGATGCCGAACGCCGCGCCGTGACCCGCTACGGGAACGGCTACGACGGCTACCTCAGGGAGAAGGCGGCCGAACGCCAGCGCTGGGTCCAGCAGTACCACTCCTGGATTGATGCGATGGAGTCCGAAAAGCGGCAGGCAGAGACTGTGGCAGGGACCATGGGTTATGGCCGCAAACGCGACGGCGACAAGATGGCCTTCGACTTCAAGGCGGGCACCTGGCAGAAGGCGGCCAGCAGCCAGGTCCGGAATGCCCAGGAACGGCTCCGCAGGCTTGAAGCGAGCCCGGTGGAGCGACCGCCGGTACCCTTACGGCTGAATGTCGACCTGGCCATGGACTCCGACGCTGCTCCCTCCGACTTTGTTCCCTCCGGAACAACTCCATCCGGAGGAATGCCGGACAGTGCGCCGGTGCTGGCTGCGCGCGGGGTGAGTGTGCCCGGCCGGCTGGAAACCACCGACTTCCAGGCAGGCGCCGGCGAGAAGATCCTCATCACCGGGCCCAACGGAGCGGGCAAGTCAACGCTGCTGTCCGTGCTGGCGGGAACCCTGGAGCCCGCCGCGGGGAGTGTTTCCCGGCCGGACCGCGTGGGCTACCTGCAGCAGGAACTCGAACTGCCGCAGCGGCCCGCCCTCCGGCTGCTGCCCGCGTTCGCGGCCGGCCTGGGCGGCAACATAGACGAGCACGCCGAGGCCCTCCTTCGCCTGGGCCTGTTCCGGACCAGCGAGTTCCACGTTCCGGTGGGCAGCCTGTCCGCGGGCCAGCAGCGCAGGCTGGCCCTGGCCCGGCTGCTGCTGGGCGGTTACGGCACCCTGATCGTGGACGAGCCCACCAACCACCTGGCGCCCGTGCTGGTGGAGCAGTTGGAGGCGGCGCTTGCGGATTTCACCGGGACTGTAGTGATGGTGAGCCATGACCGTGCCCTCCGGGAGTGGTTTGCCCGCTGCCGGCGGAGTGCTCCCGGCAACACGGGAACCGCTCACGGACGCTGGATCAGCTACTCCATGGAAAAGGGCCTGCTCAGATGAAACGGTGAAACCCGGCCCGGCGAAAGCGGTGAGGTTTGCGTTAAGGGATCTTTACCGGGGAACCGGC
Source organism: Pseudarthrobacter sp. NS4 (assembly GCF_024758005.1). Lineage (NCBI taxonomy): Bacteria > Bacillati > Actinomycetota > Actinomycetes > Micrococcales > Micrococcaceae > Pseudarthrobacter > Pseudarthrobacter sp. NS4. Next base: position 3,458,871 of record NZ_CP103288.1, on the reverse strand, counting down.
GGGCGGAAACATCGGTGTTGCAGGATGGGCCGTGCCAGTTGTTTGCCGGCCGAAAGGATCACGCGCGTGCTGACCAAGAACCTTTTCCTGCAGGGCATTTACCATTTCCAGGGCGTGGGGATGGAAAAGCCCGTCCCCATCCACAGCGAGCTCTCGCACTACGTCCCGGACGGTGTCATCAACCAGACACTGTACTTCCGCGGCGGCAACTCGAGCGCAGAGTTGATCGCCGTGGTGCTGCTCCGCAACGGGGTTCCCATGCGGTACTTCCCCATTGGGGCGAAGAGCGAGGTCCATGTGCCGCTTCGGGTGGTGGAGGACATCGAGGGCGGCTCCGTCATCGACCTGTATCTGGCGGCACCGGAAGGCGTCCGCGGATCCGTGGTCATCGACCTGGGCATGGTGGAACACTGATGACCAGTGTCCTGGACACGCCCCGGGCCCGGAAAACCGGCAGGGATCCGCGCCGGCGCCTGGTGGTGATAGGCAACGGCATGGCAGGAGCCCGTGCGGTGGAGGAGATCCTGGCGCGGGGTGGAGCGGAACAATTCAGCATCACCATGTTCGGCGACGAGCCCTACGGCAACTACAACCGGATCATGCTCAGCCACGTCCTGTCGGGCGAGGAAAGCGACGCCGACATCTTCCTCAACCCGCTGGCCTGGTACCAGGACAACGGCATCACGCTGCACGCCGGGGTAAGGGCGGACAGGATCGACCGTTTCGCCAAGCACGTGTTTTCCAGCGACGGCCGCGTGACACCCTACGACACCCTCATAATCGCCACGGGCAGCCGCTCCCATATGCCGCCAATGGATGGGCTGCACACGCCTGCCGGGTCGGTGAAGCCGGGGGTGTTCGGTTTCCGCACCATCGATGACACGCGGAAAATGGTCTCCCACGCACAGCAGGACCACCACCGCCGGGCCGTGGTGATTGGCGGCGGGCTGCTGGGGCTGGAGGCCGCTTACGGCCTGCGCAGCCACGGGATCGACGTGGAAGTGGTCCATTCAGGGAACCACCTGATGAGCGCGCAGATGGGGCCCGACGGCGGCGCGGTGCTCCGCAGGAGCGTCCAGGCCCTTGGGATCGGGGTGCACACGGGCAGCCGGACCACAGCAGTGCTGGGCACCGACAGGGTTACCGGGGTCAGCCTCCGGGACAAGCCGGATATTGCCTGCGACATGGTGGTGGTTGCTGCCGGAATCCGCCCCAACGTGGACGTGGCGGTCCTCAGCGGGCTGCCGGTGGAGCGGGCCATTGTGGTGGACGACCAACTCCGGGTCCAGGACGAGGACAATATCTACGCAGTGGGGGAGTGTGTCCAGCACCGCGGCGAGGTGTACGGCCTGGTGGCACCGCTCTGGGAACAGGCGGTGGTGCTTGCCAAACATGTGACCGGGACTGATACAGGCGCCGCGTACCTGGGCTCGCGTACGGCCACCAAATTGAAGGTGGCAGGAGTCGATGTTGCTTCCATGGGCATCCACGGGCCGGAACTGGACACGGATGAACATATTGTTTTCTCCGAGCCCAGCCGCGGGGTCTTCAAGTCCATCGTGGTGCGGGACAACAAGATGGTGGGCGCCACGCTCCTCGGCGACAGCCGCAAGCTGGCCTACCTGACACAGGCGTTCGACCGCGGCCTGCCGTTGCCGGAAGAGCGGCACAGTCTGCTGTTTGATCTGGGTACGCCGGACGGAGACGTGGGCGTGGCCGAACTCGACGACCACGCCCAGGTCTGCAACTGCAACGGCGTCAACAAGAAGGCGCTGGTGGACGTGGTGAAGGGCGGCTGCACCACGTTGGCCGGTGCGATGGACGCCACCCGCGCAGGCAAGGGCTGCGGCTCCTGCAAGCTGCTGGTGCAGCAGGTGGTGGAATGGGCGGCCGGCGGTGCGGTGGAGGAGGACCCGGCCGCCAGCTACTACGTCCCGGGCATCCCGCTGGACAAACCGGCCCTGATGGACGAGATCCGGAAACGCGGGCTGCGGTCGGTGTCCCAGGTCTTCCAGGCGCTTGCTCCGGGCAGCACGGAGGACGCCAGATCCAAGATGGGGCTGGCCTCGCTGTTGAAGATGATGCTCGGGGACCAGTACATCGACGAACGCGACGCCCGGTTCATCAATGACCGGGTGCACGCCAACATCCAGCGCGACGGCACCTTTTCGGTGGTGCCGCAGATGAAGGGCGGGGTGACATCGGCCCAGCAGCTCCGCCGCATCGCCGACGTCGCGGAGAAACACAACGTGCCGCTCATCAAGCTCACCGGCGGCCAGCGCATCGACCTGCTGGGTATCCCCAAGGAGGACCTGCCGCAGGTGTGGGCGGACCTGGACATGCCCTCCGGCTACGCGTACGGCAAAAGCTTCCGCACGGTCAAGACCTGTGTGGGCAAGGACTTCTGCCGCTACGGCACGGGAGATTCCACCATGCTGGGCATCGATATCGAATCCCGTTTCCAGGGCCTTGAATCCCCGGCGAAACTGAAGCTGGCGGTGTCCGGCTGCCCCCGGAACTGCGCCGAATCATTGGTGAAGGACGTGGGCGTGGTGGCAGTCGAGGGCGGCCGCTGGGAAATCTATGTCGGGGGAGCGGCCGGAGCCCACATCCGCAAGGGCGACCTGCTGGCCACCGTGGACAGTCCCGGGGAGGTCACACTACTGACCGGCCGGTTCATGCAGTACTACCGCGAGCACGCCAACTGGCTGGAGCGGACGTACTCGTTTGTGCCGCGGGTGGGCATTGATCACCTCCGCGCGGTGATAGTGGATAACTCGGAAGGCATCGCGGGCGATCTGGACCAGGCGATGCAGGCCTCGGTCGACAGTTACGTGGATCCGTGGCGGGAGCGTGATGACCCGCAGACTCCGGGCCAGTTCCGTACGTCTCTGCCGCTGACTGTCCTTCCGCAAGTGCAGGTCCGATGAGCGGCTTCCAGTCCGCCATCCGGACCTGCAACCTTGGCCCGGCGGACCAGATACCGCCGGGGGAGGGCAGGGCGTTTGCCGTCGAGGGGAAACAGGTGGCTGTCTTCCGGTTGCGGGACGGGTCCCTGAGGGCGGTGTCGGCGGTTTGCCCGCACCGCGGAGGGCCCATTGCGGACGGCACCATCGACCGGCAGGTGGTCATCTGCCCGCTGCACCAGCACGCCTTCGACCTCCTCAGCGGCTGCTCGACCACGGGGGCTGAACCGCTCGACGTTTACCGGATCAGCGTGGACGGGGAGGGGTATCTGGTCCTGGAGACGGGGACCCTGTAGTGCGGGTCACGTAGCACCCCTTGTGGTCTTGTAGGATGGACGAGCCGCTCGAAGCTTCGGCGCCACAAGAGATTCCGCTCATATCGGTTGCCCAACAGGGCGTATCACCGAATTTGTGAGCGGAATCATGTGTGTTCCGGGTGCGGCCAACCCCCAACCCACAAGGAACCGTTGTGCCTCAAAGTACCCCCGCAGATCTCCAGAACCGCACGGCACCATCCACCGCCGTCGACCCCACCCTCAGCGCCGAGGGCTACAGCAAGACGCTGGGCAGGCGCCACGTCACCATGATCGCCATGGGCGGCGCCATCGGCGTCGGCCTCTTCATGGGCGCCGGCGGCCGCCTTGCCTCCACCGGCCCGGCCCTGATCTTCTCCTACGCCATCGCCGGCGTCATCGCCTACCTGCTCATGCGGGCATTGGGTGAACTCATCATGTACCGCCAGACCTCCGGCTCGTTCGTCAGCTACGCGGGCGAGATGTTCGGCAAGAAGGGCGCGTTCCTGTCCGGCTGGATGTATTTCATCAACTGGGGCATGACCGGCATCGCCGAACTCATCGCGATCGGCCTGTACTTCCAGTTCTTCTTCCCCAACGTTCCCGTGGAAGCCTCGGCCATCGCCGCGCTGGCGCTCCTGGTGGCAGTGAACCTGCTGAGCGTCAAGGCGTTCGGTGAATTCGAGTTCTGGGCCTCCTGCCTCAAAGTGGGCGCAATCCTTATTTTCCTGGCCGTAGGCACGTTCATGGTCGTCACCAACGCCCAGGTAGGTGACGGCAACGCCTCCGTGGCGAACCTGTTCGCCGAAGAAGGCGGCATGTTCCCCAAGGGCGCACTGGTGATGGTCCTGGTCCTCAACGCCGTCATCTTCGCCTACAACGGCATCGAACTCGTGGGCATCACCGCCGGCGAAATGCAGAACCCGCAGCGCGAAGTGCCCAAGGCGATCCGCGCCGTCGTCGTCCGCATCGTGGTGTTCTACGTCGGTTCCGTGACCCTGCTGGCAATGCTGCTGCCCTCCGACCAGTACGTGGCCGGCACGTCGCCGTTCGTCACGGTCTTCGGGCAGATGGGGCTGGCCTGGGTGGGTGACGTGATGAACATGATCGTCATCACCGCCGCCCTTTCCTCCTGCAACTCCGGCCTGTACTCGATCGGCCGCGTCTTCCGCACCATGGCCAACAATGGCCACGCCCCGCAGTGGCTCACCAGGATGTCCAAGCGGCACGTCCCGTACGCGGCGATCCTGGCCATCGCTGCCTTCTACCTTGTCGGCATCCTGCTCAACATCTGGCTGGGCGGCTCCCACGCCTTCGATCTGGCGCTGAACACCGCCTCCATCGGCGTGATCTTCACCTGGGGCGCCATCTTCGCCAGCCAGATCGCACTGCGCCACAAGAAGGGAATCACCTCCAGCCTGCCAATGCCCGGTTCGCCGTGGACCAGCTGGGCCGGCCTGGTCGCGCTGCTGGTGATCGTCGTGCTGATCGGCTTCGACACGATGACCAGCAAGAGCGGCGAGGTGTTCTACCTGGGCCTGTGGACCCTGGCCACCATCCCGTTCTTCGCCCTGCTCCTCTGGCTGGGCTGGCAGAAGGTCAAGCAGAACGAGCCGAAGAACGCCCTGTACAGCTAACGGTTCGCCCGCAGCAGTACGACGACGGCGGGATTCCCTGGGAGGGGATCCCGCCGTCGTCGTATCGAGCCGGTGCGGGAAACGGTGGTGCGGAGCGCCCGGCCGCGGCAGACTGGGGCGTGTGGGCAAACCGTGGCTGCTGCATGTGGACCTTGACCAGTTCATCGCTGCCGTCGAAGTGCTCCGCCGGCCCGAGCTCGCGGGCAAGGCGGTGATCGTTGGCGGCCGCGGCGATCCGACCGAACGGGCGGTGGTGTCCACGGCGTCCTACGAAGCCAGGGCGTACGGCGTCGGTTCGGGGATGCCGCTGCGCGTTGCCGCACGGAAAGTGCCGGACGCCGTGATCCTGCCCGTCGACCAGGACGCCTACCTCGCTGCGTCCGAAAAAGTCATGTCGGTGCTGCGCTCGCAACCGGGCGCTACGGTCCAGGTGCTCGGCTGGGATGAAGCGTTCGTGGGGGTGCAGGCGGAGGATCCCGAGGCCTACGCCCGGCAACTGCAGCGGGCTGTACTTGAGGAGACCCGGCTGCACTGCAGTGTGGGGGTAGGTGACACCCTGGTCCGCGCCAAGGTAGCGACGTCTTTCGGCAAACCCGCCGGCGTCTTCCGGCTCACGGAAGACAACTGGCTCGATGTCATGGGGAGCCGGCCGACGATTGAGCTGTGGGGTGTGGGAACCAAGGTGTCCCGCCGCCTTGCCACGCTCGGCATCGAAACGGTCGCCGACCTTGCGGCGTCCGATCCTGATGACCTGGTCCCGGAGTTCGGCCCGAAGATGGGTCCCTGGTATGCGCAGCTCGGACGGGGCGACGGCGCGCGGACAGTCGATGACACGCCCTGGGTGGCACGCGGGCACAGCCGGGAGACCACGTTCCAGCGCGACCTGACCGAATCCGGGCAGATTGACCACGCGATCAGGGACTTGGCGGCGCGCGTGCTGGAGGATGTCGCCGCCGAGGGGCGGCCGGTGGTCGGGCTGACGCTCAAGGTCCGCTACGCCCCGTTCCTCACCAAGACCTACGCCCGGAAGATCCCCGAGACTTCCGACCCCGCAGAAGTGCTTGCCCGCGCGCTGGAGCTTGTGGCGAAGATCGAGGCCGGCCGCCCCATCCGGCTCCTCGGGCTGCGGGCCGAAATGACGATGCCCGAAGAGTCCAGGCAGGGGCACACCCCGACGCGCAGCGGATGGTGACGGGCGTTAGTCGCGCTTGAACTCGTCTTTGACACTTTCGCCGACCTTCTTGGCGTCCGCCTTGACCTGGTCGGCCTGGCCTTCTGCCTTCAGGCGGTCATTGCCGGTTGCGTTGCCCGCAGCCTCCTTGGCCTTGCCGCCCAGGCCTTCTGCTGCGTTACTGATCTTGTCTCCGAGGCCCATGGTGAGGCCTCCTTTCGTTTCCGTTGATCAAACAGGCATTTTCACGGTAACACGAAGCTGGCTTACTATTTTAGGGGGATTGTCAGTGCCCGCGGCTAGGCTCAATTCATGGACCACACTACAAGCCTCACCCAGCACATCCAGGCGCCACCTGAAAAAGTGTGGTCCGTCATCACGGACATTCCCGGTTCGCCGGCAACACTGTCAGGGGTGGAGGCAGTGCAGCTCCTCACCGACGGCCCCTATGGGGAAGGTACGCGGTGGAAGGAGACCCGGAAAATGCTGGGCCGGTCGGAAACTGTGGAAATGTGGGTGGCCCAGGCCGATCCGCCGCGCAGCACCACGGTAAAGGCCGTCCAGGGTGGGGCGGATTACAGCACGCGGTTCAGCCTTTCCCCGCGTGACGGCGGAACCGACCTTACCCTCACGTTCGGGGCGGAGGTCCTCAAGCCCACCGCCGCAAGCGGCATCATGATGACGCTGTTCGGGAAGATCGGGATGGCGGTCACCCGCAAAGCACTTGCCAAGGACCTGGCGGAGATCGCGGGCAAGGCCGAATCACTGTAGTGGCTGATGCCCGGACCGGGGCGAAGAAGGCAGCCGGCCCGAAGGTCGCCGCGCCGCTGCTGGCGGCCCATCTGGGCATGACGGTCCTCTAACCGCACCACCGGAGGTACGCAACGGCAGCCTCTCCGTGTACTATTTACAGAACGAACGGTCGGTAAGTGGAGGAATCTGCTGTGCCGGGCGCCGATGACAGTGCTGTTTATCGCGTGAAGGGTGTTTCCATGGCTGCAACCGCAGGTCCGCAAGCTTTCCTTGTAGGCGGGGTACGAACGCCGGTCGGCAAGTACGGCGGCGCCCTGTCGTATGTCCGCCCCGACGATATGGCGGCCCTCGTGATCCGGGAAGCGGTGAACCGCGCGGGCCTCGACCCGGACAGCATCGACGAAGTCATTCTGGGCAACGCCAACGGCGCCGGCGAAGAGAACCGCAACGTGGCCCGGATGGCCACCCTGCTGGCCGGGCTCCCGCTCCACATCCCCGGCATCACCGTCAACCGGCTCTGCTCCTCCGGCCTGAGTGCCATCATCCAAGCCAGCCACATGATCAAGGCCGGGGCTGCGGATATCGTCATCGCCGGTGGCGTGGAATCCATGAGCCGCGCTCCCTGGGTGCAGGAAAAGCCCACCAGCGCCTTCGCCAAGCCGGGCCAGATCTTTGATACCTCCATCGGCTGGCGGTTCACCAACCCGCACTTCCAGCACGGCGGGCTGTCGCGCGACGGCAAAATGACGTACTCCATGCCGGAAACGGCGGAGGAAGTGGCCCGCGTGGACAACATCTCGCGGGAAGACGCAGACGCCTTCGCCGTCCGCTCCCACGAACGTTCCCTCGCCGCCATCGAAGCAGGCCGGTTCAAGGACGAAATTGTCCCGGTCACGGTCAAGACCCGCAAGTCCGAACACGTGGTGGACACGGACGAAGGGCCCAGGGCCGGCACCACCATGGACGTCCTTGCGAACCTGAAACCTGTGGCGAACGGCGGCTCCGTGGTCACCGCCGGCAACTCCTCGTCCCTCAACGACGGCGCCTCGGCCATCATTGTGGCGTCGGAAGCCGCCATTGAACGGCTCGGCCTGAAGCCGCGGGCCCGCATCATCGACGGTGCCTCTGCCGGCTGTGAGCCCGAAATCATGGGGATCGGCCCCGTGCCCGCCACGCAGAAAGTCCTCAAGCGGAGCGGCCTCAGCGTAGATGACCTGGCCGCCGTCGAACTTAATGAAGCCTTTGCCACTCAGTCCCTGGCCTGCATCCGCCGGCTCGGACTGGAACCGGACATTGTGAACCTCGACGGCGGTGCCATTGCACTGGGGCACCCGCTGGGTTCCAGCGGGGCCCGGATCGCTATTACGCTGCTGGGCCGGATGGAGCGTGAGGACGCCAAGGTGGGCCTGGCCACCATGTGCATCGGCGTGGGCCAGGGCACCGCAATGCTGCTGGAGAAGGTCTGATGCCGGACGCAGTGGACCTGTCAGCCGAAAAGTTCCATGCGCTCCTGGTGGAGGAACGCGGCGACCGCGTGGTGGTGCTGCTCAACCGGCCCGAGGTGCGCAACGCCATCGACCAGCAAATGGTGGACGAGCTGCATATTGTCTGCACCGCCCTTGAGCAGAATCCCAAAGTCCTGATCATCGCCGGCGTGGACGGCGTCTTTGCCTCCGGTGCGGACATAGCCCAGTTGCGTGAGCGGCGCAGGGATGACGCGCTGCAGGGCATCAACTCCACTATCTTCGTCCGGATCGCAAAGCTCCCCCTGCCCGTCATCGCCGCCCTGGACGGCTACTGCCTCGGCGGCGGGGCGGAGCTCGCGTACGCCGCGGACTTCCGGATCGGGACGCCCAGCGTCCGCATCGGCAACCCGGAGACCGGGCTTGGCATCCTTGCCGCGGCCGGCGCCAGTTGGCGGCTCAAGGAACTGGTGGGGGAGCCGATCGCCAAGCAGATCCTCCTCGCCGGCCGGGTCCTCGATGCCGGGGAGGCCCTGGCAGCCACCCTCATTACCGAAATACATGACGCGGGCAGCCTCCTGGAGGCAGCACACAGCCTCGCGGACCGCATTGGCCGGCAGGACCCGCTGGCTGTCCGGATCACCAAGTCCGTATTCCATGCCCCGGCGGAAGCCCATCCCCTCATCGACCAGCTGGCCCAAGGCATCCTCTTTGAGTCCCAGGCCAAGTTCGACAGAATGCAGAAATTCCTCGACAGGAATGCCGAAAAGAAAGCCGGCCGGGCGGCCACGGACGAGACCGGAAAGAAGAACTGATGAATACTTCCCAACGTGCTCCAGGCCTGCCCGCGCAGATTGGCGTCCTGGGCGGCGGCCGCATGGGTGCGGGAATCGCCCACGCCTTCCTGGTCAAGGGCGCCGACGTGCTGGTGGTCGAACGCGACGAACAGTCCGCCGAGGCTGCCCGTGAACGGGTTGAAACAGCCGCCGCGAAGAGCATCGAACGGGGCGCCACGGACGCCAACCTGGACGAGATGGCTTCCCGCCTGGCTGTCGGCGTGGATTACGACGCCTTCAAAGGCCGGCAGCTCGTGGTCGAGGCCGTGCCGGAGGACTGGGCCCTGAAGGTCACAGCGCTCCGGGGCATTGAGGAACGGCTGGCCGACGACGCATACCTGGCGTCCAATACGTCGTCGCTGTCCGTCAATGGCCTGGCCGGTCAGTTGGAACGGCCGGAAAACTTCCTGGGCCTGCATTTCTTCAACCCGGTGCCTGCGTCCACCCTTATCGAAGTGGTGCTCGGCGAACGCACCTCCCCCGCCCTCGCCGCTGCGGCAAAGGGGTGGGTGGAGGCACTCGGCAAGACCGCCGTCGTCGTGAATGATGCCCCCGGGTTCGCGTCCTCGCGCCTGGGCGTAGCGATCGCCCTTGAGGCGATGCGCATGGTGGAGGAGGGTGTTGCCTCTGCGGAGGACATCGACGCCGCCATGGTCCTGGGTTATAAGCACCCCACCGGGCCCCTCAGGACCACTGACATCGTGGGGCTGGATGTCCGGCTGGGCATCGCGGAGTACCTGCACTCCACGCTGGGGGAGCGCTTCGCCCCGCCGCAGATCCTCAGGGACAAGGTGGCGCGCGGCGAACTGGGCCGCAAGACCGGCAAGGGTTTTTTTGACTGGTCCAGCTAGCCTTTGTGTCCCTTGCGGGACGCCCGTTCCGGGCTGAAAATGTCCTTGTGGTCGCCTGCCGACGCCGTGGTTCTATGGTTCATTCAGGCCGTCAGCTAGCCGGGCGCTGGGGATCACGCTGTGGGCCCTTCACTGTTTCGTTAGCCGAGAACGAGGACTAGATTCCGATTTTCCCGGTGATCCCACGGGCGGCCGCTTATCCATTCAGCGGGGCGTCGGGTGAGGAGATGAGTAGGCCATGCTGGCCGAATCCCAGGATGAGGAGCAGATCATTGCCAGGGTCGCGGCCCTGGATATAGGCAAAGCCGAACTCGTGTGTTGTGTCCGGGTCCCGGCGGTCGGGAACCCGCAGAAGCGGTTACAGGAGGTGTCCACGCATTCGACCATGAGCCGATCCCTGGGGGAACTGGCCAACCATCTGGTCGATCTCCGGATCGAGCGGGTGGTGATGGAGGCAACCTCCGATTACTGGAAGCCGGTGTTCTATCTCCTCGAGGCTCACGGGCTCGAACCGTGGCTGGTCAACGCGCGCGACGTTAGGCATCTGCCGGGACGTCCCAAAACCGACGTGCTCGACTCGGTCTGGCTGTGCAAAGTCGCCGAACGGCAGATGCTGCGGCCCAGTTTTGTCCCGCGCCGCCCCGATCCGGCGGCTGCGGGACCTGACCCGGTACCGGATTGACCTCGTCGGGGCGCGGACGGCAGAAAAGAACCGGGTCGAAAAACTCCTTGAGGACGCGTGCATCAAACTCTCCGTCGTGGCTTCGGATATTTTCGGGGTGTCCGGCCGGGAGATGATGGCGGCGCTCATCGCCGGCGAACGGAATCCGAAAGTGCTCGCCCAGTTGGCGCGGGCAAGCATGCGGAAGAAGATCAGCGAACTCGAGGAGGCGTTCAGCGGCCACTTTGATGACCACCACCGCTTCCTGCTGGCACGGATGCTGGCCAGGATCGACGGGATCGATGCCGATATCACGGCGGTCGATGAACAGATCGAGGTGCAACTGGCCCCTTTCGCGGGGGCGGCGGAGCATCTGGATGAGATCCCGGGCATCGGCCCCGTCGCCGCCGCCATTATCCTGGCCGAAATCGGGGCCGACATGACCCGGTTCCCAACCGCGGGGCACCTCTGTTCCTGGTCGAAGTTCTCTCCAGGCATCAATTCCTCCGCCGGGAAGACTAAGGGCAACGGCTCGACCGGGCATGGCAACCGCTATCTCGCCCGGGTCCTGGGAGAGGCAGCCGTCGTGGCCGGAAAGACAGATACGTTCCTGGGCGAACGCTACCGAAGGATCGCCCGGCGACGAGGCAGGAAACGCGCCATAGTCGCCATCGGACGTTCCATCCTCGTCATCGTCTGGCACCTGCTGCAGGATCCCAATGTACGTTTCCGCGACCTCGGCGCCGATCACTTCAGCCGCCACACCAACCCCGATACCAGCAAACGCAACCACGTCCGCCAACTCGAAGCCCTCGGCTACACCGTCACCCTGACCCGGGCAGCCTAAGTTCCAATCTTCAGGACTCGCCGACGGCTCTACTTTGCCCCGGACACCCACACCCGCGCCAACCACAGGCGCCGCATCTCATTTTCGGACTAGGTCCTTCGCGTTTGCCTGGGCACTTCAGCTCGGAATGTCAGACCCTCGCAGGATGATGTCTTTATGGGAAGCGCAGCGGTGGTGCGGGCATTTGAGGACATCCATGCCGCTCTCGCTGTGCTTGCTGCGGAGGTAGCTGATGCGGGTTCGGGGCAGTTTTCGGTTGTGGATCCTTTGCGTGGTTTGGCGGATGGTTGCCTGGATATCCTTGCTGGTGTTGCGGGGTCGGAGGCGCGGATGGCGGCGCTGAAGGCCCAGGCTGCCGCAAAGTACGCGGAGTGCGCCCAGGCCGTGGCGCCGGCGGCTCTGTCGCCGCAGGCGCGGGAGATGGCGGTGGCTGCGGAGGTTGCCGGCGTGCTGACTATTGGTGAGAGGGCCGCGGGTGCCTTGCTGACCCAGGCCCGGGTGCTGACCACTATCTTGCCGCTGACGCTGGCGGGGTTGCAGGACGGGAGCCTGTCATGGGCGCACGCCAAGGCGATGGTCGAGGAAACCGCCACCCTGGATCCTGCCGGTGCCGCGGCGTTGGAGGCGCATTTACTGGGCCTGAAAGCAGATAACCCGGCCCGGGGTGTGGCTCCGGGTGAGCTGGTGGCTCACCGGTTCCGGCACAAGGCCCGGACCTGGCGCGAACGCCACCACCCGGAAAGTCTTGAGAAGCGCTATGCCAAAGGTGTGGCGGACCGGCGGGTTGAACACCGTCCGGATCAGGACGGGATGGCCTGGTTCAACGCCTACCTGCCGGCTGATACAGCGTCGGCGATGTGGAACCGCAGCACCGCCATCGCCCGGGGCATGCAGGGCCCGGAGGAGGCCCGCACCCTTCCCCAGCTCCGGGCTGATATCTTCGCCGTCGCGGTCCTCAGGAACGGCCAGGGCCTCGGCGGCGGCCCAGCGGACGTCCCCTCCCCGCAAGCCCAGGTGCTTGTTACCGTCCCGGTGTTTTCCCTGCTCGGTCTCACCGATGAACCGGCAGTGCTCGACGGGCACGGGCCCATCCCGGCTTCGATGGCAAGAAGACTCGTCGCGGACGGTGCGGACTCGTTTCACCGGGTCCTGGTTGACCCAAGGGACGGGGCGCCGCTGGAAATCGGCCGCAGCAGTTACCGGGTCACCAAGACCATCCGGCGCTGGCTGCAGATGCGGGACGCCAAGTGTCCGTTCCCCGGCTGCTCCAACCACTCCCTGGACAACGAAGCAGACCACGTCCTGGCCTGGCACCAGGGCGGAACCACCGGGATCAGCAACCTCGGCCAGCCCTGTCCCAAACATCACCGCCTCAAACACGCCAGCGGATGGAAACCAACAACGGCAACAAAGAACGAACCACCCGGCTGGACCTCACCCACCGGCAGACAATACAAAAGCGAACACCAGGACTGGGAACCACCCCACTGGCCCCAGCAACTAAGGCTCGAACCGCCTGAGGCGGCATCAAAGGCGAAGAGGCCGTATTCAGCACCACGCAGCGCTCCTTATGGCCACACGGATTTTGTGTCGGTCGGCCTATCACTGTGCCAGGACGGCCTGGAACGCCTCCTGCATCCCAGAGAGGACAGGGCCTAGTAGGCACAGCGGCACGGAACGAGGTACCCGTTCTGCCGGGGAAGGCAGGAATCAGGATGTGGAGAAATTGGGGGCCGTGGGGGCCTCAGCCCGAGATCCGGGTGTAGCTCCTCGGCGTGATTGGGACGAACAGCTCGACGATTACGTTCGCTTCGTCAGGGAGCACAACCGGGTTCCTTCGCGATACTCCGAAGACCCGGGGGAGCGACTGCTGACTTTCTGGTTCCGGCCTCAGAAAGCCAGCTTGCGGAACGGGCTGCTCCTGCCGGAGAGGGGTGAAAAGTTGGAAAGGGCGCTGCCCGGCTGGAGCTCGCCCTACCGGGTACGTCCCAGCTGGGACCAGATGCTGGCCCGCGTGGTTCAATTCAAAACCGACCGCGGCAGGTGGCCATCGAGCGTGTCTCCCAACGATGCCGAGCGTAGCCTGGCGAACTGGCTGTACCGTCAAGCTGCAACCCGGACGGCAAACCGCGACCGTCAGCATACGGAAACGTATAGCCAAGTTGAACAACGTGCTGCCAGGCTGGCGCCGCCGTCCTGCCCGTGACAGCGGATGTTGGAACAGCCGGTTGGAACAAATTCTGGAGCACGTGCAGAGGTAGGGCCAGCTTCCAACCATGGGCTCAGCCACGCCAACTGAGGAGTTCGCGCTGGGCAAGTGGCTATCAGGTCAGCGGTATGCCCTGAAGAAGGCACGCTGTACCAGGAACGCCTGGCAAGGCGGGATGAGCTTCTTCCGAGGTGGCGGCGGTCGATGGGTCAAGGATGAGCGCAGTTTCAGAACTTTGATCCTGGCTTCGTGCTGCAGGTCTCTCCTAACCAATCCGGAGTATTAGCTGATGGCGGTCATGACGTTCCAGCCGTCGCCGACTTTGATGCGGGAGTCGTAGAGGCCGGTTCCGGTGCCGGGGTAGGTCCAGAGGGTGCCGTTGGTGTCGCGGGCGGTGAGGTCGGGTTTGCCGTCTCCGGTGAGGTCTCCGGCGGCGCTGATGGCGGTCATGACGTTCCAGCCTTCGCCGACTTTGATGCGCCAGCCGAAGAGGCCGGTTCCGGTGCCGGGGTAGGTCCAGAGGGTGCCGTTGGTGTCGCGGGCGGTGAGGTCGGGTTTGCCGTCGCCTGTGAGGTCTCCGGCGGCGCTGATGGCGGTCATGACGTTCCAGCCTTCGCCGACTTTGATGCGCCAGCCGAAGAGGCCGGTTCCGGTGCCGGGGTAGGTCCAGAGGGTGCCGTTGGTGTCGCGGGCGGTGAGGTCGGGTTTGCCGTCTCCGGTGAGGTCTCCGGCGGCGCTGATGGCGGTCATGACGTTCCAGCCTTCGCCGACTTTGATGCGCCAGCCGAAGAGGCCGGTTCCGGTGCCGGGGTAGGTCCAGAGGGTGCCGTTGGTGTCGCGGGCGGTGAGGTCGGGTTTGCCGTCTCCGGTGAGGTCTCCGGCGGCGCTGATGGCGGTCATGACGTTCCAGCCTTCGCCGACTTTGATGCGCCAGCCGAAGAGGCCGGTTCCGGTCCCGGGGTAGGTCCAGAGGACTCCGCTGCTGTCCCGGGACAGCAGGTCGGCCATGCCGTCGCCGGTAAAGTCCCTTGCTGCCGCAGAGGGAGCCAACAATCGGGGGACTGTTCCGGTGTTGAGCAGGCGATTAGGGGTACCGGCTGAGGTGTTTGTGATAAGACCGGAAATAGCCGCGGAGGTCAATTCGGTAGTTATCCCTGCCGGCGTCGATCCAGGCGTCAAGGACAAGGCAACGGCGGCAGCACCTGCAGCGTGCGGAGACGCCATGGAGGTCCCGCTCATTGTGGCTATCGCCGTCGTCGAGGTGTGGACAGCGGACTGAATGCCGACGCCGGGCGCGTACAGGTCCACACAGCTCCCGTGATTTGAGAACGATGCCTGTCGATCCGAGGAATCGCTCGCTGCGACAGTCAGGGCTTCAGGCACCCGCGCCGGGGAAGCGTTGCAGGCGTCGATCGCGGCGTTGCCGGCAGCCACGACAGCTGTAACGCCGTCGCTGATGACTCCCCGGACAGCAGCGTCCAACACAGCGCTGACGGGACCGCCAAGGCTGAGGTTGACCACGGCGGGTGTTCCTTCAGCATGGTGGGACGCTATCCAGTCAAGGCCAGCGATGACGTCGGAGTAGAAGCCCGAGCCGTCGCAGGCGAGGGCACGCACGGGAATGATGGTGGCCGCTTTGGCTACCCCATAGGACTTTCCGGCGATGGTTCCGGCCACATGGGTGCCGTGGCCGTTGCAGTCGCTGCTGCCCCGGCCGTCGACAATTGCAGTCCAGCCCGCAGTTACCCGGCCACCGAAATCAGTATGGGCAGCCAACACGCCAGTGTCGATAACGTACACATTCACGCCCGATCCGGTGGCTGGTGGCGTGAAGGTGCCAGAGAACGGGAGTGACTCCTGGTCAATTCTGTCCAGGCCCCACGGTGGCGACTGCTGGGTCTCGTATAGGGAAACGGGAGCGTCGAGTTCGATGGCGGACACCCGGGCAGAGTGGGCCAGGGAGGCAGCCTGTTCTTTGGTGGCGGTGATGACCGCTGCCTGTACCGCTGCGGAGAAGGTCCTTTCCACGCCAACCCCCTGTGAGCGTAGGGACTTGGCCTCCTCAGCTACGCTGGCACCTTTATGGAAGCTGACCAGGTACCGGCTACTGTCACCGGCCAAGGGGGCGGCAGTTGGGGCTGTGCCCTTACCAGCGGTCTCTTTCGGTGCCTCTATTACGGGAATCAGCGGTCCAGGTGCGAGAACCTCGGCAGAGGGGGCAGACGCGGGGATAGGCGCCGGCGCCGGTGTCTGGGACGTGCCGGAGACAGACGGGAGCACTTTGTCGTTTCCTCCGGGCCAGAGGAGCGGATCGACCGCCACCGTCGGGGTGCTTGCCATAGCCGGAGGGGCCATGAGCGTAACAGCAGCCGTCACAACCAGTACGACGCCAATCGAGCACTCGAGGCGTTTCCGTAATGACATGTGTCCTCCTATCGACCGACGGCCGAGCTTGAACAAGTGGATGTTTATGCAGAAGAAGCTGGACGTAGAGGCAACACACGTCCCTCAAAACGGCAAATATGCCGCGACTGAGAACGGGCGACCGCAGTCCGTCCCGCAGAAAAGAGCGGCCCGGACTTCAAACGGAGATGCGGCTGCGACCTGCAGTGTCTAATCGCACGGTCAACACACACCCGTGGGCATGATTAGTAGGTGCCGCTGAGTGCACGAATACGACGTGAAACCGTTAAACCCCGTCGATGCGCGGCAGCCCCATATCCGAGATGGCAAAGGTAGGGGCGCTGTTTCGGACGAGCGACCGACGCCATACCGCAGACCCTGGTGAATCTGGCCATTGAGAGTACTTTCTATCGAATGGCTTGTGGCTGAGACCAATTGCCGTGCCTTTCAAAACGTGGCTGGGAAGCTTCCAAATATGCGGGGTACCTCGCCGATAACTTCAAAATATCGCATGTTATGCAGTTGAAGGAGGATCCTGTGTCGAACCTGCAGAATTCCTGTGGACACAGGGAATCGCGTGTGCAAAACATGCGCTAGTGCCCGGGTTTTCATACGGCCCGAGAGCACTCACCTCGCCTTTCTTTCGGTCTGAATGGGGTTAACCTCTGTTGGTGGACACCTGAAGTAGCGGGATCCTGGGATTCTGCGGGAAGGTGTTCTTGTGAGCACGACACGACGTAAATTCACTCCGGAGTATCGGCGGGAGGCTGCGCGCCTTGTCATCGATACGGGCAGACCGGTCGCGCCGGTGGCCCGGGAGTTGGGCCTGGGTGAGCAGTTGCTGGGCCGGTGGGTTGCCCAGGAACGGGCCCGGTTGGCGGCTCCTGAGGAGTTCGCGGCGGCTGAGACGGAGAAGTCTGAGCTGGAGCGTTTGCGCCGGGAAAACGCGCAGTTGCGGATGGATAACGAGTTCCTGGGAAAAGCCGCAGCCTTCTTCGCCTCCAAGCAGCAGAATCGGAATGCTTCGAGCTGATGGAGGCCGAGAAGGCTAATTACCCGGTCCAGCGGATGGCCAGGCTTTTGCGGGTGTCCCGCTCCGGGTTCTACGCCTGGCGCCGGCGCCGTGAGTCAGAGTCACCGGCGAGGATCGCAGAGCGGGCGGAGTTTGACGCCATGGTACGGAGGGCTCACGCCGAATCGTACGGGACCTATGGGGCGCCGCGGGTGCAGGCCGCGTTGGCCAGGAACGGGACCGGCGTTGACCGGAAGAGTGTGGCCGCCTCTATGCGCCGGCAGGGTCTGGAAGGGATCTCGCCGCGGCGGTTCCGGCCGGTAGCGCCGATCGGTGACGCGCGGGTGCATTCGATCCCGGATCTGGTGGCCAGGAAGTGGGATACCGGGGCCTTGGATACGGTGTGGATCTCGGACATCACCTACCTGCGCACCGGTGAAGGCTGGGTGTACTTGTGTGCTGTCAGGGATGCCTGTTCCCGGCGCGTGATCGGATGGGGCAATGGACTCGGTCCAAACCACCAGCCTGGTGGAGCGGGCGCTGCGGATGGCCTACATCCTGCGCGGTGGCGGCCCGGCCGGGGTCGTGTTCCATGCCGACCGGGGCACTCAGTACACCTCGTCCCAGCTCAACGCCGTCTGCTCCGGACTGGGCATCAGGCAGTCCGTCGGGCGGACAGGCGTGTGCTGGGACAACGCGATGCAGGAATCGTTCTGGTCCACCCTGAAGACCGAGTTCTACGACCGGCGCCGGTGGGCAACCAGGCAGGACGCGATCCGGGAAACCGGACGCTGGATCGAGGAGTTCTACAACCGCTCACGGCTCCACTCAGCCCTGGGCTACACCACGCCAGTGGAACACGAACAGTTCCTCACCAGCAATAAACCTCAGCCGGCACAAGCCGCCTGATCAACTGTCCACGATTTGCGGGTAACCCCACTGAAGGCGGAGCGAAAAGTGTGTAGGAGGCGCCGGCGCTACCCAGTTGGGTCCTCCGCTATGTCAAAGAAGCGCTTGCTGCCAGCGTTAGGGACGAAGGTTGCATCAAAGCCAATCATGTACATGCAGATCAAATACAACCGTTCTGTGGCGCTCCTCCGGCAAAAAGCCGGGGGAAATTGCGACGGCTGTCCTGTGCGGCGGGTTTTGCACACAGGCCATCACGATAGGGGATTTCAGGGTCATCACAATGGGGGGGGTACCGGGGGTTGTTTTGATGCTTCCAGCACCTGACACTGATCGAACTGGGCCAGTAATTTTTGTGCTGTTTGTGTGAAGGGGTGAAAGATGTGTTTGCTGCATCTTTTGGGGTCTCTATTTGAAAATAGGGCGCGACTCCTGTCCCAATGACGGTGGCAATGGTTGCAGCTGCGGCTATTTGGGCGGCCTTTACCGTAGCTCTCGCTTGTCGCCCTTGAGTGTCCGAGTCTGAGTCGGAGTCCTGCCGTTCCGGTATTTGCTGATCAGACGCGAGATTGGACCGGCTGCGGGTGAACCAGGGGGGGTGTCATATCCGAAGATTAGTGACTTGCCGGCCCTCCACTGAAATCGAAGACCGTGTCTTCTTGTATCTTGGCCAGCAACCACGTCCTTGCGTCCGGCAAGAGCGCAGCGACAACGTCCAGGAGAGCCACCTCTCAATCTTGATGGTTAGAAGGTCAATAACGACCGCTTATGAGGTAGGAGGCGTCCTAGCGGCACTGCCTGATCACCTCATGGTGAGTTGTGGCCAAGCTGCGGCCTTCGCGTTCAGCCTTTGCAGGAGTAGTCGTAGTCGAGCCCGGCCGAGACATACTGCGTTACTGTTACCGGGCTGCCGGGGGTCAAGCCAGGCAAAGAACAGTTCGACTTCGCTCCCCGCAGGGTCTTTGCTCCTGCAAGCCAACTGGGCAGCCCCGTGAGGGGGCTGCTGGATGGCACGGTCCCGGCGATGGTTCCCCATTGATAGCTTGTCGAGTAGATACCGACACCGGCGGCCTTACCTTCGGCGTCCTTACCTCCGGCTGTGATGCTCTTGAAGTAGTTGACCATCCCTTCAAGGGTCGCCCTGTTCAAGGCTGTGCTGTCGTCTGCGCCGGTTTGCCAGCTGTTGTCTGTTTCCACATCCAGCCACCAGAAATAGGTGCCGGGGTCCGTGACGCCTCGGATGGTTGCGTCGTCATAAGCCTTTGCGTAGCCGTACATGTATGAGCAGGGGAGGTCGACTGGGCCTTCAGGCTCGCCAGCGGGCGCCCGGCATTCTCCGTAAGGGTTCGGGACTTCCACGTCGGGGTAGATGTTGGACGCCGGCCACCAAGTGCCCTCATGTCCTGGATTGGCAGTGTTCACGTATAAAGCAACCTTGGGCTGCACAGTTCCCCCGGTAGAGCGAGCGGCCCAAGCGAGTTGCTCAGCGAGGCAAGGGTTGGTGTTATTGGCCAGTCCGCCGGTCACGCCCACGATCGCGAATGCCTGCCCGGTGGGAAGGGTCTTACCGCACTGGGGCCAGGAAACGTCGTTGCCCACAAGGTCCGTATTTTTGGATGGCGGCGCAGCCGCCACCGGAGTCATTCCTGTGACCACCAGCCCAAGGAGTGCCAGGACCGTGCAAGCCGCCTTCATCCCGTAACGGGCCCGTGTGATGAAATCTCTCATGATTGTTTCCTTTAAATGAGGTGGGTCCCGCAGGACGGCACCTCTGGTGTCAATGCACGCCCTACACCGTGGCGTTTGTCTGGTCTCAAGGTGGTAAGACCTTACGCCCCGGGCGGCAAGGCGCGAAAGGGCCCATGCCCCCTATTTCAGTCACTAATAAAAGGGAGACAGGACTACGCCTTGATGCGTACAGGCGGCGCGGCGCGTTGGGCGAGTCAGGACCAAGGCAGACGAGTGACCCAGAAATCAGGGCGAAGCATTGTCGTGAACCGCTCACTCATTGGCGACGGTGCGCTGTCAATAACGACCGATTCTGACCGGTGACGGGCATGGCTCCCACCTAGGCCGTGTCTGTTAATTGTGGACTCGGTGGAATGTGACCGTCGCGGTGAGTAGTACTCCGCCGAGGAACGTAGTGGCGTATTTGTCGTATCGGGTTGCGATGCCGCGCCAGTGCTTGAGGCGGTTGAATCCGCGTTCGACGGTATTGCGGTCTTTATAGAGCGCCGGATCGAAGGCCGGTGGCCGGCCACCGGCGGAGCCTTTGGCCTTGCGCCGTTCGATCTGGTCTGAGCGTTCGGGGATGGTGTGCTTGATCCGGCGGGAGCGCAGTTCGCTGCGCGTGGAGGGATGCGAATAGGCCTTATCGGCGAGCAGGCGGAATGGGTTGGCGTCCTGGTTCTTATGGGCTTCAAGCAGCGGTAATAGTTGCGGATTATCTCCCGCCTGGGCGGGAGTGAGCAGCAGAGTGACCGGTGCGCAGGCCCGGTCAGCGA
This sequence comes from Pseudarthrobacter sp. NS4, assembly GCF_024758005.1. Classification (NCBI taxonomy): domain Bacteria; kingdom Bacillati; phylum Actinomycetota; class Actinomycetes; order Micrococcales; family Micrococcaceae; genus Pseudarthrobacter; species Pseudarthrobacter sp. NS4. The sequence goes on along the minus strand of NZ_CP103288.1, from coordinate 3,438,359 downwards.
GGGCGTGGATTTTGGTTGTCAGCCCGCCGCGGGAGCGTCCAATGGCGTGATCAGAAGGCTCACTGGGCAGAAACTTGTAACTCGACCCTGCCCCCTGTATGGCCGGTATCAGCCTTCAGCTTTGGCGCTCCGGCGGCATGCTGATGTGCCCGGACACTGGTGGAATCAACCGAAAGCAACGACTCCAGCTCGATGTCATTTACCCCGGTGGATTCCTTCACAGCGGCAAACATCCGCTCATACGATCCATCGGCAGACCACCGCCGATGCCGCTCCCACACCGATTGCCAGGCACCGAAAACTGCCGGCAGATCCCGCCACGGTGAACCGGTGCGGAACCGCCAACAGATGCCCTCCAGCGTCAATCGGTGATCATTCCACGGCCTACCTGGCCGGCTCTGCGCAGTCGGAAGAACAGGCTCGATAACCGTCCACAACTCATCTGAAATCACATTCGAACGAACCATCCATCCAGCTTTGAACACCACAAGCCAAATAATTAGCAGACACGCCCTAGCCGAAGAAGCCCACTATGTAGCCGATGAAGAACAGGAGGCACAACAGGACCACAACCCCGATGATGGCGATCCAGAAGAACTGGGTGCTCTTGCGTGTCCCGTGCTCGTCATGGCCCTGCGGGCCGGCGGTGGAGGCCTCGCCCGGCGGGGTTTCCCGCGGCGGCACCCCACCACCGGGCTCCAGTCCTGTGACCTTGTCATCCTCCGGGTCCGGATTGCTTCCTGACACGTTAACTCCCTTGCTCGCCGTCCTGGTGCTGTCCCCAGCGTAACCGGCCCTGGTGGTGGACCTAGGCTGGTGCAGTGACTTTCCTAGAACCCCTTACCCTGACCGGGCGGCATGTAATCCTGGAGCCGCTGGCCGGGGAACACCACGACGGCCTTGTTGATGCGGGACGGGACGGCGAGCTGTGGAAGCTCTGGTACACCTCGGTGCCGGCGCCCGAAGAGATGGCTGCCGAGATCCGGCGGCGCCTGGCGCTCCAGGATGAGGGTTCCATGCTGCCGTTCACCACACGGCTGATCGATCCTGCCTCCGGCGGCCCGGGCCGGATCATCGGCATGACCACCGGCCGCCAGCTTGATCCAGGCCTACGCTGCTATCCAGGAAGCTGCCCCCAACGCCAGGATTGCCGTATTGGGATACCCGTTGCTCTTTGACCCCTCAAGCTCGTTTGCTCCCATCCCGGTGGCAAACCAAATTCTGATGAATCAGGCCACCTTGACGGTGAATGCAACGATTGCGGCAGCCGCGAAAACCGCTAACACCCTATACGGAACGGACGCGCGGTACGTTGATGTCAGCGCCCGTTTCTCCGGCCACGCAGTCAACTCACCGGATCCCTGGCTGCAGCTGGATGTAAATGACTTCATGGCCGATTACAACTTCCACCCCACTCCCGAAGGGCATCGAGCGTATGCCGCGGCCGTCTTGGAAGCAGTTCCGGCACAACTCGCCCGTCGGTAACCTCGGCTCCTGCGGTGATAGTGACCAGTTCGGTTTCCGGCGAGAGTGCCCTGCTCCTGACAAGGAACTCGATCTGCTCGCGGACGGTGGGCGTGTAGATCTCACGGTCGTATGTGGGGCTGAGTTCGGACAGGACGGCTCCATGGCAAGCAGCGTTTGCCCTGAGCCTCACGTCTCGTGTCCGCCGGAGAAAGTCAACGTACCCCGGGTGGCTTTGCCAGCAGTCCAGGCCGGGAGGACGCTCCGCAGCGCCTGCTCCTGTCCCGGCGGGATAGGAGTCGCCCAGCGCGACGTAGTCGATTCTGGATGGCGCTGCGTCAGCGGGAAGAGCCGTGAAGCCAAGTGCCATTGCCAGGCTGGCGAGGCCGGCCGCGAAACCTGCGTGACGTCGTCGTGATGTTTGCTCACCCATTTTGGTTCTCCTTCGAACGTTACTTGGAGCAGAAGCTGGTTGCAGTTACCGTCCGCTCGTCCGCCCTGGCGGTCACCAGCCGGAGGCCGTATTCCTGCGCACGTACCTGGCTGTGACGTGCGCCTCCTGTGGCCCTTGTGGTTAGCTGTGCGAATGAAGAAACCGGGCAGGTCCATGGACTGGGATGGTGCTGTCAACGCCTGGCACGTGGCCGGCGGTGTCTATCGGATGGGGCGGCGGGAATGGCTGACGGAGGCGGGCTGGCAACAGGCGTTCGGCGACGGCATCCGCACCGTTGTTGACCTCCGTAACGCTGCGGAGGCGCGGCGCCGGGACACCGATCCGGTGGTGTCAGGCGCGGTGTGGCAGGGCATGGCTGTGGTGTCGGCACCCACCGAGGAGCCCGGCGATCCCCGCCTGGCCGCGGTGACGGGCCCGTACCTCAACGACCCGGCCTATTACGCAGACAACGCCCGGATTTTCCCGGAGAAGCTCGTGGGTGTCTTCCGGGCGTTGGCGGCAGCCTCCACCCGGGGCGGTGTGGTACTGCACTGTGCGGCCGGACGCGACCGCAGCGGCATGGTGGCCGCAATGGTGCAGGACCTGGCCGGCGTCCCGGACCAGGACATCGCCGAGGGGTACCGCCGTGCCGCCCGCGGCATCAACGAGCGCTACCGCACCCACGGTCCGCCGCATGACCGCGAACGGTACGTGGAGGACGCGGAACTGGAACCCCTGCTCCAGCAGCGCGGCGCGGCGGTGGTGGAGTTCGTGCGGACACTGGATACGCGGAACTTCCTTCTGCGGAACGGCCTGCACCCCACTGAGCTTGAGTCCGTGCTTTCCCTGTGCGGGGTGGGGGTATCCCGATGACCGCGGCCAAACTGCGTCAGGTCCTTTCCCTCGGTGCCGCTGCAGGTGTGCTGGCGTCTTCGACATATCTGGCTGCGCCGGCGTGGGCGGCCGGGGAGCCCGGGACTGGTACCTCTTCCGGCAGCACCACTGACGGTTCTGCCCTCTCAACCACCGCCCTGTCCGAATCTGCGCTCGCAGACGCGGTGCAGCGCGACCTCGGGCTTACTCCGGAGGAGTTCACCGCCGCCGGGGAACTCGGCGCCCAGGCGGCAGCTGTGGCAGTACAGCTGAGGGACGTGCCCGGCTATGTGGGCATCAGGCTGGAGGCCGGGCAGATCGTTGTGTCGGGATCGGGTTCCGAACTGCTTGGGAAAGTGGCTGCGCTCGCAGCAACCACCCCCGAACTGGCTGTTGAAGCACCTTCCCCGGCGCCGGCGCTTGAGGCGAAGACTGAGGCGTCCGGCGCCGCCGCTGACCCGGACCCTGCCCCCAGCTCTTCGCCGGCAGAAGGCGTAGAGCTGGCCGTGAGTGCCGAGCAGCTGTTCCAGGCTTACGTGCGCGAGGTTGGACCCCAAAGCCTGCAGGCCGTGATGGCATCCGGCGGGAAATTCGTCATTCGGACCGGCGGAATCAACTCACCGGAATCGACAGGGGACTCGGGTGCCGGCAGCGCCGCATCGGCCGGTTCCGGGAAACTGTCACCCGCCGCGTTCGTGGCAAGGTACGCCAACGTTGAGCTCGACGGCGGCGCCCCCCTTGCGCCCGAGGCAGACGTTCCAGGGGGAGTCGGGTATCGAACGGATTTCCTCTATATCTGCTCCACGGGCTTCTCAGCCTTTGATCCCGCCGGGCTGCCCGCCGTCCTCTCTGCAGGGCACTGCGCTTCCGACGGCGCGGCCCTAACGGCAACGCTCGAATTCCAGGGAACACCGGCCGGGCTGCTGGGCGAGTTTGGATTCAGCCAGTTCGGGGGCCCGGGAAACTCACCCATCATTGAGGATCCGCTGGATCCGGACTACCTGGGCAATGTAGGCACGGACATTTCAGTGATTGAATCGCTCCGCCCCGACCTTGACCCGCTGCCTGCCGCGAGTACCTGGGGCAACCCTTCCGAGCCCGGCCCGGACGTGAAGGTCATCGGCAGCACCGATCCGGTGGCGGGCATGCCGGTCTGCCGATCGGGGCGGACCTCGGCGTGGTCCTGCGGGACTGTGGACGCGGTTGGCATTTTTGTTGTCCCCGGTCCCGCGTACGCGGCAGATCCCACCGACCTGCGCGCATTCCACGGGTTCCTGTCCTTTGCCGTACAGTCCAGCGGCGGCGACTCCGGCGGGCCATACCTCAGCGGCAACTACGCCGTGGGGACGCACGCAGCTGGGGACACCCCCGATGAAAACGGCAACGTCATCGAGAACTTCGCTGTCGGGGCCACTCTCCGGGACAGCCTTGCCGTCCTGCCCGGATACGAGCTGGAGCTCTTCCTCAACAAGCCCGCGGTCACCGCTCCCGCGCCTGGTGCCACCTACGAGCCGGGGCAGTTGGTCAGCGGGACTGTTCCGGCTGCTCCGGCGTCGGCTGTGGCTGCCGGTTCGAAGGTCAGGATCACCGTTCAGGGGGAGGACCCCTTTGAGGTGCCGGTCGATGACGCCGGAAACTGGACCTTCCCGGCACCGGAGGGCAACGGAGCATTGAAGTTCACCGCTGAAACGGTGAACGGATTCAGTGTGTCCGGCGCCGGCAGCTTCGAGTTCGCCCCGGCGGCAACGGAGTCTCCCGCGCCGACCGCGCCACCGGAACCAACTCCGGCTGGCCCGGTTCCCGCGCCTACAGAACCAACTCCGGCTGACCCGACCCCCACGGCGCCGGCAGATCCATCGGATGGTGCCGCCGTCGTCGTAAACCCGCCTGCCAGCAGCCCTCCGGCCGATCTTGCCGACACGGGAGCCAGCCGAAATGCCCCGGCCCATACCGGCGGCCTGGCCTACACCGGCTCAACGGCGCTCCTTCCGGCTGCCGCCGCTGCCGCAGCGGCGATCGCCGTCGGGGGAGTCCTGATGGCGCTCGTTCGGCGCCGGAAGCGCCGCGCCGCGGAATAGATGCTACTTGTGGCGTTTCATCAGCAGGTTGGTGATGCGCAGGGTGCAGAGCCGCTGGCCGGCCTCGTTGGCGATGACCACCTCATGGGTGGTGATGGTTCCGCCCAAGTGGATGGGGGTGGCCGTGATGGTCACCTGACCTTCACGGGCCGAGCGGTGGTGGGTGGCTGAGACGTCCACCCCCACCGCAGTCTTGCCCATGGTGCTCGCGTGGATCACCGCAGCCCATGAGCCGACAGCCTCGCCGACGGCCAGGGAGGCTCCACCGTGCAGCAGGCCGAAGGACTGCCGGTTCCCCTCAACGGGCATGGTGGCCACCACGCGCTCCACCGATTCTTCAATGATCTTTACGCCCATCTTCTCGTCGAGCTCGCCGAGGGTGATCTTCCACAGTTTGTGGTCCATCGCGCGGTGGTCGGCGGTGGCCGGTTCGTTCGGGGGTGCGTCGGTCATGTGCTCTCCTTCTGGGCAGGACGTGCTTCCAGTCTGCAGCGTTCTAGTGTGCACCACGGCACATTCATGTATGGTAAATATATTACCGAACGGACGGTCAGTAATGATCAGCTGCCGTTTCCTGCCCCCTTGTTGGAAGGACCGTCAACGATGACCACCACTGCCACAGCTCCCCAGGCCACGCTCGACACCGTGGAAACAGTGCCCAGCTTCATCCAGGACTCCTGGTGGACACCCGACGCCGGATCGGCCGGCTCCGCCGTGCCGGTCCGGGATGCGAGCACCGGGGAGATCCTGGCCAAGGTGAGCACTGAAGGGCTGGACCTGGCCGCCGTCGTTGACTACGGCCGCACCACGGGCCAGGCGGAACTTGGCCAGCTCACCTTCCACCAGCGTGCGCTCAAGCTCAAGGAACTGGCGCAGTACCTGCACGCCCGGCGGGAACACTTCTATGCCTTCTCCGCCCAGACCGGCGCCACCAAGGTCGACTCCATGATCGACATCGACGGCGGCATCGGTGTCCTCTTCACCTTCGGATCCAAGGGCAGGCGTGAACTGCCCAACTCGCAGGTGGTGGTGGACGGGCCCATGGAGGTGCTGTCCAAGGACGGCTCCTTCGCCGGCGAGCACATCTACACCCGCATCCCCGGCGTTGCCGTGCAGATCAACGCTTTCAACTTCCCCGTCTGGGGCATGCTGGAGAAACTTGCGCCCGCGTTCATCGCCGGCGTCCCCACGATCGTCAAGCCGGCCACGCCCACCGGTTACGTGGCCGCGGCCGTGGTTAAGGCCATCGTCGAATCCAACATCCTGCCCAAGGGCTCGCTGCAGCTGATTTCCGGTTCAGTCCGCGGGCTGCTGGACGTGCTGGACTACCGCGACCTGGTGGCCTTCACCGGTTCCGCATCCACCGCGCTGTCGTTGAAGTCCCATCCCAACGTGGTCCAGGGCGGCGTCCGCTTCACCTCTGAAACGGACTCGTTGAACGCCGCCATCCTGGGCCCGGACGCGGTGGAAGGTACGCCGGAATTCGATGCCTTCGTGAAGTCCGTGGTGACTGAAATGACCGCCAAGGCAGGGCAGAAGTGCACCGCCATCCGCCGCGCCATCGTGCCGCAGGAGCTGGTCCCGGCCGTGTCCGTGGCCGTGGGCAGGCGCCTCCAGGAACGTGTTGTCCTGGGCGATCCCCGGGCGGAAGGCGTCACCATGGGGGCCCTCGCCTCGGTGGAGCAGCTTGAGGATGTTCGGGCGGCAGTGCAGTCAATGCTCGACGCCGGCGGTGAGCTTGCGTACGGAACGCTGGATTCGCCGTCGGTAACCTCCGCGGACGGTTCCACCGGTGTAGTGGAAGGTGGCGCCTTCATGGCCCCGGTCCTGCTCAGCTGGAAGGACCCGGAAGCGGAGTCGGTCCACTCGCTGGAGGCGTTCGGCCCGGTTTCGTCGGTGATTGGGTACCAGGACCTTCCGGACGCCGTCCGCCTGGCCGCCCGCGGCAGCGGCTCCCTGGTGGCCACCGTGTGCACAAATGATCCGGACGTTGCCCGTGAGTTGGTGACGGGCATCGCCGCGCATCACGGCCGCGTCCTGATGCTCAACCGCGAGGACGCCCGCAGTTCCACGGGGCACGGTTCACCTGTCCCGCACCTGGTCCACGGTGGTCCCGGCCGTGCCGGCGGCGGCGAGGAACTGGGCGGCATCCGGTCCGTCATGCACCACATGCAGCGCACCGCCATCCAGGGCTCTCCAAACATGCTCACCGCCGTTACCGGCGTCTGGCATGCCGGGGCCGACCGGAACCTCACGCTTGAGACGGAGGGGACGCACCCCTTCCGGAAGTCGCTGGAGACCCTGCGGATCGGCGACGCCATCCGCTCGGACCTGCGGCAGGTCACGCTGGAGGACATCACGGCTTTCGCCAACTCCACGGGCGACACGTTCTATGCACACACAAACCAGGAGGCCGCGGAGGCGAACCCGTTCTTCCCGGGCATCGTGGCGCACGGCTACCTGCTGCTGAGCTGGGGCGCCGGCCTGTTCGTGGAGCCCGCGCCCGGTCCGGTCCTGGCCAATTACGGCCTGGAAAACCTCCGCTTCATCACCCCGGTTGCTGCCGGCGACTCCATCCGGGTGACGCTCACGGCCAAGCGGATCACGCCGCGTGAAACCGACGAGTACGGCGAGGTGGCATGGGACGCCCTGCTCACCAACCAGAACGACGAGATCGTGGCCACCTACGACGTCCTCACCCTCGTCGAGAAGTAGACGCTCTCTCACATCCTGCGCCCTTTTCCCAATCGCTCTCTCACCTTTCATCCAAAGGTGGGAGAGCGTTTGTGGTTGGGGCGCGAAAGGTGAGAGAGCGTTTGGAGGGCCGGGGCTTTTTGGCTGGCGGAAGCGTAAAATTCTGCCCGTAGGAGGTGGCCACATGAGCCTTAAAATGAACACAGCCACAACCGTCCTGCCAGTCGATGATGCAGAGCGCGCGCACAGTTTCTACACCGAAAAGCTGGGGCTCCCGCATTGCGGTACGGCTGAGGATGGAAGCGAACTGCTCGGCAGTGACGGCGGCCCGAGGCTGCAGCTGAAGCGGGTCTCGGACGGCAAGCACTCGCATCACACCGCCTTGACTTTCGAGGTAACGGACATCGAAGCGACGGTCCGGGACATGGAAGCCAAGGGTGTGCAGTTCCAGGACTACGACCTGCCCAACCTGAGGACCGAGAACCACATCTGCACCACGGATTCCGAGAAGTGCGCGTGGTTCATGGACACCGAGCACAACATCCTGTGCATCCATGAAAGCCTGGGCAACAAGATGGAATACCAGCTCTAGCCAACAGGAACGGCCAACAGAGACGGCAGGGGCGCCCCGGACATTCCGGTGCGCCCCTGGCGTTTGATAGGCCGGTTAAGGCGTCAGGATTCGGCGCCGCCGTGCAGGCCGTCGTCGCTGCTGTCGTCCTCCGGGCCGGCGCCGGTCTGGTCCGAAAGGTCCATGTTGCCGCGGGCCTCATCCATGGTGGGGCCACCGGCGGGCACGCTGTAGGTGTCCGGGCGGATGCCATGGGACTGTTCCTCGATCAGGGCCTGCTCCTCGCTGAAGCGGATCACGTTTGCCTCGTCTCCGGCGTCACCGGGAATGTCCTCACGGACCGTGGAGGGGTCAGGAACGATGAATCCTGCGTCTGGTTCTTCTTTGGGGTGGCTCATTGTCTTACCTTCCTATTGGGTGTTACTTGGGGGCCGTTCGATAAGGTCCACCTTGAGATCAAGGCTCTGGTCCTCCCGCCTGACCTTGACCGCTACGGTCTCGCCGGGGTTGCGGTTCCGGAGTTCAGCCAGGAGTTTCTCCGGTGTTGCCAGTTCCACGCCTTCCATCGATTCCAGGACGTCGCCCGGACGGATTCCCGCGCGTCCGGCAGGGCCGTCGTCATCCACTGCCAACACCACGACGCCGGTGCTGGCGTCGGTACCCAGCTGCCGGGCAATCTGGGGCGTGAGTGCGCCGGGGGTCAGGCCGAGATAGGAGTGCTTCGCGGTGCCGTCCGCCAGCAGTTCCTCCGCCACTTCCACGGCCGTGGCGGCCGGAATGGCGAAGCCCAGTGACACTGCTCCGGCGGAGGGCGGAATGTAGGCCTCACTGATGCCGATGACTTCGCCCCGCATGTTGATGACGGCGCCGCCTGAGTTGCCCGGGCTGATGGGGGCGTCCGTCTGGATCAGGTCCACCAGGGACAGGCTGTTGGACGCGGAGCCGGGGATGGACCGGTGGAGCCCGGAGATAATGCCGGCGGTGGCGGTGTTCTCGAAGCCGAGCGGGGAACCGAGCACCAGTGCGCCTTCGCCGACTTGGGGCAGATCGGTCTGGTACGTGGGCTTTGGGAGGCCTGTCCGGTCAGTCTGGACCAGCGCCAGATCCGTCACTTCGTCGGTGGCCAGGACGGTGCCTTCCACCCGCTGCCCGTCCGCGAAGCCCACCCCAACAGTGGTATTGCCCCGGATTACGTGCTCGTTGGTGATGATGAGGCCGTCCTCGGAATAGACCACGCCGCTGCCCAGTCCGCCCTGGGTGAAGATGGTGACCACCGAGGGGGCCAGGTTCTCCACCAGTTGTGGGAGGTTTCCGGCCTCGATGGCCCCGCCACCGGTTGCCGGCGCGGATGCTGCCGGGCTGGCAGCCGCAGTGTTTCCGGCCGTGGCAGTGGTCTCGGTGGGCGCGGTTGGGCCGGTGCAGGCGGAAAGTGCGACGGCGGCACTTATGGCGGCGGCTGCGGCGGCCCTGCGTCGGCTGAAGTTGGGGCGTCCAAAGGCTGGCCGGCCAGGACGTGCCGGGTGGATGGCCGGGCTCATGTACAACCTCCCTGCGATGGTGGCTTTCCTACCACCGTAGCCGGGGAGCAGCGAAAATACCAAGCACGCTTAGTATTTATCGGGGACGAGCAGGAGAAGGGCCCCGTGGGCTAATCGGCAACGGAGTGTGCCTTTGCGTGCAGTCCGTCGAACGCCATGGTGATCAGGTCGTCGGCCAGCCGCTCCGGCGAGAGTGAGCCGCCGGGCTTGTACCACTCCACGATGGAGTTGATCATGCCGAACAGGAGCCGGGTGACCGTCCGCGGATCGATGTCCTGGCGCAGCGAACCTTCATCGCGGGCCGCGGAGATAAGGCCCGCTACCTTGTGGTCGAACGTGCGGCGCCGCTCCAGCGCATCCCGCTCGATCTCCGTGTTGCCGCGCAGGCGCAGCAGCAGCGTAACGAACGGCAGCCGGTCCACCAGCACGGCCACCGTCTGCCGGAGGACGAACTCCAGCCGGGCATCGGCGGCGCCGGACGTAGCCTCCGGCTCTTCCAGGATGGCCTCCAGACCGCCCAGTGCGTGGTCCAGGGCAAGCTTGAGGAGGTCTCCCTTGGAGGGCACGTGGTGGTAGATGGCGGACTTGGAGATGCCCAGGTTTTCGGCCAGGATCCCCATGGACGTGGCGTCGTAGCCGTGGCGGTTGAAGACGTCCACGGCGATGCGCAGCACGGACTGCTGGTCGTAGCCGGGCCGGCCGCGCCTGGTGCCGGCGGTACTGGCTGGATCGCCGGGGCTGGAGGTTTCGGTGGTGCTGCGCATAGTGGCTAGTTTCTCACGAACGGTCGGTCAGTCCGGGACAGGCCCGGCACCACCGTCCGGTCAGCCCTTCGGCCGCAGGTCGTAGATCCGGCGCAGCTTGCCGTTGGACCGCTCAAGAGAGCCTGGCTCCACAACGTCCACCGTGCACGAAGAACCCACATGGATCTTGATCTGTTCCTTCAAGGTGCGCGCCGCCGTCGAACTCTGCCCGGGTGTCACGTTGTCCCGCCGTTCGATCTTCACCGTTAACTGGTCCATCCGCTGGCCTTCCGGCCGGGTGAGCTCAAGCTGGAAATGCGGGCTGAGCTCCGGGATCCGCAGCGCGATTTCCTCGATCTGCGACGGGAAGAGGTTCACCCCGCGGAGGATGATCATGTCGTCGCTGCGGCCGGTGATGCGGCCCATTCGGCGGTGCGCGGGCCGTGCCGTGCCGGGGAGGAGGCGGGTGAGGTCCTTGGTGCGGTAGCGGATGATCGGCAGCGCTTCCTTCGTGAGTGAGGTGAAGACGAGTTCACCGTGTTCGCCGTCGCCCAGGACGTTTTCCTTGCCGGCCACCGGGTTGAAGGGATCGATGATCTCGGGGCGGAAGTGGTCCTCCCAGATATGGCTGCCGTCCTGCGTCTCCACGGCCTCGCCCGCGACGCCGGGGCCCATCACCTCGGACAGGCCGTAGATGTCGCAGGCCTTGATGTTCATGGTGACTTCGAGCTCGTGCCGCATTTCCTGGGTCCAGGGCTCGGCGCCCAGCACCGCGTACTTCAGCGAGGTGGAGGCGGGATCGATTCCCATGTGCGCCATGGCGTCAGCGATGGTCAGCAGGTACGTGGGGGTGCACAGGATGGCGTCCGGCTGGAAGTCCTGGATCAGCTGGATCTGGCGCTCGGTCTGGCCGCCGGACATCGGGATGACGGTGCAGCCCAGGGCCTCGGCGCCTGCGTGTGCGCCCAGCCCGCCGGTGAACAGGCCGTAGCCGTAGGCGTTGTGGACCTTCATGCCGGGCCGGATGCCGGAGGCCCGGAAGCAGCGGGCAACCAGCTTTGCCCAGTCGGCTAGGTCCTGCTTGGTGTATCCCACTACGGTGGGGCGGCCGGTGGTGCCGGAGCTGGCGTGCACGCGGGCCACCTCGCTCTGCGGCACGGCGAACATGCCGAACGGATATTCAGCGCGAAGGTCTTCCTTGGTGGTGAACGGGAAATTGCCCAGGTCGCTGAGTTCACGGAGGTCGCCGGGGTGGATCCCGGCGTCGTCGAATTTGCGCTTGTACAGGGGCACGCGCTCATAGGCGTAGGCAACCGTGTGCTGCAGGCGGCTGAGTTGAAGGGCCTCCAGCTCATCGCGGGAGATGGTCTCCTCGCGGTCCAGGACGGCGTCTGGTGCCGCTGGTGTTGCGGAGGGGGTTTCGGGGGCATGCAGGGTCATGGTTTTCCTACTTCTTGGGGATGGTGCGGCTGCGTCCGCGGAACTCGGCAATGAGCTCGCCGGGACCGGAGCCGGGGGTGGGGCCGTGGTGGCCGGCCGGTGCGGAGGCGTCGGCGGCGAAAATCTGGATGTCGTACAGGCCGCTGCGGCCGGAACTTGAGCGGCGGTCCGCGACGGCGGTGACCACCTGGCCCTGGTAGGCGGGTTTGAGGAAGTTGATGTCGACGCCGGCGGCCACGGTGATGTTGTTTTCCTCGCCCGGTGCCGGGTTGACCGGGTTGCACGCCAGGGCGAAGGCGGAGTCCGCGAAGGCGAAGATCATTCCGCCGTGCGCCATGCCGAAGCCGTTGAGCATTTCCTGCCGGAGCTTCATGCGGATGGTGGCGTGCCCGTCGCTCAGCGAGAGGACCTCGATCCCCATCCATTCGGAGGCGTAGTCGTTTTCCAGGATGGGGTGGATAGCCCCGGAAACAGTTGTTTCAGCCATGCGTCATTGCCTCCAGCTTTATTTACCGAATGTTCATTAGGTAATCCCATTCGGGGGTCCGGTGTCAAGGGGAACGCCTTCCCTCGGAGGCGGAGAGGGCGCGCCTTCCTGCCCGGTTTCTCTCGACCGTCCGGGTGGCTGCGGCGGACACGCTGGCCTGCACGGCGGGGCGAAGCTGTGCGGGAAAAGCAACCGGGAGGGAGCGTACGACGGCGGCCCCGGACCTGCCGCCCGCTGGCCCACCTACAGTGCCCATCACCACACCCTCAGAAGGCCCAAAGGCTGCAGGAAGCAGGGCTGCAAGTGCAAGGATGGAGGGACCTGCACCAGCACAAGCAAAGGGCGGACCATGGCCAGAGGCATCTACGTCAGCGCAACCACTCCCGGATCGGGCAAGTCCCTTGTTGCCCTGGGCCTGGCGGACACCCTGCACCGCCACGCAGACAGGATCGGCTTCTTCAAGCCCGTGGTCCACGGGCCGGACGCCAACGATGACCCGATGGTGGCCCTGATGAAGTCACGGTTCGCCCTGGAGGACGAGCGCTGCCGCGGCGGCCTCACCCATGAAGAGGTCCGCACGCTGCTGGCCGAAGGCAAACGCGCCGACATTGATGCCCGCTGCGTGGAAATCTTTGCCGAAATCTCCCGCCACTGCGACGTGGTGATCGTGGAGGGCACGGACCTCACAGGCCAGGACGCCGCCGTCGAATTCGACCTCAACGCCCGGCTGGCCAACAACCTGGCCGCCCCCGTGGTGGCCGTGGTGGGCGCCAAGGGAAGAACCGTCGCGGAGGCCGTGGCCGCCGTCGAGGTTGCCCGTAAGGAACTGTCGGCCGAGAAGTGTGCGCTGCTGGCCATCATGGTCAACCGTGCGGACCCGGACGATGTCGAGGCCATCGCCGCCGCCGTCAAGCCCGGCGCCTCAGGGCGGCCCGTGTATGTCCTGGCTGAACTTGAGGAAATCGCCCGGCCCACAACGGGCGAGGTGGCCGCTGCCCTGGGCGTGCGGCAGATCGCGGGCCGGGCGGACATGGAGCGCGATGTGAAGGACATCAAGGTTGCCGCGATGAATGTGGGCAACTTCCTCAACGTGCTGGACGAGGGCGCCCTGGTGATCGTGCCGGGCGACCGCGCGGATGTGATGGTGGCGTGCCTGGCTTCGTCCTTCTCGCCCGAATTCCCGGTGGCGTCCGCATTGATCCTGACCGGTGGACTGGCTCCGGATGCCAACATTTACCCGCTCCTGGCACAGGCGCCGTTCCCGGTGTTCGCCGCGCCGGAGGACACGTACACCACGGCCCGGCGCGTCTCGGAAGTCCGGAGCGAGATCTGGTCCGGGCACCGCCGGAAGGTGGCCTCGGCCCTCGGCCTCTGGTCGCGGCAGGTGGACGAAGTCGAGCTGGTGGAGCGCCTGCACCTGCCGCGGGCTGAGCGGATGACTCCGCTGCGCTTCCTGCATGACCTCATTGAGCGGGCCCGGGTTCAGCGCCGCCATGTGGTGCTGCCCGAGGGGACGGACGTGCGGATCCTTCGGGCCGCGGAAATCCTGCACCGCCGCGACGTCTGCGATCTGACGGTCCTGGGCCCGGAATCGGACGTCCGCGAACTGGCCGCCGCCCGGGGCATCGACCTTACCGGGATCAACGTGGTGGACCCGGCCACCTCTGACCTGCGGCAGAAGTTCGCCGAGCAGTATGCGGAGCTTCGCGCGCACAAGGGCGTTGACCTGGCCAAGGCACTCGAGATCATGCAGGACGTCAGCTACTTCGGCACCATGATGGTCCAGCTGGGCGTGGTGGACGGCATGGTCTCCGGCGCGGCGCACACCACCGCCCACACCATCCGGCCGGCGCTGGAGTTCGTGAAGACCCGCGAGGGCGTGAAGATCGTGTCCTCGGTGTTCCTGATGCTCATGCCGGACCGGGTGCTGGTCTACGGCGACTGCGCGGTGAACCCGGACCCGAACGTGGAGCAGCTGGCGGACATTGCCCTGGCTTCGGCCGAGACGGCCGCGCAGTTCGGGGTGGAGCCGCGGGTGGCCATGTTGTCCTATTCCACCGGCGGCTCGGGCGCAGGCTCGGCCGTAGACGAAGTGCGGCAGGCCACCGAGCTGGTGCGCCGGCGCCGCCCGGACCTCGCCGTCGAAGGCCCCATCCAGTACGACGCCGCCGTGGACGCGTCCATTGCCGAGTCCAAGATGCCGGGCTCGTCGGTGGCCGGGCAGGCGACCGTGTTCATCTTCCCGGACCTCAACACCGGCAACAACACGTACAAGGCGGTGCAGCAAAGCTCGGGCGTGGTCGCCGTCGGGCCTGTCCTGCAGGGACTCCGGAAGCCGGTCAACGACCTCTCCCGCGGCTGCACGGTGGAGGACATTGTCAACACGGTGGCCATCACGGCAATCCAGGCGCAGGCGCCGGCCTCATAGCACGCGCGGCACAGGCTTCTCCAAGCAAAAGGACGACGCCGGCACCCGGCCTGGGCGCCGGCGTCGTCCTTTTGCCTGGGTCAGCTGTTGTCCGGCTTGGCCAGGCTTCCGTCCTCCTCCTGCTTGGCCGGCTCGTCGGAGAGGCCCTGTGGCGTCAGGTCCAGGTCCTCGGTGTTTCCGGGCGCCTGCGGTGCTTCGCCCGTCTCGGCAGCCTTGGGGCCGCCCGTGTCATCAAGGGCGGGGTTGGCGCCCTCCGCCCCGCCGGGGTCCTTGCTGCCGGCCCCGGAGCCGGCGTCGGTATCCGCTTGCGGATTGAGGGGTGCCGTGCTGCTGGATCCCGTGTTGGTGGGATCGTTCTCGTCGATCGAAGCGGGCTCGTTCGTCATGTGGAAATGTCCTCTCGGGCGTGGTCCAGCCTGTCCGCCGACTCTAGGCACAGCCGGCACCCATCCGCAAGGAATTGGACGCCGCGCCGCGGCACATATAGTGGGGATTGAACCGCAGTCGCAAGGCTCAGGAGGCCCCACATGCTCGTGCTCGTCATCAACTCCGGCTCGTCCTCCCTCAAGTACCAGGTGCGCGATGTTGCGGCCGGTACCGTCCTCAGCGAGGGACTGATCGAGAAGATCGGCATGGGCAACGGCGGCGGCGGCGACGGCGAGATCGAGGGCCCGCGGGACCATGCGGCGGCGTTGGAGCAGGTGGAGGCGGCCATCCACCAGGAGGTGGGCGACCTGGAGCTGGCCGCTGTGGGGCACCGGGTAGTCCACGGCGGTGAGCGGTTCGCCGAGCCCGTCCTGATCGACAACGAGATCACCCGCGCCATCGAACGGCTCAACCCCCTGGCGCCCCTGCACAACCCGGCCAACGTCCTGGGCATCCGGGCCATCACCAAAAAGTGGCCGGACATGCCGCAGGTGGCCGTCTTCGACACCGCCTTCCACCGGACACTGCCCGAACACGCATGGCGCTATGCAGTCCCGGATGAGCTCTACACCAACCACGGCATCCGCCGCTACGGCTTCCACGGCACCTCCCACGAGTACGTCACCCGGCGTGCCGCCGCCCTGCTGGACCTTCCGTTGGAGGAGTTCGACGGCGTCATCGCCCACCTGGGCAACGGGGCTTCCGTCACCGCCATCCGGGGCGGCCACTCGGTGGACACCTCCATGGGTTTCACACCGCTGGAGGGCCTGGTGATGGGCACCCGCTCCGGCGACCTGGACCCTTCCATCCTGGTGTTCCTGGGCCGCGCAGGCTGGAGCCCGGAAGACATCGACACCATGCTCAACCGGGAGTCCGGACTGAAGGGCCTGGCCGGCAACAACGACATGCGTTCAGTGGTCGAAGCATCCGAGGACGGCGACGCCAAGGCGGCCACGGCGCTCGCCGTCACCTCCTACCGGCTGGCCAAGTACATCGGCGGCTACCACGTGGCCGTCGGCGGGGCCAAGGCCCTGGTGTTCACGGCCGGGATCGGCGAGAACTCGCACCAGTTCCGCGCGCTGGTCGCCGACAAGCTGGGTGCTTTGGGCATCGAGCTCGACGGCGGCCTGAACGCCGGGCGGTCCGGGGAACCGCGCGTGATTTCCACGCCGCAGTCCGCCATCCCTGTCCTGGTTGTTCCCACTGATGAGGAGCGGGCCATCGCGGAGGCCACTGCCGCCGTCGTCGGTTCCGGCCAGTAGCCCCGCTCCGGCAAGCCCTCCATGCCAGAC
The DNA here is from genome assembly GCF_024758005.1 of Pseudarthrobacter sp. NS4. Lineage (NCBI taxonomy): Bacteria > Bacillati > Actinomycetota > Actinomycetes > Micrococcales > Micrococcaceae > Pseudarthrobacter > Pseudarthrobacter sp. NS4. The sequence continues at coordinate 3,421,892 of NZ_CP103288.1, read as the reverse complement.
ATCCGCCTGCCCATCCGCACTAAGCGGCTTGTCCTGCGCCGCTTCGACGGCGGCGACCTCGACGCGTTTCACGCCTACCATTCCCTGCCGGAGACCGCCCGTTTCCTGCCCGGCCCCGCGAAGACGTATACCCAGTCCATGGAACGCGTAGGCTATTACGCGAACTTCGTCTTCGAGAAGGAGGGGGACTGGGTGGCGCTGGCCATCGAGGCTGAAGGCGAGCCCGGGCTGCAGGGCGAGGTGGTGCTCAAGTGGTTGCCCGGCCACCGGCAGGGCGAGATGGGCTGGACGCTCGCCCCGGCCGCCCGCGGCAAGGGCTACGGGACGGAGGCCGCCCAGGCCATGCTCGAACTGGGCTTCGAGGAGCTCGGACTCCACCGGATCGAGGCGCGCCTGGATGAACGCAACCAGCGGTCGGCATCACTGTGCTGCCGGCTCGGCATGCGGCTGGAGGCGCGCCACGTGGACAAGTGGCACTACAAGGGCCAGTGGGCCACGGAGCTGATCTACGCCATCCTTGCCGACGAATGGCGCGTATGCAGGGAACTGGACCGGCTCAACCGCCGCCGGCCCTAGGCTCGCCCCTTGAGGATCAGGTTCCAGTACACCTTCGGGAACATGTCCCGGTCCACCACCCAGGACAGCCGGCTTTCGTTCCAGGTGGGAACCCGGGGGATGGTGGGCATGGGCCGGAAACGGTCGTCAAACTCGGCGAACACCACCGTGTCGCGTGAAACAGTGAACGGGCACACAGAGTAGCCGTTGTACTTCGCCGGCAACGACTTTCCCTTCCGGGCGGCCACCAGGTTTTTCGCCAGTACCTTGGTCTGTTTGCGCAGCGCACCACCCGATTTGGAGTTGGTGGTGCCGGCCGCGTCCCCGAGGGACCAGACATTGGGGAAACGCAGGTGCCGCAGCGTCTGCCGGTCCACCTCCACGAAACCGCCCCTGTCGCTGGCGGCCGGCAGGTCCGTGGCTTTGAGCCAGTCCGGGGCCGACTGCGGCGGAACGGCGTTGAGGACGTCGTAGTGCAGGGTTTCCTCGCTGCCGGATTCCGTGTTCCGGATGGTTGCAGCCCGCCCGGCGGTGTCCACCGAGACCAGTTCACTGTTGGTCCACAGCTCGATGCCGTATTCGGCAATCTTGCGGTCCAGCTCCCGGTCCACCTCCGGCACCCCGAACACTGTGGGGTAGGGCTGGACCATCACCACACGGATCTTGTCCAGTACGCCCTGTTCCCTCCAGTAGTCGCAGGCCAGGTACATGGGCTTCTGGCTCGCCCCGCCGCATTTGATGGGGCCGGCCGGCATGGTGAACACCGCCGTGCCGGATGTCAGCCCGCTGAGCAGGGTCCAGGCCTTGGGCGCCAGTTCAAACTCGTAGTGCGATGCGCCGTGCGGGGAGTGGACGGCCTCGGCGAGTCCGGGCACGGTGTCCCAGTCGTACTGCAGCCCCGGGCACACCACGAGCTGCCCGTAGGCAACGGTGCTCCCGGACGCGAGGGTAACGGTGTTGGCGTTCGCATCGACGTCAACTGCCGCGTCGTGGATCCAGGTGATTCCCTTGGGGGTTACCGACTCCTGGGTCCGGACAGCTTCCTGGGCCTGCGCGCGTCCCCCGGCGATGTGGGAGAACAGCGGCTGGTAGAAATGGTGGTCCTTGGGCTCGATCAGCGCCACGTCCTTGACGCCGTAGCGTTCCAGCCGGGCGGCAAGGGAAACACCGGCGTTTCCGCCGCCGATGATGAGGACCTCGTGCTGGGCAGCCATGCCGCTACTTCTTCTCGGTCAGGGCGGAGGCCTTGTGCGCGGCCCGGGCCCCGGTCGTGGCTGATTCCACCACGTACTGCGGCTCGTCCTTGCTGGCCCGGTGGGTGTGTCCGTCCAGCTCGAAGTCGCTGGTTTTCTTCTCCACGACCTTGCCGTGCGTCTTGCCCTGCGGAGTGTTCCATTCCACGGACGTTCCCTTGCTCAACGACATTCGATCTCCTTTGGCAGTGGGTTGCGGCGGCGCTGCCACACCCTCAGTGTCCGCCGTGGGCGCCCGGTGGCTCAACGACGGCAGCTGGTCGCCCGCGGCGGGCTGTGTTCCCGGTGCCAGTCAATAGTAAGCATGGTTAGCATCTTTGGGCACCGCTGTCGGGAGAGTTACGAGGCCCCGTAAAGAGGGCATTGACACTGGCTGGCCGGCGGTCCAAGCTGTCGCTGTGCCTGCCTTCCCGCCGGCAGAGCCATGCCGGCGCCAGGTGCCCTTCAAAGGAGAATCCCGTGCCTGTTGTAGAAGAAAGCGTCGTCATTGCCCGGCCGCCGCAGGAAGTCTTTGACTTCGTGTCGAAGTTCGAGAACGTTGCCGTCTTTGATTCCTCGGTCACCGCCTCGGAGCAGGTGGGGGACGGCCCCCTGGGCGTCGGTGCCCGCGGGCGGGGGACCAGCAAAGTCATGGGCCGGCAGTTCGACTGGACCGTTGAGATCACCGAGTTCGATCCGCCCCGGCGCATGGTGTCCCGTTCCGTCGAGGGCAAGCTGGACTTCACCATCACCTTTACGCTTGAACCGGCCGATGGCGGCACCCGGCTAACGCAGAGGATCGACGCCGAATCCGGCTTGGGCGGCATCTTTGGCAAGTTCGCCGATCCGCTGGTGGAACGGGCCCAGGGGCGTACTGTCCGTGCCAACCTCGAAACCCTGGCCGAGTGGCTGGTTGAGCATCCGCAGGCCTGACGTCCAGCACACCTTTGGCGGGGGTAGAGGCAGCCGTACGACGGCGGACCCGCCGTCGTACGCAAACGTCCTACTTCAGGCCGGCGCCGGGCAGCAGCCCGGTGGCCCCCAGGGAATCGGCGATGAAGGCATAGTCCCAGGCCCGTTCGCGCCACTGGACGTACCTGCCTGAGGCGCCGCCGTGGCCGCCGTCCATCTCGATCTTCATAAGGATCGGTTCGGAGCCGGTGTTCCTGTTCCGGAGTTCCTGCACCCATTTGGCCGGCTCGACGTAGAGCACCCGGGTGTCGTTGAAGGATGTGACGGCGGCGATCCTGGGGTAGGCCACCTCCCGAACGTTCTGGTAGGGGGAGTAGGACTTCATGTAGTCATACACCTGGGGGTCGGTAATGGGGTTGCCCCATTCCTCCCATTCCAGGGCGGACAGCGGCAGGTCGGGATCCAGGATGCTGGTGAGGGGGTCCACGAACGGCACCTGGGCCACGATCGCGGCGTACTTCTCGGGCGCCATGTTCGCCACTGCGCCCATCAGCAGGCCGCCCGCTGAGCCGCCCAAGGCAGCGATCCGGGCCGGATCCACCCAGCCGGAGTCCGCCAGCCAGTCTGTGGCGTCCACGAAGTCGGTGAAGGTGTTCTTCTTGGTGAGCTTCTTGCCGTTCTCGTACCAGTGCCGGCCCAGCTCGCCGCCGCCGCGGATGTGGGCGATCACGAACACCACGCCGCGGTCCAGCAGGGACAGCCGGGCGATGCCGAAGCCGGGGTCCATGCTCATTTCATAGGAGCCGTACCCGTACACCAGGCCGGCCGCCGTCGCGTCCTGTTTGACGGCCTTGTGCCGGAGCACCGAAAGCGGGATGCGCGTGCCGTCCCGGGCTTCGGCCCATTCGCGGGTGGCCACGTAATCACTGCCGTCGTAGCCGCCGAGTACCGGGCTTTCCTTGCGGAGCAGGAGTTCACCGGCGGGCCGCTCCGGGGTGGGCAACACGAAGTCGTACACGCGGGACGGGGTGAAGTAGGAGGTATAGCCCAGCCGGATCACGGGCGCTTCGTAGTCGGAACCACCCACGCCGGCGGTATACAGCTCCTCATCGAAGGCCGGTTCCACCGGCGCCTGCTGGGCGGGGGTGCCCAGCCCGGCCAGCCCCATCACCTGCACGCGCTCGATGGTGTCCTTGCGGATCGAGACGATGAGGTGCGTGGACGTAACGCCCGCGCCATTGACACGGACGTCGTCGGAATGCTCGACGACGGTCTGCCACTGCTGCTGGGCCAGTGGCTTCTGCAGCTCCGCCGGGTCAGCCAGGGAGACCATGGAGTTGATGGCGCCGCGGTTGTGCGTAATGAGGATCCGCTCCTCGCCGTCGAGCAGGAACGGCTCGGCCTCGTAGAGGACACGCTCATTGCGGGAAATGACCGCGCTGACAGTCTGGGCGGGGTCGTCGAAGCGGAGCAGGCGGGTCTCGCTGTACTCGGAGCAGCCGATGCCCAGCACCAGGTGGCGCCGGTCGGAGGAGAGCTCGAAGCCCAGCCACATGGCGGCGTCGTCCTCCTGGTAGATGACCACATCATTGGTGACAGGTGTGCCCAGGACGTGGGCCTTTACCTGGTAGGGCCGCCAGGAATCGTCCACCACGGTGTAGAAGATGCGTGTGCCGTCGGGGGAGAAGGAGACGCCGTAGAACACGTTCTCGATGACGTCGGGCAGCAGTTCGCCTGTGCGGAGGTCCTTGATCCGGAGCGTGAAGCGCTCGTCGCCCGAGTTGTCCACGGCGAAGGCATACAGGTTGCCGTCAACTGTCACAGCGGAACCGCCGACGGAGAAAAACGGCTTGCCTTCCGCTTCCACGTTGCCGTCCAGGAGGACCTCTTCGCCCGGGATCTCCACACCGGGCTCGACGGCGGGCGGGGTCCAGTCGGCGATCTTGTCCTCGGTGTCCGCGGCCCTGACCCGGCACTGGATGCCGTACTCCTTGCCCTCCACAGAGCGGCTGAAGTACCACCAATCGTCGTTGCGGTGCGGGACGGAAAGATCGGTTTCCTGGGTGCGGCCCTTGATTTCCTGGAAAATGGCCTCGCGGAGCGGTTCCTGGTGCGCCGTCACTGCTTCCTGGTAGGCGTTCTCGGCCTTCAGGTGCTCCACCACCTCGGCGGATTCCTTGTCCCGCAGCCACTCGTAGTGGTCCACGAACGTGTCCCCGTGGTGCGTCCGTTCGAGGGGGACCCTCTTGGCCACAGGCGGGGTGGCGGCGGTCGCGGAGGTGCTGGTGGAATCCTGCAGCGGAGTCTGGGTCATTCCTTCAATATAGCCACCGCCCCGGACAATGAGCGGGCGCGTTCGCTACCGGGGGAGCGCCGCCCCACGAACCCCCGCCCCATCCCGGACCCTCTCGCAGGTCCTGCCTCTTTTTCCCGAACCCTCCCGCAGGTTATGCCAGGACGACGGCGGCGCGTGCCGCCGTCGTGCCCTAGTGGGGTTCAGGTGGCAGGAGTATCCTGTTCACGCCAAGGCATATCCGCCCAGCGTGAGAGGGGAAGTTTATGACCATCCCGCCAGTGCACGAACCCGAGCCGTTCCCACCGGAACCGGGGCCCACCCAGCCTGATCCCACCCAGCCCGGTCCGCCGCCCCCCAATCCGTTCCCGACGCCCGAACCGCCCGGTCCGCTGCCGGTGCCGGATCCGGGCCCGGCGCCGCTCCGCCCGGACCCCACAAGGAGCTAATACTGCACGTCCTGAGGGGCCTTCCGCCTACCGCGGAGGGCCCCTCAGCCATGTCCCCGTACGCCAAAAAAGATTCAAAAATTCCGTCCCGACCGCTTGCGGATCTCCTTGTCCAGTGCTAAAAAATCTATATCAGCCAATACAGATCGGCTGGTACCAAAAAATGTGTTGGACCGTCTCTTACGAGGAGGGAAGCCATGTTGATGCGAACCGATCCGTTCCGCGAGCTGGACAGGCTGGCCCAGCAGGTCCTCGGCACGGCAGCGCGTCCGGCAGCGATGCCGATGGACGCGTGGCGGGAGGACCAGGAATTTGTAGTCGCCTTTGATCTGCCCGGCGTCACAGTGGATTCAGTGGATCTGGATGTGGAACGGAATGTCCTGACGGTGCGGGCCGAGCGTCCCGAACCCACGGGCAAGGACACCGAGCTGATCGCCTCCGAGCGGCCGCGCGGCGTATTCAGCCGCCAGCTGATCCTCGGGGACACCTTGGATACTGACAACGTGAAGGCCAGCTACGACGCCGGTGTTCTGACGCTGCGGATTCCTGTCGCCGAAAAGGCCAAGCCGCGCAAGATCGAGATCGAAACGAAGGGGGCAAAGCAGGAGATTGCCGCCTAGTTTCAACATAGGATCGGAAGTCGGGTATTGATTGTTGACTGCCTCTTAGGGCGTTTCGCCATTCTGAGCACGCCACAGCGCTAAACAGCGCATCGGCAGTGTACGCCCGAACTTACCGATACGGTGGCCCCCGGCTTCGGCCGGGGGCCATCCCCATGCGGGCTTCAGGTGTTCAGTTCCAGCATCAGCGCGGGAAGCTCGTCAGCGAGTTCACGGGCCAGGAATCCGAGCGGGCCCAGTCTGCTGGCGAGGCGGTCGGCGGCAGCCGCGTGGAGGTGCGTACCCCAGCATGCAGCCTGCGCACCGCTGGTTCCCCGGGCGCGGACGCCCGTAATCGCTCCGGCCAGGACATCACCGCTGCCCGACGTGCCCAGGCCCCCATACCCCGTGGTGATCTTCCACATTTCAGATTCCTCGGGCGCGTTACCGGGTGGCCGCGCGATCAGGCCCTGGCAGCTCACCACAGCGTCGAACCGGCGGGCAATTTCGGCCACATCCGCTTCGAGGTCCTCCACCTCGCGGCCGAGCAGAATGGCTGCTTCCTTGGGATTCGGGGTGAGGATCAGGCGGCCCCGCCACGGGTCGAGCTGATCCTCAAGCTTGACCAGTCCGCCCAGGGCATAGGCATCAAGCACGACGGCGGAACCGCCGCCGTCGTCCGGCTCACCGGCGGAGGCCTCCCGCTCCAGAAGCGCCCGCAGCAGGTCCTCCGCCAAACCGGGATCGTCCAGGCCCGGACCAATGAGCACGGTATCGGCCCGGTCCAGGTAGGTAGAGATGCGGTCCAGCCCTTCCCCGGTCAAGGACCCGTCAGCCGTCTCGGGCATGCCCATGGCCCCGCATTCCGGCAGGGCAACCCCTACCTGCACCGCCACGGACCCGGCAACCGCCAGGGTGAGTTTGCCGGCACCCGCACGAAGGGCGGAAGCCCCCGCCAGGAGGGCGGCGCCGGGTGTGGCCCGCGCCCCGCCTATCACCAGCACCGAGCCGCGCGAGTACTTGTCCTCGCCCGGTGCAGGCAACGGCCAGTCGCGCAGCAGCGACGGCGTCACCAGGGTGGTGACTCCAGAGCCGCCGGCTGGAGCGCCGTTGGAATCATTTCGGGTGGACACTGGTATCTCCGGCGTGCTCGGTGACGGTCACGCCCTGCTCGGCCAAGTGGTCTGCCACGTTGAAACTCTCCAGTTTCCAGGGCCCTTCGCCGGACGGGCGCACGTACCGTGTCAGGGAAGCGTTGAGCACCGACGTGCCGGCGGCGAGGTCCAGGATCTCCCGCTCGGTCATACCCTCCAGCACGTACCGGAACAGCATGATCAGGGCGTCGTGGCAGACCAGCATCACGCGGTGACCCGTGCTGAGGTTGTTCAGTTCGTCCAGGACCGAGCGCAGCCGCAGTGCCACGTCCGCCCAGGATTCCCCGCCCGGCGGGCGGTAGTACATCTTGCCCAGCCACTCCCGCCGCTCGGCTTCTTCAGGGAAGCGGGCCGCCACGCCCCGCCTGGTCAGCCGGTCCAGGATGCCGAGTTCGCGGTCGCGCAGCCGTTCATCGGTGCGGACCTTGAGCGGCCAGCCGGCTGTCTCCACTGCGATTTCCGCCGTTTGCCAGGCCCGGGCGTAGGGGGAGGAGACCACCGCATCCGGCCGGAACTCCTCGGCGATCCGGGCCAGCGCGGTTCCCAGCGCCTTGGCTTGTTCCCGCCCGGTATCGGACAGATTCACGTCAGCATCCCGGGCGGGTACCTCAATGACCTCGGCTCCCGCCAGCCGCGCCTCGGTGGCGGCCACGTTGCCTTCGCTCTCACCGTGCCGGATCAGCAGCAGCTCCACCGCCCCGGCCTCCTGCACTGCCTGTGTCAGCCCGTCGTCTTTCAAGAGAAATCACCCCGTCGATGTGCCTTGCCGAATGCAGGAACACTACCAGCGGCGTACCCAAGGGGCGGAAAGATAAACGGACGAGGACGGTTTGCCGCGGGAGCAAGGATAGTTGGCAGGCAACATAGTCTGTGACCTATCTAGCCATGACTGAAGAGAAGCGGTGGCCGAGCGACTGGGTGACTGGACCCGGTTCGCTGTGCTCGTCATGGACCTGCTAGAGGAAAAGAAGGCTCACTAAATGTCGTCACAGGAATATCTGAAGGCCCTGGCCTACGAACTGCGCCAGCGGAAACACAACGAAGATATGATCAGCAGCACCCTGCAGGAAGTCAGCAGCCACCTGGCCGAGAGCGGCGAAAGCGGCGAGGCGGCCTTTGGGCAGCCCCGCGAGTATGCGGCCTCGTTCCCGGCCGGAACCTCGGTATCCAAGGGCACTCGGGTGGGTCACATTGCCGCAGGGCTCGTCATCCTGATGCTGGGTCTGTACCTGGTGCTGCGCGGCATGGTGGGGGTCAGCTTCGGCGTGACCGGGACCCTCAACTACTTCGCCGCGGTCCTGGTGCTGACAGCGGTGCTGGTCTTCACAGGAAAATACTTGGACAGGCGCCTCCCGGACCTCCGCTAGGAGCCCTATTCTCCCGCGAAGGCCCGGAAAGCCGAACCCGGGAAGCTATCCGGCTACCGCTCCGGGTTCAGCACCTTTGAGAAGACGGTGGCGCCGTTGGCGTTCCGCAGGCTCACTGTGAAGGTTTCCTCATCCAGCTGGACGTGTCCGAAGAACTGGTTCTCGCCGCCGCGCGGTGATTCGCCCGGGAAGCGGCCCGCCCTGGAAAAGACCACTTCGGGCCCGAACGTGCCGTCCATGGCGTTGGGGCCGAAAGACCCGGCGGCGATCGGACCGGCCACGAACTCCCAGAACGGGTCGAAGTCGGTAAATGCCGCGCGCTCGGGCGAATAGTGGTGGGCCGCGCAGTAGTGCACATCGGCGGTCAGCCACACCACGTTCTTCACCCGGTTCCGCTTGAATGCGCTGAGCACTCCCGCGATCTCGAGCTCGCGGCCCAGCGGTGCACCCGGATCACGGTTTGCCAGGCTCTCCTGGTTGACGGCGCCGTCGGGCACGATGATGCCCAGCGGCAGGTCGGCGGCGATGACTTTCCATGTGGCTTTCGACGCCGACACTTCGCGGATCAGCCAGTCCGCCTGTTCCTGCCCCAGAATGGACGTGGCGTACTGCTCCTTGCCGTCGGTGTTGGGAGACTTGAAGGTGCGCATGTCCAGACAGAAAATGTCCAGCTGCGGACCGCGTGAAACCTTCCGGTAGATGCGCGCAGGCTGGTACTGGCCGGCGTCGTCGAACGTTCCCGGCCGCCACAGCGCGGCGCTGTCTGCGATGGGCATGTTCTCCTGCCACGCCTGGCGGCCGCGGGCCGCGAGGGTGTTGACGTCACGTACGGTGTAACGGGGATCGTCCAGGATCTCGCCGGGATACCAGTTGTTGGTGGTCTCGTGGTCGTCCCAGTTGGCAACGACGGGAACATCGGCGAACATGGCCCGCATGTTGGCGTCCATGGAGTTGTAGCGGTGCCGGCCGCGGAATTCGGTCAGCGTCTCGGCCACCTTGGACACCTCCTCTGTGACCAGGTTGCGCCACACCTGCCCGTCCTTTTCCACCACGGTTTCGGCGAGCGGCCCGTCCGCGTAGACGGTGTCGCCGGAGTGGATGAAGAAGTCTGGCCGTGTCTGGTGCATCGCGCGGTAGCCGCGCATCCCGCCAATTTCCTCGTTGATGCCCCAGCCCTGCCCGGCGGTGTCGCCGGTCCAGACAAAGCTTTGGGCGGACGACGACGGGACGTCACCGCCGTTGCCCGTCCCGCCGGTGCGGCCCTTGCCGTGGTACGTCCCGGCGTCGGGGGCGGTGCGGAAGGTGCCCCGGACCGTTTCGCCGGCAGCACCGCCGTCGTCCTCGAAGCTGATCTCAAGTGCAAACCGGGTGTTGGACGGCAGGTTCCCGGCATGGATCTTGGCAGTGAAGTCCGAGGCCTGGGTGGCCCTGGGCCCACGGAGGGTGCGCTCAAAGGCGCCGCGCCCCCGCAGGATCCCGCCGCCGTCGTTCACTGCCCGCAGGACGGCCGTCATCCGGCCTGCCCCGGACGCGCGGGACCACAGCACGGCGGAATCCGATGTCACGTCGCCGGTGGCGATGCCGCTCGGGAGGGTGAGGCGGTTGCGGACCAGGGCCACGCCGGTTGGGGACTGGCGGGGGACACCTGCCTGGGCTGCGGCCGGAGCGGAGGCCATTGCGGCAGCCAGGACGGAACCCGTGACGATGGTGCGGCGGGAGATTTCAGTGCGGGAGTTGGAGGTCATGCCCTCAGGGTGCCGTCGCCCGGCGCATGGACGCTTTCCCGCGGGTGAACGCCCGGTAAGCCCGGGTTGAACAGCGCGGATTGCCGCCTGCGGTCCCGCGAACCCGGCTACGGTCTCGCGAAGTCGCCGATCCGCCCTTCCCTCAGCGCTGCCGCCACGGCGTTGATGCCGCCGTAATCGGGGAACAGCACGGACTGGCCGGCGACAAAACCTGATCCGGCTGTCGGCAGCGTCATGGTGCCGATGGCGTTCGGGTCGAGGTTGCGCAGGCTGTAGGCCAGAATGGCCGCCTGCACCGGGTCAAAGCCCTTGTTCACGGTAAGGCAGCAGGAAGCCAAATCCACGAGGGACCGAACTGCGGTGACATCGTTCAGCGCTCCACCGGCGGTGAGGCGGGCCAGGATGGCGCGGAGCAGGACCTGCTGATTGCGCACCCGCTGGAAGTCGCCGTCCGAAAAGGCGTAACGCTCCCGGGAAAACTCCAGGGCCGCCTGCCCATTCAGATGGTTCACACCCGGCCCGAACACGTGTCCCGTGTCGTGGGTGGACTGGAACGGGACCGGAACGTTGACATCGATCCCGCCCAACCCTTCCACCAGCACCTTGAGCCCGCCGAAGTCCACCATCAGCGTGTGGTCGATGGTGATCCCCAGCAGCGACTGCACAGCGGCGGCCTGCATGTCGATGCCGCCGTACTGCAGGCCGGAGTTGATCTTGGCGCCGCCGAAGCCGGGGATGTCCACCCACATGTCCCGATTGATGGAGATGATGTAGAGCGTGCGGCGGTCGGCGGGTACGTGGACCACCATCAGGGTGTCGGCGCGGTGGTCCTGGGGTTCGCCGGTCGCCGCCGTATGGGCTGCTGCATCTTTCGCAATGCCTCTAAGGTCGCTGCCGATCAGCAGCACGTTCATCGGCACGGCCGGATGCTCAGGGATCGGCGGTGGCGGCGGTGGCGGCGGAGGTGGCGGAGGCGCGGGTGTTGTTTCCGTAGGCGTCTCCGACGGCGCAGGGCTGGGGGATTCGTTCTGTGCCGCCGCCGGCTGCGCCCCGGAACCGGCCTGGTTGAGGCTGACTACCGCGAAGACGGCTGCGGCCACCAGCACCAACGCCAGCAGTGCTGCGATCCACCGGCGCCGCCCATGGGCGACCATGCTGCCCCCGGGAGGATCTGCGTCGGAGGGGCCGGTGCCCCCGGATGGGTCAGAACCGCCTGGGGTACTCATGATGCCTCCACCTCTTGAATAGGGGTGGGATCAGTGTCCGCCCGCGAGCCCCTTGTTGGCTACAAACGTATCCAAACTGTCATCTGCAAGGGCCCGGGAGATCCCCGCAATGGCCGTGCGGTCGGGGATCACAATCGACTGCCCGTCCGCCGAGGTCCCGGTTCCCAGCGTAGGCAGGGTGAACATCTTCATGTCCCCGGACCGTACCTCCCGCAGTTCCAGTGCCAGCCGGGCGAGGGCCGCGGCGTCCAGTCCCCGGTCCGCGCTGATGAACGGGGCAATGGCGCTGATGACGTTGTGGACCTTCACCGGGTTGAGGAGGGTCTCAGGTTTGAGGTTCTTGGCGAACAGGGCCTGTACAAAGGCCTGCTGGTTCCGCACCCGCTGGTAGTCGCCGTCGGAAAACGCGTAGCGCTCGCGGACGAACTCGAGGGCGTGCTCCCCGTCCAGGAGGTATGGGCCCTGCTTGAACCTGTAGCTCTCGTGGCTGGACACGAACGGCTTCGTGATGTTGACCTCTACCCCGCCCAGGGCGTCAGTGAGGCCCACGAAACCCTCGAAGTCGATCATGGCCACATGGTCGATCCGATGGTTGAAGAGCGATTCAACCGTCTGCACCATCAGCGGTACCCCGCCGTAGGCCAAGGCGGCGTTGATCTTGGCCTCGCGGTGGCCTGGAATGCCGACCCAGAGGTCGCGCATGAGGGAGACAGAGAAAATCCTGGAGCGGTCTGCCGGAATGTGGACCAGCATCAGGGTGTCCGCGCGCTGGTTCGAGTTGGCTCCGGACAACGCCTCCTCCATGGTGGCGCCGCGGCTGTCGCTGCCCATCACGAGGATGGTGACGGAGTTGCCGTTTCCGGCGCCAGGCGCTTCCGCAGCCGCGGGTCCGGCTCCGGGAACATTGCCCGGCTCGCCGGCCGCGTTTCCAGGCTCGACCGCCACTCCTCCCGGCTCGCCGGCCGTACTTCCCGGGCCAGCTGCCTGCGACCGCGGCTTGGGGCGCGTGGACTCATCCGGGAAGGCATCCTCGATGGTGGTGACTCCGGATTCGTAAATCTGTGCCAGGTTGAAAAGGTACGCGCCGGCGGAGGCAGTAACCAGGACTGCTACCGCCACGAGCACCAGGACGGTGTTCCGGAGCACGTGCCTCTTGCCCCGGTCCCCTGGCGTGGGGGGAGTCGAAGGTTCGCTGGTCAGAAGGTTCGGCTGTATGGCCATTCCCGAAAATTAGCATCGGCCCGCCTGGCCACACATCGGGGAAATCCGCAGAAAACCCGCAGAGAAATCCGCAGTGACGGCAGGGCAACATTACGACGGCGGACGCGGGCCAACCGGGCTTCTAACGGGTTCGCGGGAGGTGCCGGGTCCGCCGGAACGTTACAGCGAACCCGCGCGGCTCCCGCGAACCGGGGCATTGAGGCGGGCGTGGCGGAGGATGGAGACGATGGCGGGAGCCAGTTCGTCCTCCATCTGCCGATACACCTCGGCCGAACGCCGGTAGGGGTCGATGATGTCGTTATCGGCAGCATCCGGAGGCAGGGCGAGGTGCCGCACCCCGGCGGCCCTGGCGGGCAGGGACTTCCAAAAGGCCGCGGTGGCAGCCAGCGAATCGTTGTCGTCGGTCCCTTTTGCGGCAGGAATAACGGGGACCTGCCCCCCGGAGGCGGACGCCTGCCCGTCTAAGACGTCAAGCATGCGCGCGAACTCCCGGATGGTGAAGGTCCGCTTCAGCAGCGACGCGTCCAGTTGAAGCACTTCACCACGGTGCCCGGACGTCATGGTCAGCACCAGATCCACCCCGCGCAGGATCTGGGGGGTTAGCTGGCGTGCCAGGAAGCCCTCCGGATCGCCGCCAAAAGTTCGGACGATGTTGGCGGAAATGGGCTGCATTGGGTATCCCACCATTGCCCGGGTGCCGGCGCTGGTCACCTGGAAGCCGCCAAGCACCACCTGGTCGAGTCCTGCCTGCAGCAGCCGTTCGGCCACGGGGGAGCGGCAAATGTTGCCGGTACAGACGGTCAAGATTCTTACTGGTGCGGATGTGTCCAAGGAGATGTCTCTTTTCCAGCTGGTGCGCGGACCAGTGAGTCCGTGCCTTTCAACTTAACATGCAACCGCCCGACGCTCCCTCACTTATCGCGGTTTTACCAGGGGCGGATTCAAGTGGTGGTTGCAACACGTTCTATGCTGCTGATTCTTCCAGTATTTGTTGGAGGGCTTGGGCGGGTGTTTTCCAGCCGAGGGTTTTGCGTAGGCGACCGTTGAGGCCCGCGGCGGCGTAGTCGAGGTCCTCGGGGGTGACGGTGCTGAGGTCCATGCCTTTGGGGAAGTACTGGCGCAGGAGTCCGTTGGTGTTCTCGTTCGTGCCGCGCTGCCAGGGTGAGTGAGGGTCGCAGAAGTAGACGTCCGCTCCGGTGGCTATCTTGACGCGTTCGTGAATGCCGACCATCTCCGCGCCCTGGTCCCAGGTGAGGGTCCGGCGCAGCTGAGCCGGGAGCGTAGGCAAGGTTTCATGGATGGCGGCCAGTACCTGCTCGCCGGTGTGTCCGTTGGGCAAGTGCAGGAGCATCACGAAGCGGCTGCTGCGTTCCACGAGTGTTCCGATCGCCCCGGTGCCGGGGGTACCGATGATCAGATCGCCCTCCCAGTGTCCGGGCACAGCCCGGTCTTCGGCCTCCGCGGGGCGTTCGCTGATCAGTAGTTCCTTCGGGACCCGGGGCTTTCGGTTCCCGGCCCGCCGGTTCGGTTGGCGCACGGCCCGGCCCGTCCGCAGGGCAGCGGCAAGCTCGGCCTTCAGCCCGCCGCGGCCCTGGATATAGATGCACTGATAGATCGTCTCGGGGCTGATGCGCATGCTCTCATCATCGGGGAAATCGATCCGCAGCCGGGCACTGATTTGCTCCGGGGACAACCGTTCCCGGGCCGTCAACATCCCGGCAACGTAGAGTGCCAGGGCCTCATTAACGGCCAGCTTCCGGGTCTTAGGCCTGCGTGCCAGCTTCTGCGCCCGGTTCTGCGCCGAGGACGCCAGGTAGGGGCGCTTGCCTTCATTGCGGATGTTCCGGCCCAGTTCCCTGCTGATGGTGGACGGGCTCCGGCCCAAACGCCGGCCGATCTCACGTGTCCCGCATCCGGCGGCCCGCCACACGGCAATCAGCTCGCGTTCATGGAAGGACAAGAACCGTCGGCAGGCAGGCCTAATTGCAGGATTCACCCCACCATGCTGACGGACGATCACCCGGGCCGCTGACGGGGAAAGACCGGCCGCCTCCGCCGCCAACTCATCAGATGCTCCAGAAGACCTCGCCTCCCAGAAAACCCGAGCCACCTCACGCAAGATCTCAGGCCGACCAAAGCCCATAACAACACCCCAATCACTCAGGTGTTGCAATGACCCCTTGAACCCGCCAGGGATGCTCTCTCACGTCCTGCAGATTTTCCCCGGACGCTCTCTCTACCCAATCAGTCCCACTGCCGCCACCATGGAAGCAGATCAGAGGCGGAGAACAGGCAGGACGACATGGCTGATGAGGACCGTCCCGAACGTGACTGCGTGATTGCCGGGGGCGGCCCGGCCGGGATGGTACTCGGTTACATGCTTGCGCGGGCCGGCCTGAAGGTCACCGTGCTGGAGAAGCACGCAGATTTCATTCGTGACTTCCGGGGCGACACCGTTCATCCGTCCACCGTGACCCTGCTGGGCGAACTCGGGCTCCGCGGGAAGTTCCTGCAACTGCCACTCACGCAGCTGTCCACCATCGATGCCGTGGTGGACGGCCAGCGCATCACAATCGCTGACTTCCGCACCCTGCCGACTCCGGACAACTTCCTGGTTCTCGCTCCGCAGTGGGACTTCCTGAACTTCCTTTCCAGGGAGGCGGCCGCCTACCCCAACTTCGAGCTGCGCATGAGCACAGAGGCCACCGGACTCATCATGGACCAGGACCAGGTGCGGGGCGTGCGGACCACCCAACCCGACGGCGGGAGTGAGATCCGGGCGACGCTGACCGTCGCTGCGGACGGGCGTGCTTCGGTCCTGCGCGCTGCGGCCGGGTTAACACCTGAAGAGTTCGGTGTCCCTATCGACGTGCTGTGGTTCGGCCTTCCCAAACCGCCCAAGCCGCCGCCTGTAACGCTCGGCTATATCTCGTCGCAGGGGATGGTCCTCACCATTGACCGTGGCGACAGGTACCAGGCGGGCATGGTCATTCCCAAAGGCGGTTTTGAAGCACTGGAAAAGGCTGGGCTGGGCGCCCTCCGTGAACGGATCACGCACGCCGCGCCCGTCCTGCTGCCGGTGGTCGATGCCTTGAAGGACTGGGACCAGGTCAAGCTCCTCTCCGTCCGGATCAACCGGCTCCGGCGCTGGCACCGCCCCGGGTTTATCGCCATCGGCGATGCCGCCCACGCGATGTCACCAATGTTTGGCGTTGGGGTGAACTTCGCCATCCAGGACGCCGTTGCGCTCTCCAACGCCATCACGGAAGACCTCGCGGCCGGGACCGCCCCACGCAAAAAGCTCGCGGGCGTGCAGCGGCGGCGCGAAAAGCCGGTGAAGATCATGCAGCGGCTTCAGCGTGCCGGACACAGGGCGCTCGCACGGGCAACCACCGGCAACCGCGTCGCGCCCCGTTGGGTCCCTGGGGTTCTCCGGGTTGCCTCACCGCTGCTGCGCCGCGTCATGGCCCGGTTTGTCGGCATAGGCATCCGCCCCGAACACGTCAACACCGGTAAGGGTTGATCGGGGGTACTCCCACCGGAGCCTTTTGGCGGGTCCCACCCGGGCCCTCTCCCACCCACCTTGCAGGAGGTGAGAGAGGGCTGGCGGTTTGTGGCAGGAAGTGAGAGAGCTTTCGGGGTCAGAGAGTGGTCAGCAGCTGCTTCATCTCGGCAATCTCGGATTCCTGTGCAGCGACGATGTCGCGGGCGAGCTGGACGGCTTCGGGAAACTTCCCGGCTCCGATCTCTTGCTGTGCCATCTCAACGGCGCCTTCGTGGTGTCCGATCATCTGCTCGAGGAAGAGCCGGGCGGCATCCGTTCCCGTCGCTGCCTTCAACTTGTCGATGCCTTCTTCGTCCACCATGCCGGACATGCCGTGCCCTGAGTGGTCGCTCATCATGGTGGGCACCTTCCAGCTCTCCAGCCACCCTGTCATGGTCTCGATTTCGGGAGCCTGGGCGTCCTTAATCCTGGTGGCAAGGGCGGTGACCTCAGCGGGCAGGTCCGGCTTGGCAAGAATGATGTCACTCATCTCTACGGCCTGGGCGTGGTGCGGGATCATCATCTGGGCGAACATGATGTCGGCCTGGTTATGCGCAGCATCGGCGTCCGGCATCATGCTGGACATGGGGCTGGAGCTGGAGTGGTTTGTGTGCATGCCGTTGCCGCCGGAGGTTCCCGACTCGGCGGCGCAGCCGGCAAGGCCGAGCGAGGCCGCCAGGGCGGCGGCGACGGACAGCGTTTTGATCTGCGTGTTCATGGTGGATGTGTCCTCAGGAAAGTAGTTTAACCGGGCTGATCTGGCGTGCCGCATCACGCGGCGCAGTCCGGTTTACGTCCGGCTGATGGACAGTTCGCAGGGCGTGGGACTTGTTGGAATGTAGGAGTAGGCAGCTGGAGGACGGGTGCCTGCTTCAAGGGCAAGCTGCGCCGCAGCCGTGGCCTGCGGCGGGAAGACGGCGAGCGCTCCCGCCTTGGCTGACGGGATGCAGGACACTCCGGCGTCGTGCACTCCCGGGCAGCCGGAGCCGCAGGAACCGGAGGCAGTGAAGGATTCCTCCGCAGCGTGGTGGGTTGCAGGATGGGCATGGTCACCAGGGGGATGGCCGACGGCGGCGTGCCCGGGGACGTGGGAGCCGGCGCCGTGCGCGGAGTGGTCGCCGGTCAGGACGTGCATCCCCAGGATTCCGGCCGCGATGGCCAGCACAACAGCCAGCAGGCCGGTCCTGCCGAGCAGGGCCGCCAGGCGGCGGGTGGTTGCAGTCACTGGCGGTTCCTCCTTCCTGCAGATTAGCGCCGGTGGTCAAAGGTGAGAGAGCGTCGTGGATAAAGCGGCGAAAGGTGAGAGAGCGTCGTTCTAACGTACCTCCGAGGGGTTCAGTTTCAGGCGCCGGAGCAGTTGGGCGTTCAACGCCACCACAATAGTGGACACGGACATCAGCACGGCGCCTGCTGCTGGGGAGAGGACAATCCCGGCGAAGGCCAGGACGCCCGCGGCCAGCGGCACGGCAAGAATGTTGTAGCCGGTGGCCCACACCAGGTTCTGCCACATCTTCCGGTAGCTCGCCCGGGACAGGTCCA
Organism: Pseudarthrobacter sp. NS4; assembly: GCF_024758005.1. Classification (NCBI taxonomy): domain Bacteria; kingdom Bacillati; phylum Actinomycetota; class Actinomycetes; order Micrococcales; family Micrococcaceae; genus Pseudarthrobacter; species Pseudarthrobacter sp. NS4. The sequence continues at coordinate 3,404,056 of NZ_CP103288.1, read as the reverse complement.
CCATGGACAGCACGGCCCGCGGGTCGTTGCCGGCCAGTACCACCCCGGCGGACTCCATGGCCACGTCCGTGCCGGCACCGATGGCGATGCCCACCTCGGCCCGTGCCAGTGCAGGGGAGTCGTTGACGCCGTCGCCCACCATGGCCACCTTCAGGCCGCGGCCCTGGAGTTCGGCCACCTTCTTGTCCTTGTCCGCGGGCAGGACCTCGGCGAACACCTCGTCGATGTTCAGGTCCGTGGCCACGGCCTGCGCCACCTGCCGGGCATCGCCGGTGATCATCCCTACCTTGACTCCCCGGTTCTGCAGGGCGGCCACGGCCTGCCGCGATTCCGGCCGGACCGCGTCCTCCAGACTGACCGCTCCCAGTACGCGGCCGCCGTCGTCGATCACGTGGAGCACGGCTGCGCCGCGGTCCGTCCAGCCCCGGGTTGATTCAGCCAGGGCGGGAGGCTCGACGGCGGCCAGTTCGCGCAGGAGCGCGGGCCCGCCGACGTGCACCGTCCGCCCGTCCACGGAAGCGCGGACACCGCGCCCGGTCAGTGCACTAAAGCCGCCAGCTGCGGGCAGGGCCAGGTTCCGCTCCCGGGCGGCCCGGACGATGGCCCGTGCCACGGGATGCTCACTGTCCGATTCGACGGCGGCGGCCAGTGCCAGCAGGGCGTCCGGATCCACTCCGCCGGCAGCTGCGATGTCCTTCAACTCGGGCTCGCCCGTGGTGAGCGTGCCGGTCTTGTCGAAGAGGACCACGTCAACCGTGCGCATGCGTTCCAGGGCCATCCGGTTCTTGATCAGGACGCCCGCGCGGGCAGCCTGCTCGGTGGAGATGGCGATCACCAGCGGAATGGCCAGCCCCAGTGCGTGCGGGCAGGCGATCACCAGCACGGTGACGGTCCGGGTTACGGCCTCCGGAATGCTGCCCAGCAGGGTCCACGCGATGAAGGTCAGCACACCGGCGACGGCCGCAAAGTAGAAGAGGAAGGCAGCGGCACGGTCGGCCAGGGCCTGTGCCCGTGAGGACGAGGCCTGGGCCTCCGCCACGAGCCGCTGGATTCCTGCCAGCGCCGTATCGTCGCCCACGGCCGTGACCCGGACGCGGACGCTGCTGTCCGTAGCGACGGTTCCGGCCACCACCGTGTCACCGGGGCCGCGGGCCACGGTCTTGGATTCGCCGGTGATCATGGACTCATCGAATTCGGCCTGCCCGTCCACCACGGTTCCATCAGCGGGCATCCGGGCGCCGGGGCGGACCAGGACCAGGTCTTCCGGGCGGAGGTCGGACACGGGAACGGTCTCGGTGCCGCCGTCCGTGACGCGCTCGGCTTCGTCAGGCAGCAGCGCCGCGAGGGCGTCCAATGCGCCTTGCGCCGAACCGAGGGCCCGCATCTCGATCCAGTGGCCCAGCAGCATGATGGCCACCAGCAGGGCGAGCTCCCACCAGAAGTCGAGGTCGAAGCCGCCGATGCCAAGGCTGGTGGTCCACGAGGCAGCGAACGCCACGGTGATGGCCATGGCGATCAGCAGCATCATGCCCGGCCGCCGGTTCCTCAGCTCATGCAGCCCGCCTTTCAGGAACGGCTGCCCGCCGTAGAGGAAAATGACGGTGCCCAGGACGGGCGGGATCCAGGTGGACCCCGGAAACATCGGGGCCATGTAGCCCAGGATGTGCCCCACCATGGGGCTGAAGTAGACCACCGGAACGGAGAGCGCCAGGGTGAGCCAAAACCGGTTCTTGAACATGGCGGTGCTGTGCCCGGCATGCTGGCCGTGGCTGTGGACGGTGTGGTCATCAGGCCGGGTATCCGGATGGCCGTGTGGTTCGGTGAGCGTCGCGCTGTCCGGACGCCCGCCGTCGTGATGGTGGTGCTGGGTGTGGTTTTGCATCGTTTCCTCCTCGGAGGAGTGTCGCTGCCCGGAATGGCCGGGCGCGGAAGGTCAGTGTGCGGCCCGGGAAGATCCGGCCGAGGTAACAGCTGCGTGGACGGCCTCATCGGAAGGGGCGCCGGCGTCGGATGTTCCGGCAGCGGGGATCCCGACGGCGGCAGGCGCCTTGTGTGCACTGGCTGCGGGCGAACAGCAGCTGCAGCCGGAGGAGGAAGCCAAGGGGAGCGCGGTGCGGTTTTCGATGTTCATGTCAGTTCCATTCCTTGATGAAGGATGATTCCGTGCTGGAAGAGCAGGGCGCTGGGGTTGAACGGCTGTGAAGGCGGCGCTGGGCACCTGCCGGGACATACCACTTCACTGACAACACTTCGATTATACCCCCAGGGGGTATAATCGTCAAGAAAGTGGATACCGTTTCGCATCCCCTGTTCAGGTCACAGGACGTCCGGCCCTATCAACTGCAGCCCGCTCCCGCCATACTTGTATGAACGCCCGCAGAGCCTTGAGCCCTCTGCCGGCGCCCTGGATGCTACAAGGAGGTGGCCCCTGTGACGGACCTGAACGGCCCTTACACGTTTTCGAGTGCCCTTGGGGACAACGAGTGCGTCGCCGGAACATTCCACGTGGATGTGGACGGGTGGAAGATCGACTGGTCCGACGGCATGTTCGAGCTGCATGGATACCAGCGGGGCGAGGTGGTTCCCACACTGGAACTGCTGTACGCCCATAAGCATCCGGAGGACCGGCCCAAATGCGAGGCCATCGTGGCCCAGGTTATGCAGAGCGGCGGCTATTTCTGTATGTACCACCGGATAATCGACTCCCGCGGGCGTACGCGGCGGGTACTGACATCCGGTGAGGGGATTGTTGATGACGCCGGGAGGGTCGCGGAGATGGAGGGCGTGATGGTGGACCTCACCACAACCCTGCAGCGCGAGACGGAGCAGACAGCCCGGGACGCCGTCCTCGGTGCCACCTCCACCCGGAGCGTCATTGACCAGGCCCGGGGCATTCTCATGGGCCAGCTGAAAATGGGGGCCGATGACGCGTTCAAGATGCTGGTCAGCACCAGCAGCCACCGGAACGTCAAGCTGGTGGTGGTGGCCGCGGAGCTGGTGCAGCTGGCCAACTCCCCGAACGCCCGGAACTACCTGGACAACGCCGTCAGGGCCATCCACTCGCAGGGCTCCGCGTCCGCGGGCCGGCGCCGCGCAGGCTAGGTGCATTGACCACGGACGTTAGGAACATGCGGCGTGGTTAGGTGACAAAAAGAAGACCTCCAAGTGGAGTGGGGCTTGTCTAAGAGTCCGATCCACAAGGAGGTCTTCAATGTCCCATGCTAACGCGCTTCTGACGCCGAAGGGACGGCTCCGGCTGGCCCGGTGCGTGGTCGAGGACGGGTGGTCCCTTCGCAGGGCGGCTGAACGATTCCAGGTATCTGTTACGACAGCGGCGCGCTGGGCGGCCCGTTACCGGGCTCTTGGTGAGGCCGGGATGGCGGACCGTTCCAGCCGGCCGGTCAGGTGCCCGCGGCGGACCTCCATGCGGCGGGAGCGGCGGATCATCGCGATCAGGATCAACCGCCTATGGGGACCAGCACGGATCGGCTATCTGCTGGGCATCCATCCCTCCACCGTGCACCGGGTGCTGTCCCGATTTGGGCTGGCGAGACTGTCGTGGCTGGACCGGGCCACGGGCCGGGTGATTCGCCGCTACGAGCACCACAGCCCCGGGGACCTGGTCCACGTCGACATCAAGAAACTAGGACGGATCCCTGACGGCGGCGGACACCGCAGCGTCGGCAGAAGCGTCGGAAACCGGAACAAGACCGGTACCGCGGCGAATCGGCGCCCGGGCTACTCTTTCCTGCACAACGCCGTCGATGACCATTCCCGGCTCGCCTACACGGAGATCCTGCCCGATGAGAAAAAGGACACCGCGGCCGGATTCTGGGCACGTGCCAACGCCTATTTCGAGTCTCACGGAATCACTGTGAAACGGGTCCTGACCGATAACGGCTCCTGCTACCGCTCTTACGCGTTCAAAGACGCGCTGGGCCCCGAGATCAAGCACAAACGCACGCGCCCGTACCGACCACAGACAAACGGCAAAGTCGAGCGCTACAACCGCACCATGCTCGACGAATGGGCCTACGCCCGTCCGTACCGATCAGAGACCGAGCGTGTTGCCGCTTTCGCCGACTGGCTCCATCACTACAATCATCATCGAGGCCACACCTCACTCAAAGGTCAACCACCGGCCAGCCGCGTCACCAACGTCTCAGGTGAATACAGCTAGCTCGCGCGCTGCCTGTTCGGCGCCTCACCTCAAGCGTGCGCCGGCTAGGGGTGTTCGATCCAGCAGGCAAGGATGGTGGTGGAGAGCTGGTAGGCCAGGGCGTTCCTGGTGATGTTGTCCGGGCCGAGGTTGGCCGGGAGATCGGTGGCGTCCACCTGGAGCACAAAGCTGTCCTTTTGGAAGACTGCTGATCCGTCGGCGGTTTCGTAGGCCGGGAAGCCGAGGTTGGCGAGGCCTTCGATGGGTGTGGCGTCCTTTGCGAGGGCCTGCTTCGCATCGAAGTAGGTCAGTGCCGTGGCCTTGTCCTTGGCTTCTTGGACGGAGATGACCAGGTCCCCTTCGTCCAGGTGGTAGGTGCAGGTGAAGGTGCTGTCCGCCCAGTCGTTGATGGTGTGCGGGGCCTGCTCAAGGTCCAGGATCGACGTGAGGCGGTCCTTGGGCTGGTCACCGCAGACCATCAGGGCAGCTTCGCTGGGACCGTCGGCGTTGGGGCGCGGGGAAGAGGTGCCGCCGTCGTGATGCCCTCCGCCGTGGCCGCCGCCCTGTGACGAGGTTGGCGCGGACGACGGCGAAGCGGCTGATGGTGCGCCGCCGGAGGAAGAGGCGTCCGACGACGGCCCGGCGGTTCCCGGGGCTCCCACCGCAGCGGCGCAGCCGGCGAGCAGCAGGGCCGAGAGTGCCAGGGACGCCAGCAGGGGAGTGCGGTTTTTCATGGCTCTTCCGTCCTGGCCGCTGCCCTTTCAGGTTTCTGCGGCCGCTTGTCAGGCTTTGAGTGTTGCGTAGATGACGTAGTTGTCGTCAAATTCCCCGGTGGCGGCGTCGTAGCCGTCGCAGGTGATGAGCCGCAGTTCGGGGCCAGCGGTGTTGCCGTAGACCTCGAGGGTGGGGAACTGGTCTTTGGGGTAGAGGGCGCCGCGGTCAACGGTGAACACGGCGGTGCTGCCGTCGGCCCTGGAAACGCTGATTTCGGCGCCGGGGGTGAGTTTGCGCAGGTCCGCAAAAACGCCGCCGCGCCCGTTTGGTGAGTTGACGTGGCCCAGCAGCACTGAGGGTCCGGGTTCCCCGGGTGTGGGGGAGCCGTTGTACCAGCTGGCCGGGGCGCCGTTGCCGTCGTCCTGGGGCACCTGAAGGGAGCCGTTCTCTTCCAGTCCCAGGTGGAGCAGATCGCTGCGGACGCCGATGGCCGGGATCTCGAGGGTTACCGGTTCGGACCTGGACAGGGATGTGGATCCGGCGGGCGGCGCTGCCGGGGCCGCGGGAGTTGAAGAAGGGGGCGCAGGCGCAGCTGTTGGACTGGCCGCGGGCGAGGCAGCCGCTGCGGTTGGTGCGGCGGAAGCAGAAGGCGATGAGCCGGCGTCGGGCGTTCCTGTACTGCCGGCGCCACACCCGCCCAAGGCCAAAGCGAGCAGAAGCCCGGCCGCCGCGAAGGCACGGGGGCCTCTGCGGTGGCCGGGGTTCTTGGTTGTCACAGTATTGATCCGTTCAGCCTGTCGTTACGCTGCTGATGTGGTGCTGCGGCGGCGGACGACGTAGGCTCCGCCGGCGAGGGCGATCAGGGCCAGGCCGGAACCGATGGCGAGGGCTCCGGTGTCGGTGCCGGTTTCGGTGGGGATACCGGTTGCTGCTCCGCCTGCGGGCATTTTCATCTGCCCGGCCGTCAAGGTCCCGCACAGGGCGGGGGAGGTGGCGGCAAGCGGAAGGCTCGGAACGATGTCGCTCTTCGCCGCCTGCGCGGCAGGGCTCAACGTGGCCGGGTCAAGGCCGTGGACAACCACCACTGCGGTGCCTGCTTCCAGGGAAGCCTTGGTCTCGGCATTCAGTTCGAACGTCCGGTCAACGGTGTAGGCAGCGCCCTGGCCGGCGAGCTTGAGGTCTGTACCGGCTGCCGGGCTGGTGTCCCCGCTCGTGGAGAGCGTGGTGAGGATGGGGCCGTAGGCCGGGTCGCCTTCGGTGGTGTTGATGACGCCGTCACCGTCCTTGTCAGCGGACGGGTCCGGGCAGGTGCCCTGCTTGCCGCCGTGGATGTGCTGGACGTGCGGGTACGGGGCGTCCATGAACGTTGCCGGCAGGCCGGAAACATTCAGGACGACGTGGGCCTGGTTGCCCGTGACGTCAACGGTGACGGTGCCGGACGCTGAGCTGCCGTTGAGCTGGCCGAGCGTGGTCTGGTAGGACTGGTCGGCGGCCATGGCCGGGGAACCGGAAAGGGCAAGGACGCCCAAAGCGAGAGTGGGAACAGCCATAAAGCGGAGTGTCTTGTTCATCGGAAAGCAGTCTCCTCATACAAGTGACGTTGTTGTCCCAGGTGAGGGACATAAGTGCTTCGGAGCCGTGCGCGGGATGGATGGGTGGATTTGTGAAATGAAGCACAGTTCGAGCCGGGCGCCCGGCTGGTTCCGCGTTTCCAGTGCCGGCGGCGGGCCCGTAGAATGGGTCGAAGGTGCGCCGGGAAGTCTGGTCGGCATGGTTTTGTCGACCCCACATGTTAGGACTCCTTTATGAACTCCACCCCGCCATCAACACCGCCTCCCGCCGCCCCGCGGGGCACAGTCTTTGCCCGGGGCTCTTATTCGGAGGCTCTGCGGATCGGGGAAATCCTCCGCAAGGAAACCGTAGGCGGCGCCCTCCTGGTGATCGCGGCCGTCATCGCCCTTGTCTGGGCCAACTCCCCGGCGTCGGACAGCTACTTTGCCCTCCGCGACTTCAAGATGGGCTACGAGCCGTGGCACCTGGAACTGAGCCTGGGGGCGTGGGCAGCTGACGGACTGCTGGCCATCTTCTTCTTCCTGGTGGGCCTCGAGCTCAAGCGCGAATTCGTAGCGGGCGACCTGCGGCAGATCAGCAAGTCGATCGTCCCGGTGGCGGCTGCCGCAGGAGGCGTGGTTGTTCCGGCGCTGTTCTACGTGATCATCAACCTCACCAGCCCGGAGACCCTGCGCGGTTGGGCCATCCCCACCGCCACGGACATCGCCTTTGCCGTGGCAGTCCTGGCGATCATCGGTTCCCACCTGCCCAGCGCCCTGCGTATCTTCCTGCTGACGCTGGCTGTGGTGGATGACCTCATCGCCATTAGCATCATCGCGTTCTTCTATACCAGTGACCTGGACGTCACGCCGCTGGTGCTGGCCCTCATTCCGCTGGCGCTCTACGCTTTCCTTGCCCACAAATTCCGTTACTTCTTTGGCCTGAAAGCCCCGGCAGCCTGGGTCATTCTGCTGCCCATCGGGATTGTCACCTGGGCACTTGTCCACGCCTCCGGCATCCACGCCACGGTGGCCGGTGTGCTGCTGGGCTTTGCCGTCCCCGTGATTCGCTCGCAGGCTGCCGGGGGTCCCGGAGCCGGTCCCGGACTGGCCGAAATCTTTGAGCACAGGTTCCGGCCCATCTCCGCAGGCATTGCGGTGCCCATCTTCGCGTTCTTCTCCGCCGGCGTGGCCGTGGGTGGCTGGGAAGGCCTCGGTTCAGCTCTCGCTGACCCGGTGGCCCTGGGCATCATCGTGGGCCTGGTGCTTGGCAAGCCGGTCGGCATCCTGGGCACCACCTGGGCCCTGACGAAAGCGACCAGGGCCACCCTAGACAGCTCCTTCAAGTGGATCGACGTCTTCGGCGTAGCGCTCCTGGCCGGCATCGGGTTCACGGTTTCCCTGCTGGTGGCCGAGCTCAGCTTTGGCCACGGCAGCCTGCATGACGACCATGCCAAGGTGGGGATCCTCGCCGCGTCAGTGCTCGCGGCCGTGCTGGCAACCGTGGTGCTGCGGACCAGGAACCGCCAGTACCGGGAGGCCGAGGAGCTCGAGAAAATCGATGCGGACCAGGACGGCATCCCGGACGTTTACCAGGACCGCTCCTGACAGCCTTCCCGAAGGCTGGCACTTAAGAAGCAACGCGGGTCACTTCCCGCCCAATTCCTTCTGGAAATGGGCGGGGAGTGACCCGCGTTTTTGGTTCAGCTCAGCGGCGCACTGACTTCCGGCGGCCGGCAATGGCTTCGGCTGTGCCCACCAGGAGCACCGCGGCGATGACGGCCACAATGAAGCCCAGGAAGTTCAGCTCGAAAATGTCCCCGGTTCCCAGCAGGGACGCCACCACTCCGCCGATCACCGAGCCGGCAAGGCCCAGCAGGAGAGTGGCGAGCAGTCCCAGGTTCTGCTTGCCCGGCTTGATGAGGCGGGCCAGTGCGCCGATAATCAGGCCGGCAACGATGAATCCAATCACGGTGTGCTCCTTGGTCGTGGTTTCTGCCGCAACGGCATCATTCTAAGCACTGACCGTACCCGCCCGCCCGGGATTTATGCCGGTGAAAGCCGGTTTAGTGTTTCGGCGGGTGCCTCGACGTGCCGGATTTCAAGGGCTTCGGGGTCCAGCAGCTTGCGCGTGCCAGTCCTCGTGTCCAGGATCCAGAACAGTTCCAGGGCGGGTACGACGCCGGTAACCCGGCCCCGGTGGAACAGCTTGCCCCTGTGCCACGCCTCGATGTGGTCTCCGATGCGGAGCTGACCGGTACGTACTCCTTGTGCTTCCATTGGGCTGCCTCCTGCTGTTGTGTCCCCGTAGGCCCCGCTTGCCCTGACGAAGTTGCCGGAGTGTTTCAGGAGGGTGTTTTTTCTGAGTCAGCCGTGGTCGGAGCGTTCAACGCTCAACATGTGCAGCAGCAGGGCGCGCTGCGGCTGGCCGGGGTTGCGGCTGACATGCATTCTCAGGGAGCTCCGGGCGTCGGCTTCGTCGGGGGCGGTTCCGCTGAGGATCTCATCGATGATCTCCAAAACCTGGAGCTGCAGTTCCAGGTGGCGCAGTTCTTGGCGGATGCTGCGGGAAAACGTCCGGTCCGCGTCCATGGGTGCCGCCTTCGCGCCTTACGAGGCTCCCTCAGGAGGAGCATAATTGCGGTCCCCAGTCCGCCGGTTGAATGTGATAAGTGTACGTATTCGCGCTCGGGTAGGCCAAGCATTTTTGCCGGCGGGGCGGCTGCCGGTCCGCGGCCGTCGGCTTCGTTCTGGTTCCCTCCGAACAAGGCCGTCAGGAAGAGGCGAGGTCCCCGTGCAGGTTCCGCACCCGGCCAAGGATGTCGTCACGCACCAGGCGCATGCGTTCCATGCCTTCGATGCCGAGTTCAGACGGCTCGTCCGTTTCCCAGAGTTCGTAGCGGATGCCCTCGCGTTGTTCCAGCTTGGCCTCGGTGCCGAGGACGACGACGACGTCCACGGCTTGGATGACGTCCTCCGTCACGGGCTTGGGGTGCTCCCCTTCAACAGTGATACCCAGCTCGGCCAGGGATTCCACGGCGAGCGGGTTGAGGTCCTTGCCCGGTTTTGTCCCTGCTGAATACACGTCCATACTGCCGCCGGCGAGCTGCCGCAGAAGCCCGGCGGCGAGCTGGGACTTGCCGCCGTTCTTGCTGCAGACGAACAGGACGGCGGGCTTCTTTGGGCTGGTTCCGGCCGGGTTTTCAGTCATGGGGGACAATGTTCCTTTTAGTTGGTGCCGGGCGCTGGTCAGTTGTTGCCGGAGCGGCCATGGGCGAGTCCGGTGGGAAAGCCGACCAGGACGGGTTCGGGCGCCGCGCAGCAGCCGGAGTCCGCGCCGGGATCCCGCTCGGCAGCGGCAGGGGTATCGCAGCTGGTGCCGGTATCCGTGGAGCAGACGCCGGTTTCCGGGAGTGCAAGGCGGACAGTATCAGCGGCTTCGCGGTCCCCGGCCAATGCGGCGGCAACGGAGCGGACCTGCTCGTAGCCGGTAGCCAGCAGGAACGTTGGGGCTCGGCCATAGGACTTCATACCCACGATGTAGAAGTCCTTGTCCGGATGGGCGAGCAGCTTGGCCCCGTGCGGCGGGACCGTGCCGCATGAGTGGAACTCGGGGTCGATCAGCGGGCCGAGCTCCACAGGCGCCTCGACCGCGGGGTCAAGGCTCAGCCGGAGCTCACGCAGGATGTCCAGGTCGGGCCGGAAGCCGGTGCAGGGCACCACGACGTCGGCTTCGAGGGTGCGGCCGTCCACGGCGCCCACGGTGACGGAAGAGTCCAGGGATTTCATGGAGCTGATGCCGAAGCCGGTGTGCAGTTCGATTGTTCCGGCCTCCACGAGGCGGCGAAGCCGGGAACCGAGCTGGCCCCGGGCAGGCAGTCCGTCCGCGTCCCCTCCGCCGTAGACCTTCGACGCCGAGGCGCCACGGATGGCCCAGATGATCCGGGTGTCCGCTTCTTCCCGGGCAAGGCCGGCAAGGTTGAGGAGGGTGTTCGCCGCGGAGTGGCCCGCGCCCACCACCAGGACGCGTTTTCCAGCGAAGGCATCGCGGTCGCGTCCGGCAACGTCGGGAAGCGGCGCGGAGATCCGGCGGCCGGCGGTGTCTTCGCCGATGGCCGGAAGGCCGGAGGTCCCCAGCGGGTTGCGGGTGGACCAGGTACCTGAAGCATCGATGACGGCGGCCACGGTATGGTCGCGGGTTTCGCCGTCAGAGTGCTGGACCCGGACGGTGAAGGGCGTGGCGTCCCGGCCCTTGACATGGGTCTTGTCCAGGCCCTGCCGGGTGACGGCGGTGACCCGGGCGCCGGTCTCCAGCCGCGGGGCGATCTGCGGCAGCGCGGCCAGGGGCGCGAGGTAGTTCTCGATGAGCTCCCTGCCGTACGGCAGGGCCGTGGGCCGCGGCGCCTCCCAGCCGGAGCCTTCGAGGAGCCGGACGGCTGCGGCGTCGATATTGAACCGCCAGGGCGAGAACAGCCGGATGTGCCGCCATTGCTCAATGGCCGCCCCCGCCGTCGTGCCCGCTTCGAAGATCACCGGCTCCAGGCCGCGCTCCAGCAGGTGCGCGGCGGCTGCGAGCCCCACCGGGCCCGCGCCGATCACGGCGACGGGAAGGCTTTCTCCGGAACCGGTGCAGCATCCGTTGTCCATCCAGCTCACTCCTTTCCCTTTCCTATGCTCAGCTGTGGGTTGGTTCTTCCACCAGGGCCGTGGCGATGCTGTCTGCATCGTCCAGGGCGGCGAGGTAGCGTTCGGCGTCGAGGGCGGCGGCACAGCCGGTTCCGGCGGCCGTGATGGCCTGCCGGTAGCGGTGGTCCACCGCGTCGCCGCAGGCGAAGACGCCGGAGAGGTTGGTGACCGTAGTGGGGGAGTCCACCTTGATGTAGCCCTCCCCGTCCAGGTCCACCTGTCCGGCCACAAGTTCGGTGCGGGGAACGTGGCCGATGGCCACGAAGATTCCGGTAGCCGCATGCTCGCGGCTCTCCCCGGAACGGGTGTCGGCCAGTGTCACGCCGGTGACCTTCCCGTCGCCATGGATGGCAGTGACGGCGGAGTTCCAGGCGAAGCTGATTTTCGGGTTGTCCTTGGCACGCTGCGCCATGATGCGGGAAGCCCGCAGTTCACCCTTGCGGACGACGACGGTGACGGACTTCGCGAACCGCGTCAGGAACGTCGCTTCCTCCATGGCGGAGTCACCGCCGCCCACTACAATGATGTCCTGTTCCCGGAAGAAGAAGCCGTCGCAGGTGGCACACCAGGAGACGCCGTGGCCGCTGAGTTGCTTCTCCTCGGGGAGGCCGAGTTCCTTGTAGGCCGAGCCGGTGGCCAGGATAACGGCCGGGGCCTGGTGGGTTTCACCGGCGCCGGTGACCACGGTCTTCAGGTGACCGGCAAGCTGGACTTCCGTGACGTCGTCGAACACTACCTTGGCGCCGAATTTCTCGGCCTGTTCCTGAAGCCCGTCCATGAGTTCGGGGCCCTGGACGCCGCCCGGGAACCCGGGGAAGTTCTCCACCTCGGTGGTGTTCATCAGCGCGCCGCCGGCGGTGACCGAGCCGGCGAGCACCAGGGGTTCTAGGCCGGCGCGTGCGGCGTAGATGGCCGCGGTGTAGCCCGCCGGGCCGGAGCCGATGATGATCAGCTGTTCGTTCGTCATGGAAATCTCCTTTGGAGTTACTGGGCGTCCGGGTGCTGCGCCGGCACCAGTTCGGTGATGAGGGCCTCGATGCGCGTCCTGATCTCGTCCCTGATGGGCCGCACGGAGTCTACGCCCTTGCCGGCCGGATCCTCCAGCACCCAGTCCTCATAACGCTTGCCAGGGAAGTAGGGGCACTCGTCACCGCAGCCCATGGTGATCACCACGTCGGACTCCTTGACGGCCTCGGTGGTGAGGACCTTGGGAACCTCCGCGGACATGTCGATGCCCACCTCTGCCATGGCCTCGACGGCGGAAGGATTGATCTTCTCGGCCGGCTGGGAGCCGGCGGAGCGCACTTCCACGGCGCCCTTGGCCAGGGACGTCAGGAACGCTGCCGCCATCTGGGAACGTCCGGCGTTGTGGACGCAGACGAAGAGGACGGAGGGCTTTTTGGCTGTTTCGGTGGTCACGCTGTTCTCCTGGGTTGATCTCGACGACGGAGGGGCCGTCCTGATGGTGGCTGGACTCCCGTCCGGATCACCACTGCAAAGATTGATGAATGTCGATATAGGGAGTATTGCCTTGAATATTGATGGTTGTCAATGTTATTGCGCGCGCCCGCTATGCGGCGGTCAGCCGGGGCGCCAGATCGCGGATGCGGTGCGCGAGGTGTTCAAAAGCATCATCGAAAGCTTCGGGAGTCCCGAGCCGCACCGGGTCCGGGATGGACCAGTGGACGCCTTTCAGGCCGGGGACTTCTTCATGGGCGTTGTCGCAGACAGTGACCACAAAGTCCCCTTCGCCCATCACCTGGTCAAGCAGGCGCGGCGCGGTGTCCGGCAGTTCGAGGCCGTGGCGGCCGGCCACCTCAAGGGCTCCACGGGAAATACGGTCTGCCGGGTGGGTGCCGGCTGACGTGGCGGGAATTGCACTTGCCTGTTGCCACAGTGCCGCTGCGAGCTGCGAACGGGCACTGTTGCGGGTGCACACGAACAGGACACGCCGGGCGCCGTGTTCAGTCCCCGGCATCAGGCCGTCCAGCCCGCCAGCCAGCAGCTGGATATAGTTGCGCCGCCGGTCCGCCTCGGAGCGCTGGCGGGCGACCAGTCCTGCCTCCTCAAGGATGCGGAGGTGGTGGGAGAGCAGGTTCGAGGGCATTCCCAGCTCCGACTGGAGCTCGGACGGGGAAAGGTCCCCGAGTGTCAGGAGGTCCACAATGCGCAGCCGGCCGGCGTCGGCAAGGGCCGCGTGCCGGGCGACCCGCCGGCGGAATGCTGCGCTGGGTTCAGTATGCATTGACTCAAGTTTGACTGAGCTATTTCGGTGGGTCAAGCTGGTTGCATGAACTCATCGCAACCGCCGCTGTGGCGCCGTGCCGTGGCTGAGCTGCTCGGCACCGGCCTTCTCGTCTCCGTCGTTGTAGGCTCCGGGATCGCCGCCCAGCAGCTCTCCCCGGGCGACGTGGGCCTGCAGTTGCTCCAGAACAGTACGGCCACGGTCCTGGGGCTGACGGTGCTGATTTTGATGCTGGGCCCGGTCAGCGGGGCACACTTCAATCCTGTGGTTTCCCTGGCTGATTGGGCGCTGGGGAGGCGCAGCGGGGCCGGCCTCACCCTGCCGGAAGTTGGCACCTATGTGGCAGCGCAGGTTGCCGGCGGCATCGGTGGCAGCGTCCTGGCCAACGCGATGTTCGACGTCGGGACCTCCTTCTCCACGAAAGAGCGCCTGAGTGGCGGGCATGTCCTGGGTGAGGTGGTTGCCACCGCAGGGCTGATCCTGCTGATCTTCGCCCTGGCCCGGACCAGCCGGGGCGTCCTGGCCGCACCGGCCGTTGGTGCCTACATCGGAGCCGGGTACTGGTTCACCTCCTCCACATCCTTCGCCAACCCGGCAGTGACGGTAGGCCGGATCTTCAGCGACACGTTCGCCGGGATCGCACCCGGCTCGGTTCCCGGGTTCATCCTGGCCCAGGTGGCTGGTGCCGCCGTCGGCCTGGGCCTGCTGCTGGTTCTGTTTCCGTCTGCCGGCCAGGCGGCGGACGATGTCGTCATTCCGCACGGCTCGGAAGCTGCGGAAGCCTGACCGCGCCAGGCATTCATTGATGAGCGTCAATATGGACGCATAATGGACCTATGAAGGCTTCACAGACACCCGATCCGGCGCTGGACCCTTCCTGCTGCCCCCCGCCTGCCAATCCGGCATTGGGTGCCGGGGATGCAAAAGAGGCAGCACTCGTCTTCAAGGCGCTCTCCGATCCCAACCGGCTGCGCCTGCTGTCGCTTGTCAAAGCCGGCGAGTCGGGCGAACAGTGCGTCTGCGACCTGACCGAGCCGCTGGACCTTGGCCAGCCCACCGTTTCGCACCACCTGAAGGTCCTGGTGGACGCCGGCCTGCTCCACCGCGAGAAGCGCGGCACCTGGGCCTACTACTCCGTAGTTCCGGGAGCGCTGGAGCGTGCGGCCGGACTCGTGACAGCCCTGTGACGGCTCCTGCCGGCAGCCCTCCGACGGCCACTGCCCGGGGTTCTGTCTGGGAAGTTTTCCGGGTTTTCCTGAAGTTGGGATTCACCTCTTTCGGCGGACCGATCGCCCACCTGGGCTACTTCAGGGACGAACTGGTGGAACGCCGCAAGTGGGTTGACGACAAGGAATACGCAGACCTTGTGGCCCTGTGCCAGTTCCTTCCCGGCCCGGCGTCCAGCCAGGTTGGTTACGGCATCGGCCTGCACCGCGCGGGCCCCCTCGGCGCGCTGGCGGCCTTTGTGGCCTTCACCCTGCCGTCGGCGGCCCTGCTTGTGGCGTTCGCCGCCGGCGCGTCCCTGTTTCAGGGCGTTATCGGTTCGGGAATCCTCACCGGCCTGAAAATCGTGGCAGTCGCCATTGTGGCCCAGGCTGTCTGGGGGATGGCGAAAGCGCTGACGCCGGACCGGGAGCGTGCCACCATCGCCGTGGTGGCGGCACTGGCCGCGATCCTGCTGGCGGGCTCGCTCGGGCAGGTGGCGGCCATCTTCATTGGCGCGCTGGCGGGGCTGTTTGTCTGCCGTGCGGGGACCGGGGACGTGACGGGGATGATGCGCTTCCCGGTGAGCCGGACCGCCGGGGCCACGTGCCTGGTCCTGTTCCTTGTCCTGCTTCTCGGGCTGCCGCTGCTGTCGCCGGCCACAGGCTCGGCCGGCCTCACCCTGTTTGACGCTTTCTATCGGGCAGGAGCGCTGGTCTTTGGCGGCGGCCACGTTGTCCTGCCCCTGCTGCAGTCAGGCGTGGTGGATCCGGGGTGGGTCTCTTCCGAACAGTTCCTTGCCGGTTGTGGCGCGGCGCAGGCCGTTCCGGGCCCCCTGTTTACGTTTGCTGCTTACTTGGGTACGCTTTCGGCTTTCGGTCCGGGAGGCGTCGCCGGTGCCGGCATCGCCCTTGTTGGGATCTTCCTTCCGGGCTTCCTCCTCCTCACCGGCGTGCTGCCGTTCTGGAACAGGTTCCGGTCCAGGCCCCAGGCGCAGGCGCTCATGCGCGGGGCGAATGCGGCCGTGGTCGGAATCCTCGCCGCCGCCCTCTACAACCCGGTGTTCACCACGGCGATAACCGGACCGGGCCCGTTTTGCCTGGGCCTGGTCTGCTTCGTGCTGCTCATCGCCTGGAAAACGCCGCCGTGGGCAGTGGTTCTGGTGGGCGCGGCAGGTGGGGTCCTGCTCGGACTCTTCGGCTAGCCTTGCCCGGATTCCCCGGCCGGCTCAGCTCCGCCGGACGAGCGCCCGCACAGCGCCCAGGGCCCCCAACCCGGCCAGCACCCAGGGTCCACCCACGACCACCGGGTCCAGCCAGGAGTGCTTCGTGTCCACCCGGCGCCTGCCCATGCGGGAGCGGAAGCCGTGGCGGGAGGACTCACTGAGCACCCCGGTTTCCGTCACCGGGTTGTCCGGGCGCGGTGTGGCAAGGGACTTCAGGTGTTCTTCCCAGGCGTCCACCCGGTCCCCGGCAATCAGCAGCAGCCAGTGTGCCGCCCGGCCCTCGCTGTACTTCCGGTAGGCGTACTTCCGGATGGCCCCTGATGCTCCCTTCGGCGGCGCGGAGGTGCCGAAGACGGGCGGCAGCATGGCGTGCTCAATGGAACGCTCGCGCGGCCAGGACTCCGGCTGGCGCTCCGGAAAATCCCAGTGCGCCCCGGTCTCGATGCCGGGCTGCTCGCGGGGAAACGATGGCCGGTCCGCAGGGTCCAGGTCCACGCCCCATCCAGGAATTCGGGCCCGCAGGGCTTCCGCGGACTCCCGTCCGGAAGACTTTCCAGCGGTATACGGCGTTGCTGCCTCAGACATGATGCTCTTCCCTTCAGGACGCGCCGGCAACGATGAGCGGCTTGATGCAGTCATCCAGCTTTGCGGAGAACATGTGGTATCCCTCGGCGATGTGCTCCAGCGGAATCCGGTGTGTCACAATGTCGCTGGGCTTCAGGTACCCGTTCCTGATGTGGTCGAACAACCGCGGCCACTGCCGCTTCACCGGGCACTGGTTCATCCGCAGCGTCAACCCTTTGTTCACCGCATCGCCGAACTTCACGGCACTGAAAATCGGCCCGTAGGCCCCCACCACGGACACCGTACCGCCCTTGCGGACAGCGTCAATGGCCCAGTTCAGGGCAACAGGCGAGCCGCCCTGCAGTTTCAGCTTGGTGCCGGTGACGTGCTGGAGGAAGTTGCCGTCCGCCTCGGCGCCCACCGCATCTATTACGACGTCGGCGCCCAGGTAGTCGGTGGCTTTCTTCAGGTGCACCACAATGTCGTCGTACTCGCCAAAGTTGTACGTTTCCGCGTGCGCGAAGCTTCGGGCCTTCTCGAGCCGGTACTCCAGGTGGTCGATCACGATCACCCGTCCGGCGCCCATCAGCCATGCGGACTTGGCAGCGAACAGGCCAACCGGTCCGGCCCCGAACACCACCACCGTGTCGCCTTCCACAATGTCGCCCAGCTGGGCGCCGAAGTAGCCGGTGGGGAGGGCATCGGTGAGGAGCACCGCGTCCTCTTCGTCCATCCAGTCCGGGATCTTTGATGGCCCCACGTCCGCAAAGGGGACCCGGACGAATTCGGCCTGGCCGCCGTCGTAACCCCCGCAGGTGTGGGAGTAGCCGTAGATGCCGCCCACCGCGGTGGCGTTCGGGTTCACGTTGTGGCAGTTGGAGTAGAGGCCCCGGGAGCAGAACCAGCAGGATCCGCAGTACACGTTGAACGGGACCATCACACGGTCCCCGGCGGCCAGTTTCTGCACCGACGGGCCCACCTCGTGCACCACGCCCACGAACTCGTGCCCGAACGTCATGCCCACCCGGGTGTCCGGCATCATGCCGTGGTAAAGGTGCAGGTCGGAGCCGCAGATGGCACCGGTGGTGACCCGCACGATCACATCGTTCGGGTGCTCAATTTTGGGGATGTCTTTTTCCTCGACCCGGATTTTGTACGGGCCGCGGTAGACCATTGCTCGCAAGGGGTGCCGCCTCAATGTTGGCTGGCAGTGGCAGGGCCCTGTCCGGGAGCCGCCCCTTTGCTCGAGGTTCCACCGCAGTGCTTCACAGGCTTCCATCTCCGGCAGGTGAGGTCAAGGGTTCCGATCAGGGGACCGTTAGGGGAGGGCTGGGCGGTTACAGCGCCCGACGGCGGGTAGGGGACACGGTGAAGGGTGCACCAGACGAAGGGGGAACGGAACGTGCCACGGGAATCCCAGGGTCCATCAACCAGGCCGTTCGGAGGGCTGCCGCCTGCCGCGGCGCCGGCCTTCGTGTTCGGGATGGGCATGGGAGGCTTCGTTGACGGCATCCTCCTGCACCAGCTGCTGCAGTGGCACCACATGCTCAGCCACACCGAAAGCGGCAACACCAAAACCGTGGCAGGGCTGGAGCTGAACACCCTGGCGGACGGCCTCTTCCACAGCGCCATGTGGCTACTGGTGGTGGGCGCAGCCATCCTGGCCATCCGTGCGCGGCGACAGGGCCGGCTGTCCGCGGACTTGCGGTTCCACACCGGCCTGGTCCTGGCTGGCTGGGGCGTGTTCAACATCGTCGAGGGCCTGGTCAACCATCAGCTGCTCGGTATCCACCACGTCCGGGACGACCTGGGCGGGCCGCTGGCCTGGGACCTGGGTTTCCTGGGCCTGAATGTTGTCCTCCTGGCCGGAGGCTGGCTTCTGTTCAAGCAAGGAAAACAACGGGGATAACCGGGCCGGGGTGAAGCACGATAGTGTCGCGGGTATTTTGTGACGCTACTTGTTGGGATCTGGATCCTTGACGTCGCGGGGGCCAATATCGGCCGCGCCCAGCATATCCGCCGCCACGCCGTGGACCGGCGCGTGTTCACGGACGCTCAGCTCCGGATGGTGCAGGTCCAGTGCCGGCCGCTCGGAGCGGATGCGGGGCAGCGAGGTGAAGTTGTGGCGCGGCGGCGGGCAGGAGGTGGCCCACTCGAGTGATCCACCAAAGCCCCAGGGATCGTCCACGCTGACTTTCTTGCCGGTCCGCCAGGTGATGTAGACGTTCCAGAAGAACGGGATCATCGAGGCGCCCAGCAGATATGAGCCGACGGTGGAGAACTGGTTCATCAGGGTGAAATTGTCCTCCGGCATGTAGTCCGCGTAGCGGCGGGGCATGCCCAGGACGCCCAGCCAGTGCTGGATGAGGAAGGTGGCGTGGAAACCCAGGAAAAGCATCCAGAAGTGGATCTTGCCCAGGCGCTCGTTCAGCATGGTGCCGGTGAACTTGGGCCACCAGAAATAGAACCCGGCGAACATCGCGAACACCACGGTTCCGAACACCACGTAGTGGAAGTGTGCCACGACGAAGTAGGAGTCGGACACGTGGAAGTCCAGCGGCGGGGAGGCCAGGATGATGCCGGTCAGGCCGCCGAAAAGGAAGGTTGCCAGGAACCCGATGCTCCACAGCATCGGGGTCTCGAAGGTGATGGAGCCGCCCCACATGGTGCCGATCCAGTTGAAGAATTTCACGCCCGTCGGTACTGCAATGAGCATGGTCATGAACGCGAAGAACGGCAGGAACACCGCGCCGGTGACGTACATGTGGTGGGCCCACACCGTCACGGAGAGCGCGCCGATGGCGATCGTGGCGTACACGATGCCCTTGTAGCCGAACAGGGGCTTGCGGCTGAAGACCGGGAAGATCTCTGACACGATGCCGAAGAACGGCAGCGCAATGATGTACACCTCCGGGTGGCCGAAGAACCAGAACAGGTGCTGCCAGAGGATGGCCCCGCCATTGGCGGGGTCGAAAATGTGGGCACCGAACTTCCTGTCGGCCCCGAGCGCGAACAGGGCTGCTGCCAGCGGCGGGAAGGCCATGAGGACCAGGATGCCCGTCACCAGGGTGTTCCAGGTGAAGATCGGCATCCGCCACATGGTCATGCCCGGAGCGCGCATGCAGATGATGGTGGTGATGAAGTTGACCGAACCCAAAATGGTGCCGAAGCCGGACAGGGCAAGCCCGAACACCCACAGGTCTCCGCCAAGCCCGGGAGTAAAGGTGGTGTTGGACAACGGCGCGTAGGCGAACCAGCCGAAGGAAGCCGCGCCCTGCGGCGTGATGAACCCTGCCGTCGCAATCGTGGAGCCGAACAGGAAGAACCAGAAGGCCAGGGCGTTCAGGCGCGGGAACGCCACGTCCGGGGCGCCGATCTGCAGCGGCATGATCACGTTCGCGAACCCGGCGAACAGCGGGGTGGCGAACATCAGCAGCATCGCGGTGCCGTGCATCGTGAACAGCTGGTTGTACTGCTCCTTGGTCTGCAGGATCTGCATGCCGGGCTGGAACAGCTCCGCCCGGATCAGCAGCGCCATCACGCCGGCCAGGAGGAAGAACGCGAAGGACGCGATCAGGTACATGTACCCGATGGTCTTGTGGTCCGTGGAGGTGATCCAGCTGACCACGATGCTGCCCTTGGGCCGCCTGACCGTTGACGGCGCCGCAGTGGCAGATGTGACGCCCGTGTTGCGGGTGGTTGTCATTACGGTTCCGTCCTTTGCTGTCCTTCTTCCAGGGCCGGCCGTGCCGGGTTCCGGTCGTATTCGTCACCCAAAATTCCGGTGTTGCCGCGGGCCCGGAGTTCCGCGATGTGGCTGTCGTACTCCTGTTGGCTCACCACACGGACCTTGAACAGCATCTCGGAATGGTATTCGCCGCAGAGCTCCGCGCATTTGCCGGTGAATTCGCCTGTGCGGTTGGGGGTGATGTTGATGAAGCGGTGGTACTGGTTTTCGCCCGGGTACATGTCGCGCTTCTGCAGGAACTCCACCACCCAGAACGAGTGCTGGACATCGCGGGAGTTCAGCTGCAGTTCCACCTTTTTCCCCACCGGGAGGTACAGGGTGGGCAGCCGGTCCGGAGTGCCCCATTCGCCGTTCAGGTGGGCCTGGACGCCCGGGTCCTCATGGACATCTTCCTTGACGTAGCCGAAGTCCCAGGACCATTGCTTTCCGCGGACGTCAATGATCACGTCAGGATCGGGGTCCCGCGCATCGATGGCCCGCTGTTCCCGGTCAGTGAAGATAAAGAGGACGCCCACAATCATGAGCGGCACGGACAGGTAGAAAACCTCCAGCGGCAGGTTGTAGCTCATCTGCGCCGGGAACCCGACAGTGTTTTTCCTGCGCCGGTAGGCGATGATCACCCAGATCATCAGGCCCCAGGTGATCACGCCGATGATGACCGCCGCGATCCAGGAGTTGACCCACAGATCGGTGATCAGGGGAGTGTTGTCCGTGGTGTCCCGTTCGCCGGGCAGGTAGCCGCGCTGCACCTCCGCACTGCAGGACGTCAGTGCCGCCAGGACGCCGACGCCGGTCAATATAGCGGCTCCCCGCCGCATCGGGTGCTTGTTTCCTGATGTGATACTCACGCGTTTCCCTCCGGAGTGCTCCAGAGGCCCAACTGCATGAGCCCAAACATGCGGCTCATGGCCGGGCGGTTGTGTGCCAACACTAACGCGGGGAGGATGCTGATGGGAAGAGGCTGGAACCCAACCGGAAAGAGGCTGGGACAGCGGGCTGCTTTGGGACAGGAGGGACAGCCATGAAAGTGGCATTGGGCCAGTTCAGTGCAGGAACGGACCCTGCTGAAAATACGACGGCGGCGGGCTTGCTTATGGAGTCGGCCGCGGAGGCCGGGGCGGAGCTTGTGGTGCTCCCGGAGTCCAGCCTTTTTGCCACCAGCGACGGCGCAGGTGCGGTCGCCGCAGCCGCCGAGGACCTGGACGGGCCGTTCGTCACCGCCATCGCAAGCATGGCGAAGCGGCACGGGATTGCGGCGGTGGTGGGAACCTACGAGAAGGGGCCCGGCGGGCTTCCCTACAACACCCTGGTGGCCCTGGACAGCAGTGGCGATGTCCTGGGGTACTACCGCAAGGTCCACCTCTACGACGCTTTTGGATACCGGGAAAGCGATGGAATTTCGGCCGGGAGCCCGGAGGAGCCGCTCGTGTTCCGCCTGGGAGGTTTCCGGTTCGGCGCGTTCACCTGTTACGACCTTCGCTTCCCGGAGAGCGCCCGGTCCGCAGTGGACGCCGGGGCTGAGATTCTGCTGGTGCCGGCCATGTGGATCCGCGGCCCGGGTAAGGAGGACCACTGGGCCACCCTGCTGAAGGCCCGGGCCATCGAGAACACCACATATGTCCTGGCTGCCAACCAGACAGGAGCGCTGGCTACGGGCTACTCCATGGTGGTTGACCCTGCCGGGGTGGTCATCGCCAACGCCGGGGAGGAGCCGGGGCTGGTGCTGGCGGACCTCAACCGGGACCGGCTGGAGCAGGTGCGCAGCCGGGTGCCGGTGCTGGCAAACCGCCGCTACGCCGTCGTGCCCCATCCCAAACCCCTGCCCTGACGACGTTCCGCACCTGCCGGCATTTGCACGCGCGGTAGCGGCTGCGGCCGATTTTTCCTTGCCCGGCCCAGAAATCTCCTGCGCTCCCTCACGTTGGGCGGCGCAAGCCGCTGCAACCGTGTCGCTTCCGTGACTGACGACCCAACCGTCACCACCCACTTCGACGCCTAATGCCAAAAGGGTAAAAGACCACGACGGGCGTTCCCGCCGTCGTCAGCCTGCGCCGTCCCGCCGCTGCCGGCGGTCCTCGGATCCGCCGCCATCGGAGCCTGTGCCGGCGCCATACATCTGGTCCGCGAATGGCGCGTACAGCGGCGGCGTCTCGCCGATGATCTCATTGCACGCCATCGCCAGCAGGTCCCGCTGGGTAACGGGCAGGGAAATGAGGCCCTGCAGGTAGGCACGCACCTCATACTCTCCGGCGCTGCCGGTCATGCTGAAATACCGGAGCCATAGCTCCCCAACGGTGATGTCGGCCGCGTCCAGGGCGTCCTTGAGTTGGCTGCGTTGCTCTGGTTCATGCGGCTCAAAGCCCACGGCCGGCCTCCCTTTACGCCTCTGCAGGCGGCACCCTGGTGGTCAGCTGGCCGCTGACCTCAACCAGGGTGGCACCTGCCGCCCGAGCGCTGTGGATCATCTGCCGCATCGCCTGGTCATGGTCGATGCCATGGCGTTCCATCAGCATCCCGCAGGCGCGGTTGATCGCGTCCCGGCTGGCCAGGCTGGCTTTGAGGCTCTCCGTCATACGCAGCGGTGCCTCGTGGCCCTGGATGTGCGCCAGCAAGGTGGCAGCCGTGCCCGCAAACAGGGTCAGGACCCGGCCGGTGGACTCGTCATACTGTCCGGGAAGTGCGGAATAGATCGTCAGTGCGCCCAGTGTTTCCTTGCCGGCCATCAGCGGCGCGCTGACCACGGAACGCACCGGCAACCCGAGAACGGAGTCCCGCCACCGGGGCCACCGCGGGTCCGTATGGACGTCGTCAATGATGACCACCTGCTCCGAAGCCCACGCAGTGATGCACGGACCCTCGCCGAGTTCATACTGGGCGGCATCCGCCCGCGCGACCAATGCATCCGTTGACGCGCTGCTGGTCCGCTTGCCCTCGGCGTCCATGAGCGAAACCCCTGAACCCGGCGTGCCGGGCATGGATTCCTTGATGGCCTGGGCCAGGAGCGAGACGGCGCGGTCCACCTTCTCCTCGGTGAGCAGCAGTCCCTGGATACGCGCGATGGTGGCGGTCAGGTCATCCAGTGGCAGCTGATTCATTCCGTGACCGTATACGCCTGGTCCGGGATCTCCATTTGGAAACCACAGACGCAGCGCAACACCCTGGTTGCCAGGTAGACACCCAGGGTCTCCGGCAGTTGCCTGCTGTTGTAGGTGCCGTGGATGCTGCGCATTTCGGCGCCGGCGGTCCTCATGGGTTCCCCGCAGTGGATGTAGTGCCCGTCGCTGAACAGTACGTCCAGTGTGCTCCGTCGATGGTAGCCGTCCGGATGGATGGACATCAGGCCACGGCCGGGTAGCTGCTGAGGATATAGTCAGCCGCGGCGGGGCCGGTCATGTGGAGCCGACTGTTGTTGACATCCACGCCGCACCGGTACATTCCGGCCCGGAAGGCCTGGTCGGGCTTGGGGGTCAGTCCGTGGAGCGTCGCCCAACTGACATACAGGCCGTAAAGGCAGTCAGGGCCAAGCGTGGAATCGCTGGCGGGATCAAAAATGGTTGCTTCCTGAAGGAACTGCTGGAAATGCGAGGTTGCCACTGTTGGCTCATTCCGCTTCTGCATCCTGCGCCGCCGTTGTACTACAGCAGCTGGTTCCACGGCCTGTGCAGAAAGGGCCGGGAGGACGGGCCATGATGCCCGTCACATTTCGAATCTACTCGCGATGCCAGTGGTTGTACAGCCGGGAGGGCCGGCAGCTGGAGCCCGCAGCGGCCGGTCCATGGTGATCTCCGGTACAAAAAGACGGAGCACCGGGGGGCTTTGCCCGCCCCGGCGCTCCGAATTCCTTTGTGGATTTGGTTTACGTGTGTGAGTAGGTCAGGCAGTCGGCATTGTCCTTGCCCGGACCAACATGGACTTCGGCGGCATTGCACATCAGGTGGTCGTTGTGCACGCACTCGCTGCGCTGGCAGGCTCCGACGTCGGCGAGGACCTTGGGCAGGCCGCCGTGGGCACCGGTATCGATAAACGTGGCGCAATGGGCATGGTTTTCGGCCCCGCCCACGGTGATGGCGGCGGCGTTGCAGTTGGTGTGGTCGTTAAAGGAACAGTTCGTTACGCTGCAGTCCGCGACGTGCGTTGTCATTGGAAAGTCCTCCTGGGCCGGCCACCCCGGACGGGCGGCTCTGTGGCTCTACCGTAAGCCCGTCCAGCCCAATCAAAAAGACCCAATAATGTTCGCTAATTCAAGGTATTTCCGGCGCTTCACCCGGTGCCGGAGCGCCGCTGGTCAAGATAACTCTTCCCACCAATTTATAAGCGTGCTTATTATGTTGTTCTTTTCGACGGCAAGCAGAGCCCGTCCGGCAGATCCTGCGCGTTGGCAGTGTCACTCGCGAACCAGCTGAAAGGCTCACATGCAGCAGCTCCTCAAGGCGGAATACCCCACCCCCAACCACGTGTTGGTGCACGTCACCGACCCGCATTTTGTCGCGGAAGGGCTGCTGTACGGGGAAATGGACCCGCAGTTGGGGCTGGTGGAGGTCCTGGACGCCATTGAAGTGAGCGGCATCAATCCCCAGGCCATCATCTTTTCCGGGGACCTCACGGACAAAGGCAAGGGCGAGGCGTACCGGCAGTTGAGGACCATCTGCGAGGCCTACGCCAACCGGATGGGGACGCGGATTATCTGGGCGATGGGAAATCACGACGAGCGCACCAACTTCCAACGCTTCATGCTGGACGAGGAGCCGCAGCCGGGTCCGGTGGACCGCCGCTACAACCTGGGTGGCCTCCGGGTCCTGGTCCTGGACTCCTCCATCCCGGGCTTCCATCACGGCGAGATCGGCGAAGACCAGTTGCGTTGGCTCGCGGACGAGCTGGAAACACCGGCCGATGACGGCACCCTCCTGGTGATGCACCACCCGCCGGTGCCCCCGGTTCAGGACCTCGGGGTGCTGTCCGAGCTCCGGAACCAGGAGGGCCTGGCCCGGGTCCTTAAAGGCAGCGACGTGGTCGGAATCCTCTCCGGCCACACCCACTGCTCCGTCTTCTCGGCGTTTGCCGGCATCCCGGTCTCAGTGGCGGCGTCCACCAGCTACACCCAGGATCTTGGGCTGCCGTCCGGGGCCATGCAGGGCCGGGACGGCGCCCGCTCCTTCAACCTGGTCCGCCTCCACGGCAGGACCTTCGTCACGGCCGTGGTGCCGGTGGGCACTTACCGCGAGTTCGGGACGCCCATCTCCGCAGACGAAACCCGCCGCCGGCTCGAGGCAGCGGCCATCACCATTCCTGACAAAGCCACCAACCCCCCGGGAGGCACCCTCAGCGGCTGCAAATAGCAGCCGCTCACCAGTAGTGGAAGGACCAGCCATGGAACAGCAGACACCGATTTCCCCGCCGGGAACGTCCGCCGCGCAACGCCCGCACGGCACCTCCCGGCCATGGAATGCGGCCGTCATCCTCGCCGGTGGCATCGGCGCCAGGATGGGCCTGGACATCCCTAAACAGTTCGTCCCCATCGCGGGGCGTACCAGCCTTGAACACACGGTGGAGCTCTTCCAATCCTGTGACCTGGTGGACGAGATCATCGTCATGATGACCCCTGCCTACATTCCGAAAGCCCGGGAACTGCTGCTGGACAAACGCGCCCACAGCAAGATCACCGCGATACTTCCCGGCGGCGGGGACCGCAGCGAAACCTCCCGCCTGGCCCTGGACGCGGTCGCGGACAAGGACGCGAACGTCATCTTCCACGACGCCGTCCGCCCGCTGCTCGACGGCGACATTATCGGTGCATGCATCCGCGCACTCGACGTCTATGCCGCCGTCGATACCGCCATCCCCTCGGCGGACACCATCATCGAAGTGGACGAGGACAATTTCATCCGGGCCGTGCCTCCTCGGGCCAAGCTCCGCCGCGGGCAGACGCCCCAGGCGTTCCGCATGCCGGTGATCGCACAGGCCTATGAACGCGCCTGCCAGGACCCGGACTTCGCCGCCACCGATGACTGTTCCGTGGTGCTCAAGTATTGCCCGGACGTTCCCATCTACGTCGTGGAGGGGGACGAGGCCAACATCAAGATCACCCAGCCGATCGACATCCACATCGCGGACAAGCTGTTCCAGCTCAAGCACAAGACCGCGCTTCCCGGCGGCAGCATTGAGGGCCTGCGCGGATCAACGGTTCTGGTGTTCGGGGCAAGCTCCGGGATTGGCCTGGAGCTGGTGCAGCAGCTGGAAGCGGAAGGGGCGCTCGTCGTCGCACAGAGCCGGACCGGCAGCGGCACGTTTGTGGAGGACCGCGGCTGTGTGGTCCAGGCTCTGGCGGGCGCCGCCGCCACCCACGGCCGCGTGGACCACGTGATCCTCACGGCCGGCGTCCTCAGCGTGGGGCCGCTGGCCCAGCTCACGGATGAGCAGCTGCACCATGACGTGGACGTGAACCTCACCGCGGCTTTCATCGTTGCCCAGGAATCACAGCGGTTCCTGGCCGAAAGCAGGGGCTCTCTGACGCTGTTCGCCTCCAGCTCCTACACCCGGGGCCGGGCCAACTACACGGTCTACTCCGCCACCAAGGCAGCCATCGTGAACCTCACCCAGGCGCTGGCGGACGAGTGGAGCGCGGACGGCATCCGGGTGAACTGCATCAGTCCAAGCCGGACCGCCACGCCGATGCGCAGCCGGGCGTTCGGGGTGGAGGAGGAGGGCTCGCTGCTGCCGGCGGCGGTGGTGGCCGCCGCGAACCTGCAGGTGCTGGCCTCGGCCATGACGGGCCAGGTGGTGGATGTGCGGCTGCCGTACACGGACACTACGCACGATTCCCAGCTGGTGGCCCAGCCATGAGCCAGGACGTGGAAACGGCCACGCACAGCATCCACGCGGACCGGCTCTCACTGACCCTGGCCGGGCCGCCTATTCCCGCGGACGCCAAACTGTCCATCCTGCTTGGCGGCCGGCCCATCTGGAACATCCGCGCCGGCGATGCCGCGCGCCCCGGTCCCGGGGGCGGCAGCGTGATCGACTGGCCACCGGCCCTGGCCGGGCGCCTTTCCGGCTGGGCACAGCTCACCGTGCTGCGGGATGGAATGCCGTTGGGCCCGATGACGGCAGTCGCCTTTGACGGGGCACCGCACGAGTTCTCGCTGGAGGAGCCCGGCACCGGGATGCCGCAGATCGTCAACAAGTGGGGCCGGATTGCCCGCAATTTCGAGGGGCAGCGGGCGCACCTGGTGGATGAGGCCCTGGACGAGGCCTGCACGGTCATCGAGTGGATGCGGAGCCGCGGCCAGGAGCTCTTTGTCACCGGCGGAACCCTGCTGGGCCCGGTGCGTGACGGCCGGATCATGCCCGGCGATGACGATGTGGACCTGGCCTACCTGAGCCGGCACCGGAACCCGTCGGACATCGTGCTGGAGGGCTTCGAGCTGGAACGGGCCCTGCACGCCCAGGGCTACGAAACGGTCCGGCATTCGGCAGGCCACCTGCAGCTGCTGTTCCCGGGGACGGACGGCACGGACCGGTTCTACCTGGACATCTTCACCTATTTCATCGCCGGCGGCTGGTTCCACGGCACGTTCCACGCCCGGGAGCGCAGCGAAAAGGTGCCCATCTTCCCGCTGGGCACCCTCACCATTAATGGCCGGCAGCTGCCCGCACCTGCCGATCCGAAAGCCATGCTCGCGGCCATTTACGGGCCCGGCTGGCGTACCCCGGACCCGGCGTTCCGCTTCGTTACGCCGCCAGCCGCCCGGCGTCGCTATGACAACTGGCTGGGCAGCCTGGACGGGGACCGGGAGAACTGGGAGGACCATCACCGGGCACTGCTTGCCGGCGGGCTTCCGGCTGGGGAGCCAGGCGGGGGCCAGCGGCCGGCAGCCTGGGCGGAGCAGCTGGCACGGGAACTCGGAAAGGGTTCCCGGATCCTGGAGCTGGGCTGCGGCCTCGGCGCGGATGCCCGGCACTTCGCCGATCAGGGGCACCACGTGGTGGCGGTGGACTACAGCAGGCCAGCCATCGAAGCACTGGAGACGTTCCGCACGGATTCCGGCGGGTCCCTGCACGTCCGGCGGGTGAACCTGAACAGCCTCCGGCAAACAGCCCCGCTGGCAAAGCTGGCGAACACGGGCACCGGTCCGCTTCACGTCTATGCCCGGTTTCTCCTGAACTCGCTCAACGAGCAGGGCCAGGAGAACACCCTGACGCTGCTGGGGCACCTGTTGCGCAACCAGGCCGCAGTTGCCACGGCATTCCTCGAGTTCCAGGCGGAGGCGGCCGGGCCACCGTTCCCTGGGGCGCGCTTCCACCATGCGGTGGATGCGGCTGCGCTGCGGGCGGCGCTCGCGGCCCTTGGCCTGGAAACAAAGGAAGTTCCACCACACCCCGGGCATCTCGACCCGGGCGCCGTCTCCACCCTTCGACTGAAAGTGAGGGCCCTGCCATGAAAGACCCCAGTAACGACCCTCTGATTGAGCCCTTGGCTGACCCGCTGGAGGAGATCAACCTGCGGCTGGCCGTGGCCGCCACGGACATTGCCGAACTGCGTGCGGAAGTGGCCAGGCTGGACCGGGACCTGGACGAATCGCGGCGACTGAACCTGCGGGCCGCGGAACTGCTGGACCTGGTGTACGAGCACCTGGCCGGCCCCCCTGCGCCAGGCGCCCCTGCGGCAGAAGCCGCATCGGGAATTGCATCGGGAACCGCCGCGGGAGCGGCGACGTGACTGCGGAAAAGGCACTGCAGCCACAGACACCTCTTGAGCTGATCGGCGCGTTCGAGAGCACGTACCTGCCGCGGCATGACACGGACATCTTCGAGTCCACTGCGCATGACGTGAACTGGAAGCAGGACCTGGGCCTGCTGGCCGGCTGCGGAGTCACCCGGCTGCGCTATCCGGTGCGCTGGCACCGGGTGGAGTACGACGAAGGGGTTTTCGACTGGTCGGACACGGATAAGGTCCTCCACCACCTCCGGGACCACGGCTTCCAGCCCATCGTGGACCTGGTGCACCACACCAGTTACCCGCGCTGGCTGGAGGGCGGCTTCGCGGACCCCCGTTTCGGGGACGCCTACCTGCGGTACACCGCGGAGTTCGCCAGGCGCTACCCCTGGGTGCAGGAATACACGCTGTTCAACGAGCCCTTTTCCACGCTGTTCCTCACCGGCCACGAGGCCATCTGGCCGCCGTACCAAAAGGGCCTGGGCAACTTCGTGGCGCAAATCCTGAACGTCCTGCCTGCGGTGGCCGAAGCCAGCCGCGCCTACGCGGAGCTGCTGCCCGGTGCCAGGCATGTATGGGTGGACACCTGCGAACACCACACCGGGTCCGGCGCGAACGGATCAGCGTACGCACGTATGGCGAACGAGCGCCGGTTCCTGGTGCTGGACAGCTTCCTGGGCCGGGGATATGACCCCGAGGGGCCCATGGCCGCGCCGCTCCGCGAATCCGGGGGAGAGGCGCTGCTGGACCTGGTGCCCGGCCGGATCGATGTACTGGGACTGGACTACTACGCCCACTGCCAATGGCATTTTGATGACAAGGGCGGCGCTCCCAACACCCCGTTCCCGTTGCCACTGGCACAGCAGATCTACCTTTACTGGGACCGCTACCGGATGCCATGCATGGTCACTGAAACCAATGTCCGCGGCCGCACCTCGGACCGCGCCACCTGGTTCAAGTACGTGCTGGAGCAGTGTGAGCGGGCACGGAGCATGGGCGTGCCGCTGGAGGGCCTGTGCTGGTTCCCCGTGATCGATTCCACGGACTGGGATTCGCTCCTGTACCGCAACGACGGCCACATCGATCCTGTGGGGGTGTACTGGCTGGACTCCGAACTGGCCCGGCAGCCGTCCATCATGTCCGAGTCCTACTCGAAAGCCGCCGCGGGGACCCCCTCCAACGAACTTCCCGCCTATACGCTCGGCGAACCCGTGGCCACCTGGCTGCGCGGCTACCAGCCCCAGATGACGCACTGGAACTGGACGCAGGCCCCTGACGCGGACCAGGGAAACAGCCTTCCCCGCACGGAGACACGAATGGAATTGAGGATAGTCAATGCAGAGTGAACTGATCGTCTTGTCGCATCTCCGCTGGGACTGGGTCTGGCAGCGGCCCCAGCATCTTGTCTCCCGCCTGGGTTCCCGCTGTTCCACCTGGTACGTGGAGGAGCCGCTCACTCCCTCGCCGGACTTCTCGGGGAAGAACCGGATGAACTATACCCGTGTTGACGGGCTGAACCGCGCCTGGCTGGAGATCCCGGAGCAGGGCCACCACGTCGGCTTTTTCGACGACGTCCTGCCGGACTATATCGCCCAGCTCCCCGGGCTGCTGGGCGAACCGGCCGGGGAACGCGTGGTCTGGCTGTACACCCCGCTGGCCTTGGAACTTGCCCTCTCACTGAACCCCACTACCCTGGTCTACGACGTCATGGACGATCTCGCCGCGTTCAAGGATGCCCCGCCGGAGCTGGTGGTGCGGCAGCGGCAGGCACTGCGCCGGGCCGACGTCGTCTTTGCCGGCGGCCGTTCATTGCACCGGTCCATGGTCCGGCAGGGCCGGAAGGACACCCGGCTGTTCCCCAGCGGTGTTGAGCCGGAGCACTACCGCTGCCCGACGACGTCGGGCCGGGCGCCCGGGCAGCGTCCCGTTGCGGGGTATGTGGGGGTGCTGGACGAGCGGCTGGACCTCGGCCTCATCGACGGGCTCGCCCGGGCCCTGCCGGAGTGGGACATCCGGATGTACGGGCCGGTGGCAAAGATCGATCCGGCCAGCTTGCCGCAGGCGCCCAACATCAGCTACCTCGGGTACACCAGCTACGCCGATCTCCCCGCGGCCATGGCCGGGCTGGACGTGGCGCTTATGCCGTTCGCGCTGAACGAGGCAACACGTTCCATCAGCCCCACCAAGACGCTCGAGTACCTCGCCGCGGGGTTGCCGGTCGTCTCCACCCGGGTGCGGGATGTGGTGGCGGATTTCCCGTCCATCGTGCACCTGCGCAACAACGCTGCCGGGTTTGCCTCACTGTGCCGGCAGCTGGGGCAGCGGGATCCGTCGCGGGGTCCGAACGCCCGGACCCGGGATCTGCTGAAGAAGTATCACTGGGACGCCATAGCTGCACAGATGGCCCGGTTCGTGTTTGCAGCCAGCCTCCAGGAGCCGGAGCCGGTCGGGGCGGAGGCGACCGCATAAGGCGGAACGGGCACCCCGGGAAGCCTGTACCAACGGCAATCATCCGGGTACCGTGAAACAAGTAAGTGTGCTTACTAAGCGCAAACGCTGAGTCAATTAAGGGAGAACAGGCATGACCCATATACGGTCCATGATCGACACCTACCCCAAGGACTTGGGTGACCTCGAACTCACCAAGCTTGCGCAGTGCATCAGCGCCTGTTTTGAATGCGCCCAGACGTGTACTGCCTGCGCCGACGCCTGCCTGGCTGAGGACATGGTGGCGGACCTGGCCAAATGCATCCGCACCAACCTGGACTGCGCGGACATCTGCGCCGCCACGGGAAACGTGCTGTCCCGGCGTACAGGCTTCGACCCAAATGTCACCCGCGCGTTGCTGGAAGCCTGCCGCGCCGCCTGCAAGTCGTGCGGGGACGAATGCGAACAGCACGCCGGGATGCATGACCACTGCCAGGTCTGCGCTGAAGCATGCCGCCGCTGCGAAAAGGCATGCGCCGACCTGATGACCTCACTTGCCTAAGGAGTCCATTATGAATGACGCACCCCTTCAGAATGTTCCCCAGCACAGCGAACTGCCGCTGCCCGACTACGACCACCTGCCGGCAGGCACCTTGCCATCGCGGATCTCCGGCCTGGAGGAGGCGGACGTGGCGCAGCTGATCATGTACGAGAAGGCGCACGGGAACCGGCTGCCCATCCTGCAGATCCTCGAAAAGCGGCTCCACGATCTGCAGGGCGGCGCCGTGCCACGCGGTCCCCAGGCCCCCAGCACGCCGGAGGTTAATACCGCCCAGCCGGACACACCGCAGTCGGCCCAGGTGCCGGGCCCGCCGGTCAACCCGCCGTCGCAGGGCGTTCCCACTAATCCGTCCCAGCCCCGTTAGTGCCGCGGTAAAGCCGCTGGAATGACGGAAAGGCGGACATGGGCACGCAGGATCACGGCGGCACGGGCAGTCCCGGACGCACCAGGACGTTCGGGATAGAGGAGGAGTTGCTCCTGGTGGACCCGGGCAAGGGGGAGCCCGTGCCCATGGCCGGCGCGCTCCTCGACCTGTATGTCCGCCCCATGGACTCCGGTTCCGGCCCGGTCCTCACTGCAGAGTTCCAGCAGGAGATGATCGAGGTGGTCACCCCGCCGCACCCCACCATGGCGTCACTGGAGGCAGACATCATCGCCGGACGGGCCATTGCGGACAGGGCAGCGCAGGATGTCGGAGTCAGGGCAGCCGCCCTTGGCACCTCCCCGCTGCCCTGCGATCCGCATCCGGTGCGGCTCCGGCGGTTTGCGGCCATGGCGGAGGAATACGGGCTGACGGCCAGGGAGCAGCTCACGTGCGGCTGCCACATCCACGTCTCCGTTGCGTCGGCGGAAGAAGGCGTGGCCGTCCTGGACCGGATCCGGGTATGGCTGCCGGTACTGATCGCGCTCAGTGCCAACTCCCCGTTCTGGCATGGGGAGGACACCGGCTACGCCAGCTACCGCTCGCAGGTCTGGAGCCGGTGGCCAACCGCAGGCCCGCTGGAGATCCTCGGTTCGCCCGACGCCTACCACCAGCTGGTGCATGACATGGTGAGCACCGGCGTCGCACTCGATGAAGGCATGATCTACTTTGACGCCCGCCTCTCCCGGCATTATCCAACGGTGGAAATCCGCATCGCTGACGTGTGCCTGCGGCCCTGGAACACCGTGTTGTTGGCCGGCATTGCCCGAGGGCTGGTCGAGACCGCTGCGCGGGAATGGCGTGCCGGGATCGAGCCGCCGGCCGTCCCCACCACCCTGCTGCGGCTGGCGGGCTGGAAGGCCAGCCGCTGGGGGCTGCGGGGGGAGCTGCTGGACCCGCACACGCACCGCCCGGTGCCGGCGCTCGCCGTCGTCAACTCCCTCGTGCACCATATCCATGAGGCGCTGGAGGATATCGGGGACCTGCAGCGGGTGGAGGAGCTGGTGGACGACCTGCTGAAGGCCGGAACCGGCGCCGTCCGGCAACTGGAAGTGCTGCACCGCACCGGAGACCTCGAGGACGTGGTGGATGACGCGGCCAACTGCACGTTGTGGGCGCCTAATCGGTGAGTCCAACCGGGCACATCTACAGGTCCAGCGCCCAGCCACTCAGAAGAGGGGGCATGCTGCCGCGCGGGCGGCTGTCCGTTTCCCATCTGTGCGCGCATACTCAGAGGAGGCCGCCTGTGCGGTTCGAACGTCCTCCGGTGCCCCTCCCTTGCCAGGGGGTTGTTGTTTGGGCATTAGAGGAATGAGACCACCATGGTCAACGAATCACGCCAGTTGCCTCCGGAACTCGTCGTCGATCACCTGCAGGACCTCGTCCTGAAGACCCAGGACGTAAAAGAGATGCTGGAGGAGCTCGCGGAGTTCACGGCCCTGACACTCTCCGACCCCGCCGTTGCCTTTTGCAGCATCACGTTGTTGCGCCGAAAGAAGCCAGTGACGGTGGCCAGCAGTGAAAAGGGTGCGCTCCGGCTCGATGAAACGCAATACCGCTCCGGCGAGGGGCCATGCCTGGCAGCTATCCGGGAACGGATGGTCATCCATGTGCCGGACCTGCGCCGGGAACCCCGCTGGACCGAATACACCGCAGCGGCACTGGTTGAGGGGGTGGGGTCAAGCTTATCGGTGCCCCTGGTGCTGGAGGGGGAAGCGGAAGCTGGCCTCAACATGTACTCCACCCGTGCGCACGGCTTTACTGCCGAGGACATCACGAGCGTTGAATCCGATGCCTACCATGCGTCCAAGGCCCTCCGGCTTGCAGTCCGGATCAGTCAGTTGGCCGAGACCAAAAACCACCTCTCAGCCGCGCTGGAGTCACGCACGGTAATAGATCTGGCCACCGGTGCCATCATGGCGCAAAACCGGTGCAGCCAGGAATCGGCGATAAAAATCCTGAAAATCGCGTCCAGCTCCCGCAACGTCAAACTGCGGGATATAGCAGCATCTGTGGTTGCGTCATTGACCGGTGACGGCGATGTCCGGACGCATTTCGACGCTTAGCATCCGTCCAGGGACGGCTCGTGCCTGGTTCCTACAGCGGCTCGGGGCGCACCTTGACGGCGCGGAGGGACCGGATCAGTGCGACAGCGGTGATGGACCCGGCTGTGAGGATGGACGCCAGGACCACCACCTGGAACCGGCCCGCTTCGAGCGGGGACGCCCCGCCGAAGATCGCGCCAACGAATGCCCCGGGCAGGGTGACCAGGCCGGTGGTTTTGGTCTGGTCGATGGAGGGGATCAGGGCTGAGTAAACCGACTGGCGGGCCTGGGTGAGGGTTGCGCGGCGCGGCATGGCCCCCAGCGCCAGCCAGCCTTCCACCTCGTGCCACTGCTCATGGACTGCCTCGAAGAACCGGCGCCCGGCCAGTACGGCGATGCTCATGCAGTTGCCGATCACGATTCCGCCCACGGCCAGGACATAGCGGGGGGTGAACTCGATGGCCCCGGTGCCGAACACCACGGCCAGGGTCACCGCTATGCCCACCGCCATGGTGGCTGCCACCGCCGTGAAGCGCTGCCAGGACCAGGTCAGCCGGCGGGTCGCTGTCACGACGGCCACGGTGAACATGACAAGCAGCGCCACTGCAACCCACAGGGGGTCGGTGATGATGCCCCCCAGCACCAGGCTGATGAGCGCGAGCTGGGTGGCGCCACGGAGAACGGCCATGGCTGGGGCAATGAACGACGGCGTCCGCGAGCCCCACAGCACGGTCACCGTAAGTGCCATCAGGATGGCGAGGGCCACGAGGGTGGGCACCAGGGCAGCGATGTCGGGCATCAGCCCAGCCTAGCCGCGCGGCGTGGATGGCCGGCCGTGGCGGTACCGGTCAGGGGTCCTGGCGGCTGATGCGGGTCAGCGCGACTTTCGCGCCTGACGGGTCAGCCACTATCGCCACCCAGTGGCCGGGGGCGGCTTCCACAGGATCGAGGAGAATCTTCCCGCCGTGGTTCACGGCGTTCTCCAGCGCCGCGTCCAGGTCCTCCGGTTCGAAGTACGGCACGATGTCTCCAGGCTCCAGGCTCCAGGCTCCAGGCTCCAGGCTCCAGGACCCCGGCCACGGGAGCGAACCCGTCCTTGAGGTCGGGGAAACCTCCCTCGATGTTTCCTGCCCGGAAGCGGGTGTGGGGGCCGCGTGTGGTTGTGAAACCGAGGACGGCCTCGTAGAAGGCCGCTGAGCGGCGGGGATCGAGTGATGCAATGTCCGGGAATCCGAGAGGCAGCATGGCAGGAGCCTACAAAGCGGGAAATTGTCCTGGCAAGAAGGTGACGGGGGTTGTGTCGTGCTGATCCGCCACCGCAGGCGGGGTGGATACAGTAAAGGCTAGGTTGGCCAGGAAAACCGGCCGGTGTAGGTTTGGCCGGCCCCGATTCAGCAGGAGACCGGATGGCAGGAAATTCCGCTCACGAGTCCACACCACGCATCCCGGCCCGGGGCAGTTACGCAGAGGCGCTCCGTATCGGTGAGATCCTCCGCAAAGAGGCGGTTGGCGGAATTTTATTGGTCATCACCGCCGCTGCGGCGTTGGTATGGGCTAATTCGCCGGCTTCCGAAAGTTATTTCGCGTTGCGGGACTTCCGCTTTGGTTATGAACCGTGGCATTTGAATCTCAGCCTGGGTGCTTGGGCGGCGGACGGGCTGCTGGCAATCTTCTTCTTCCTGGTGGGCCTGGAGCTCAAGAAGGAATTCGTGGCCGGAGACCTGCGCAGCATAAATCGTGCAGTCGTGCCGGTGGCCGCCGCTGTTGGCGGGGTGGCTGTTCCGGCGCTGGTCTACGTTGCTGTCAACTTGACCAGGCCCGAGACGGTCAGCGGCTGGGCGATCCCGACAGCAACTGACATTGCCTTCGCTGTTGCCGTGTTGGCCATCGTGGGGTCCCATCTGCCGGCCGCCCTGAGGATCTTCCTGCTGACGTTGGCCGTCGTCGATGACCTGATGGCCATCTCCATCATCGCCATCTTTTACTCCGATAAAGTCGACCCGGTGCCCCTTCTGTGGGCCTTGCTGCCTTTCGCTGTCTACACGGTCCTGGCGCAGAAGTTCAGCCGGTTCTTCAAAATGAAGCCGGCTGCTGCCTGGTTCATTCTGTTGCCTATCGGCGCGGTGGTCTGGGCCCTGGTCCATGCCGGCGGGATCCACGCCACGGTGGCTGGGGTTCTGCTGGGTTTCGCCGTCCCCGTGATCCGCAGCCAGGCAAGCGGTGGACCCGCCGCAGGTCCGGGCCTGTCAGAGGTCTTCGAGCACCGGTTCCGCCCGCTTTCGGCCGGTTTCGCCGTTCCGGTCTTCGCGTTCTTCTCAGCAGGCGTGGCTGTAGGCGGCTGGGAGGGACTAGGTTCGGCCCTTGCAGACGCCGTGACGATCGGCATCATCCTTGGCCTGGTTGTGGGAAAGCCCGTAGGCATTGTTGGCATCACATGGTTGCTGACCAAAGTCACAAAGGTCCGCCTGGATCCGTCGCTTCGCTGGATCGATCTCACCGGCGTGGCGCTGCTGGCCGGCATCGGATTCACGGTCTCCCTGCTGATCGCGGACCTGAGCTTCGCCGGAGACCCTGCCACGAACAACCACGCCAAAGTCGGCATCCTGACCGCATCACTCCTCGCCGCCGTCCTGGCCTCCATTATTCTGCGCGCGCGCAATCGGCGTTACCGCCGCATTGAGGCCGAAGAGGCGGCCGATGCAGACCAGGACGGAATACCGGACGTGTACCAGCAGGGGGAGGGAGACCAGCCCGGCCGGGCTTCCCGGCAAGACCGGACGCCGCGTTCCAGGGGTGAGGCGCAGAAACCCTAAGCTCCATGACTGGCCGGCAACAAGGAACCGGAATTGCCGGCCAGCCTTCGAGCCGTCCCGGGGCGGCGGGCTAGGGTAACCGGCGGCCGGGCTCATCCTTCCGCCCCAGGAAAAACGCGCCCAGCGTGCCGGCCAGGGTGGCGAAAACGGCCACCGAATAGATGGCGAGAAGGACCTGAAGGACCCGGGAGAAGAGGCTGGTGCCGGTGATGCCGGTGCCGGTGATGGCGGCCATCGCCGATTCGAAGAGGGCGTCGGCGTAGGAGCTGTGCTCCCCTGTCGTGTAGAGGAGCTGGCTTGAGGCCAGGATGACCACCGCGGTGACAGCCGTCAACCAGCCGATCCGGCTGGTCAACAGCCTTCCGGCGGAACGTGAACCCCGTACTCCTGCCGAAAGGATCGACCCGTAGCGCGCCAGCCTGGCGATGCGCACCAGCCGAAGGGCCTGCAGGGCGCGGAAAAACCTCAGGAACGGTACGAGCAGGAAGATGACCTGCCACCAGCTCTTGCGCCAGAAGTCCTTGCTGAACCCGGCGATGTAGGCGCGCAACAGGAATTCAGCCACGAACACTGCCCAGAACAGCCAGCCGGCCACGACGAAGGCGCCCGCCAGTCCAGGCTCCGTTGCTATCAGTTGGCCGAGCACTACGAAGAGGAAGATGACGCCCAGGATTCCCATCGGCTTGTCCAGGCGGCGGGCCAACTCTTCCGCCCGGCGAAGCCGGCCGCTTCGCTCGGATGCGGTGCTGGCGTCAGGGCCGCGTCGGGGTTCTGTCATGGACGTTCCGGGCCGGGAGCGTTTTGGACACCCTCAAGCGCCGACGCGTCCCCGAGTTTGCCCTCCGGGATGACACTGAGGGTCCCGTTGGTTTCCAGCACCACCGCAGCAATATTGGACAGGTCGCCGGATCCGGTGCCGCGTACAGCCTGCAGCACCTCGGATTCGCTGAGGCGGTTCCGGCGCAGCTGGTTGTGCTGAAGTTCGCCGGACACTACCAGTGCCACAGGCCGGGCCGTTACGGCGGCCCGGGCTCCGGGCACGTGGGCGGACGCCCAGGCGACGACGAACTGCAGCCCCGCGAGCAGCGCCAGCGCCGTCAGCCCCTCAAGGAAGGCGACGTCGGAATTGAGCAGGATGGTCGCGAGCGTGGACCCGAAGGCCACGGTGACGATGAAATCAAATGCGTTCAGCTGCCCCAGCGTCCTCTTGCCGGACACCCGCAGGACCAGCACCAGGGCCGCGTACGAAACTGAACCGATGATCAGGACACGAAGAACCTCCGGCCAGGAATCAAACCACATCAGCGTCAGGCTCCTTCAATAAGGGAATTGGACTGGGAACACGGACAGGGGAACGCTTTTGACAGTACGCTGAGTATTTCCGGTTCGGCCAGCCTGGAGCCAGGCGGGAAGGACCGGAAGGGAACTTAATCGCCGTCGGTATCTGGTCCTCGGACGAGAGCAGGAGACTATGACTGAAGCACCATCAACGCGGCCGGATTGTTGCCGATGAACGGGCGCATTGCGCCCTGGCTTGATGCCCTGCGGACCCAGCTGTGGCCGCTTCCGGCGTTGGCAGTTGCGCTGGCCGTGGTCATGGGGATGGCCTTGCCCGCCCTTGATTCCGCACTTGACGGTGAAATGCCCGAGAGCGTCACGGTGTTTCTCTTCAGCGGAGGCCCGGAAGCTGCAAGGTCGGTCCTGCAGGCCATCTCGGGGTCGCTCATCACGGTAACGTCCCTGACCTTCTCGCTTACCGTGGTTACCCTGCAATTGGCCAGCAGCCAGTTCTCGCCGCGGCTGCTGAGGACTTTTACCTCGGACCGGTTCGTGCACGGGACGCTGGCCCTATTCCTGGCCGCCTTCGCCTTCGCCTTGACCGTCCTGCGAAGCGTCCGTGACGAAGGCAACGGAAACACGGCCTTCGTACCGGAAATCTCGGTCACCGTCGCGTTTGGGCTCGCCATCGCCAGCGTCGTCGGGCTGGTCCTCTTCCTGGCGCACCTCACCCGGGAAATCCGGGTGGAAACAATGATGCGCAGGGTGAACGTGGAAACCCAGGAAACCATGGACCGGGTCTTTCCCGAAGACCGGCCAGAACGCGGACCGGAGCCCTTTCCGTCGTCCGGCAGCTTCGCCGTCAACGCCAGTTCCTCAGGTTTCCTGACCTCGTTTGATAAGGACGCACTGCTGCAGGCCGCGAAAGACTCAGGTGCCGTGGTACGGATGGACCGGGAACCGGGCAGCTCGCTGGTGGAGGGCGTTCCCTTTGCTACCGCCTGGCCAGTGGCACCGGGAGCAACGTTTAGCCCCGAAGCCCGGGAGAAGCTGGCAAAGGACATCAATGCCGCTGTGGCAACGGGTTTTGAACGCACCAACGTCCAGGACGTCGGCTTCGGCTTCCGGCAGCTGGTGGATGTTGCAGCCCGTGCGCTCTCCCCTGGTATCAACGACCCCACCACGGCAGTGCACGTCATCGGGCACCTCTCGGCACTCCTGTGCCGGCTCACGGGCAGGGATCCCGGCCCGGAGCACCTTACAGACGATGACGGCCGGGTCAGGGTAGTGCTGGCACTTCCTGTATTCCGGGACTTTCTCGATGTGGCGATGAACCAACCCAGGCAATTCGGAGCCATGGATCCTGCCGTCGTGGAGCGCCTCCTTGGGCTGCTTTCGGAGCTTGCGTGGTGCGACAGGGAGGGCCAATACCGGGCGGAGGTTCTGGACCACCTGGGCCGGATGCGGAACGCCATCGGCGCCGGGGACTACGCCACCACGGAACGGAAAATCCTGCTGGACAAGGCGGACTCCATAAGCTCCAGGCAGGCATAGGTGGCAGGGCGGCTTCTGGGTGCTGGCTACCGGGGCCGAGGCCCAAAAGTAATACACGTGTGATCGTCTTCACGGAAATGCGAAGCTAGGCTGATAAAAAGACGTCCATCAGGAAGTGGGGATGGCCACGCTACGCTGGTCTTCGCTCGGAAAGCTTCGTTGCCTCGTTTCGCTGCGGAGCGTTTTCGTGTGGGTACTCGTGGCTGTTCTCGTCGCGGGAGCAGCCTCCTACACCCACGGCAGCCGGTACAAGCTTGTGGGCCACGGCCCGTTCCAACCGGCGGCTGCCCAGTCAGCCGGCCCGGCAGCTGTGCCGCCGCCGGCGGAAGCCGCAGTCGGTGCAGGCGAGACGTCGCTGCCTGCTTCCGGGGCAGTGCGCGCTGTCCACCAGGCCGTTCCATATGCTGAGCCGGAGGAGTTGGAGGGGGACTGCTGCGAACGCCGGCAGGCTCCGCGAAGCGAACCGGCACCGGTGAGGACTGGGGCGGTGGATCCGCCCTCCTCGCTGCACCGGCAGCCGGGGGATGCTGTTCTTTTCGGCGCAGTCCCGGCAGCGCCGGATCTTCCATCGCTGTCGGTTGTCCAGCTTTCCATCAGTAGGACGTAGAAACGGCCCGCCGTTTCACACACCCTTTACTGCCGGATTGACCTGGAAAGAGAAACCAATGACACATGTAGAGTCCATGCTGGACGCCCACCCCCGGGACCTCGGAAACATCGATAAGGCCAAGCTCGCCGAATGCATCCAGGCGTGCTTTGAGTGCGCGCAGACGTGCGCCGCCTGCGCCGACGCCTGCCTCAGCGAAGAGATGGTCGCCGAGCTCACCAAGTGCATCCGCACCAACCTCGACTGCGTGGACATCTGCGCGGCGACCGGAAAAATCCTCTCCCGCCACGCCAGTGACACCGGGACCCCCCGTGCAGTGCTGGAGGCATGCCGCATCGCATGCCGGGCCTGTGCCGATGAATGCGGACAGCATGCCTCGATGCACCGGCACTGCGAGCTGTGCGCCGAGGCTTGCCGCCGCTGCGAGCAGGCCTGCGCCGACCTCCTGGCATCGCTGGGCTGAGTAAGGGAGCCGGTCATGGCACAGCTATGGGGAGCCGCACCCGAGAGGCTCGCGGAAGATCCGCAGCTGCGGCGGATGCTCGCCACACACATTCACTGCGGCGAGGTCATGCAGTTGGTCGCGGCAGGCCAGCCTGTATCAACGGAAGGACAGCAGGGGATGAACGACGGCGGCGTGTTAACCTACCGGTGCGCCTGCGGGTTCAGCTTTGATAAGGGGGAGGACTGACCGTCAGTTCTTCCATCCGCCGGGCCAGGATGTCGTTCATCGCCAGCAGGCCGACGAGTTGGTTGCCCTCCACCACCACCAGCCGGCTGAGGTGGTAACGGCTCATCAGGGCTGCGGCCTGCCGCACGGACAGGTCCTCGTTAACGGTGATGGCAGGGATCGTGGCGGCGTCGTAGACGTTCAGGAGGTCAACATCGCCTTCCTGCGCCACGACGGTGTCCAGGAGTTCCCGGTAACTCAGCATGCCGTAGGCGTCGTGTGCGTGCTGGCGGTCCACCACCAGGCTTTTGACCTGCCGCTCCTTCATCATGGACAGCGCCTCACGCAGCGTGCTGTAGGGGGAGATCGTGACCACCTGGGAAACCATGACGTCTTTGACAGTGAGCATTGTCTTCCTCCTAGCGAAACGTTGAACCGGCTCAGGCGCCCTCTCGGCGCAGATGCTCCTCAAACCTGACCACCTGGCGCATGTCGATACCCGTCAGGTGCTCGATGGGAATCGCGAACGCGAGGCCCCTCGACTCCGATCCCTTGACCAGGACGGTGTGCAGCTCCTTCAGGATCGGTGCCGTCAGGTGGGTTCCCACCACCATCAGCAGCACCGACTGGGTCCCTTCGAAGGTGAGCCCGAAAAACGTCTTCCGGGCTTCCCCGCCAATGCCCTTGCCCGGAAGGATGGTCACGCCCGTGGCACCCACCCGTTGCGCGTGTTCAATGACCTTCTCTTCCAGGTCGTCGGGTGCGATGACCACAACGGCTGTGAACTTCATGCCGGTTCCCTCCTCAGCAGGGGAAATTTCTCCATCACCATGGCATACACCATGACGGCTAT
Source organism: Pseudarthrobacter sp. NS4 (assembly GCF_024758005.1). Classification (NCBI taxonomy): domain Bacteria; kingdom Bacillati; phylum Actinomycetota; class Actinomycetes; order Micrococcales; family Micrococcaceae; genus Pseudarthrobacter; species Pseudarthrobacter sp. NS4. Next base: position 3,362,019 of record NZ_CP103288.1, on the reverse strand, counting down.
GACCGGGAAGACCGAGGCGAAAGCGATCAGTCCAAACCCGTCAATCAACACGTCCCGGCCGTCCACCGCGGCTGCCAGGCCGATGCCGAGGGCGGTCACCAGCGGCACGGTGACTTCCGACGTCGTCACGCCACCAAGATCGAAGGCCAGGGCGATGATGTACTTCGGTGCAAGAAACACCAGGACGATCGCCACGGCGTAGGCGGCCATGATGAAGTAATGGAAGGGCCCGCCGGTCAGGATGCGGAATACGCCGAAGGCGATTCCCAGGGCCACACCTGCCGCCACGATCACGCGGACCGCAAAGGCGCTGATCCTGCCGGGCGACGCGTCCTCCGCCTGCTCACCGATCGCCAGCAGGGCCGGTTCGGCCATGGTGACCGCAAATCCGATCAGCAGGCTGAAAAGCAGGATCAGCGCCGGGACTCCCTGCTCGATCAGCTGCTCCGCCATGAGCGTCCCGAGCGGGAAGAGGCCCAGCTTGAGCCCCACCACAAAGGCATACAGGCCTACCAGGACCATAACGAACCCGACGACCACCCGCAGCGGGTGTGCCAGCCTGCGCCGCAGTGCCACGTACTGGAAGAACAGGACCACGCCCACGATCGGCAGGACCTCCCGGACCATGGACGCCAGGCCCAGGATCATGCCCACCACCCAGTCTCCAGGGTCCCCGCCTGACCCGGCGGCGGACGGCGCCGTTCCGGCGCCGCCGAAGGTATAGACCCAGGTTCCGTAGAGCTGGACGCCGATCATGGGCACCATCACGCACAGCGCCACAAGCCCGAACCCGTCCGCAAGCAGGCTGCGTCCCCTGATCGAATTCGCCAGCCCCAAACCAATCGCGGCGATCAACGGCACGCTGACGATGTTGGTGGTGACCCCACCCGAATCGTACGCAATGCCGATGATTTCCGGCGGCGCGGCGTAAGTGAGCAGCAGCACCACTACGTAGCCTGCAATCAGGAGCTTGTACACCGCCCACCCGCGCAGGACGCGCAGGACGCCCAAAACCATGACAAGCCCCACCGAAACTGCGATGACAAACCGCAGCACCAGCGCGCTGATCCGTCCCTGGCTGACCAGTTGTGCCTGCTCTGCCACCGCGATCACGGCCGGCTCTGCGACGGAGGCGGCGAACCCGATGGCGAAGCCAAAGGGCAGCAGCAGCCCCAGGGCGCCCCGCCGGACGAACTGGTTGGCCAGGTTCTTGCCTACCGGGAAGATGCTCAGGTCCAGGCCGTGCAGGAACAACGCGATGCCCGCGGCCACAATTACGAGCCCGGCCACGAGTTGCAGGGGGTCATCGGGTATGGAGCGGAACACCAGCAGTTGGAACAGGACCACCACGAGCACGATGGGCAGGAGGTTCTTGAGCGCCTTGAGGAATTCGCCTGCGAATCGGTTAAGGTGCTCCATCGGGTCCTCTCCCGGTGAAAGTCCTGGAAGTACCTGGCTTTTCAGTGTGCCCGTCCCGTCAGGGCATGTCCACCGCTGGAGGGGCAGGAACCCCGCAGCGGGCAAGCTTAGGCCAGCGTGCTGAACCCCTCGGCCAGGGCCTTGGGCCCCTGGACGATGATCTGGTCGTCGTCGTACAGGACAGTCTGGGCGGTGGTGTGCGTCCAGATGCTTCCCGGCCGCTTCATCGCAACGATGGTGATGCCGTACTTGTCCCGCAGGCCGAGCACCCCCAGTGGACGGTCCTGCGCCTCTGCCGGCGGCCCGGTCCGGATCATCACGAAGTCGTCCTCGAACTCGACGTAGTCCAGGATGGAACCCCGGACCAGGTGGGCCACCCGCTTGCCCATGTCGTGCTCGGGGCGGATGACATGTTCCACGCCGAGCTGGGCCAGGATTTCGGCATGCGGATCGCTGATGGCCTTGGCCCAGATCTGCGGGCGCCTGAACGTGAGCAGCCGGGACGTAGTGAGGATGCTGGCTTCCAGGTCTGAGCCGATGCCCACCACGGCCCTGTCGAACTCGTGGACCGCGAGCTGGCGCAGGACTTCTTCCTTGGTGGAGTCGGCCCGGACCACATGGGTGAGCCTGCCGTTGTAGGACTGCACGATTTCCTCGTCGCTGTCGATGCCCAGCACCTCGGTTCCCTGCGCTTCCAGTTCCAGCGCCAGTGATCCGCCGAAGCGGCCCAGGCCAATAACGGCAACGGAGTCGGCCTGCGCCACGCGTGCGGTTTTGCGGGAGAAGATGTCCTTAGCCAATGAGGGGCCTTTCCTTCGGGTATTCGTAGAGGACGGGGCGGCTGCGCAGGGCCAGGGCGGTGCCCAGCGTGACGGGGCCAAGCCGGCCGATGAACATCAGCAGGATCAGCACCACCTGCCCGGCCGGTGGCATCCCGGCCGTGATGCCGGTGGACAGGCCCACGGTGGCAAAGGCGGAGACCACTTCGAAGAGGATCCGCTCCTGCCCGAAGTCGGTGATGAGCATCAGGAACATGGTGGAGGCCACCACCAGGCCGATGGCCAGGAGCACCACGGTGATGGCCTGCCGGTGAACGGCGCGGGATAGGCGTTTGCCGAATATGTTGACCGCAGTGCCGCCGCGCAGTTCGGTGGTCAGGATGAAGAACAACACGGCGAAGGTGGTGATCTTCAGGCCGCCGGCGGTTCCTGCCGGGCCACCGCCGATGAACATCAGGATGTCCATGCCCAGCCAGGACACGGGGTGCATCTGCGTGATGTCGATGCTGTTGAAGCCTGCCGTGCGGGTGATCACCGACTGGAAGAATCCGCCCAGGATGCGGTCCCCGGGAGGAAGCGCGCCCAGGGTGGCGCGGTTTGTCCACTCCGCGGCGGTGATGAAGACGGTGCCGGCAACAAGCAGCACTGCGCTGCCCACCAGGACCAGCTTGGTGTGCATGCTCCAGTGGATGGGACGGCGGTACTGGCGCCGCAGCTCAAACAGCACCGGAAAGCCGAGGCCGCCGACGATCACCGCCGCGGCGATCGGCAGGCACACCCAGGGATCGCTGACGAAGCCCATCAGGCTTTCCGAGTACAACGCGAATCCGGCGTTGTTGAACGCGGACACGGAGTGGAACAGCCCATGCCACAGCGCCTCGATGAACGGGTAGCCGTAACCAAACTGGAAACGCAGCGTCAGCATTAAGGCCAGGGCCACCTCGACGATCACCGTGATCAGCAGGACACCCAGCAGGACGCGGCGGACATCACCAAAGCCGCTGCTTTTGGTTTCCGCGGCGGCAAGCATCCTGGACCGCAGCCCCAGCCGCCGCGCGGTCAGCACGCCCAGGAGCGCACCGAAGGACATCACCCCGAAGCCGCCGACCTGGATCAGGACCAGGATGACTGCCTGCCCGAACCCGCTCCAGAACACTGGAGTGTCCACCGTGATCAGGCCGGTGACGCACACCGCGGACGTGGCTGTGAACAAAGCCTCCAGCAGCGAAGCGCCGCCCACGCCGTTCTTTGCCACCGGCAGCATCAGGAGCCCGGTTCCGGCCGCAATGGCCAGGACAAAGCCCAGCACGATCAGCTGTGCGGGGTGCCGCGGCACCAGGCGGCGGGAAAGTCTTTGGAAAGTGGACAGCTGCCGTTCCTGGAAGGCTGAGACGGAGCGGCTGTAGCCGGCAAGGAGCATACTCGGCTTTTTTCTCCGGCGGCGCGGTGCCTGGCTTCGCTGGTAAGCCTTCAGGTGCATAGCGGTCACGTTAGCACCAGCAGACCGACGGCGGCGCCACGGGCAGCCGCGCCGGGAGCGGCGGCTGCCCCTTCCGGCAGCCTCTTCCGCGCCCGATTGGCCGCTTGTATGATGTGGACCGGAGAGCCGGGAAGCCTGGTCGGCCCGCATGCGGAAACGCCTGCGGCATGCCCCTGGCACCCCGCCCTGGGTGTAGTTGCTGCCAGCACGGAACGGACCCGGCCATGCCTACAGACTCATCTCCCGTCATCTCCACCACAGAACTTGTGAAGAACTTTGGACGGACAGCCGCGCTCGCCGGCCTGGACCTCTCCGTCCTGCCCGGCGAGGTCCACGGCTTCCTCGGGCCGAACGGGGCCGGAAAGTCCACCACTCTTCGAATTCTCCTGGGCCTGATCCGTCCCTCGTCGGGAACGGCCCGGGTGTTCGGCATCGACCCGTGGGCTGAACCGGTCCGGGCCCACCGGGACGTGGCTTATGTTCCCGGGGACGTGACGCTGTGGCCGAACCTGACCGGCGGCGAGGTCATCGACATGCTCGCCGGCCTGCGCGGCGGCGCGGACGAAGGCCTGCGCCGGCGGCTCATTGACGAGTTCGACTTCGAACCACGGAAAAAGGCGCGGACCTACTCCAAAGGCAACAGGCAGAAGGCGGCCCTGATAGCTGCTTTTTCCCGCCCGGCCAGGCTTTACCTGCTGGACGAACCAAGCTCGGGCCTGGACCCGGTCATGGATGCAGTGTTCCGCCGGCATGTCCGCCGGGTCAGGGACGACGGGGCGACAGTGCTGCTGTCCAGCCACATCCTGGCCGAGGTGGAACAGCTCTGCGACAGGGTGACCATTATCCGGTCCGGGACTGCGGTGGAATCCGGGACGCTGGCCGAGCTTCGGCATCTCACCAGGACCCGCTTCCGGGTCATCTCGCAGGTGAAGCCGGAGGCGCTCGCAACGCTGCGGGGCATCCACGACCTCCGCGCTGACGGGACCGTCATGGAGTTCGACGCCGATGCAGCGGACTTGGGGCCAGTCCTGGATGCGTTGGCCGGCGCCGGCGTTACGGGCATCACTGCCGCACCCCCTTCCCTGGAGGAGTTGTTCATGCGCCATTACAGCGAACAGCCCAAGGCCCCGAGAAGCCAGGTTCGGTGATGGCCGCCGTCGTCCGTCTCGCCCTGCTCCAGGCCCGCAGGGACCGCGCAATCCTCGCCGCCTGGATCCTGGGCATTGCCGGCTTGGGGTATGCGGCCGCCACCGCCGTCACTACACAGTTTGGCGCCGACAACGAGCGTGCCGCCCTGGTTGCGGTGGCTGCGGCCAGCCCGGCATTCCTCTTCCTCCGGGGGCTTCCGGACGGCATCAGTTCCGGGGCGGTCACGTTCTTCCAGGGCTATTCCTTCACTGCAGTGCTGGCAGGGCTGATGAGTACGTTCCTGGTGGTCCGGCACACCCGTGCGGATGAGGACCAGGGCCGTTTTGAGCTTGTCGGTTCAACCCCTGTAACCCGGGTGACGCCCTTGTACGCCACCCTGGTGCTTGGCACCTGCGCCAACGTGGTCTTGGCGCTTGCTGTTGCCGCCGGTTTCATCGGCGCAGGGCTCCCGGTTGCCGGATCTTTCCTGGCGGGGGCAGCCGTGGGGGCGGTGGGCCTGTTCTTCATGGTGGCCGCCGCGCTGGCAGCACAGGTGATGCCCTCCGCGCGGAGCGCCAACGGCGCAGCGGCGGCGCTGGTGGGCGGGGCCTACCTGATCAGGGGCGCGGGGGATGCGCTCGGCACGGCAGACGCGTCACTGCTGAAGGTCACCGCCGCGTGGCCTTCGCTGTTCTCGCCCATCGGATGGGGCCAGCGCATCCGGCCCTTCACCGACTCCGATGCGCTGCCGTTGGTGGTCATCGGTACCGGTGCCCTCGTCCTGGCAGGGGCTGCCTTGATGCTCCGAACCAGCAGGGATCTTGGGGCCAGCTACATTGCGGCCGACGAGTCGGGGTCGGAACGGGCCGGAACCGGGTTGGCATCCATGCTGGGGCTGGCGTGGCGGCTGCAGCGCGGAACCGTGGCCGGTTGGTGCTTCACCGCTGCCCTCCTGGGGGCCGTGGCCGGCGGGCTGGGACCTGTGGTCCGGGACGCGCTGGCCGGCAACCAGTCCTTGATGGAGCTAATGAACCGGCTGGTTCCCGGCGACGCCGGCATGGTTGACCTGTTCACCACGGCAATGCTTGGCATGGCCGGCATTATGGCTGCTGCGGCGGGCATCCAGGCGGTGCTGCGGCTCAGGGCGGAAGAAGCGGAAGGGCGGGCCGAACTGCTCCTGGCCGTGCCGGCGTCGCGCGTCCGCTGGCTGGGCGGGACCATCGCCGTCGCGGCAATTTCGACGACGGCCGTCGCGGCCGCCGCGGGAGTATCGGCCGCCGTCGTGCTCGCCCTGGCGCAGGCAGGTGGCAGCAGCCCCGGCACGGTACTGGCCGCGGCGCTGGCCCACGTTCCGGCCGCGCTCGTCTTCCCGGCCCTGGCCCTGCTGGTGTTCGCGCTTGCACCCCGGTGGAGCGGCGCCGTCGGCTGGGGGGCTTTGGCCGTTGCGCTGGTCCTGGGGCAGTTCGGGGAACTCCTGGGCCTGCCCGTCTGGCTTCAGGACCTGAGCCCGTTCAGGCACTCGTCCGCCATGCCCGTTGAAGCCTTCCAGCCGGAGGGCGCCGTGCTGATGGCCGCTGTTGCCGTGGTGGCGGCGGCAGCAGCCGCCCGTTTGGTGCGGGGAAGGGACCTGACGGTTTGACGGCGCCGGGACCGCGGGCCGGAACCCGGAAGCCCCGGGGTAGATTCGTTCGTCAGCTGCGGCGATGATCGGAACATCAGGTATTCCGCTGGAACCAGAGGGGAGGCCCATGCCAACTGCCCTGCTGCTGTCCTTCGCGGCCCTGCTGCTGATCGGGGTTCTGATCTCCGAACGCGCGCACCGGACAGTGCTGTCCACGGCAGTGCTCTTCCTTATGGGCGGATTCCTGCTGGGGCAGGGAGCCTTCGGCGTGGTCACCGTGTCCACGGGCGACCCCATCGTGGGCGGCCTGGCAGAGCTTGCGCTGTTTGCGGTCCTGTTCACGGACGGGATGCGTGTCGGCTACCGGGACCTGCGCTCGGCCTGGCGGCTGCCGGGGCGGGCCCTGCTGCTCGGCCTGCCGCTGACCCTGGCGCTGACGGCGTTGTTCGCCCACTACGTCGCCGGATTGCCCTGGCTCGAATCCTTTCTCCTTGGCGCCGTCCTGGCCCCCACCGATCCCGTTTTCGCTGCCGCCATCGTGGGCAGGGAGGAAGTACCTGGCCGGCTGCGCCATCTGCTGAATGTCGAGTCCGGTGTGAACGACGGCATGGCCTTGCCCATCGTGCTCGTCCTGCTGGCCGCAACAGGCGGCCATGACGCACACGGTGAGCAGTTGCTGCTGGAAATTTTCCTGGGCATCCTGGTTGGCGTGGTGGTGCCCGCCGCCGTGCTTGCACTCGAACGCCTGCCCTTCCTGCAGGCAACGTCCTCCCTGCAGCCACTGCTGGCGGTATCCATCGGGCTCCTGGTGCTTGCGATTTGCCATGCCACCCATGCCAACCTCTTCCTGGGCGCCTTTGCTGCCGGAATCACCGTTGCTAGCCTGGGCAGGGAGCTCCGGCACGAGTTCGAACAATTCGGGGAACTGGTCACCGAGCTGCTGAAACTGGCCGCCATCATGGTTTTCGGCGCGCTGATTACCCCTGCCTTCCTTTTCCAGGAGATCCCCTTCAACGGCTGGATTTTTGCGCTTCTGGCCTTGTTCTTTGCCCGCCCTCTTGCCCTCCTGGTGTCCTTCATCGGGGCACGGTTGAGTTTCCGCGAACAGGTCACCGCCATGTGGTTCGGTCCGAAGGGCTTCGCCTCCGTGGTGTACGGGCTGATCATCCTTGAGTCAGGCATTGCTCTGGCTGACCAGATCTACCACCTGGTTGCGCTGGTCATCGTCCTCTCCATCCTCTCCCATTCCTCCACGGACGTTGTGATAGCCCGGCAATTCAGCAAACGGCAGGCAAAGACGGAAACTACAGCTCCGGGGAGTTGACCCAGCGTCGGCGGGGGAGCACAGTGTGCCCCTGTTCTCACAGCTCCCGGCCGCGACCGGCGTTGTTGCGGCCAAGAACAAGGCCCAGTGCCACCATGACAACTCCCAGTACTGCGTGGAGCCAGTTGTCCGCCGTGTTGACCGGGATGAAGTTGGCGGCGGAGGCCTTGTCGATCAGAAGCCCATACAGCCAGATCACCAGGTATACGGCGCCCCCGCCGATCAGGTAATACTTCGCCTGCGCTGCGGTCCTGGCCAGGATTAGCCCTGCCGCACCGAAGAGCACATGGACGGTGTTGTGCAGAACGGAAACCTGGAAAATCCCCAAGAGCAAGGCGCTGGAGCCAGGCCCCGCAAAGGCCATCTCCGAATAGTTGGTTGTGATGCCGGGGATGAAACCGAGGAAGCCCACAAGGGCGAAAACGCCTGCCAGTGCAAGGGCTGCAGTCTCGATCGGCGTTCGATGGTGGCGGGCATGTGCGCCCGGATGTGCTGGTGACGCAGACATTGTTTTGTTCGCTCGCTATGGATTGGTGTTGATGCTGGGTGCGGAACGGGCGAGACCCAGGCTGGGGACCGTTCCGGGTTGAGGGTGGGCCTCGTCATCTCGACCGTAAGCAGGCTTAGAGCGTGGTATCAATGCCGGCTGCCCAACTGCAACCGCACTGAAACCCCGATTCCGCAGATCGTTACCTCGGAGCCGGGAGGGAGGCGGAGGGGTGTTTTAAGGGTCGAGCCCAGCGCGGATTACAGGCGAGTAAATCCCCCGGGAAAGCCAGTTGCATATCAGTTACATGCGTTGATCGGCCTCGTTAGCCCTGCCTAGCGTGGAAAGCGGGGGGAGTCCCAAAACCGAAGCAGTCCGGCAACCGGCGGTCTGCAGAAACTTGAGGAGGATCCCATGTTGAACCGTAAGCCGCAGTTGCTCGCGAGGTGGGCTTTGGCCGGCGCCCTATCCTTCACCGCATTAGGACTTACCTCCTGTGGTACCGAAGGCCCCGAAACCGGAGTCGATGTTGAAGACGTTCAGGAACTCCCTGAACAGACAGAGACCAACAACACCGCCAACCCCTTTGACGGCCCCTACAACCAGGAATTCTTCGATGACCTGGATTTGCGTGAAGGACAGGAAGTAACCGTGTCCGCGAATGTAAACCGCATTATTACTCCGGAAGCGTTCACCATCGCAGGAACCGAAGACACTACCGTCGATCCATTGCTGGTTGTGCACAAAGATGCCCAGCCTGAGCTGCAGCCTGAGTTGACTGTCAAGGTCACCGGCACCGTCCACACTGCGTTCGATCTTATGGCAGTTGAGAAGGACCTTGACGTGGACCTCGACGACGCCCTCTTTGAGGACTGGGACGGTGAGCCCTACCTGCAGGCATCAACCATTGACACATCGGTGGCAGCGGACGACTGAAAAGGAGAAAAATCATGGCCACCCATGAAACCCGCGAACTGGTGAAGCTGGAAGATACCGGCAAAACCGTGGCGGCCGAGCAGGAAGATATCCGTGGATACACCGCCAAGGACCGGTCAGGCGAGGAAATCGGCAAGGTGGAGGAGCTGCTGATTGACCAGGAGGAGGAAAAAGTCCGTTTCCTCGTCATCGCTTCGGGAGGGTTCCTGGGGATCGGGAAGGATAAGACATTTATCCCCGTCGACACCGTGAAAAGCATCAACGCGGGCGACGGGGAAGTCCTCATTGACCGGACCCGGGAAGACATTGCGGGAGCTCCCGACTATGACCCGGAGCTGGCAGACACCCGGTCGTACTACGAGGGTGTCTACGGTTATTACAGCGTTCCACCGTTTTGGACCCCCGGCTACGCCTACCCCGCATACCCCTACTATCCCCGCTGACGTCTCCTGCCCCTTCGGCTGGCCCCGATCACGTTCGGTTCCGCTTTCCTTGGCTGGATGACTGACAGGAAGGCAAGCATGAAGGAACCCGTGAAAAAGCCCGTGGTGGATGAGGACCGGCAGGAAACCCGGGAACAACAGTCGGACCGGAACTGGAATGAACTGCTGCAGGAACTGCGCGTCATGCAGACAGGAACACAAATCCTTGTCGCCTTCTTGTTCACCATCCCGTTCCAGCCCAAATTCGCCGACCTTGATGACGTCCAGCGTGTCAGCTACATAGTCCTGGTGATATTCGCCGTGCTGATGACGATTCTGCTCCTTGCGCCCATCAGTCTTCACCGGTCATTGTTCCGGCAACGGCTCAAATGGGAAATCGTCGAGCACAGCGCGGGACTGGTGCGCCTGGCCCTGCTGGGAACGGCACTGCTTGCAGCGGGCGGTGCGGCCCTGGTGGTAGACGTCGCGCTTAATCGAACAGCAGGGGTAACGGTGCTGGTCATTTTGTTGAGTGTCGCCGCTCTCCTCTGGTTAGGCTTCCCCGCCATCGTCGGACGCCAGAACAACGGCACCAAAAGAAAGCCGCGCTAAAGCTATGGCCGAATCCCTACCCGTGAAGGAAGACCTCCGGGGCAAATGGATTGAACAGGGGGCCGGCGCGCCCGTCGTCCTCCTTCACCCCCTAAGACCACCCTGAAACCGTGGCTTCCGCCATCAACTCCCTGCTTTCCCAATCCCGGGACTGATCAACCGCCCAAGTGTGAGGCGGCGGCCCGCCGGGATAGCAGGCGGTCAGGCGCTGGTGGCGTCCTGCACTTCGCCCACCAACTCTTCGATAATGTCCTCCAGGAAGAGGACACCGGTGGTGTTGCCGTCGGCGTCGAACACCCGGGCCACATGGGCTCCGGTGCGGCGCATCGTGGCCAGGGCGTCCTCAAGTTCGCCGCCGCTGTAGGCGGAGGCGAGGCGGCGGATCCGCTTGGCCGGGACGGGCCGGACGAACTTCTCCGGAGTGACCAGGTCCATCACATCCTTAAGGTGCAGGTAGCCGGAAGGGCCGCCGTCGTCATCAGTGAGGATGTAGCGGGAGTAGCCGTGCTCGGCCACGGCGCGCTGGATGTCCGCCGGCGTGGCGGATTCGGCCAGGAGCACCATCTCGTTGATCGGCACCTCCACGTCCGCCACGGTCTTGGCGGTGAACTCAAACGCTGCGGTGAGCGTGCCGCTGGTGTCGGTGAGCATGCCGTCGCGGGTGGACTGCTCCACGATGTTTGCCACCTCATCCAGGGTGTAGGCGCTGGTGGCTTCGTCCTTGGGCTCAACCTTGAACAGCCGCAGGATGGAGTTTGCAAGGCCGTTCAGCGTCCAGATCACCGGTTTGAACACCCGGGCAACCATCACCAGCGGCGGGGCCAGGATCAGCGCCGCGCGGGTGGGGACGGAGAAGGAGATGTTCTTGGGGACCATCTCGCCCAGGACTACATGGAGGAAGGTCACCAGCAGCAGTGCAGTGACGAACGCGATGATGCTGATCGTCCCGTAGGACAGGGACGTCAGGCCCAGCGGGATTTCCAGCAGGTGGTGGATGGCTGGTTCGGAGACGTTCAGGATCACCAGGGAACAGACCGTGATGCCCAGCTGGCTGGTGGCCAGCATCAGGGTGGCGTGCTCCATGGCCCACAGCGTGGTTTTGGCGGCCTTGCTGCCTGCCTCTGCCTTCGGCTCGATCTGGGAGCGGCGGGCGGAGATGACGGCGAATTCGGCGCCCACGAAAAACGCGTTGACCATCAGGAGCACCACCAGCCAGATGATGCCGGGGAGATATTCGCTCATTGGGTCAGCTCCGAGGTGAGGTTGTCGACGAGGCGGTCATGGGCGCTCTTGGGCGGTTCCAGCGATTCGTCGGGCGTGAACCGAAGCCGCTCCACACGGGTGCCCACCACGCGTTCCACGCGCAGGGTTCCGCCGTCCACCGGCACCTCGTCGCCGAGTTCCGGGATGCGGTCCAACTGGTCCGAGACGAAACCGGCAAGGGTGTCGTATTCCTCGCCATCCGGCACGGCGATGCCAGTCCGGTCCAGGAGCTCGGTCCGGGCGCAGGGAAGCATCAAACGTGATGGAGCGTCCCACCCGGACCACGCCGACGCGCGCGCGGTCGTGCTCGTCCTCAAGTTCGCCGACGATCTCTTCCACCAGGTCCTCGAGCGTCACGATGCCTGCGGTGCCGCCGTGCTCGTCGGAGACGATTGCCACCTGGAGACCCTGCTTGCGCAAGAGGACCAGAAGCGAATCGACGCCCATGGATTCCGGCACCCGCAGGGGTTCGATCATCAGGTCGGCAGCCCTCACAGTCTCCCGCTGGTCCAGGGGCACGGCGAAAGCCTGCTTAAGGTGCAGGACTCCCAGGACGTCGTCGCGGTCCTGCCCTATGACCGGGAACCGCGAGTATCCCGTGGACCGGGCCAACGTCAGGATCTGTTCGGCGGTGTCATCGTCGTTGACGGCGGTCATCCGCACGCGCGGCGTCATGACGTCCGCCGCGGAGTGTTCAGAAAAGCGAAGGGTGCGGTGCAGCAGGACGGCGTGGTCGGCGTCGAGCATGCCTTCCAGTGCCGAGCGCCGCACCAGCGAGCTGAGTTCCTCGGCGCTGCGGGCGCCGGAGAGTTCTTCCTTCGGTTCGATGCCGAAGGACCTGATGATCGTGTTCGCCGTGTTGTTGAACAGCAGGATCACAGGCTTGAACACGGCGGTGAAGAGTGCCTGGAACGGCACCACCACTTTGGCCGTGGCGAGGGGCAGCGCCAGGGCGAAGTTTTTGGGAACCAGTTCACCGATCACCATCGAGAAGATGGTGGCGAGGAAAATTCCGACGACGGAGCCCACCGCGGGCACGAGGCCTTCAGGAAGTCCGGCGGCGGACAGGGGTCCGCTGAGCATCCTGCTGATGGCTGGTTCGAACGTGTATCCGGTCAGCAGCGTGGTGAGCGTGATGCCGAGCTGGGCACCAGAGAGGTGTGTTGAGGTGATTTTCAGGGCCTTGATGGTGGGCCCAAGGCGCTTTTCGCCGCGCGCCTGGCGGGCTTCGAGGTCGTTGCGGTCAAGGTTGACCAGCGCGAATTCGGAAGCAACAAAAAATCCGGTACCGACCGTGAGGACAAGGCCGATGCCCAGCATGATCCATTCATACATTCGGGCGCCCCTCTCCCGTGGTAACCGGCGAACCGGTCAAAAGGTTGAGGGGCCTGGGCATATGTGAAGGAGGGTCATCCATAATGCCCTTCACTTTACGGTGTCCGCAGAAGCTCCGGGCGCCTGTGCGCCGTGGGCGAACTCCTCCGGCACTGTGTATACCCGCCAGACAAAGTAGTAAGTATACTGATCACCATGCCTTGTAACTGTTGGCCAGCACATTCCCCTGACCGCATTGGGGCGCGGGGTCGCCGGCATGGATGAACAGGCCGGCCGGCGCCGGGAACTCGCGGCCGTGGTGCATGCCGGTTTGGACCCGGCCATGCTGTGGCCGTCCTATTTCAGCCAGGCCAGGTGCTCGGAGTTTGAGCTGTCCGCGTACCTTCATGGAGCCCTGTCCTTGCCCGGTTCCGAGCATCCTCATGGCGTTGTGAGGGGCGGGGGTCCCGGCAAGGGCAGCCAGCCGGCGGCGGCAACGGAGCGCAGTGCAGACAGCCCCGCACGTTCATCACAGGGTCCAAAGGTGGCTGACGAGGATCTTTTGGCGGCCTTGGGAGCCGCGGGACGTGGTCTCCTCACCCCTGAACGGGCAGAGGCGGAACGTCTGCAGTCCCTGCGTGAGACTGGACTCCTGCACTCCGGCGCGGAGGAAATGTATGACCGGATTGTGGTCGCGGCCAAGGAATTTTTTGGGGTGAGTACTGCTTCTGTGTCACTCATTGCCGAAGACGCCCAGTTCCTGAAGTCAGCAGTCGGGCCCCTGCGGGAGGAGACGCCCCGGGACATAGCGTTCTGCACGCAGACCGTGGAGGCGAACGCGATGCTGGTGGTCCCTGACACGCACACCGACGGCCGGTTCGTTTCAAACCCGCTGGTGGTGGGGGAGCCCTACATCCGGTTCTACGCCGGCTATCCCCTGCACGGGCCGCGCGGCTGGAACATCGGAACCTTGTGCATTATCGACCAGGAACCCAGGACCTTCCGCCCGTCCGAGCAACAGGTACTCCGGGAACTCGCCGCGATCATCCAAATCGACATAGACGCACGGACCTAGCGCCTTCCCGCCGGCCTGACCGCCTGCGGCTGGTCTACGCGTCGAAGTGGGTGTGGACGTTCGTGCCGGACAACTGCTCGATCAGTTCGCTCGCCACATCGCGCAGTTTGCGGTTGCGGTTGCTGGAGACCTTGGTGAGGATCTCCATCGCCTCGGCCTGCGAGCACCTGTTCTGCCCCATGATCACTCCACATGCCAGGTTGATGGCGGTCCTGCTTTCCATGGCTGCCTCCAGGTCCTCTGCCCGCCCCTGGGCAGCCCCAATACGGACGGACAGAAGCAGCGCGTCGTGCGCGGCAGCGGCGAAGCCCAAAGCCTTGTCGTAGACGTTTGGCGTGAACGCCCTGGGCTTGGTTGCGAAGAAGTTCAGCGCGGCGCTGGCTTGGCTGCTGATTTTCAGGGGCACGCCCAACGAACTGTAGACGTTCAACTCCGCGAATTTCCGGTTCAACTCAGGCCACCGCGGATCCGAAGAGACGTCATCGATAACCACCGGGTTCATGTCCCGGAGCGCCTTGATGCACGGGCCATCGCCGATGGCCTGCTCCAGCTGATCCAGGTCCACCGCGCGTTGGCTGCTGCCTGCTGCAGTAGCAGGCTTGCGGTTCATCTTGACCGTAACTGCGCAGTCGATACGATCCCCGGCAGCCTCGGAAACCGCGGCTGCGGCGAGCTTGGAGAGTCCGGACAGGAATTCGGTTGCGTCTTCCGTGCCCACCAGAATGGACTGAAGCTGGTTTGAATGGTCATTTTCAGCTGGGGGCGTCATTGTCTCATCATATGACTTGACTTTAACAGGGCCCGAAGCCCGGCGGGCCCGTCACCAACTACCCGTGCGCCTTCCGCGCAAGAATCGTGTAGGTGCAGGGCACGAGCTCCCGCTCGGATTCCGGCCAGGCGAAGCCCCCCGGTACCTCCACCATGCGGGGCGCAAACTTCCACGGGATTGTTTTGTCCTCATTGACATGAAGAATCTGCAGACCTGCCCCGATGAGGGCATTGATGATTTCGGACAAGGGATGCGCCCATTGATACGTCCGGGAGTGGGTGACCTTGCCGTCTCCGGCGTAGGTTGATTCGTCGTCCCACAGCTGGGCCCCGCCGTTGCCAAAGTACGGGTACCGCAGCTGCAGCCCGTCGGCATGCTCATCAATGGCATAGAGGGCAGGGTGCCCGTCCCGGATGTAAAACGTTCCACCGGCCCGCAAAAGCCCGGCCCCCTGGGCCGCCCAGCGGTTCAGGTCTGGCAGCCAGTTGATGGTTCCGATGCTGGTGTACACAAGTTCAAAGTCACCGTCGACGGCGGCACGGGCCTCGAGGACGTCGGTCTCCACCCATGTCGCCGTAAGGCCCAGGCGTTCCGCCAGCTTGGCAGCGGATGCCAAGGCTCCCGGGGAAAAGTCCACGCCGGTGACCCGCGCCCCTGCCCTGGCCAATGAAAGCGTATCCGTGCCTATATGGCACTGAAGATGGCACACGTCCAAGCCTGAAACCGTACCGTCAGGGAGGAAGGGCGCGAGTGCGGCCAGGTCCGTCCGGACGACGCCGGTCAAATAGTTGGGATCGTCCAGCTCGCTGACCCCGTACGCCTGTTCGTGCAGGGGAACGCGGTCTTCCCAGTTGTCACGGTTGACCGCACGCGCAGAATCCCAGTCGATCGCAATCCGGCTGTCACTCATGGGGCGAGCCTACAGCGTTGTACAGAGCAGCAGGATCATGTCGCCAATAGCCTTAGCTGACAGTTCGGGAAGGCTAAGTGGGAGTCGATTCCCCGAATGAGGGATGCCGGCCGGACCGGTAGGCGGAATCGATGATTGGTTCGAGTTCTTCGAGTACGGTCCGGTTCCCGGGGAGGACCACATGGGCCAGGAATTCGGATTCAAGAGTGGCAACGCCCGACGCCGTGGCCCCGAGTTTGGCGTCTATGGACAGTGCCAGGGCCTGCCAAAACTTTCGGGTGGCGCGGTCGAGGACTTTTGCCTTGGCTTCCTGGGCAGGGGTCTCCGCTGTATCCCCCCGGATTGTCAAGGTCCCGTCCGGCTGCGGCAATGAAAGGACGATGCGGAATTGCCTCCCGTCACCCCTGAACGCGATAGCGCTCCGGTTTCCACGCTGACTGAAAAGGACATTCGTCGCCCCGTATGCGAGGAGCGCCCTTTCGATATGTTCCCGGGAAGCCCCGCCGCTGATGGAGTTGCCCCGCGTATAAGAACTAGTCATCGTCCAACTATGCGCCTTTCCGCCACTGCTTCATTCATGGAGGTCAGTCCTTCTGCTGCTCCTCGGCTTCTTCCTGCTGCTTTTCGGCTTCCTTTTCGGCCTCCTCCAGCAGCTTGTCAGCCTCCTTTTGGGCTTCCTCGCGCTGCTTCCGGGCTTCCTTCTGTGCCTCTTCCGCCCGCTCTTTTTCGTCCTCGGTGAGCGGGGGATCAGCCCCAGGGGTTGTTGGCACAGGTTGGGGAGCCGGCGCCAGTGCTGTTTCCAAATCGTTCCTGATGGTGCTGATGGCGGCCTCGATCCGGGTTTTCCGCTGCTGGGACACCTTGCCCTGGTCCGCCGCCGCCGACACGTCCTGGTTCAGCTGCTCAAGCTCGGCCAGCGCACCGGGGAAATCCTGCGCCGCGGCCAGCTGCTTTGCTGCAGCCACGCGCGTCTGCAGTTGGCCGGCCACCGCGCCGTCCAGGTCAGGGGCAGGGGAGCAGCCGGCCAGCAGTGACACGCCAAGGCATGCGCCCAGGACGGCCGTCAGCCACATTCGGAGGGGGGATGGTTTCATGGCCTGACGCTTTCTTCCAGTTCCTTGAAGTGTTCGCCCAACTGCCCGGGGATAGCCGGCCCCGGGTCCACCGGCGCGGGCGACGGCCCCTGCATGGACGCCAGCAGCACTGCCGCGAGGATTAGCACGACGACGGCGACCGCAGCCAGGACCCACAGCCGGCGGCCCCGGACGTGCCCGGGTTTCTCCCGGGGACGCTGGCGGGCAGGCTTCGGGTCCGCTGATGCTGGTTTCCGCGATGGCCTTTGCGGGGCGGGCTGCCACGACGTCGCATTGGTCGCATGGCTGTCCGGGAGGGCGGGCAGCCGGGTGCCCGGCGGTTCAACGGGGTCCCCCGGCCGGGAAGTCCCGGCTTTGGCCGCGTCCAGGACCTGCGTAGCCGGGTGGGACGGTATCCGGGCGGTTTGTGCCCCACGTGCTTCTGCAGCCGGCAGGCTCCAATCGACGGCGGTGGCAAGTGCCCTGGCGACGTCCGCTGCGTCCGGCCGGTCCTGCGGGTCCCGGGCGGTCATGGCGGTAAGCAGGGATTTCCACTCGGGGCCGAGGGAATCAGGAATGTCGGGAAGCCGGGAGAGCCGGGCCACGGCGGCTTCAAGCGGCGGTCCGGGGAATGCCACCGTCCCGGTGAGGGCTTCCAGCAGGACCAGGCCCAGGGAGTAGATGTCGGCCGGCGGTCCCACCTTGTCTCCGCGGGCTTGTTCCGGGCTCAGGTAGGCAGCTGTTCCGGGGACCATGTTGGTTGCGGTGAGCCGGGCGCCGTCGAGCATCCGTGCGATCCCGAAGTCCGCAAGCTTGGGCCGCAGCGGGGAATCCGCGGCGTAGCGGGTGAGCAGGATGTTGGCCGGCTTCACATCGCGGTGCACCACACCGCGGTGGTGGATGTAGTGCAGCGCTTCAGCCAGTTCAGCTCCCAGCCGCGCGGCCTCTTCCCCGGTGAGTGGTCCGGCTGCAAGATGGCGCCGAAGGTCGGTTCCGGGGACAAGCTCCATGACCAGGAACGGCACTTCCCGCTGGCCGCGAAGGAGCGTCCCCGTGTCGAAGAGCGTCACCAGGCCGTGGTGGTTCAACTGCGCCAGCATCCGGGCTTCTGACTGCTGCCTGGCCAATTCCTCCGGATCTGTGACGTCGTCACGGAAGATCTTCAGTGCCACCTCCCGGCTGAGAACCAGGTCAGTTCCCCGGTAGACGCTTCCCATGCCGCCGCGCCCCAGCACTTCTTCAACGCGGTAACGCTCGTGCAGGACGGTTCCGGCCATACCGGTTTCCGTGTGTTCGCTCATGCTGCCCGCCTTCCGTTCAGCATTCACTCTAGCCACGGGCAGCGATGCAGGTATTGCGTCGGGGAAATTAGAGTCCGGCCGGGGGATCCTGGATACTGCCCCCGGTGTCGCGATCGGCGTGCTGGGCTTCCAGCCATTGGCGGACAACCTCCAGGACCTCATTCGGATCGCCGGCGGCAACACTGTTTTGCCTGCCCGCCGGGTGGCTGTACGTGATCCGTGCCCGGAAGCCGGGCTCGCGGCCAAGCTCGAACCAGGTCCGGATGACCAGCGTCCCGCCAGCCGCCGCGCCGCCGTCGTCCATCCTCATGTCCCCAGTCCTCCTTCCTGAACCTGCCCCGATCATGCGGCACAAGCATCAGGAACGCGCTGGCTTTCCTGAAAGATTGGCGCAAGGTTCGCGGCTAGTCACGCCGTGCGGCGGGCTGGCCCGGAACCCGTTAAATCTCGACGACCACCTTGCGCGACAGGTAGAAAGTGTGCTTACTATCTAATTAGTAACCCTACTTACTAATTGGTCGCGCCGGGTTCCAGGCCCGGCTGCCAGACCAGTGGAAGCGAGTGACGATGACTGAGAACCAGTGGCCAGAGGGTTCTGCCCGGCCCCCTCTCGACCAGTACGGGAAGGCGCCCGCCAATGCTTCGGCGGAGCCGGAAACCTACGTCACCAAGAAGGAAGCAGCCAAGGAAGAGGCATCCCAGGTTGCCGGGCAGGCGGCCGGTGGAGCCCAAAATGTGGCTCAGGCCGCCAGGCTCGAAGCCGGGAATGTAGCTTCCGAGGCGAAGTCCCAGGCGCAGGGCCTCCTGCACCAGGCGAAATCCGGCCTGGGCAGCCAGGCCGGCGCGCAGCAGCAAAAGGCCGCCGACGGTATCAGGACCATCTCCAGCCAGCTGCAGACCATGGCTGATGCTCCGGAACAGCAGGGCGCCGCCAGCGACCTCGTCAGGCAGGCCGCGGAACGTGCATCCTCGGTCGCGTCCTGGATCGAGGGCAAGGAACCCGGGGCGCTGCTGAATGACGTGCAGTCCTTCGCCCGCCGCAAGCCGGGTACGTTCCTGCTCCTCGCTGCCGGCGCCGGCGTCCTGGTGGGCCGCCTTGCACGGGGACTTCAAGCCGGAGCTCCGGGCACGCAACCTGCAATCCCGCCCAAGCCGGCGCAGGCCCCGGCTGCCGCGGCAACTGCTGCGCCATGGGGCGAGGAGCCCGTGTACCGGGAACAGGTTTCGGCGCCCGTGACCTACGGCGAAACCATCTACGGCGAACCTGGTCGGCCCGCCTACTCGGGCACTGTGGAGGGCGGAGTTCCGCTACGGGATCCGGATGATCCCTACAGTGAGGTCCGGGGCGCAGAGCGCCAGCCGTAAGAGCCAACGCTCAATGCAGAGAATCACAGCGCAGACGCCATCAACCTAAAGGACCATGCCATGAAAAAACTGCTCTTCGCTTTGCTCCCCACCATCATCAGCCGGGTGATGCAGGCCCGGAAGGCCAAGCAGGCCCGCGCCGCCCAGACCCGGCGGCCCCCGCGGAACCGCTACTAGAGCCAAACCACAGGCAGACGCTGCCGGCAACCCACCGGCGAACCACCGGGCAGGTGACCTGCCCGGTGGTTTTCCGTTCTAACTGGTCACGCCCGGGCCTTGAGGCGGCGATGCGCGTTCCGGCCCGGTTGATCATCGGGACACGCCGTCGTGAACTGCGCGCCGCCAGTGAGGCACGAGAGGTAACCGGGCGGGAGCGACGACGGCCGGACCACGTGAAGACCGCGGTCTCCGTTACTCACTGCCGGGAACTCCCAGTTGGACCTGCCTACGAGTTGTTGTCTGAAACCGCTGAGCTCACGGCCGTTGGGCTGTCGTATTCCCGGTCGGGGATGGCCTCAAGGGCCTCAATCACGTTGCTGTCAGCGCCCGAGTCCTTGGCCTTTGACAACAAGGCCCCGCGACTTGCGGGATAGTCCACGCCGCCGAGGAACTTTTGAATCTGGATCGGGTTGGGAGTTTCGGCCATGGTGAATGTTCCCTTTCTGGTGTCAGCTCTCATGTTCGCGGCTATCCCTTGGAATCTGGGGCCCCTCAGGAGTTCATCGTAGGCCGGGACGTTCCGGCGGGGAAGGGCACGGCCGCCGGGAACAACCGGCCTGCGCTGCGCATATTCCCTGACGAGACCGATATACCGTCGCGTGCGGGAATCTGCGCCTCACCGTCGCATTTACGCGTCGATAAGACATAGGCCCAAGTTTTCAAGCAAGCAGGAAGGCGCGACGGTGCGCTGGACTCATACGACCGTGCGGACGGTGCCTCCAAAATCCGGCCCTGCTGCCCGGGCGGCAGGCCAGCCGCCGGGAACGGCGCCTTGGTCGAACAACGACGACCGGCTGAAAATCGACATGGCCGCGCTCCAAGCAATAACGCTGCAGTAACGGGGGACCGGTTTACTGGTGGGAGCGAAAAGTTGCGAAAGGATGCATCATGGAGCTCGAATCACTTCCGGACGATATAGTCGCGGCGATCGAAGTCAGGGACCGCTGGCGCCGCAGGACGTCTGCTGGCGGAGGACTGGAATTCTTGGTTTCCGACATCGCGAGATGGAGGCCTGGTTCCACCGTGCGGGTTGCCTTCCTCGATGGTGATAGCCGGTTGCACGCGGACATCGAAGCTGCCACAGAGCAGATCTCCAACGCCTGCAACCTCGTTCTCGACTTCGGCCTCAACACATCAAGCGGCGAATACCGGAGATGGACACTGGGTGATGCAGATTTTGCCGCCGAGATCCGCGTCAGCTTCGACTTGGGCGGCTACTTCTCATTGGTGGGCACTGACAGCACGGACCGGACCATCGGGGCGGCGGGAGGCCCGGTTGGGGGCAACCCCGGCCAACGGAGCCTCAACCTCGGCGGCTACACCGTGAACCGGCCGTCTGGTTGGGAGGGCACCGTCCGCCACGAGTTCCTGCACGCCCTCGCTTTCCACCACTCACACCAGAACATGCGCGGCATCTGCGAAGGAGAGTTCCGCTGGGACGATGACCCTGGATACATCCCGACGCAGGATCCGCGCGGCGTATTCATACCCGACGCCGGTGGGCAACGCCCTGGCATCTATACCTATCTTGCTGGTGCGCCGAACCGATGGTCGCGGGCGAAGGTGGACCACAACCTGCGGACCGAAGACGATCCGGACGTTATCGCCGGTCCCTTCGACCCGAAATCGGTGATGTTGTACCGGTTCCCGGATTTCTTCTACAAATCGACGCCGAGCACTTGCGCGCCGAGCGGCGACGGGATCAATCTGTCTGAGGGCGACAAGCGTGGGTTGAACGTGCTGTACCCGCATGTAGCGGCGGAGCTGGCGGACCTGCAGTCCCGCGCGGAGACGGCACTGGAATCGATCACGGCCGGGAACGAAGGACTGCCGGGGACCGGGGACGGCATCGCCGGCGCCTATCGCGAAAGGGCCAAAGACCTCATCGGCGCCCAGGCCCGGGCAGCCGACTGAGGTCAATGGCGGTGCATCATGTCTGCCGGATCCGAGTACGAACAGCTGCTTTCCAGACCGGGCGCCGGCGTGCTCGAAAGAGCCGGTGGGAATGGCGATAAAGGCGGTCTGGACGAGGACCTGCTTGTGGGGGAGCTGATCAACGATATCCACTACCTGGAGGACCGGCTCGGGGAACACGCAGATCCGGAAATCCTGGCCCGCCTCATCGACGGAGCGGAGCATGGGCTGCAGGAAGTAGCCCACCATGGTGCGGAAGCCAGGCTCGACCGCCGGGACTTGGCAGGACTCGAGGCTGTGGTGCACAGTGACGGGTCCCGGCCGGTGCTCTTTGTGGAGGACGACTTTATCGATGTGCGCGCGCCTGCCGCCGCCAACTTCGCGGCGGCCCTGTCCAGGGTGGAGGATGAAGTCAGGATCGCTTGCCAGGCCGCCGGCAGGGTGAACGACCCTGGCTCCCTTCTTGGATACCAAGGCACTGCGTGGGCGATCGGCGAAGGCGTCGTCGTCACCAATTACCATGTCCTGGAGGCGGTCACCACCAATGCATTCCGGGCTAACGGCGTGTTCACGGGCGCGCTGAAGCCGGGCATCGCGGTGGACTTCGGGGCCGAGGTGGGCGGTGGGCCTCCGGACCGGCGGTTCCCCGTCCGCCGTGTGCTGGCAGTGGGTCCTCCGGGCGCACCGGAGCACACGCACCCCACCCTGCCGGGAATCAACTTCGACGGCCTGGACCTGGCGGTGCTCGAGCTGGGTGAGGTAAGCGGACAGTCATTCCCGACGCCCGTTGAGGTCGCGCGGGGCGACGATCCTGCGACTCACGGTGCGCTGGCCTCGCGGGGGCGGAGCATCTATGTCGTGGGGTTCCCAGGCAACCCGGCATCCACCACGCCCGACGTGTTCGGGAGTTTGTTCGCCGGTGTCAAGGGCGTTAAGCGACTGACCCCTGGCTTGTTGTCGCAGGGCCGCGGCGAAGTGGAAAACGATCCGAGGCGTTGGATCATCGGACACGACTCCAGCACCCTGGGCGGCAGCTCCGGGTCCCTCGTCG
Organism: Pseudarthrobacter sp. NS4; assembly: GCF_024758005.1. Classification (NCBI taxonomy): domain Bacteria; kingdom Bacillati; phylum Actinomycetota; class Actinomycetes; order Micrococcales; family Micrococcaceae; genus Pseudarthrobacter; species Pseudarthrobacter sp. NS4. Next base: position 3,339,557 of record NZ_CP103288.1, on the reverse strand, counting down.
TCGACCTCGAGGCAGAAGGACGGCTCGTTCTGGGACTCCACTTCGCCGGATTGCCGGGCCGGGTCAATTGGGCCCACGGGCTCGAAGGGGCCACATCAGAACTCGCCGCAGTCCTCCCGGGACAGTGATCAGCATGCCGGCATCGTGGCCTGAAGACGTCCTCAAATTGTCGCGGTCGGTCGAGCCCGACATCCCACGCATCAGAGCGGTCCTTGACCAGCTGGGTATCCTCAATGCCGATTACGAAGACCCCGCCGACTACGTTGCGAGCGCATTCGTCAACGCAGCGGGCAGGGGGAAGGCGCTGGCCTTCCAAGCGGCGCTCGTCAAGGCGGGCCTGACAAAAAGCGGTGCGCATCGAGGCCCGGTCGATATCGAGCGCGGGCTCTTCGACCGGCTCGCCTCGCTCCAGGCGTTCTCCTCCAGCGTGTTCACTCCGGTGGACGCGAGGGTGGCCGCACGGCGGATGCTCCTGGCGTCCGACCTCGTTTGCCGCATCGACGTGGATGATACACACGGAAGCGGCATCCTCGTGGCACCCACCCTGATCGCCACCGCCGGTCATGTTGTACAGGATTTGGTTGAAATCGACGAGCACGGTGTCGCGGCGGCGACGTCCGACTCGACGAGGCAGATTACGGTGACGTTCGGGGATGTGGCCGACCTGCTGGACGGCCAGCAGCCGCCGATCCGTCTCCCTGGCACGGTTGCGCCACTGGCCACGGACTGGCTCGCCTTCTACAGCCCTCCCACCTCGCACGAGACCGCCGGTACAGGTTTCGTCCTGGACAGCATCGAGGGCATCGACCCGCAACTGGGGCCCTGGGACCTTGCTATCCTGCGGCTTGCGGAAGCGAAAACGGTTCGTCCCATGGCACCGAGCCAGCGGCTCCCGGTCCGCCCCTTCCAGGTGCACGTACTGCACCATCCCGACGACGGCACAGGCAAGAGCCTGCCCCTGCTGTGGTCCACCGGCCGGGTGGACCGCAGGCTCGGCAAACCGCCCCTGCGGCTCCTCCACTCAGCCAACACAGCAGGAGGTTCTTCAGGTGCGCCGATGTTCGACGCCCAATTCCGGGTGATCGGGCTGCATCAAGGGGGGATGCCTCCCGGGCAAGGCGCCGAGGACAAGGCGTGCAACCGGGCCGTGCCGATCCTCCGCTGGGCACCAATGCTCACCGCATTGGAACTCCCCGACACGCCACCGGCCGTGATGACGGTGCAGGCAACGGACGAGAACGGCAGCACTGTAACCCGCCACGTCATCGGCCGGCATGAGACCCAGGTGCGGATCTGGCGCAGCGGGTCCCCGCTCGCCACCCCGGCGGAGCGGCTCGTTGCCGTCTTCGGGCAACCGGGCCTGGGGCTGCGCTTCACCAAGTACCTCGTACACGCGCTCGTTACGAAGATCGGAGGAGCCTACGCATCAATCGATGTCGCCAACTGCCAGAGCGACGACGCCGTGACCTTCGCGGGCAAGATCGCAGGTGCCTTCGCAGCCAAGACCAGGGTCCGTGCCACCAGCGGACTCACGACCCAGCAGCGTGAGGTGAGGAACCAGACGGCCCCCGCCCTCGCGCAGACGCTGGCGGCGATCGCGAAGCACGGAGGGGTTTGGCTGGTCCTCGAAGGATTCAACAGGGCAGCCTCCCGCCCGTCCGCAGCTGTGATTGACCTGGTACGGCAGCTGATCCAGGACCTGCCACGGATGCCCGGGGTCCGGCTCGTCCTCGTCGGGTGGCAGGAGTCACTGCCAAGCGGCTTCGAGGCCAGCGCCGAGTATCTGGATGAGCCATCGGCTGATGACATTGCCCGAACGCTCCTGCCGGCAACAGCGTCACCGGACATGTTGGCATCACTGCGTTCGCTCATCGAGCACAAGCTCGCCGAAGCCCGGCAATCCTTTCCGGCGGCGGGTCCCTACGAGCTCGCCGAGCATGCCCGGGCGGCAGTAGCCAGCGGTGATGCCGGCGCCCTCCTCCGTGCATTGCTCGACGTACCCGGAAGTGATTCCAGATGAGGGAGAACCACAGCGGCATCGGACCCCAGGGACAACCGATGCCGGCAGATCCGGCCTTGCGGGCGTTCGTAGAGGCGTGGTCGGCGCGGCCACCCGCGGAAATCGCGGCCTTCGCGGCGAGCCTGGCCCTGGATGTGCAGCCGCAGACGCCGCAGAGGGTGGGATCTTCCGACGCCGACCGGGTCCGGGCGGTCGCGGCGGTGAGCGGAGCGGTGCGGCCCGGTGCGCTGATCGCGGATCAGGACCCGTCGGACGGGGCCAAACTCCTGGGGAAAATTGCGGACGAATTTGATCGCTCCGTGGTGGCGGGCCACATGACGTGGACACTCCGCCTGCAGCCGCGGTCCGCAGTGCTGCGTCGGCTGCGCGATCACCGCACTGAACTCGCCGACGTCCTCCACCAGGCCACCAGGATCGAGACTGACCCGGCCGGGCGGCTCCTGCGGCGCCTGCTCGAGCGAACGCCGGATCGTTGGCACGGCGGGCAGCTCCCACAGGAAGTGACGGCTGGCGTGTCGAATGCCGACCTCGCCCAGGTGCTGCTGTGGGCAGCCGACTTCGGGGACTTTGGCGCAGACCTGGAAAGGGCAACCAGCCGGGCTCACACCGAAACGATCCTCAACAGCTACGCCGGCCTCCTCAAGCACGGCCTGGTGGGGCGGGAGCAGGCAAAAGCGCAAGTGGAGGCGTTCATGGACGCCCCCCGCAAAACCGGGGACTGGAACGTCCCGATCCTCACGCTGACCGGAATCGGCGGCGTCGGGAAGTCAACGCTGCTGGCCGATATCCTCCGCCCACGCCTCACAGCGCTCCTCTCCGGGGCCGGGACCTCAGGCGTCGTCGTCATCGACCTCGATCGGTTGGCCTTCCGCCCGCATGCCGAGACGGAGCTGAGCTATGAGGTGAGCCGGCAACTTGAGGTCGCCTGGCCGGAGCTTGCCAAGAAGATGGCCGAGGCGAGGGCCGCGGAGACAGAACTGCGTCTGGAGCGCCGGGAATTCGCCGCCGGTGCGAGCCCCGACGCCGAGACCTCCTCCCGCAGCGGTTCCTCGTTCGAGTGGAGGATCAGGGAAGTCCTGAGCGGGTCGGACCGCGGCTCTGAGCCGGTGACACTGATCCTGGACACGTTGGAGGAGTGGCAGCGCACCCGTCCCTTCGCCGGCCCCCGGGACAGCTGGAACAATCCCGAGTATGTGATGACTGAATGGCTGCAGGGCCTGCGCTACAACATGGGCCTTGAAGGACTTCGCGTCATCGTATCCGGCCGTGCGCAGTTCGGCTCTGTGCCCGGTGCGGACATCGAGCTGAGCGATCTCGACGCTCCATCAGCCAGGGACCTCCTGGTGCGGCTCGGCGTCGCAGAGGATGCGGCACCCCGGCTCGAAGCCATGGTGGGCGGCAACCCGCTCAGCCTGCATGTTGCGGCGCGGTTCGTGCGCAGGCTGAAGGCGGGCGGGCGTGAGTCCTTCCTGGGCGGCGGCAGGCTCGATCCGGCACTTGATGAAGTGCTTCGGCGGGCCGTGCTTTACGACCGGTTCCTGCACCACATCGGCGACGAGGACGTCAAGCGGCTCGCCCATCCAGGGCTGCTGATCCGGCGCGTTACCCCACAGATCGTCAAGGAAGTGCTGGCCGGGCCCTGCGGGTTCAAGAGCATGAGTGAGGAGCAATCCGAGCGGCTTGTTGACCGGCTGGCAGACGAGGTATGGCTGGTCCGGCGTTCCGACGACGGCAGCCTGAAGCATCAGCCGGAAGTGCGGCGGCCGATGCTCGCCATGATGTCACGCGATCCGAAGATGCGGGAACAGATCAGGAGCATCCATGAGCGCGCCGCACTCTGGTACAACCCGCACCCGGACCTCATGGAGCAGCCAAGCACGGGAACCGTAGAGGCGTTCTACCACCGGATGATGCTGAGCACCGGGGAGCCGCCGATCGTTGGAGACTGGTCATTGCGCGGTTATCCATCGGCTGAGCAGGATCATCACGCACGCTTCGCATGGGCGCTCGGTGAGAGCGTGGCTGAAATGTCTCCGGCCGTTGAAGCGCAGCTGCGCCTGCTCCGCGATGAACGGCTGACGCCCGAGCTGGCGGAGTTGCTCCCGGATTTCCTATGGGAACGCCATGTGGAGCTGACCGGAGCGTCCCTTGTTGAGCTCGATGAGCCGGGCGCTGCCATTGAGCTCTACCTGCAAAGGCAAAGGCCGGGTTCTGCAGCCCGGCCAGGTTGGCTTGCCCAAGCGTTCTGCGACAGCGCCCGGTGGGATGATTACGCTGCCACGGCAAACATGTGGGACATCGCCCCGGCAGGCCGCCACGACTTCGTGAACCTGATGGTCGCTGGGGATGAGTCCGCGCGGGCAAGGCTGCTCCTGCCCGCAGACGACGGATCAACGGACGACGACGGCGGCTTCCTCCGTGCCTTCATGGTCGCCCTGGGCAGGGCACAGGCAGGCCGGGGCGTGCACGGGGTTCGGCCGCCCGCGATGTCGCGTCGGAAGGACATCCCGTCGCTGGCCTTTCCTGTCGACCAGCTCCGGCAGTTCATCGTCCACCTTCTCACCGGTGCCCCGCTTCCCTGGCGCGGCGGTAAAACCCCGGTCTTCCCCGACCTGGCCGGCCTGCTGGTGCCCGATCCGCGGGTGATGGAGGCATTCAGCTCGCTCACTGTGAACTCGGGTTTTGACCGGGTGGCCCGTGAACTTGAAGACCTCGCTTCCCGCGCAAAGTCCGAACGCCGGGGAAACACGTCCGGTGTGCAGTCGCACGACGTACTCGGTACCCTGGCCGCGCGGATCGCGAAGAACCGGTTCGGGTCGCCGGCGTCCCTGGACGACATTTCGGTCCGTGACGCAATACCTGCCCTCCGTGGTGACAACCCGGAGTTGCGTCCGGCGATCCGGCACGTGCTGCAGTCTGTGGCGCCGGGCGACGAGTGGTTGAAGACGCTGGGGGATGTCGCGGCGGCACTGCTGCCGGTTCCGGTGCTGGACCTGCGCCCGGATGCGCTTCCGCTGCTGTCCGAACCCACTTCCCGGAAAACGCTCGTCACCCTCGTGGAATACGTGGACCGTTCACGCATCATGCGGCAATTCCTGGACTCAGCGCAGCAAGCGCACCCGCAGCCGCGCCGCCTTGGCTCCCTGGTGCGGGCCTTCAACCGCTGGGACGACGCGCATTACCGGCTCCTGGCCGAACTGGAGGGCAGGAGCGCGGGGTAGCTGTGCTCCCCGGGCCAGCTCGGCTTCGTCCGGGGAACACAGCACTCAGTTCCGGGCACTCAGTTCCGGGCCAGGGCGGCTTGCCAGGCCAAGGCTGCCATGGCCGGGTGCGTAATGTCGCTGTGTGCGCCGCCCGGACCGCTGATCCTGCTGATCACGGACGACGCGTCGATGTTGTAGATTCCTCCGGGCTTCAGCCGGTAATCGGTGTTTTCGTCGCCGATCCCGGCGTTGTTGGCGTCTTTCACGCCCTGGATGCCAAAGGCCCCCAGGCCGCCGTAGCGGGGGAGGTCCCCGAGGAGGACCTGCCCGGCAATTCCAGCGCCCATAGGATAGAAACGCCCCACTGCGTAGTCGAAGGTGGACCGGGTTGTGACAATGGGGCCACTCACCAGTTCCTCGCGCACGATCCGGTGGAAATGTCCGGGCTGTACCTCGTCAGGCACGGCCCGCGCATAGGCCCAGAGGGACAAGGCACCCTGTACCAGGAACAGCGAATCCACCGGGCGGACTGCACCGGCTCCGTCCTTGCCTGCCACCGCTGCGCTGACCACGATGCAACCGAAACTGTGGCCCATGAGGTGGAAGCGCACGCTCTCGTCCGCCGTGCGCTGCAGTTCGCGAAGCAGCTGCGCCGCACCGTTCTCGCCGAACGTCAGGGCGCGGGCTTTCATTGTCCAAAACGAGAGTTGCCGGAAAGGAGCGAGGATGGCGTCCTTTATCCGGTCGGATGAAAAGTCGTCGCCGAGAAGGCCCGACGCGCTGTCGGTGTCTTCAAGCGCTTGCTGAAAAACCTTCTCCGCATCCCACGCACCGGCGGGCGCGTGGTCCTCATCCGGAACTTCACCGAGTTGCAGCTCACGCCGGAGCGTGAAGTACGCGGCCTGGACCTCGTCGGCCAGATGCGCGTCGTCCCTGTGATCAGCTGCGGCGGCTTCAAAAATAGTGCGCAGGGCCACCCGCGTTTCCGGCGTATCGGTCAGGATGTTGGCGTATCTGTCCACGGCATCGTCCACGGTAATCGCATCCGGTGGTGCTGCCGTTTCCCCGCCCAGTAATCCGTTATGTCCGGAAGCAGTGAGCGTGTTGTTGCCCCATGCTTTGCTCGGCCAGTGCAACCCGATGATCAGGGCTCGAAAGGGGCGTGCTATTGAGGCAGGACGGCAGTCCCTGCTCATCGCCACCCACGCGTCATACTGGGCCATGGCGCCCATGGCATCGGAGTTCCAGCCGTGGCTCAGCAGGAAGACGTCGGTGATACCAGCCCCCGCGGACGCCAGCTCGGTGCGTACGGCGTCGCTGTCCAGCGTGTCTCCGCTTTGCAGGATTTCAGAACCGTGCTTGTCGTAGTGAATAAGGTGGTAGGACAGGTCGGTCCTGTCAGGGATGCGCCTGATTGCCATGGGGTGTCCTTTCTGGGGCTGGGGAATAGTTCGAAGAGGAAATTAGGTGCTGGTGCGGCTCATGGCGGGCTGCACCCGTGTGTCGCCGTCGCAGTGCACACCGTAGATGAGACCGAGCGGATTGCCGTGCTGCTCAAAGAATTCGCGCCTCATGCCGAGGAAAACCTGGCCGAGGGAGCCACCGTCCAGGAACCGGTCAAAGAAGGTCCTGGCCCATTCCGCGGCGAACAGGGCAGGAGTCTTGCATTCGGTTCCAATGACGCCGCGAGCACCCTTGGCCATGAAATACGGCACGAACCCGTCGTAGAACAGAGGTGACAGTTCCGCGGATTCGCAGGCATTGATGAACACCAGCGGGTTGCCCACCAGCTGCACGCTTGTGGGTGCTTCCAGGTTCAGGTCCCCGAGTGTGACGCGTTCATCGCCGGAGAGCACCATGTACGAAGCGTCAGGCCCGTCGGCGACTAGCCCGGCCGCGACCGCATGGCAGTAGATGTAGAGAATCTGGTCCGGCGTCGCGCCGTCTTTTAGTGCATTGACCAGCTCCTCGCGTTTGGTGCGGCTGACCACGTTGACAGGTGGTTCAAAGTCGACGGCGGTTCCCCAGTAGGACACCTGGCGGGCTACGAAATCAGCGTGCATCTGCTTGTCGATGCTCTCGTTGAAGTTCACACTGACGGACAGCCCTGCCGACCCGCTGTCGATGACACCGTTGAGCGTCGACAAGGTCGTTTGAAGCGGAATCTGCTCGATGACGTGACTCATCCCCAGGAACCGCTGCCAGTCGATGGCGTCGGCCTTCCACCCGTCGTCGATATAAAGAAGTCCCCAGGGCACCGGAAAGTTGCGGGTCACGAGCTGGATCTTCAGCACCTCGTCCGTGCCGGTGGTCTGTTGGCGCAGCCAGTCCCCGAGGCGCCGGGCGTCCGCACCACCGGCGGGGTGGTAGAAGATTTTTTGATAGAGGCGGAATCCTTCCCTGGCGAGGAGCCGCAAGGCAGCCTCGCGGTCCTCCGGAGGGATGTCGAGCTGGGTCCGGAATTTTTGCTTGCCCACGACGTCCAGGAGCGTACGGCGCACCTGGTCGATGGCCGATGCAAGCTCCTGCTCCTGGATCGGAAGGTGTACGCGGGCCGCCGTCGCTCCCCACGCGGTGCAGTTGTAACCTCCCCCAGGCGCCGGTTCGATGGCGAGACCGATGTCGCGTGGCTGGAGCACGGCGGCATCTGCAATGGGCCGGCCGAGCGAGGACGTCTCCAGGGGATGGTCAGCAGCGACCCCTACATCGATGGTCACAGTCAGCTGCTGCAGGAAGTTTCCTGCGTGATGTACGGTCGCCACCAGCTGGTGCCGCCCGTTCCTGCGCGGAATGATGTCGAATCTGGCCTTGCCCTGGGCGACGCCCGGCCGGCGGAAGCGCAGGGGGCGGCTTCGCTCGAGGACGTCAAAATTTTCGCTGTCCAGTTGCACAGTGAGGATGACCTCGTCAGTTTCCGGGGGAAACAGGAACTTGAAGGGCGCCCCATCAGCAATGAACGTATGTTTAGCCGCCTGGTCGAGGCTGAACGCGAGGGTGTAGGTGTCGCCGATAGCCAGGGGTTGGGAGGGGTCAGCATCCTCAAGTTCGGCGTTCAGCCACGCCTGCACCGGGTTCGACGGCGGCGGCGCGGCTTCTTCACCACCCGGCATCCCTTCCAGGACTTCGCCCTCGTCGCTGCCGTATTCAGCGCGGCTGGGCGGGGCATTCTGCCCGATCCAGTTTTCGAGGCGCTGCGCCAGGGCATGATCCTGCCGCAACACCTCCTCGAGCGCATGCGAGAACGCGTCAAGAGCTCGATCATCAGCGGGCGTTCGCTGCAGTTCCGCCCATGGTGTGGCAAGTAAGCCCTGCTCCTTTGCTGCGTCCTCGATCATCGCGCGGAGGTATGAGATGGCCGCGGATGCACTGTCCCCGGCGTCAGCGGAGTGGCCGGAGGCGCGGTTCAGAAGGTCCAGCCGCAGAGCGTCGGCCGCGTGCCAGGCAACCCGCTCAACCGTTGTGTCCGGGTTCATGCGCCCCACCTCCACTTTCCCAGGCAGGAACGCGGCCGGTCCCTGCGACGGGGCATCCACACATCATGCAAAGACTGTAGATAGCGGGCGTTACTCCGGCGTTACGGACCTCATGGCTCTTCCAGGCAAGGTTCCACCCTGGTTCTGACGCCGTTAGCGTCCGATGAACCGGATCTGCCGGACGTCGGTCAGTTCGGAAACCACGCCTTCAACGTCCTCGATGGGGTCGAGTGCGGCAAGCGGTCCAAACGAGAGGCCAGTGCGCTGTTCGATCGAGGCAATGGACCGCTGGGCAGTCTTGTGCTTGCCGAACACAAACTCCTCTTCCCGCAGGAAATCCTGTTGGGACATTGTGTAGCCGGTGGCACACAATTGCCCGGTCTCGTCGTGGATGAAGGCGATGACCTTCCAGAACTCGGTGGGGATCTTGACCCCGAACCGGATCGGATCCTCGCTTGTGAGGAACGGGCCGGTGAAGACGGAAATCCTCATGTCGTCCTTGCGGGCGTTCTGGAGCGCGTAGTTTTCGAGTTCGAGCCAGATCCCGCCGTTGAAGGGCTGCATCTGGGGGACAGCGTTGGTGACGTGCATGGAGTCCGCATTCGCCGTCGACGCCGACTCCAGGGGACCCCACACCGGGTCTTCGCGCCGGGTCATGTGGCCCCTCGAGAACTTCGGCTCGGCGCCGTAGCACTCCTTGTGGATCTGCGCGCCGATGGGGACGCGCGGATCCGTGCGCCACCCCACGCGGGGCATCGAGATGGAGTGCAGCCCGTCGATGTTCACGGCACTGAACAGGCACAGCCGGCGGCTCCTGCTCATCATGACGGCGAAATGTTCGTACCGCAGCACGTCGTCGGTTTTTCCGTCGACGGTGAACGTGAGGACGTCATCGCCCCGGCTGGTGACCGAGGGCAGGGGTACGGTAGCGCCGAGGAAAGTTTCCTCGTAGCCCAGCCGGTCCCGGTAGTCGGCCGGAACGCCTTCCGTGAATACTTCATCACTGGTATCGGCCGCTGTTGATGACCCGTCGGTAGCCCGGCCGCGGTGGCCGTTGCCATCGTCGGGGTATGGGGTTCCGGCTTCCACCGTCACCCGCAGGGGAACCACGAACGAGAATGTGGCCGCCGGGGGAGTCACGGACGCCTGCTGTAGTGCCGGCGTGGGGCGGTCCGGAACCGTCTGATGGGCAGGAGCCGGCCGGCTCCTGCCGTTCAGGACCTCGTCGAGCCGCTCCGCCACAATGGTGCTGGGTACTGCAAAGTTGCTTCGAAGGAAACGGCCCGCGAAATGCAAACCCACAGCCTCGCCCGTCGTGAGGGACAGCACCACAGATCCGGAATTGCCGCCCAGCGTCGAGCAGTCATGGCGGACCGACGTCGAATCCGACCCGATCAGCTGTCCCGGAGCGAGCCGCTTCTTGTCGTAGACGTTCCCGAAGATTTCGGCCATCAGCTGCTGGTCCGGAATACGGCTGTCCCGGGCCGGGTAGCCGATCACTGCCACCATCCCGTCGTCGTCGGAATGGGTGGAAAGGCCTATCGGCGTTGCAAGGGAGTGCGCACTGGTGGGGGTGACGCGCACGAAGGCCAGGTCGGGTCCGTTTGCATCCTCGATGTGCAGGATGCGGTTCAGCCGGAACGTCCGTTCGCTGGTGCTTCCGATTTCTTCCAGGAAGTCGATTGATGCCTGCATCCTGCTGCCGCCAATTCCCTGCTTGAACACGAATGTTGTGCCGTCGTGGCGCCCGAACTCGGCCGCCACGTGGCGGTTCGTGACCACAACATCCGGGCCCACCAGCCAGCCTGTGCCGAGCCAGGCCAGGGAATGTCCCTCGACCTCGATGCGTCCCACCGCCCGCGCTGCGCGCACCAGGCGCGGAGAAGCGTCCCGGAGGCGTGACTCCCACACGCTGCTTTCCGGATCGGAGAAGACGAGTTGCGCTTCATCGTCGACGACGGCGAGCACGGGCCGCCCGGTCCGCAGGACGATGGTCTCCTGCGCGAATTGGATCCGATCGACCGTTTGTCCATCCACCTCGAGCGTCGGTCCGGGACCCGGCTCAGCTCCTTCGAGGACACGGCTGCCTGGTTCCGGGGCTACGTCCGTTGCTGCGCGGCGTTCGAGCATTTCCTCGCCCAGCACGCTGTCCCGACGTTCGATCCGGGCGTTGGCGGCCTTGAGCCGGCCAATAAGGTCCTCCATGTGCTTGCCTCTCAGTCGAATGGTGGGATGAAGCAGTCTCCGGGCCATAGGGGTGCAATCCCTGCGGTGTTCAGGCCGACGCACCGAGCATTCCCGCCACCGCGGAAGTGTTCATCCGAAGGATGCTGATGGCCAGCGAAACATCCAGTCCGGTGAGGGTGTCCCTGGGGGTGTGCTCGTCGATGTTCAGTTGGTCCTCGCCCTCGATGGTCAGCACGGCAGGAAGACCGGCGTCGATGAAGGACACATGGTCCGAAGCGAAGGGCTCAAGCGAGACGAAGACTTGCAGGTCCGACGTGTCCTGGGCCGCTTGTGCCAAGGCGTCGATGACGTGTTGGGAAACCGCTGCACCCTCCAGCAGGACTGAGGGCGTGGCGGTGTTGAGCCGGCCGATCATGTCCATGTTGACCACCATGGTGATCCTTGACCGGTCAGCTTCCGTCAGGCCGGCCACGTGGATGCGGCTTCCGTGCAGCCCCTGTTCCTCCCCGCCGAACACCACCAGGCGCAGGTCGTGCCGGGCGGTGACGGCGGCCAGCACGCGGGCGATTTCCAGGACTCCGGCGGCGCCCGAGGCGTTGTCGTCTGCCCCGGGTGCCGGTGCGTTGACGCCGCCGGCCTCGTTGACCGAGTCGAGATGCGCGACGACGTATACCAGCCGCCGCTCGTCGTCGGGGTCGGTGCCGGGCTTTTCGGCGACGATGTTGAGCGTCTCGCGGCTGCCGACGGCGACCGGCTCTTCGCGGGTGGCGTAGCCAAGCCCGGTCAACAGGTCGGCGACCGTTCGTGCCGCCTCGCGGTACGTCGTCGAGAACGAATGCCGGGTCGGGTGGGCGGTGAGGTCTTCGAGGACCTTCCGATAGGTGTCGGCGGATACCTCATCCACCAGCCCGGTTGCCGCCATTCCGGCTTCGCGCCGCGGGCTTGGCTCCTGCCGCGGCAGCAGTACGGGGCGCGGCCGCCCGTTCAACCTTCGGCGGCAACTTGAAGGCGGCACTGGTACTTTCATGGCGCTCCCCGTGATCGGCTGGTGGAGGGAATGTGGCGGCTGTGGGCCGCTAATTGTCCGGTATCTCGAAGCTCTCCACCACACCGGTCAGGTCGGTGGAGTTTTGAGCCGGTGCAACTGCCCCCACTCCCATTCCGCGTTTGCCGAAGCCTTCCCAGACTTCGGGCAGGTCCCCGGGGTCGAGGGCGGTTACCGCCGAAATGATTCCGTCGCGGGCGTGGATGAACGTTGGCCGCGACGGCGTCAGCTTCAGGCCACCCACTACGTCCAGCAGTATCCGCCGTTCGGCTTCTTCGTGTCCGTGCTTGGCCACCAGGTTCACGAAGATCTCCCATAGTGCTGCGCACCAGACCTCTCCGGCGTTGTGCACAGCGCTGTTCGAACCGCCGGCGTTCGGACTGATGGGCGGACCGGCCGGGAGCAATTGTCCGGCGCTGATGTGGCGGAAGGTCAACGGGCTCTTGGAGATGTCCGCGCTGTAGGGGTACCGCCGGATCGAGTAGTAGTAGTTGTCGTTGAAGGTGGGGGTGAAGTCGGTCCAGCCACCCACCGGGAAGATCCCGCCGGTGAAGTCATCGTCGGGTTGGGACGTCATGCAGATGGCGAAGAAGTCACCCCAGCCCTCGCCCATGGCGCGGCCTTGCTGGTTGGTCAGGCCATTGGCATTCCCCACTAACCGGTTCGTGATGTAGTGGCCCATCTCGTGGAACGTGATCAGCGCCTCGTGGTTGCTGGTGCGGGTGGGTTTGTCCGGTTGCGGGCCGAGGAACTCGTACATCTGCATGCGGGGGCTTGCCCCGTCTGCCGGGGTGGACATGTTCGCGTTGTCTGTGCCGCTGAAATCGTGGCCTTCGGCCAGGATCGGATCGCCTCCGATGCCGCCGCGGCCAAAGTTGTCAGCCTGGGAGTTCCCGGCCGCCTCGTCGAAGCCGGCGTCGTACCAGCGGTCGTGGAGCCAGTTGACGTGGAAGAACATGCCCACAAGGCTGTTCTGGAGGTTTGTCGGGTCGCTGGCGTCCCGGGTGTGGTCGTAGGTGTAGTCGAAGGTGCCGGGTCCGGAAATCTTTCCCAACATATCGCCGTGGTCCAGTCCCGTTGGCGCCTTCAGGTCGGCGTAGGCGACGCAGTTGTTTCCCTGGGTTGTGGTTGCCTCCGGTGGAAGCCATGGGTCCCGGCCCGGGAGGCTCTCCAGCGTGACCAGACGTTCCGCGACCGTGTCTGCCTGGAAGCCGTCCGGTTTCCCAGTGGGGTGTGGGGTCCCTGGAGCCGGCCCGTCATGGGGCCTGAACAGCGTGTCTCCGGTGTTATGCACGCGATAGGTGAAGGAGGCACTTTCGCTGGACAGGTTTTTGCGGAACAGGACGAATGGGGTTTCCACGGAATCGATGACGTAGCTGAACGCTGGAAATCCGACAATCCACAGCTCAACGTAGTGGCCGGCGGCGAACTGCTGGTTTCCCAGCGGAAACATCACCTCTTTCAGCCTGATCGGCCGCTCAAACCGGGGCCGGGGGTCGTTCTCACCGGCCCTGAACTCAAAATGCAGGTACGGACCGCTGTCCGGCTGCGTTTCAGCACGCACAAAATCAGCGGCCTGGTAAACCACCCGGGTCAGGTCGAAGGCTGCCCGGGCGATCGCATCTTCCGGGGTCCTTGCCCGCGCAGCGCGGGACTGCCGGGCAGCGACGGCCGCCCCCGGAAAGAACTGCCCGGATAATGAGATCACGCCGTTCGCGTCATCGAGCGCAACCGTCACGTCCGAATTGAATACTTCAACCCCGCCGACAGTTTGGAGCAGCTGCGCCGTTTTAAGGCCTGTGCGGCTGACGGACCGTACCTCCACAGCCGCCGCGTCCTCTTCCGCGAGGTTCCAGACGGCACGCCTGTCCTGGACGAACTGACGCACAGCTTCACCCGGGTCCGAAGGACCGGGGGCAGACAGGCGGCCGCTGGGTTGCCGGCTGATGATCCGGTTGGGGAGCCCGGTGGTTTCATCCTCCTCGATGACCAGGTCCGGTACGTCAGCGGACAACTGGTCCCGTCCGCTGGTGGTGGACTCCGCGGACGGCCGTTCGGCGCTGCGTGCTACTTGAACCCCGCGGTCATAAAGGGCGTGATAATCGTCCGGGATCATGTGCCACCTCCATTCAGTGGTCGGGCCGGTCCTGACCACTGTAGTTTCCTGGTCTCTGCCTCGTCCCAGGTCAAGGACTGAGTGATCAGAAAAAAGTCTGCCGCGTCCGCGTCACATCAGCATCACGTTCGCGTCACCGGTGTGGATGCCGGATGCCGCCCGGACCACCGTGGTTGGGACGTGACGCTGCGGTGACGAGCCCTTGGCACCATGCCATAAGCGGGTCAATTCGGGTCCGCACAAGGCGCGCGAAGGGGAGAACCATGACAAATGCCACGACTGAAACCAACGAAGAGTACTCCGAGTTCGACGAGCAGGCAGTCTCGGCAACGCTTGAGGCGGCGAGGCAGCCGTTTGAAGGAAGGGATGCGCGGGCGGCGGCCGATCTCTCCGCAGTGGATGGCGGCGAGCTGGAACTCCGCGCCTCTTGCATTTCCGTCGTTTCCGGCAACCAGAGAGTTTGCCTGAAGCTTCCACTGGGGATCGGGCAGGTATGCGTCCCGGTGCCGTTCGATGTCCGGAACGGGACCGCAGTCCGCGCCTGTTTGAGCACCCGCACCAAGTGGGGCATTCCCACCGGCGTGTGTGTCAAGCTCTATGTCGGCGGCGAACAGATCGTAAGCAAGTGCTTCCCGTAAGCGTCTGACGTCACGCCTTTGCAGGGCAGCCTCCACAACGGCCCGGGGGAGCAGTAGCAACTACCCGGGCCGCTCCTGGGTCGGCACAGGCGGCCCCCACGAATTAAAGCGCCACGAACATTCAAGGGAGTAGAAGTGGATGACGAACTGAGCTTTGAACGCTCTTCCTATTGTGCCAACAGTTGTTGCCTTGAGGTTGCCCTGCTACCTGAAGCGGGCAGGGTTTTCGTACGCAATTCCCAGGACCCAGGACCCCGGATTGCGTTCTCCGCGGAAGAATGGCGTGCGTTCCTGGCCGGCGCCAAGAACAATGAGTTCGATATCTGATCCCTTGTTGGCGTAGCAGCAGTTCAGCTTTCCCCTGAGGTTCCCTGGCTGTCCCAACTCCTCGCGAAGATGTCCTCGTCCAGGAATGCTGCCGCCGTGACGCCACTGGCAATGGCAGTGGCTACGAAGGCCATGTTCCCGCCCGCCGGTGACGCCTTGGCCATGTCCCCCACGGCAAAGACGTTGGGCACGGAAGTCCGCTGGAAATGATCCACCCGCACGCGGCCATCGTCCCGCAATGTGCATCCGAGTTCGTGGACCAGTTGGGATCGCTGGCAGTATTTGGCAGCGACGAAGCCTGCACGGTAGGTCAGTGTTGTGATACTTCCCATGCTCAGGACCAAGCTGTTGCGGGCGGCCTGGATGCCGGTGACTTCGTCTTCAATGATGCGGATGTTGTTTTGTTGGAGCCTGCTTCGTGTCCCGGGGGATAGGCGTTGCTCCCCGTTGCAGCAGAGCTGTACATCCTGGCTGATGCGGTCATGCACGTAGGCGGCCATGAAGGCTGCCTGTTCTGTGCCGCCGAGCACCACCAGCGGTTGATCCCTGACCTCGTAGCCGTCGCACAACGGGCAGTGGAACAGCCATGTGCCGTAGGCCGCGTCAATGCCGGGGATCAGGGGGAGCTGATCCACAACTCCGGTGGCAAGGATCAGGTAGTCCGCAGAGAATGTGTGCCCTGCTGTCGACACCACGAACGTCGAATCCTCCACGAGGACCCTGGTAGCTTCCGCCAGCAGGAGTGAAACGGTGGGGAATTTTGAAAGCTCCCGGTGGCCCGCGTGAACCAGCCCCGCCGGCGTCATACCCTCCCGTCCCAACAGCATGTGCACGCTCGAAGCGGCAGCATTCCGCCGTTGGCCATTGTCGACGACAGTCACGTGCCTGCGCTGCCTGCCGAGCACCTGCGCGGCGGCCAGCCCGGCCGGCCCGCCGCCGATGATCGCTACATCGGCATGTGGCTGCACACCAGACCCCTTCCTGCAGGCGCCGCTGGGATTGCGCTCACGGTTTCAGCGGGCGCTGGCTGAGCCGGCGGCGGTCAACAGGAGTTCGTGCATGCGTTCGGAGAGCTGAGTCGGGATTCCAGCGTCGGCAAGGAGTCCCACGTAGCTGTTCACCTGCCGTCGGGCCTCGCTCACATTTCCTTCGGCCAGATGGGCGCGAATGAGGCAGCGGTGCGCGCTCTCCCGCAACGGATCACCAGCAATCGCCTGCAGCGCCGCCTCTATCGCACTGTCGAACCGCTCTGCGCCCACGTACCAGGCGGACATTCGTTCCAGGGCGTGGAGCCGGATCTGACGCTGACGTTCGCGGTCCAGGACCAGCCAGTCGTCGTACCAGGTGGGCAGCAGATCCCAGCTGAGCGGGCCCAACTCCACGGGGGGCGCCTCACCGGACAACCACTGATCCAGGCGTTCGCGCAGCCAGAGGATATCAACCTGCACAAAGGCAGCCAGGTACAGCCTGTCACCCGATGCTGCCACCAGCGGGAGCCCGTCGGGCCGTGGCAGCCTCCACAGTGTCGACCGCAGGCACCCCCGCGCCTGCACATCGTCCAGGTCGGGCCACAGCTGCCCGGAGACTGCGGTTCGCCTCAGGTCGTTCCGTAACGCCAGGAAGGCGAGCAAATGCTCAGCCCGCGGGGCCAAGTCCACGGTTGTCCCGCCAAGTCGCAGCCGGAAGTCGCCCAGGAGCCGAAGTTCCAGTGCGGCCCCACCGAAGTGCCCGGGGCTCGTCCCGGCCGTCCCCCCTTCAACAGGCCTGGCAGCGGTGCTGATCCCCCCGGACTTGATGCTCCCCAGTTCCATGGGATAGCCCCTTTCCCCTGCCCTCACCACGCCCGCTTCAGAAAGTCGACATTCAACCTCGCATCAATGCCCATGGCAGATCTCCCTTGTTCTGGCTAAGGCCGCGTTGCCGTGAAGGCCTGCGCGCTGTGGTGCAGGCCTTCGTGCATCGAGTGCACCACCCGCCGCGTTATTCCTGCGTTACCGTGGCCCCGGAGCGCGGCCCAGCATGCTCCACAGACTGGCGGCCTGCACCGTGGGCAGTGAGACCCGACCGTGAGCAGGGTGCACGCGGCACTGGCAGTGCACCCTGACGGACGTGTGTCCGTTCAGGATCTTGGCTCCAGCTCCGGAACGGCCGTCAACGGACGTCTCGCATCTGGGCGGGTTCTCCTCCGGTCAGGTGATGTTGTCTCCTTCGGCGGAGCACGATTCCAGTATCGAAAACGTGGAAGCCACGGCTGCCCTGCCCGTTCAGGGGGAACCGCGTCCACGGCCGCGCGAAGTGCGCATACAGGGTCAATACGAGGTAGAGAACCAGCACGCGGGAAGGCCTCCCTAGTAGTCAGCTCGCGGCACTATCGGGGCACATCAAGGACATAAAGGCGGAAGTCAGCAGCACACATCCCGAGCCTGAGAAAGTCGTGGACCCCCTTAGGAAAATTACGGAAATCGCGGGTGCGGCAGGTGCACTTGCAAGTCTCGGGGGGCCCATCCAAACCCTGATCGCCTGGCTCGGCCCGGTCGGGCAGCCGATAGCCAGGATACTCGCCGGCCTATGAGCGTGCACGCACGATGAGCTTCGCGAAGACACTTTAGGGTTCGAGGTGCGCGAGCCACGGAGTCTCCAGGGCGGCGGGGACGAACAACACCAGGCCCATGACGATGGCCAGAATGTGAGGCAAAAGAACATTTCCTGAGGTGGTTCAGGTAATAAGCCGCGACCTCAATTTCCAGTAACGGCGCAGTAACGCGCCCCTTGGCAGCCTGTTCCTGGAACGATTCCGCTGCAAAGGCGGAAGCGACCTCCCGCCCCGTGCGCGTGGCCGCCGAACCCGGCCCGATGGCCCGGGTGCCAGGGGAAACAGATGTATGGACAGGAGAAACGCCGTGAACACACTTAGCAGCGAAGGCCAGGGGGAACTTCCTCGTTCCGAGCCGGAGCTCATCGTCGTGCTTGAGCCGGGGAACGCGCGCCGGCTTGCCGAAGCTGTCCCAGAAGCTGCCGCAGAAGAGGGACCAGGGCCGGTGCCTGAATCCGGGCTCTCCGCCCTGGCAGGGCCGCTGTCGGATGTATTGGGTTCACATCATGCTGCGCTAATCCCCCTCTTCCCGCAGGCTTTCGCTGAAAGCGGCCGGACGCCGTCGGACCCGGCAGAGGAAACCCCGGAGGGCATCGACGAGGGCAGCCCGGCAGTGCCGGGGACGCAAAGCAACGAGGAATTGCAGACTTTCTTCCGCGTCGAAGCCCCGGCCGAGGAGCTGGAGACCATCGCGCAGGAACTCCGGGGCAGTGACGGGGTGGCAGGGGCGTACGTGCGGCCGCCCATCCTGCTGCCGACAATCCAGGCTACGGCTGCTCCACTGAACACGATGGTTCCCAGGCCTGAGGAGCCGGCGCCCACCACCCCGGACTTCACTCCGCGCCAGGGCTACCTGGATCCCCCGCCGGCCGGGGTGGACGCACGGTTTGCCTGGACCATCGCAGGCGGCCGGGGTGCCGGGCTGCGGATTGTGGACTGCGAGCACGGCTGGCTGCTGGACCACGAGGACCTGATCGTCAACAACGGGGGCGTTGTCAGCGGGACCAACAACGCCTCCAATGACCATGGCACCGCCGTTTTTGGCATCCTCGGGGGAGACCGGAATGCCAAGGGAGTCACTGGTATTGCGGCCGACGCCTGGCTGGCGGCGTCGTCCTGGACTGCCCAGGCGGCGGCCACCGCCATCACCGAAGCCGCAAACAGGCTGAGGCCGGGAGATTTCCTGCTCCTTGAAGGCCAACTGGGTGGACCCAACCACACCAATTCGAATTCGGATGTGGGCCTGATCGCCCTGGAATGGTGGCCGGACCTGTTTGCCGCCATCCGCGCAGCCAGCAACCGCGGCATCATCGTCATTGAGGCCGCCGGCAACGGGTTCCAGAACCTTGATGATGCTGTCTACAACACCCCGCGGAGCGGGTTCCCGTCCACCTGGCGCAACCCGTTCAACACGGCAAACCCGCAGTCCGGGGCTGTCATGGTGGGGGCGGGCGCACCACCGGCCGGTTTCAACGGCAGTTCCTGGGGCCCGGACCGGTCGCGCCTGGATTATTCCAATTACGGGAGCCGGGTGGACGCGCAGGGCTGGGGCCGGGAAGTCGTAACCACCGGCTATGGGGACCTGCAGGGCGGCGATCCGCAGCGCCGGTACACCGCCGGATTTGCCGGAACCTCCAGCGCGTCCCCCATTGTGCTTGGCGCCCTGGCGGCTGTGCAGGGCATCGCCACCGGGCGGGGACCGCTGCGCCTGACGCCAGCCCGGGCCCGGTCACTGCTGAGGATGCTCGGATCGCCCCAACAGGCAGCTCCCTCGCGTCCCGTCACCCAGCGCATCGGCCACCGGCCTGACGCCAAACACCTTCTGACGGGGATGAAACGGCTGAGTATCCGGGCAGGGGACTTTGACGGGGATCGCCGCGGGGAGGTTCTGGTGACCAGCCCGTGGGGCATCGGCATACTGAAGCAACAGGGCAACACCCTCAGCAACCCGGTGATCGCCCCGAATGGGACCCGCTTTGGCGGCTGGCTGCTGAACACTGCGGACAACCTCATCGGGCCGGTGGCGGATTTCGACGGCGACGGGCGGGCGGAGATCCTGGTGACCAGCCCGTGGGGCATCGGCATCCTCGAACAGGCAGGGAACACCTTGGGCAATCCGGTGATCGCCCCGAACGGGACCCGTTTTGGCGGGTGGCTGCTGAACACCGGAGACAATCACATCGCTGCGGTGGCGGATTTCGACGGCGATGGGCGGGCGGAGATCCTGGTGACCAGCCCGTGGGGGATCGGCATCCTGAAGCAACAGGGCAACACCTTCAGCAATCCGGTGATCGCGCCCAACGGCACCCGCTTTGGCGGGTGGCTGCTCAACACCGGAGACAATCACATCGCTGCGGTGGCGGATTTCGACGGCGATGGGCGGGCGGAGATCCTGGTGACCAGCCCGTGGGGGATCGGCATCCTGAAGCAACAGGGCAACACCTTCAGCAATCCGGTGATCGCGCCCAACGGCACCCGCTTTGGCGGATGGCTGCTCAACACCGCTGACAACAAGTTCGGTCCCGCGGCCGACTTCGATGGCGACAGGCAGGCGGAGATCCTGGTGACCAGCCCCTGGGGCATCGGCATCCTCGAGCAACAGGGCAACACCCTGGCCAACCCGGTGATCAAGCCCAACGGCACCCGCTTCGGCGGGTGGCTGCTGAACACGGCAGATAACGAGTTCGGCCCGGTGGCCGACCTTGACGGGGACGGGCGGGCGGAGATCCTGGTGACCAGTCCGTGGGGCATCGGCATCCTCGAGCAACAGGGCAACACCCTGGGCAATCCGGTGATTCAGCCGAACGGCACGCGCTTTGGCGGGTGGCTGCTCAACACCGCTGACAACCGCCCCGGTGCGCTTTCCGATTTCGACGGGGACGGGCGGGCGGAGATCCTGGTGACCAGCCCCTGGGGCATCGGCATCCTGGAGCAGGCCGGAAGCACGCTGGGTAACCCGGTCATCAAGCCGAACGGCACACGCTTTGGCGGATGGTTGCTCAACACCGCGGACAACGAGTTCGGCGTCTAAGCACGCCTGCAGACGTAAGCCCGGGGTCCGGGTGTCTGCTGAGGTCCAGAGATTTTCTTCCATGTATGGGACAGGACCTGGACCTTCTGCGGCCGACAGTGTAGTCCCCTCCGGCAGGAAGCCTCGTGCCTTCTTCCATGCCGAGCGGGTGGCTGTGTACTCGGGGCTCCTGGGTGAGGCGCAAGCCTTCCAACTTTCTGCAACGCGGTACCCCAAAATCTGCGGCCTTCGCTGCGCATATTCCCTCACGAGACCGAAATACCGGTAGCGCGAGGGAATCTGCGCGTCACCGTTGCATTTGCGCGTCGATAACGGCGGAGCGCGTACGACGGCGGGACACACCGGCCGCTGCCAACTTACGTTCCAGCGTCCCCGCCATGAGATCCGCCCAGTCCCAGCGGACCACGCCCGTTCCCGTGGCGCGGATGCGGTTTTCGCGGTTCTTTTCGGCCACAACAGCCTGGGACGGGGTCCGGCCGTTGAGGTATTCGGGTTTGACGTACTTCGTCTCGCCGTCGAACTCGCCAACTACCCTGGACTGCTTCCAGTGGAAGTCTGCGTAGCCCACCAGGCCGCTGGCGTCGTAAATCTCCTGCTGGAGTGCGGGGGCTTCGAAGCCGGCCAGGTGGATCAGTGCCCGGCTTAACGACTCCCCGGCCGAGCCGGAAGCAGGATCAGCAAAATCGATAACCGTCCGGATCCTCCGCCCCGCGGCAGCGGAATAGATCGATCCGATGCCGGCCTCCAGTTCCGCCTTCGTCAAGGCGGGCAGCCGCCGGGCACGGTCCGGCTGAAGCACATGGTCCATGGGCGCTACGGCTTCGGCGAATGGAATGAACGCCGCCAGGTCCAGGACGGTGCGGATGCGGTCGGTGACCAGCAGGCCCTCCCGCCTGACTACGTTCATGCCCGCAGGTGTCGCAAAGTGGCGGCTGACGCCGGCACGGGACCGCCCGCCGTCGTTCTTCGTCGTGAGGACCTGGACCGGGTGGTGCAGGCCAACGGTGGGTATTCCCCACACGCTGGCGGCAGAGCGCCGGGCGAAGACTGTGGGTTTCTCGAACGTTTCAGCAGCCGCCTGGACGCGAAGGCGGTATTGCTCCCACGGTTTCAGATTCCGCCACACCACCCCGTTCACATAGACGCCGTGCCGGACGCGAACCAGCGTTCCGGCCTTCACGCGTTTGGTGAGTTCATTCGGGGTCAGCCCGTGCAGGAGACGGTCGCGGGACAACAGGAGTGGTGGAAGATCCGGCATGGACCGAATTTGTCAGCTGTGCGCCACCCGGTGGAAGTGGTGCCTGCCGCTATGTGCAGAAGTGCTGGCGACGCGGTTGTTCCCTCCCGACCCGCACATGCCCTGACGCACCCGATATGTGGGCCGCGCAGGGGAATGTCCGCGTCGAAACCGGATTTGCCAGTCGCGGGGAGGGAGGAGCTGGAGGGGGCAAGACGCAGGGAGGGTACGACGGCGGCGCGCACCTTCCGAGGGAGGGGAACACACCACGCGCTTGACGCCCCCAAACGCTTCCGCATATCCTGAACGAACGGTCGGTAAATAATTCCGCACGTCCCAGAAGGTCATTGCATAGGAGCAACCATGGCAGCGCAGAACCTGCAGTCAGTGCCCGCCGAGCCAACCCCCCGTAAGCAAGTCGGGCAGGAGGAACTGGAGGCGGAAGCCCAGGCCAACTTCGACCGCGTCATGGCCGAGGACTCACGCATCGAGCCCAAGGACTGGATGCCGGCGGCCTACCGCAAGACCCTGCTGCGCCAGATCTCCCAGCATGCCCACTCCGAGATCATCGGCATGCAGCCCGAAGCCAACTGGATCTCCCGCGCCCCCAGCCTCAAGCGCAAGGCCATCCTCATGGCCAAGGTCCAGGACGAGGCCGGCCACGGGCTGTACCTCTACTCGGCCGCCGAGACGCTGGGCCAGAGCCGCGACAAGATGATGGCGGACCTCATCGCCGGCAAGGCCCGCTACTCAAGCATCTTCAACTACCCTGCGCTGACCTGGGCGGACATGGGCGCCATCGGCTGGCTGGTGGACGGCGCAGCCATCTGCAACCAGGTCCCGCTCTGCCGCGCCTCCTACGGCCCCTACGGCCGCGCCATGGTGCGCATCTGCAAGGAGGAGTCCTTCCACCAGCGCCAGGGCTTCGAGATCCTCCTGGAACTCGCCAACGGCACCCCCGCGCAGAAGCAGATGGCCCAGGACGCCGTGAACCGCTGGTATGCCCCGGCCCTGATGATGTTCGGCCCGCCGGACGACGATTCGCCCAACTCCAAGCAGTCCATGGCCTGGAACATCAAGCGCTTCAGCAACGACGAACTCCGCAGCCGCTTCGTGGGCATGATGGTGGAGCAGGTCAGGGTCCTGGGCCTCACGCTCCCGGATGACCAGATCCGCTTCAACGAGGACACGAAGAAGTGGGAGCACGGCCCGCTGGACTGGCACGAGTTCCAGGAAGTCCTGGCCGGCCGCGGCCCCTGCAACGCCCAGCGCCTGGAGCGCCGGAGGGAAGCGCACGACGACGGCGCCTGGGTCCGTGAGGCAGCGTCCGCGTATGCGGACAAGCAGCGGGCAAAACAGTCAAAGAAGACGAAGGAATACGCAGCATGAGTCCCCACGGCAACCCGGAAGTTCCCGCAAGTTCGGCCAGTGAAGTGATCCGCGGCGCGCAGCATGTGCCGGCCGGCGCCCCCACCCCGGAGGCAGCCGCCAACGAGGCCAAGGCCGCCGCAACAACCCAGGTCACGGACAACCAGCCCGCGGCTGACCACACAGACCGCGGCGCCTGGGGCCTGTGGGAGGTCTTTGTCCGGTCCAGCCGCGGCCTCAGCCATGTCCACGCCGGCTCCCTGCACGCACCGGATGCCGCCATGGCCCTGCGCAACGCCCGCGACCTCTACACCCGCCGCAACGAGGGCGTCTCCATCTGGGTTGTCCCGGCCGAGGCCATCGCCGCCAGCGACCCGGATTCCAAGGGATCCTTCTTCGAGTCGCCGCAGGGCAAGGACTACCGGCACGCCACGTACTACACCAAGAGCGAAGGGGTGAAGCACCTGTGAGCACACCCCCAACGAACACCAATGCACCAGAGACAACTGGCCACGGCGACATTTCCAACGGTGTGGCCGGCGGCGACTCCAACGCCAGTGCCACCCGCATCACCCCGGGCAACGCCCTCCGCCCGGAGGACATCGCCCTCGAGGTCCGCACCGGAATCACCAGGCCGAGCGAGGACGTGGCCGAGTATGCCCTGCGCCTGGGCGACGATGCCCTGATCCTCGCCCAGCGCCTGGGCCACTGGATCTCCCGCGCCCCCGAGCTGGAAGAGGACGTGGCGCTGGGCAACATCGCCCTGGACCAGCTGGGCCACGCCCGGAGCTTCCTCAGCTACGCCGGCGGCGCCTGGGATAAATCCGAGGATGACCTGGCCTACTTCCGCCGCGAGCATGAGTTCCGCTCCGCCGAGCTGTTCGAGCAGCCCAACGGCGACTTCGCGGTGACCATCGCGCGGCAGTTCATCGTGAGCTACTACCAGTTCGAGCTGTACCGCCGCCTCACCGGATCCACGGACGCCACGCTGGCAGCCATTGCCGCCAAGGCCGTGAAGGAAGTGGACTACCACCGGGATCACAGCGCCCAGTGGATCCTGCGCCTGGCCGGCGGCACGGAGGAGTCCCGCACCAGGATGATCCACGGCCTGCGCCTGATGTGGCCGTACGTCAACGAACTGTTCCAGGACGATGACCTGACGCGCCGCCTCGCCGGGGCGGGCGCCGCCGTCGCGCCTTCCAGCCTGCGGGAGGACTTCGACCGGCTCACCGGCGAGGTCCTGGCCGAAGCGGAACTGGACGTGCCGGACGTTCCGGCAGCCCCCGGCGGCGGCCGGTACGGCAGGCACTCGGAGCACCTGGGCTACATCCTCGCGGAGATGCAGGTCCTCGCCCGCGAGTACCCCGGAGCAAGCTGGTGACCGCCATGTACATCTCGGACTTCGAAACCCGGACCCGGACGCCGCGGCAGACGGCGTGGGACATCGCCGCCACCGTCTGCGACCCCGAAATCCCCGTCCTCACCATCGAGGACCTCGGCATCCTCCGGAACGTGCAGGTGGGGAAGGGCGGAACAGTGACAGTCACCATCACGCCCACGTACTCGGGCTGCCCGGCCATGGACGCCATCCGCGACGACCTCAAGGCCGCGTTCGCCAAGGAGGGCTACCAGGACGTCCACGTGGACCTGGTGCTCGCCCCGGCCTGGACCACGGACTGGATGACCGAAGCCGGAAAGGCGAAGCTGCAGGAGTACGGCATCGCGCCGCCGACGGGCAAAGCAGGAGCCGCCCGCCACGCAGGCCCCGTCCGGCTGAGCCTGGCCGTGAAATGCCCCCAGTGCAGCAGCCTGAACACCAAGGAACTCACCCGGTTCGGTTCCACGTCCTGCAAGGCGCTGTATGTGTGCCAGGACTGCAAGGAACCGTTCGACTACTTCAAGGTCCTGTAAGGAAGCCCCATGCCTGTTGTCCGCCAGACCGCCGCCGAAGAGGCGCAGGCCGCCGGCCGCCGTCGTCCGTCCTTCCACACGCTCACGGTCAAGGAGGTGCGCCGGCTCACCGAGGACGCTATCGAGGTCTCCTTCCATGTCCCGGCGGAGCTTGCCGGCCACTTCGACTACCTGCCCGGCCAGTACGTGGCCCTGCGCACCAAGCTGCCGGATGAGACCGGCGAGCTGCACGAGGTGCGCCGCAGCTACTCCATCTGCGCCGAGCCGCGCAGCTTCGAGGACGGCAGCAGCGAGATCCGGGTTGCCGTGAAGAAGGACCTGGGCGGTGTCTTTTCCACCTGGGCCAATTCGGAGCTGAAGGCGGGGGACACGCTGGACGTCATGAGCCCCATGGGCGCGTTCGTGTCAAGGCACGGCCGGGACGGCAAAGCCGTGGAGCAGAACCGGATGAACTCCATGAACAACCCGGAGGAGCTGGCGGGGGATGTGGCCTCCAACGGGGAAGCCAGCTTCGTGGCCATCGCCGCCGGGTCCGGCATCACCCCGGTGATCGCCATCGCCCGCACGCTGCTGGCCGCCAACCCGGAGTCCCGGTTCGACCTGATCTACGCCAACAAGGCCGCCATGGACGTGATGTTCCTGGAGGAGCTGGCGGACCTGAAGGACAAGTACCCGCAGCGGCTGGCCATCCACCACGTGCTGTCCCGCGAGCAGCGGATCGCGCCGCTGCTGAGCGGCAGGATCGACGCCGGGAAGCTCCAGCAGCTGCTGGGCACTGCCATCCACGCGGATGACGTGGACGAGTGGTTCCTGTGCGGGCCGTTCGAGCTGGTGCAGCTGTGCCGGGACACCCTTGCCGAGCGCGGCGTGAAGCCGGAGAACATCCGGTTCGAGCTGTTCACGAGCGGCAAGCCGGACCGGCCGGAGGGGAACGCCGGCCGTCCCGTGGTGGTGGACGAGTCCAAGGAGACGTACAAGATCACGTTCAAGCTGGACGGCCTGCAGGGCGAGGTGGCCAGCCCCACGCACGCCCGCGAGTCCATCCTCAACGCCGCGCTGCGGGTCCGCCCGGACGTGCCGTTCGCGTGCGCCGGGGGAGTGTGCGGCACCTGCCGGGCCAAGCTGGTCACCGGCAGCGTGACCATGGACGAAAACTACGCGCTGGAGCAGGATGAGCTGGACAAGGGCTACGTGCTGACCTGCCAGTCGCACCCCACCAGCAAGGAAGTCACCGTCGACTTCGACGTCTAAGTCTTTTCAACCCCAAGGAGCCCCATGATTTCCCTCTCCATCAGCAACGGTGTTGCCGAGGTGGTCCTGAACGCCCCGCACAAGCTGAACTCGCTGGACGAGCAGGCGCTGGCGGATTTAGCACAGGCGTACGACGACGCTGCTGCCGCCGCCTCACGCGGTGAGGTGCGGGCG
This sequence comes from Pseudarthrobacter sp. NS4, assembly GCF_024758005.1. Lineage (NCBI taxonomy): Bacteria > Bacillati > Actinomycetota > Actinomycetes > Micrococcales > Micrococcaceae > Pseudarthrobacter > Pseudarthrobacter sp. NS4. The sequence goes on along the minus strand of NZ_CP103288.1, from coordinate 3,312,983 downwards.
CTGCTGCTGAGGGGAGAGGGCCGCGCCTTCTGCGCGGGCCGGGACATCCAGAACGTAACGCCGGAGAGCGACGACGCCGCCGCGTACCTGGGCGGGCTGGTGGAGCCGCTGCTGAAGAAGATGGCGGCGTTCCCGGCACCCTCCTTCGCCGCAGCACACGGTGCCTGCCTGGGCGTGGGGCTGGGCCTGCTGCTGGCCACGGATGTGGTGTACGTGGCGGAGAACGCGAAGTTCGGGTCCCCGTTCGCGAAGCTGGGGGCAACGCTGGACTCCGGCGGGCACTGGTACTTCACCGAGCGGCTGGGCATGCACCGCACCCTGGACCTGATCTACACGGCCGAGCTGATGAGCGGCGCCGAAGCGGTGGCACAGGGGCTGTTCAGCCGGGCCATGCCTGCGGACGAACTCCTGGACAGGACGCGGGGGATCGTGGAACGGGTTGCCGCAGGCGCCACCGGCGCCTTCACCGCCAGCAAGGAGCTGGTGGCGCACATCCGCGACCAGCGCCTGGGCCTGTGGGAGGCCATGCAGGAGGAGAACGCCGAACAGGCAAGACTCTGCAAGACCGACGATTACGCCGAGGGTTTCCGGGCTTTCCAGGAGAAACGGGAGCCTGCGTTCAAGGGATAACCCCTTCTGCTTGCGGGCACGCAAACCCAGGCCGGGCACCGTCTCCAGCAACGGGAAACGGTGCGCGGCCGCGTCTGCTGCCTAGGCGAAGGCTTTGGTCCTTTCCACGGACTCTTCTGTTGTTCCCAGTGGGATGCTGCGGTGGGTCACGGCGCCGGCCAGGCTGCTGTCGTGGGTGACGAGTACCAGGGCGCAGCCCTGGCGTTCCACCTGTTCCATGAGGCAGGCCATGGTTTCCTCCTGGGTGATGAGGTCAAGGCGCGAGGTGGGTTCGTCGGCGAAGACCAGGGCCGGTTCCAGGAGCATCGACCGGATGATCGCCAGGCGCTGCAGTTCCCCGCCGGAGACCTGCCCGGGTGTGCGGGTCAACAGCATCGGCGCGAGGCGTAGCGAGGCCATGAGCTCTTCCAGGCGTTCCGGGTCCAGCCGGTGGCGCCGGATGAGGTCGCCGAAGGAATCGCTCAGTGCCACGCGGGATGGAAAGGCCAGGGCGGGGTCCTGGTAGAGCTTTTGCAGCCGTCCTCCCTGGAGTGCCTCGGAGTGCTGGACTCTCCCGGCATCGGGGGGCAGCAGGCGCAGCAGGACGTTTCCCAGGGTAGTTTTGCCGCTGCCGCTCGGCCCGCTCAGTGCCAGCCGTTCCCGGGGGTGGATGGCCACGTCGAGGCCGGAGAAGAGCTGTTGGTTCCCGAACGCCTTCGCGAGCCCTTCACCTTGGATAAGGGCGGGAGCCGTTGACTCCGGTGCCGCTGCTGGTGCTGTTGCCCAGGGGTGGCGCCAGTTCGAGGGTTCCGCGGCGAGCAAGCGGCGGGTGTAGGGGTGGTCAGGTTCGGTGAGGACTTGCCCGGCGGGCCCCTGTTCGATGATGTTGGCGTTTTTCATCACCAGGACGTCGCCGCCCAGTTCACGGGCCAGTTCCAGGTCGTGGGTGATGGTCAGGAGGATGCCATCGTCAGTGACATGCCGTTTCAGCAGTGCCGCCAACTCCGTCCGGGCACGCTCGTCCAGGCCTTTGGAGGGCTCGTCCGCTATCAGGACCTGTGCTCCGCCGATGGTGGCGGCGGCGAAAGCCACCCGCTGGGCCATGCCGCCGGAGAGGGTATGCGGGAACGCGCCGGCCGCGTGGGCCAGGCCCAGGGCCGCCAACAGGCTCCCGGCGGTACTCCTGGCGTTTTTCCTGTCGGTCCTGAAGGTGGCCGCCGCTTCGGCCACCTGTTCCCTGGTCCGCATTGTCGGGTCCAGGGCCAGCATGGGTTCCTGCGGCAGCAGGGACATGACCGGGCCCCAGAGCTTGCGCCTGTTGCCGGGCTCGGACAGGTCGTAGTCCTGCCCGTCCATGCTGAGGCTTCCCTGCGCCGTGAGGTTTGCCGGGAGGGTCCCCATGATCGCGTGGGCGAGCAGTGACTTGCCCGAACCGCTTTCGCCAACGATGGTCACGGGACGCCCGGGCGTGAAGTGCAGGCTGTCGGCCTCAACCAGGGTTGTCTGGCCGTGGGTTACTGCAAGGTTCTTCAGGCGCATCGTCACGGGCGGGACTCCTTGTTTCGCAGGCCCAGGAGCCCAGTGAGGATGGTGATGAGAACCAGGACAGGTGCCAGGGACATCCAGGGCGCCTCATGGTAGTAGGGGAAGGCTTCGGTGATCATCTGCCCCAGTTCCGGTGTGGGCGGCCGGACTCCGACGCCCACGAAACCGAGGGTGGACAGGGCCAGGATCGAGGATCCGACGCCGAAGGTTGCCATGGTGGTCAGCAGGGGCCGCAGCTCGGGCCAGAGGTGCCGGCGCACGATGTGCACGGGTCCGAGTTGGAGCAGGCCGGCTGCCTCAACGGCCGGACCGGCCAGCACCAGGCCGCTGCGGGACCGGATCATCCGGAAGTACTCCACCCACTGGGCCAGGGCCAGCCCGATGTACAGCGACCACAGCTCACCGTTGGCCAGGGCCGAGAAGATCAGGACCACCAGGAGCGCCGGAAGCGCGATGAACGCTTCGGAGAGTCCGTGCAGGACGGTGTCTGCCCATCCTCCCCGCCAGGCGGCTGTGATGCCGGCCAGTGTTCCGAGCAGCAGCGCCGTCCCGACGCACAGCAGGGCCATCAGCAAGGACAGGCGGGTGGCGTGGGCGAGCCGCGCGATGACGCTGCGGCCCAGGTGGTCCCGGCCCAGTGGCTCGGCCAGGCTGGGGGCTTCCAGGAACCGGGACAGGTCCTGGACTGCGTGGCCCGGCCAGAGCAACGGGCCGGCCAGGGCAAAGAGCACCAGCGCGGCCAGCAGCACGGCCGCTGCACGCTGGGCCCCGGAGGCAGCGGCAAGCCAGCCGGTCCGGTCCCGGACCGGTGCGGAGGTAACTGCACTGGCCGGCTGCGGCCGCTTGCTGAGGGTGGAGGGAGTCATCACAGGACCACCTCGCGGCGGCGGGGACGGGGGTCGATGGCGGCCGAGCCCAGGTCAACGGCCGTGTTAAGGGCGACGACGAGGAGGGCCAGTGCCACGGCGGTGGCCTGGATCATGGGGATGTCCCGCCAGAAAATCGCGTGCACCAGTGCGTGTCCCAGGCCCGGCCAGGCGAAGAGGCTTTCGACGATGACGACGCCTTCGATGAGGATCAGCACCTGCACCCCCACATAGGCGATCAGGGTCACTCCGGTATTCCGCATTACGTGCCGGAAGAACACCAGGCGGGCACTGAGGTCTTTGGTTTGGGCGAAGTGGACGTACCCGGATTCCCTGACCTGCACCACGGTGTCGCGGGTGACGCGGGCGAAGAGCCCGGAGAGGCCCACGGCAAGGGTGGCTGCCGGCAGCACGATGTTGCCTGCTTCACCGTGGCCTGCGGCCGGCAGCACCCCAAGGTGGACGGAGAAAACCAGGATCAGGACCAGCCCGAGGAGGAACGGCGGAAGTGCACGTGCTCCGGAGACCCACAGGTTGGTGATCCGGTCCATCGCTCCGCCGGGCCTGGCGGCGGCAAGGGCTCCGGCGGTGGCACCCGTGACGAAGGCGATGGCCAGCGCTGCCACGGCAAGCTGGGTGCTGCTGGAGAGATAGAAGGCCAGCTCCCCGGCGACGTCGGCCCCGGTCACCAGGGAGTTTCCGAGGTTGAAGGTCAGCAGGTCGGCGATCCAGTCCAGGAGCTGCTGCCAGATAGGCCGGTCCAGTCCCAGTTCAGCGCGGACGCTGTCCGCTGATGCTGCGGTGACCTGGTCGTAGCCGTAGCGGCCGGCAGCGATGCGGAAAGCAATGTCTCCGGGCAGGTTCTGCACGATGGCGAAGCACGCGGTGGAGACCAGCAGGACGACGGCGGCTGCCTGCACGGTGCGTTGGCGAAGGATGCGGGCTGCAGGTCCGGAAGGGACCTGCAGCCTCGCTGTGGGTGTTTGCACGGACTTTCGTTCCCCTTTTACTTTGCCCAGCTGAGGTCGGTGAGCCGCCAGGAGCGTTCCAGGGGATCAAGGACCAGGCCGTCAACCCGCTTGCTCACCACGGCGCTTTGCCGGTACCAGGCGACGGGGATCACGGGCAGTTCAGCGTGCATAATTTCGGTCACCGTCCGCCGGTTCTCCTCCAGGCTGCCGGTGCCGGCGCCCGTGGCCATGGTGTTCAATGTCGAGGTGAGGTCTGCATTGTTCCAGCCCATGGAACCGTAGTCCGCGCCGTTGGGGGCGAAGTCGTCCGCGAGGGTTACCAGTGCGTCGGGTACGAGTGCGTAGTTCCGGGAAAACAGTGCCAGTTCCAGGGAACCGTCCTGGTGGCCGGCGGCGATTTCGCTGGAGTTGCCGACCTTCACGTCAACGGCAACGCCCAGTTCTTTGAGTTTCGCCTGGATGGCGGTGGCCAGGAGAGGCAACTCGGGCCGGTCCGGGAAGGTGCGCAGGCTGATCGAGAATTTCCGGCCCTCGCGCTCCAGGGTGCCGTCACTTCCCGGCACCCAGCCCGCCTCGGTGAGCAGCTTGCGGGCTTCCTCCACGTCGTGGGTCAGCGGCGTGACGTTGTCCTGGTGCCATTCGGGCAGCGACGGCGGGAACAGCTGGGTAGCGGCCATCTCGGGGTCCCTGAGCAAGGCAGTTGCCATCGCTTCGCGGTCCAGGGCCAGGCTCAGGGCCTGGCGGACCCGGACGTCACCCAGGATCTCGTGGCCCGCGTTGACCTTCAACAGGATGGTCCGGGGGAGGGTTACCTGTTCGATGTCCTGCTTGCCGGCCTGCTTGATCCGCTGCAGGCTGGTGGGGTCCATCCCGAAGGTGACGTCGGCCTGGCCGCTTTCGGCCATCAGTGCGCGGCTTTCGGACCTGCCTACTGCCTGGTAGTGGACTTCGGTGATGGGCGGCTTTTCATCCTGCCATTGCTCGGAGACAGCCAGTTCGATGGTGCCCGGCTGCTCCAGGCGGGTCACCTTGTAAGGGCCGGAGCCCACCACGTCGGTGACCGTCCGGTCCGCCGCATACGAGCTGGGGGCCAGAATCTGTGTGCTGGTGTGGGCCAGCACGGCGGGCAGCGGGGCGTACGGCTGCGTCAGGTCCACGCGGACCGCGCCGCCCTCGGCCGTTACGGCCTTTACCGGGACGGTGGAGAAGGGGCTTGCGGCCTTGCTCCGGGCGGTTTCCAGCGCAGCGGCGACGGCTTCTGCGGTGACGGCAGTTCCGTCGTGGAAGCTGGCACCCTCGCGGAGGGTGAAACGCCAGGAACGATTATCCGGGGAGGCCTCCCAGCCGGTGGCGAGTCCTGGCTGCAGTACCCCTTGGTTGTCGGCGTCCACAAGGGTTTCGACCACCTGCAGGCGGGTGAAGAACCCCCCTGTGGTTGAGGGGTCAAGGCCGTGAAGCTCGAACTGCCCCACCACCTTCAATGGCTGCTGCGGGGCCTGGTTTTTTGACGAGCCTTCCGCAGCGCATCCGGCCATCATCAATACCGCGGCCGCTGACGCCCCGGCCATTCTCATCGTGCGCCCAAGCATGGTCCGCTCCTTTTTGTATTGCCAAATGTTCAAGTTCCAACGCGCCATGCTACTTGCAAATGATTATCATTACCAAATGCTCATGAATGCGTTGCCCAAGAACGCTGCGGGGACTTAGGGGAGGGCGTGCAGGGTTTACAGGCTTCCGGCAGCTGGAGTGAGCCGGTGCTTTGGCGCTTACGCCTTGCTGCTGTCCTCGCAGCCGGCGCAGACACCGAGGAGTTCTACGGCGTGTGAGACCACCGTGAAGCCGTGTTCCCGGGCGGTCGCGTCAGCCCAGCGCTGGATGGTGGTCTCCGTGACTTCCACGGTGTATCCACACTGCCGGCATACCAGGTGGTGGTGGTGTTCCTGGCGCTGGCAGCGGCGGTACCGGTTTTCATTGTCTTCGCTGCGCAGCACGTCGATTTCGCCTTCGCGGGCCATGGACTGCAGAAGCCGGTAAACCGTGGCCAGGGCCACCGATTCGCCGTTCTCGCGCAGTTTCGCGTGCAGCTGCTGGGCGCTGCGGAACTCCGGTGTGCGCTCCAGCAGCTCATCAAGGGCAGAGCGCTGCCGGGTCCGGCGCTCCACCTTAGGCTGCCTCGTGCAGCCGCAGGTCGTCCTCGGCGTCCAGGTGCGGGCCGGTGGCATGCTTGGGCCGCGGAAGGAAGGGCCGGGCGAGGGCCACAACAGCGTAGACGCCGATGGCGAGGACCACGATGGTGGCCCCGGGGGACAGGCGGTGGAAGTACGTGATGGACAGCCCGGTGACGCAGACCGCGGCACCGATGATCATGGCGGTGCCCATCGTGGCACGGAAGGATTTGGCGGTCAGTTGGGCGATTGCGACCGGTACGATCATCAGCGCCGAGACGAGCAGGACTCCCACCACCCGCATCGACACGGAAACCGTCAGGGCTGCCAGCACCGCGATGAGGATGTTCAGTGCCCGGACGGGAAGGCCGGTGGCGCGGGCGAATTCCTCATCATGGCTCAGCGCGAAGAGGGCGGGCCGCAGTCCCAGGCCGATGCCCAGGATGAGTGCGGCCAGGCCGGCGGCGAGCCAGACGTCCAGGGCCGTGACGGTGGAGATGGATCCGAACAGGTAGCCGGTGAGGTTGGCCGCGGTACCGCCGGCGATCCCGATGAGGAGCACTCCGCCGGCGATGCCGCCGTAGAAGAGCAGGGCAAGGGCCACGTCGCCGCTGGTTTTGCCCTTTTCCCGCACCAGCTCGATCAGCACCGCCCCGATGACGGCGGCGATGACGGCCCCCGGTACGGCGAGCAGGTCGTGGGGGGTGAGCCCTGCAGCGCTTCCGGCGAGCCAGCCCATGGCCACGCCGGTCAGTGCCACGTGCCCGATTCCGTCACCAAGCAGGGCAAGGCGCCGCTGGACCAGGTAGGTGCCCATGACGGGCGCCGAGATGCCAACAAGCACGGCGACCATGAGGCCGCGCTGCATCAGCGGGCTGGAAAGCATGGTGGCCATAGCGTCGAAGAAAGCCACTACCACTCCGATCGCAGGTCAGGGACGGTATGTCCGGGCAGGGGAGGGTCTCCGTGGGCGTGTACGTGGTCATGGTCCGGGTGGTCGTGTCCCGGTGCGGCGGCCGGCGGCGGGCCATCGAATATGACCCGTCCGCGGCGCAGCACCACGGCCCGCTCCACCATGCCGGCCAGTTCGCCCAGCTCGTGAAGCACCACCAGGATGGTGGTGCCTCTTTCACGCATCCGCTCCAGGGTGCGGGCGAGGGCCTCCTTGGATGCCCGGTCGATTCCCGCCAGCGGCTCATCGAGAATGATCAGATCCGGCTCCCGCACCAGGGCGCGGGCGATCAGCACCCGCTGCTGCTGGCCGCCGGAGAACACCTGGACACTGTCATGGGCGCGTTCGAGCAGTCCCACCTGCTCCAGCGCCTCCAGTGCTTTCCGGCGGGCAGCGCGGCCGGTCCGCAGCCGCCTGTTGTCCAGCAGCCCGGAGGCCACCACTTCGACGGCGGTTGCCGGGACCCCGGAGCTTGGCCCCAGCCGCTGCGGGACGTAGCCGATCCGGGACCAGGGAACTGTGCGGCGGGCTGCGGTGACATCCGCGCCGTAGATCTCGGCGGTGCCGGAGGTCACCGGGACGATGCCCATCAGTGCTTTGACCAGGGTGGATTTGCCCGACCCGTTGGCTCCCAGCAGTGCAACGGCTTCGCCGTCCGGGACGGTGAGGTCGATGCCGTGCAGGATGGTCCCGCTTTCCACGGACACATGCAGTTGCCGTGTCCGGATCGGCGGCTGGTCAGCGGTCACGGTCTAGGCGCAGTCCAGGGCGGTGCGCAGGGCTTCGAGGTTGCTGCGCATCACTTTTTCGTAGTCGGAGCTGTTGTCGGTCAGCCCTTCGAGCGGGTCCAGGACCGCGGTCTTGACGTTCAGGTCGGCGGCGAGTGTTTCGGCGACCTTGGGGTTGACCAGGGTTTCGGTGAAGATGGTGCTCACCCCTTCATCCTTGACCACCTGGCCTATTTCGGCCAGCCGTGCCGGTGACGGTTCGGTATCCGGTGCCAGGCCGGAAATGCCGGCCTGGTTCAGGTCGTACTTGGCCGTGAGGTAGCCGTAGGCCTCGTGGGAGACGACGATTGTCCGGCTCTTGCAGGTCTTCAGGCCCTGGCTGAAGTCCCCATCCAGTGCCGTCAATTTCCCGGACAGGGCTTCGGCGTTGGCCTCATAGGCGGCGGCGTTCGCAGGGTCGGCTTCGGCCAGTTCCTCGGCGACGGCGTGGGCGGTGTGGGCCAGGCGCTCAGGATCCAGCCAGAAGTGCAGGTCCTGGCCTTCCTCGGCGTGGCCGGCTTCCGCTTCCTCGGAGTGGCCCGCTTCCGTTTCCTCCGCGTGCCCTTCTTCCTCGGCGGCGGCCTCGGTGTGTGTTTCCGTGCCGTGGTCATGTTCGGAGTGTCCGGCGGGCAGGGTTGCTTCCTCCGAGACGTCCAGGGCGCGGGCGGGGGACGCCTGCTTGATGGCTTCGTCCACAGCGGGCTGGAACCCGGACAGGTACACCACGGCGGCGGCGTTTTCCAGGGACGCCACGGCTGCCGGGGAGAGCTCAAGGTCATGGGGCTCGGTCCCCGGAGGGGTAAGTGATTCAACCTCCACCTTGTCCCCTCCCACCTGCTCCGTCACGTACTGCAGGGGGTAGAAGGACGCCATGACCTTCAGGGGCGCAGCCCCAGCCCCAGCCCCGGACGTGCCCGAGGGGGAAGCCTCCCCGGCGCCGGAAGCGCAGGCTGTCAGTGAAAGAGCGGACAAAAGGGGCATGGCAAGAACAAGCCGTGTACGGGATTTCATGACAGCGATTCTCATGCAAATGAGAATCAGTGTCAATTATGAAGGCCTTGCTCCGAGGTCTGGACCGGCTCAGGGGGCTGATGGGCCGGAGTGCGGCATCGAGCTGTTGATAATGAGAATCTTTCTCATGTATGCTTTCGGCTATGCATGTGACTGTTGTGAGCTCCCTTGACATCCTTAGCCGCCAACAGGCGTGCGCCGCACTGGCGGCGGGGTCGCCCGGCGCGCTTGTCGTCCTTCATGACCTGCTGGAGGACGGCGTGGTCGTCCGCCGGGTTTATCAGGATGGCCGGTGTTTTGAGCGGGAGGAATCCACGCTGGAGCACGGCTGCCTTAGCTGCACCGTGCGGCTGGACGTCGTGCCCGCTGTGGCCCGGCTGCTGAGGGCAGGTCCGCGCATCATTCTGGGATTGCCTCCGGCAGTGGCCTCACAAACCGCGGTGCAGGCCCTCCGGAAAGGTCTTGGGGATTCCCTGGTCATTGATTCAGTGGTGCTGGCCTGCGCACCTGACGCAGTGGAGGACCAGATCTGGGACCACCACACGCTGTTCGAATCCGGTTTTACTCCCGTCCCCGAGGATGACCGTACCCCGGGGGAGTTCCTGATGGGGGAGCTGTTGTTCAACGATTCGGTGGTGCTGGCCGATCCAGCCCTGGTGCCGGTGGATGCCTATGAGCGCGCCCGCGGTGTCCAGCTCATCAAAGAGTTGGCGCCGCACGCTGAAGTTACCGAATCCAGCGGCGACATCCGGCTCGGCAGGCATGACCTGGCGGACGCATTAGCCCGGACCGTACCCGGCTCGGTACGTGTCCCTGTTGCCTCGTCTGCACCTTTCACCACGGTGGTGCAGCGGGTTGAGCGTCCCCTGCACCCGGAACGTTTCCGGCATGCCCTGGCAGCCCTCGCCCAGGGGTGCTGCTGGTTGCGGGGGCGGATCTGGGTGGCGTCAGCACCGGCCTGCCGGATCTCCGTCCAGGGCGTCGGACCACGCATCTGGCTGGAAAACACGGGCCCCTGGCAGGCCGGGCGAACCTCCCTGCCCGGTGTGTCGGCGGCTGAATCCCGCGACGCCGCGTTGGGGTGGCATCCGGAGTTCGGCGACCGGGGAACCGTCCTGGCCATCACCGGCGACGACCTCGACGCCGCAGAAATCGGCGCACTACTGAAGGCATGCGAACTAACCGATACGGAAATGGCATCCGGCACCGCCTCGTTCCCTGATCCTTTCGGCCTAAACCAACCAACGGAAACACCACTGAGGAGCACAACATGAAGGTAAGAAACTCGCTGCGGGCACTGAAAAAAATTCCGGGTGCGCAGCTCGTCCGCCGCCGGGGCCGTACTTTCGTCATCAATAAGAAAAACCCGCGAATGAAGGCGCGCCAAGGCTAGAGCCAGGTGCCGAAGATCCTTCTTCCCCCGGCGCGGAGCGTGTAGGGTGTACAACCAGCCCTGCCCGCCGCACGGTGCGTGAGCCGAGATGTACCGGCAGGAAATTGCCATCCGCCATGGCCGATTTGTAAGGTTCACATATGACAACGGGCAAAGCTATAACCAAAGCCGTCATTCCTGCTGCCGGACTGGGAACTCGCTTCCTGCCCGCCACCAAGGCAATGCCGAAGGAAATGTTGCCGGTGGTCGACCGTCCGGCCATCCAGTATGTGGTGGAGGAAGCCGTCAAGTCCGGCCTCACCGACCTGCTGATGATCACGGGGCGCAACAAGCGCTCCCTCGAGGACCACTTTGACCGCGAGCCGGGCCTGGAGCGTGCACTGGAGAGGAAGGGCGACACCGATCGCCTGGCCGCTGTGGAGCACGCGTCCGAGCTCGGTCCTATCCACTATGTCCGCCAGGGCGAGGCCAAGGGCTTGGGCCACGCGGTGCTGTGCGCTGCACAGCATGTGGGCAATGAGCCCTTCGCCGTCCTGCTGGGCGACGACCTCATCGATGAGGCCGAGGACCTGCTCACCACCATGATGGAGGTGCAGCAGAAGACTGGTGGCTCGGTGATCGCCCTGATCGAGGTGGACCCGTCCCAGATCAGCGCTTATGGTTGCGCAGACATCACCCCGGTGGACGGTGAGGACTACGTCCGCGTCAACAGCCTGGTGGAGAAACCTGCCACAGGGGAGGCGCCGTCCAACCTGGCCCTGATCGGCCGCTACGTGCTGCACCCGTCCGTGTTCGGCATCCTGGAGGAGACGGAGCCCGGCCGCGGCGGCGAGATCCAGCTGACGGATGCCCTGCAGACCCTGGCAGCCGGCGGGGGCGAAGGCTCCGGCGTGTACGGCGTGGTCTTCAAGGGCCGTCGTTTCGACACCGGCGACAAGCTGAGCTACCTCAAGGCAGTCATCACCCTGGCGTCCGAGCGCGTGGAGTTCGGCGAGGACCTGAAGACCTGGATGAAGGGCTTCGTCAACTAACTGACGCTCCTTACTATTTACAGGTCCGTTGCCGAAAGGCGGCGGACCTGTACTTTTTTAAGCGCCACAATGGCCAACAGCCCCCCGATGACAGCCCCTGACGCATTTGTTACAAGATCTCCAGGACTTGCAAATCGGTCGTGAAGAAACAGGAGTTGTCCCAGCTCGATAAAGCCGGAAATCAGCAGGCCAAAAGCGCCTATCCGCCACCAAGCCTTTTTTGGAAAAGCAAGCGAACTTACGAATCCGATGGGGATAAAAAGCGCAACGTTGGCCGAAGCCTCTACAAACCTGTAACTGAACCAGTCCGGAATTCCGTTGCGGTGGAGGAATCTCAGGATGCGGGCCAGCAGGCCTTGGATCGGTTCGTCCACCGGGCTGGGCCAGAAGGCGATGAGGGCCAAGGGAACCATCATGGCTACGAGGACTACACGCCACAGCCGGTGGTTGTGGAGGAGCTTCACTTAGCCCTCAGGCGCTCTGTAGAAGGGCTAACGCCGCGACGCCAAGGGCGGCAACCGCTAGCAGCACCAGGAGAGCGTAGCTGAGCACCTGAGGACTTGGGAGGGGTAGGGAGAAGTCGTATTGCCGTGGTACTCGTCGCCAATGTCTCCCCATAGTTCTTATAAGTACCACAGCCTCAGCCACTGGGGCGGGCATTACGGTTAAAAGACAGAAGGTGGGGCTCCCGGCTTCCCGGAGACCCCCACCTTCTTTGGTACTAGGAGATGTTGCGGTTAGGCAGCAGCTTCCGACTTGTTACGGCGGACGAGAATGACGCCCGCCGCGCCCAGACCCAGAGCGCCTACGCCTGCTGCACCCCAGAGGAGCAGGCTGGCGTCGGTACCGGTGTTGGCAAGAGGGGTTCCGCCGGTGTTAGCCAAAGGAGCGCCACCCGTGTTGGCGAGCGTAGCTGCAACGGTAACGGTGACGGGACCAACAGTGATGCCGGAGGTGTCGCCGGTTGCGGTCAGAAGGTAAGTACCCGGTTCGTTGATTGCCACCGGAACAGCAAACGCACCGTTGGCATCGGCTGTCGCCTTCAGCGTCTGCGCTTCGGTCACAACGCTGATCCGAGCGGCAACCGCACGGCCACCAGCGATGTTGGCGCCAGAGGCGGCTGGCGGGTTACCGGGCGTGACGCGAATTGTGAGTGATTCCCCGGCAAGGAAGCCCTGGCCACGGAAGATGAAGGTTTCACCTGGGCCGACGACGCCGTCAGAAACTGCAGCCTGCGGCGGAAGAGGCGGGTAGGTGGCTGCCATGGCGGGCGCTGAACCGATCAGGGCGATGGAACCGGCAAGCGCGAGTGCTGCTAGTGATTTTTTCATTGTTGTCCCCCCGGAGACGTTTAAGTTTTGATGTACCCGTTTTGAGGAAACTTCCCCGCTGCGCGAGACCTGCGCAGAATTACGGATATATATCCCAACAGAGAAGGTACCATCCATTGGCCGTTGCCAGCAATGTTAATCAAGAAGGTTTAGCTGGTGTTAAGCAAAGGTTCGTACTATGCCGCGCACTGTGCAATTTTTGTCGGCAGTGTCACGTCTTTGACAGGTTCAACTGTAGGAGTCACAGATAGGGAGGGAGCTCCCTCTTGCACGACCTTCACAAAGACCATCTCCACGGTGGTGCTGTCGCCGGGGCCGAGCTTCACAGCCACCATGCCGAGCGGCCGCCCGCTATGAATGTGGGACCCGAAACTCACTCTCGTTCCGTCCTGCGAGACGCTGTCCACGTGGGACAGCGTTGGGCCGTAAGCCATCACGTTGGTTTGGACAGACCCAGGCGCAGTGCCGAACCCACCTCCACCCGTTACTGCCGTAGGCAGGACTGTTGCAGCATCGGAAGGAGCCGTGTTCGTCAAAGTGATCTTAACCCTGTACTGCGAATACCCGTCGACCGGACAGGCCTGCTCAAGCTGTACCGTGCGGCGAACGTAGTAGTCCATCTTGGCGCCGGTACCGTCGTTGAAATAAACACCAAATGACGCACTCCCAGCAGCCGGCCCGGAAATAGATCCCCCAAGAGTTGTTTCCTGCAGGATCTCTTGCTCATTTTTTCGTGCACTCCAAACGCGAAGTCGATTTTCGGCAGTACTCTTAACTACTGCGTCGACAAGCGCGTGACTAGAGATGCTTCCGGAAGAGATTCCGTCAAAGACCGCGCGGGACACACTAGCAAAATAGGCATCTTGGTGCTCGTTCTTGTCAACTAGCCGGTATACGTCCGAAAGCAAAGTTGGGACGACATTGTCGGCAGTAAGAGTTGAGGGTAACCCTTCCTGGCCCGGGAGCGCCACCACTTGAGGAACCGAGACGGGACCAGACGCTGCCAGAAAGTAAGCCAGGACGACTGGATCTAGAGCTATGACACCGTCAATTACCGTTCCATAACGATCCTCCCACATCGACTTCGCGGTTAGCGCCGCCGTAGGAAAGTCGGGGGTTAAGTTAACGTCACTTATGTAGGCCCCAAGTCTGCTGCTGTAAATGTCAGATTGACTAGCATCGACTTCTACGGGCGGCACAAAGCGACCCAAGGCTGCACCGCTAACTTGGGCAGTGAGTTCCAGCGCTCCGTCTTCAACCCGAATCACGGCGAGAGCGCCGGGGAGTCCCCCGGTTGCCCGGACTTCGGCGCTATTCTGCATGAGCACGAGGTAATTTCGCGGGTCTGTTGTAGTTCCTAACATCGGGGGGAGTAGTGCAGAGGCGTTAGCCGCGTCCTTCAGACCCCGCCCCAGATCTGCCATAATGTCAGTCATCTGACGAAGGGGACCTGCCACCTCGGCATGCAATTGGCCATCGTCGATGCTGGATAGTCTTGCATGGGTGAGTTGTACGGTATGGGCGGCGGAGGCAACATCCGGTGCTGCTCCTGCTAGCGGTCTAACATCAATTTTTCCATTGCGCGGCGTTAGCGCGTCCCAGTCGAGTGAGTCTGCCACCCGTAGGAGCGGGGCCGCAGCACCTACGACCACATCATCTGCTGAGAGCGCAATCTCGGTAGCAGCGGACAGGTTCGGTCCAAGCCATGGCAGACCAGTGGCAACTTTCCACAAGGGGTCCGTGGCTGCTGACTCGGCAACTTTTACATGTTCCCGGATGTCGTTGAGCGTGGCCTCTGCTGAAACGAAATCTTTCTGAAGTACCTGGGTTCTGAACGACGGGATAAGCGAACTGGCAGTCAGCAACTCCGATCGAAGTAACATCCCGTTGTAGGTAAGCCAAATGCTTCCCGCTCCTCCCGCGGCAAGCAAAATTCCTGCAAAGACGAAGAGTCGAGCCTTAACGCTCCAACGATGCTTGCGCAAGCGAGCTGATTTGCTAGGTCCTTTTGTATCATCGCGGGTTGGTACCGCTGTGACCGATGCTTTTGGCTTTCTATCGGGCACTGCGATCCCTGTTTGTTCGCAATCTAGCGGGCAGCGAGGAGTCGTGGAATTGCAGGGTTTGATCACTATAGGAGTCGGTTGATGCTGGTGTGGACTGCTCGGGCATCATTGTGTCCCTTGCTCTTGTCTGCGGGGAATTGACACTGCTGTAGTAGCCGTAAGTGTATGCATCTGGCCCCTTGGACGGGAGCATATTAAGGACCACACCCATCACATCGGCCTCAACCATATCTAGCGCTGCCAGCGACTTTTGAAGGTCTGTCAGGCGAACCTTCTCGGCACCTACAACTAGAACTACGCCACCAACTTGCTGCGCCAATACGGCTGCATCAGTGACTGGGAGGAGCGGCGGGGCATCGATAATAACCGCGTCGAATCTTGCTTCGAGCCGAGCTATTAGGCTTTGCATTGCTTCTGAGCCAAGCAGCTCACTGGGGTTAGGAGGTATCTGCCCAGCCGTCAATACATAGAGCTGATCCGTTCCCCACGGCTGCAGGAGGTCATCTACCTCCGCTCTTCCTATGAGGGCAGTAGTTAGACCCGCATTTCGTTCTAAGCCCAAGTAATCGGCTATCATGGGCCGCCGTAAGTCGGCGTCGACAAGAGCCACCTTCTGGCCTGCCTGAGCAAGGGCGATGGCGAGATTAGTAGCGGTTGTGCTTTTTCCCTCGCCAGGAAGGGACGACGTCATGAGAATTGCCTTGGATGTGTGGCTGACCCTAGCAAATTGAAGATTAGTCCTTAGCTGTCGGAAAGACTCAGCCCTTGGGCTCTGTGGGGCTGTTTGTGTGAGCAGCGGCTTTTTTGCTGCGTCGGAGTCGAAACTTACTCCTCCGAGAACGGGGGCGTCGCTAACCCTGCGTAAGTCTGCTTCGCCCCTCACCCTGCTATCGAGTAGGGCACGGAGCACCGAAAATCCGAAGCCCATTCCTAAGCCTCCGAGCAAACCCACAACAAGATAAAGACGCACGTTCGGGGCCGTAGGTGACGTTGGGGCACTGGCCGGCGTAACGATGGAGAGCCTTACAGGGGAGTCGCCACCCCGTGAAGGCCGCTCCAGTTGGTCAACCGCATCAACTAGGCTGCCGCCGACAGCCTGAGCTATAGCCGCAGCCCGGACTGGAGATTCATTGGATACGGAAATGGTTATTAGGACCGTATTTGGATCCGAATTAGCAACTATGCTTCGGGCAAGGACCTGCGGACTTACGTCCAGACCAAGGCTGTCGATTACAGGTTGAAGCACCGTGGGGGTGCTTACGGTTTCTACATATGACTGAACGCGCGCCTGTGTGAACACGTTTCCCTGCTGAAGCTCCGAGACTGTTTGAGAGTTCTGCAGGGCGACAAACAGCTTAGTTTCAGACGTATACGTCGGCCTCGTAAGGAGAGACGCCGAACCGGCACCCAAGAGGCCGATGAGCGCGCAGGCGACAACCGTAATCCAGTTGCGCCGCAAAATGCGCAAGTAATCCTTAAGCTCCAAAATCGAACCCCTTCGGAGGTGGGTAGTTGGTTCGGGGGTGGTTTCCCTCATCCTACTCGCTAGGGAACTCCTCTAACGCTCGACTGAAGGAGAAGCAGCACTTGTACAAGCGCTGGACCACCGCACGGTGGGGGCTGTTTGGGAAGCCTGCGGGCACAAGCGCTAACGGCGGGTTAGGAAGCAGATTTTAGGCACAGTCGTACTGAAAGGCGGGTACTGGTACTGACCGACGTGGTCATCGAACCACGGTTAATTAGGTTGCTAATCAACCGCAGTTGCTCTTGCTGCCTCAATTACTACTGTTGAGGCCTGGCGTCATTCTCCGGTTGTGTCCTTGCAGTCTTCATGCTCCTTGCGAAGGCGCGGCGCACGCTTCCCGAGCACGAAGTCCTGAATCTGGGACCGAAACTACACTGACTGCGGACTGCCAGGCCGTCAAATTGTTCCTCGCCGATCTCGGAGAGGAACCACAAAGTGCTTTAATGGTTGAGCATGTCGCCCAGGGCGTATGAGTCTCGACGCTTGACAGCCACTTAGACGGCCGCCCAACTCGTATCGTCGATGATGGGCTTGGTGGCATGCTCTATCTGGTCAATGTCTGGGTGGACTTGGCAGTCATGAATGTGGGGGAATTTTTGTATGGGAACAGTAGGGAAAGCCGCGCCTGTTCAATCTACTGGCGATCGCGCTGAAAGGTGGGCTTCTCGACTGCTTCAGTACGCAGTTGATGCCGAAGCATGGCTAATTGCCCTGACGTTCGCGGTGCTTTTTAGGTTTGACTTTGTTGCGAGCCAGGTGAACTGGTGGTCCTTGGGCGCGCTTACTATAGCGGCCATAGCGCTTCAGGCGATTGTGGGATGGCTGTTGGCCCTATACCGCGGTCGTCACCAGCATGCAGCGTTTCATGAGGCTCAGACTCTTTTGGCTACATTGCTTATCGTTGCCGCTGCATTGTTCTTGATTAACTTTTTTTGGCTGGATCCGCAAGGGCTGCCTCGCAGTACGTCTGTTGTAGCACTTCCGGTTGCTTTCGTATTGATGGGTGGAAGTAGATATCTGCAAAGGCTAGTCGCGGAGCGGAAAGTTAGGCCACGTGAATCTGCTGAACGTGCTCTGATTTTTGGCGCTGGAAAGATGGGTGCTTACCTCGTTAGGCGCATGTTAAGTGACCCTAATTCCCCCTTTGTTCCTGTAGGCCTTGTTGATGATGATCCACTCAAACGTCGGCTACGGCTGTCGAATGTGCCCGTACTCGGAACTAGGAGGGAATTGCATCGCATTGTGGAACAATCCGCAGCCACCGCCATTGTTCTATGTATTGCGCGCGCTGATGCGGACTTCATCCGTGAGGTTTCCGACGAAGCGGATAGGAGTGGCCTTCGGATGTACGTGCTCCCCCTGTTGTCCGAAATTCTGGACGGCGGGATGAAGCTGGGTGACCTCCGTGACGTGGCAATCGAAGACATCATCGGGCGTCACCCTGTAGACACTGAAATCGACTCAATTGCGAGCTACATCTCAGATCGACGGGTTCTTGTGACGGGCGCAGGAGGATCTATTGGCTCTGAGTTATGCCGCCAACTTTCGAAATTTTCTCCCCGCGAGCTGATTATGCTCGACAGGGATGAATCTGGCCTTCACGGCGTTCAGATGAGTATCTCAGGTCACGGATTACTTGACAGCGATGATGTCGTATTGGCGGATATAAGAGATCCAGATGCATTGATAAGTATATTCGAGAAGCGTAAACCGGAAGTTGTCTTTCACGCCGCTGCTCTAAAACACCTGCCCATGCTAGAGCAGTATCCAGAAGAGGCTTGGAAGACAAACGTTTTAGGTACACGCAATGTTCTGACGGCTGCTCGACAGGTTGGTGTGAAGACCTTTATTAATATTTCCACCGACAAGGCGGCAAATCCGACCAGCGTATTAGGCCGTTCGAAGAGAGTTGCCGAAAGACTGACAGCCTGGGCGGCTCGTGACTTCGACGGAGAGTACCTGTCGGTCCGATTTGGAAATGTCATAGGAAGCCGAGGGTCGATGCTGCCAACCTTCATTGCGCAGATCGAGTCTGGCGGTCCAGTGACAGTGACACATCCAGATGTGACCAGATACTTTATGACCATTCCTGAGGCCTGCCAACTGGTTATACAAGCGGGGGCAATTGGACGCCCTGGAGAAGTTCTTATCCTCGACATGGGTACTCCCGTCCGGATTCTCGAGGTAGCGAAGCGCATGATCTCCATGTCTGGCCGAAGCGTGGATATCGTCTTCACGGGATTGCGGGAGGGGGAGAAGCTACACGAAGAGTTGATGAGTAGTAATGAGCATGACGAACGGCCGTTCCACTCAAAGATTAGTCATACTGCAGTTCCTCCCCTTGCCCCCGCTGCTCTCGACCACGAGACGTGGAAAGCAAGTGCCATTAAGAACGTCATGACCACGAAGCCATATTCGGCGTCAGCGCTGACTCCCATTGAAGGCTAGTAGAGGAATGGGCCCACGACAGTGCGGGAGCCCGCAGTGTGGGATTCACCGAGTACTAGAATTCCGATCTCGGCGCGTCAAGGTTCCTAAAAAGTAGGCTTTACTCCTGATGCACTTATCAAAATAGCGCGGACGATAGTCCGAAAACCAAGTAAGGCAAGGCGGTAGGCAAATACTCTAAAATTTCCTGGAAGCATAGCAGCTGTTGCTAAAAGTGCTCTTCCATTGAATTTTTTATACCGCTTGTCAAGCACCATGCATAGAAGGGGAAAAAATGAACCGAAATGAGTATGCCGGCAAAAAGCTATTAATCACTGGAGGAACAGGATCCTTCGGGCATACGGTGGCAAACAAGTTGCTGCAGAGCGAGGTCGACGAGATTCGTATCCTGAGCCGCGATGAAGCTAAGCAGGATGCAATGCGACATGAAATGGGAGACTCCCGCCTTAAGTTCTACGTTGGGGATGTTCGGGATTTTGACAGTGTCAGCCGGGCTTCTAGAGACGTAGATTTCGTCTTCCATGCAGCAGCTCTGAAGCAGGTGCCGTCCTGCGAGTTTTTTCCGATGGAAGCGGTGCGCACGAACATAATCGGCAGCGAGAATGTTGTACGTGCGGCAGATGCAAATAATGTTAAATCCGTGGTTTGTCTCGGTACCGACAAAGCCGTTTACCCCGTGAACGCGATGGGAATGACGAAGGCGCTTATGGAAAAAGTCGCGCAGTCGTACGGACTAAACAACCCCGACACGAACACAATTGTTTCATGTGTGCGTTATGGCAACGTCATGTACTCTCGCGGATCCGTTATCCCACTGTTCATACGCCAAATCAAGGAAGGGAAGAGGATCACTGTCACCGATGCGGCTATGTCCCGTTTTCTCATGTCTTTAGCAGACTCGGTCGACCTCGTGGATTTTGCTTTCCATAACGCTGAGCAGGGAGACTTGTTCGTTAAGAAGGCGCCAGCTTCCACTATTGGGGATCTTGCTGCCGCTGTCTGTAACTTGTTTGAGGTTGCTCCAGATATTGAAATTATTGGCACAAGACATGCTGAAAAAATGTCCGAGGCGCTGGCAAGCAGGGAAGAACTTACTCGAGCCGAAGACATGGGCGAGTATTTTCGGATAAAGGCTGACAACCGTGATCTCAACTACAAGCTGTACTTTAGTGAAGGCGTTCCAGAACAATCCTCCTACGTGGATTATGACTCTCATACGACAAGTCAGTTGACGATTCCCGAAATAGAGGAGCTACTCCTGACGCTGCCTGAGGTTCGAAGAGAGCTCAAGTCGGCGGGACTTGAGGATAGAATTGGCCTAATGGTATGACCATGTCGCTTCAAAAAGTGGCCGTTTCGGGTGCCCAAGGATTTCTCGGCTTCCATGTTCGTGCAGCCCTTCGCGCGAGGAGTGCCGGTGTGGTAGCCATCCCTCTGGGAGATTCATTCGATGCCAGGACCGCCATGTCCGCTGTTGATGGTTCTTCCCGCCTGGTTCATCTGGCTGGCGTAAACCGGGGGACCGCGGCTGAAATTAGGGAAGGAAACGTCACCTTTGCCAGGCAGTTAGCTGGCATCCTTCTCCAATGTTCAGCTCCACCACCGACTGTCGTCTTCGCGAATTCAATCCAGTCCGGAAATGGGACATCGTATGGCGATGCTAAGCAGCATGCTGCCGAGATTCTACGCACTGCTGCAGAAAGAGTCGGTGCGTCATTTGTTGAGATTCGGCTACCCAATTTGTTCGGCGAACATGGCCAGCCCTTCTATAATTCGGTAACAGCGACTTTTTGTCATCTGGCGGCACGAGAACAAACCGCACAAGTAAAAGACGACAAAGAGTTGTCGCTGCTGCACGCACAACGCGCTGCTGAAATTTTGCTTGGTACTTTGCGCGTCGAGGAGTTGGAAGCGCTTCAGACACGTGTGACCGTCAGTTCCTTGTTGGGTAGTGTTAGTTCGATGGCCGCCAGTTACCGGACGGGGACCATTCCAAAGTTGGGGTCTCCTTTTGAAAGAGATCTTTTCAATACGTATAGGTCATATCTGCCATCCGAACGCCGCGCAATTGCTTTAGATCCTAAAGCGGATGCCCGTGGTTCTTTTTTTGAGGTTGTTAGGGCCGCTGGTAGTAGCAGTCAAACATCTTTTTCCACCACTGTCCCAGGTGTTACTCGCGGAAATCACTTCCACCTCAGGAAAATTGAACGCTTCAGTGTGCTATCCGGGTCAGCGCGCATCTCCATGAGACGGCTATTTACTGGTGAAACTATTAACTTTGATGTCGATGGGGCCAACCCGATTGCCATCGACATGCCCACGATGTGGGCTCACAACATAACTAACACAGGCTCGCAAACTCTCTATACCCTGTTTTGGGCCAACGAAGTATTCGATCCTGAAGAACCAGACACTTTCGCGGAGGACGTATGACGATGACAGGACGTAGGCTGAAAGTGGTGACCGTGGTAGGCACTCGGCCCGAAATCATTCGGCTTGCCGCAACGATTAAAAGCCTCGAAAAATATATGGATCACGTTCTGGTGCATACAGGACAAAACTACGACTACGAACTCAATGAGGTGTTTTTCCACGATCTGGGCCTCCGTCGGCCGGACCATTTCCTTGAAGCGGATGTTTCATCCCTAGGTGCCGTACTTGGGACCATATTGGTGTCGATT
This sequence comes from Pseudarthrobacter sp. NS4, assembly GCF_024758005.1. NCBI lineage: Bacteria > Bacillati > Actinomycetota > Actinomycetes > Micrococcales > Micrococcaceae > Pseudarthrobacter > Pseudarthrobacter sp. NS4. The sequence goes on along the minus strand of NZ_CP103288.1, from coordinate 3,291,622 downwards.
GAAAAGGTCTTGTCCGCAGAGAAGCCGGATGCGATGTTGGTACTTGGAGACACTAATAGTTGCATCTCTGCAGTAATGGCAAGACGCATGAAAATACCTGTCTACCATATGGAAGCAGGCAATAGATGTTTCGATGAAAACGTACCGGAGGAAGTTAACAGGCGCCTCGTCGATCATGTCGCTGACTATAACTTGGTGTACACCGAACATGCTCGGCGTAACTTGCTTTCAGAGGGGATTCATCCTTCCCGGATTCTCCTGACTGGTTCCCCGATGGCTGAGGTGCTAGAAGCGAATCGCGCGGATATTGATCAGAGCGATGTGCTTAGCCGCGAAGGTTTGGCTCCTAATGCCTATTTCTTGGTAAGCATTCACCGCGAAGAAAATGTGGACAACCCGGAAAGGCTGCAACAAGTTCTTGAGGCGCTAAATGAACTGGGCCGCTGCTATAACCTACCAGTACTGATCTCTACACATCCTCGTACCCGAAAGAGGCTAGAGTCACAACCGCAGGAGCTGAAAAGGAACCTTCGCTTTCACGCCCCGTTTGGTTTTAATGACTACATCAAACTTCAAAAAGCAGCGAAGCTTGTTCTATCCGACAGCGGAACTATCAGTGAGGAATCCCTTATTTTGAAGTTTCCCGCGGTTACACTACGTGATTTTATTGAACGGCCGGAATCTCTAGACGTGGGGGGAATGATCACTACTGGAGTAAGTGCGGCTGCTATTACTGATTCGGTGCGAGTGGCATTAGATCAGTTTGACCAGCACGGTACTCCCGAGGCCCCTTGGGAGTACTCAGTACCTGATGTCTCCCGCCGCACTGTCAACTTCATCCGTTCAACGGTTCACAGCCACCGTCAACGGGCCGGTATTAGGCAGGCACAGGTGTAGTCCCATCTGCAGGGAATGCAGGAGGCGGCCCTTTCTGTGGTCGCTTCAAGTACACTCGTGCACTCGCCGGCCACCGGCCATGACGGGGGGCTTAGATGCCCCGCTGCCATGCAGGCTCATGGCCCCCTCCAATGTTTTCCCTAGATCTGTTTACCGGCTCTTCGTGGTTCATGGGGAAGCTAATTCCCGGATGACGGCGTTGTCCGTGAGGGTGTCGCCGGCGCGCAGGAGCAGCATGCGGTGCGCCCAGGCCTTGTCGATCGCGTCCCCGCCGGCCCTTGACCTGCTGGGACAGGTTCTGTCGGGCCTCGGTCACTGTCTGGTTCGCAAGCGAGACCAAATGGGGGTCTTCGCATTTAGGCATGGTTCGTCTGTTTGATTCGGTAGGGTCGGTGGCCGCCGGCGGCAAGTAGGCATCTGAGTCTGTAGTTGGGGAAATTACGGAACCCACGGGCGATACGGCGGGTGGTTTCGATGACGCCGTTGATTGCTTCTGTGGGGCCGTTGGAGGCGCCGCGGGTGTCGAAGTAGGCCAGGATCGCGGCCTTCCATTGTTTGAGTGTTCGACCGAGCCGGGCGACTTCCGGGATCGGACAGGACGGGAACGATGCGATGACCTCGTTGACGAGCCCCCTGCCGCGTTCCGGGCGGGAGTGGTAGATGTTCCGTAGCTTCTGATAGCACTGCCAGGCCAGGGTGACTTCGTGGCCGTGGTCCCCGGCGGTGAGTTTCGCATCGAGCCTGGCGGCCTGCTTCTCGGTCAGATGTTCCGCGCCGGTCTGCAGAGTCCGCCGGATACCGTAGAGCGGATCTCCCTTGCGGCCCCGGTGGCCCAGGGTCTCCTGCTGGACCCTGCGGCGGACCTCGTCGACCATGGCCGATCCCAGTTTCACGGGTCTTCGCATTTAGGCATGGTTCGTCTGTTTGATTCGGTAGGGTCGGTGGCCGCCGGCGGCAAGTAGGCATCTGAGTCTGTAGTTGGGGAAATTACGGAACCCACGGGCGATACGGCGGGTGGTTTCGATGACGCCGTTGATTGCTTCTGTGGGGCCGTTGGAGGCGCCGCGGGTGTCGAAGTAGGCCAGGATCGCGGCCTTCCATTGTTTGAGTGTTCGACCGAGCCGGGCGACTTCCGGGATCGGACAGGACGGGAACGATGCGATGACCTCGTTGACGAGCCCCCTGCCGCGTTCCGGGCGGGAGTGGTAGATGTTCCGTAGCTTCTGATAGCACTGCCAGGCCAGGGTGACTTCGTGGCCGTGGTCCCCGGCGGTGAGTTTCGCATCGAGCCTGGCGGCCTGCTTCTCGGTCAGATGTTCCGCGCCGGTCTGCAGAGTCCGCCGGATACCGTAGAGCGGATCTCCCTTGCGGCCCCGGTGGCCCAGGGTCTCCTGCTGGACCCTGCGGCGGACCTCGTCGACCATGGCCGATCCCAGTTTCACGACGTGGAAGGCGTCCAGGACGGTGATCGCTTCGGGCAGCTCGTCGCGGATGGCGTTGGCGTAGCCGCGGAACGGGTCCAGCGCCGCGGTCTTGATGCCGGCGGTGAACCCGGCGCCTCGGTCCTTTAGCCAGTCAGCGTAGGCCTTCCCCGACCTGCCCGGAACGAGGTCCAGCAACCGGGCATGAACTCGACCGTGGGCGTCACGGGTGTGGTCCACGATCCCGGTGACCATGCCGGACCCCGGCGGACCTGTGTGGGACCAGACATGTTCGTCAACACCAAGCGCGTTCACCCCGGACAGCCGCTCGGTGATAGCGATGCGCCGTGTGGCTTCTGCCCTGATGGCGTCCCACGCTGTATATGCCACGAAACGCCGAGCTGATGGGCCAGGGCAGAGACAGACGTATCGAAACGCTGCAGCCCATCGGTTGCCCATCTGGCGGCCCTGGCCGTGAGCTTCGCCCTAGGTCCGGCCAACTGATGCTCCTCGGTGAACGTCGTTCGCGGACAGTCATTGTCGGGGCATCGCCAGACGCGCTTGGCCCATAGCAGCTGCACTGGCCGGCCGAAACACGGAATGTCATGGAGGCGGACCTGGCGGCGGCCGTGCCCCACAGCGACGACGCCGCAGTCAGGGCACCCGGTGAGGTCCTCGCCGGTCTCGACGTGCAGAAGCAAGCCCGTCACGGTTGCAGTGACGGCACTGATGTGGACGCCCTCGACATCGAGCAAGGCATCTGCCCGCATGCACCAGCGCCCGCCGGAACAAGACATAGAGTTATTCATGTCAGGGTCTCTTTGCGTATTGGTTTGCTTGGTCGCTACCAATTCAAAGAGGCCCTGACCTCATTCCCCCTGCACCACGCCGCAGCCAACGTACGAGCGCCAGCTTCAGACCGCCCTACCCATGCTCATCTGCGAAGAGCCAGTTTCACGACGTGGAAGGCGTCCAGGACGGTGATCGCTTCGGGCAGCTCGTCGCGGATGGCGTTGGCGTAGCCGCGGAACGGGTCCAGCGCCGCGGTCTTGATGCCGGCGGTGAACCCGGCGCCTCGGTCCTTTAGCCAGTCAGCGTAGGCCTTCCCCGACCTGCCCGGAACGAGGTCCAGCAACCGGGCATGAACTCGACCGTGGGCGTCACGGGTGTGGTCCACGATCCCGGTGACCATGCCGGACCCCGGCGGACCTGTGTGGGACCAGACATGTTCGTCAACACCAAGCGCGTTCACCCCGGACAGCCGCTCGGTGATAGCGATGCGCCGTGTGGCTTCTGCCCTGATGGCGTCCCACGCTGTATGCCACGAAACGCCGAGCTGATGGGCCAGGGCAGAGACAGACGTATCGAAACGCTGCAGCCCCATCGGTTGCCCATCTGGCGGCCCTGGCCGTGAGCTTCGCCCTAGGTCCGGCCAACTGATGCTCCTCGGTGAACGTCGTTCGCGGACAGTCATTGTCGGGGCATCGCCAGACGCGCTTGGCCCATAGCAGCTGCACTGGCCGGCCGAAACACGGAATGTCATGGAGGCGGACCTGGCGGCGGCCGTGCCCCACAGCGACGACGCCGCAGTCAGGGCACCCGGTGAGGTCCTCGCCGGTCTCGACGTGCAGAAGCAAGCCCGTCACGGTTGCAGTGACGGCACTGATGTGGACGCCCTCGACATCGAGCAAGGCATCTGCCCGCATGCACCAGCGCCCGCCGGAACAAGACATAGAGTTATTCATGTCAGGGTCTCTTTGCGTATTGGTTTGCTTGGTCGCTACCAATTCAAAGAGGCCCTGACCTCATTCCCCCTGCACCACGCCGCAGCCAACGTACGAGCGCCAGCTTCAGACCGCCCTACCCATGCTCATCTGCGAAGAGCCCCAAATGGAAGTGGTCTACGGCCACGGCAGTGCGCGGAAGCCACATCCGCAGCGCCTTCCGGAACGCCGCCGAGGGGTCGATCGCGACGACTTGCACGCCCAACCGCCAGGCCAGAGGCCGGGCGAAGAGCCAGTCCCCGACGCCCTTGTGGTCCCGCCCGTCTACAACCCCCAGGACCTGACCGGTGTCCAGGTCCACGATGGTGGTCATCCACGGCTCATACCGAACCCAGGAGCCCGTTCCCGGGTTCCTGAAGAACCGCACGGACCGGAACCGGTGCTCGTCAATGCCGGCTCTTCAAGGTTCCCAGGGGAAATAGGTTCGTGTTGTAGCTAGCAGAGGACTCGCGGTCCTGCTGGGCTGAGTGTTACTACGCATTCAACCTGAACAGGAACCACTAGCCTTGTTAGAGCCTACTGGATCTGGCCATGACGCTGTCAGCATGATCTTCAACCTGCCCGATTACCGAGTCGCCAGCACCGTCCTGCTCCTTGACGCGATCCGCCACGGCATCGTGGAGTCCACGTCCCCGCCGGGGTGCCCGAGCTGCGGAATGATCGCTTCCCGGGTGAAGGAGCGCCGCTGCCAGAAACTGCGTGACATTCCCGTCGCCGGAGCGGTAGTGCTTTCTCTGGGGCAGCGGTGCTGGTTCTGTGACGAGTACCTGTGTGAGCGGAAATCGTTTTGCGAAGCGACACCCCAGGTCCCGCGACGGGCACGATCTACACGTAGGCTCCGGGAGACGCTGATGAGCGCGGCCATCGATTCCGGACGTGCTGTGTCCGAGACAGCCACGACCTTAGGGATCTCGTGGTGGCTGGTCCTGCAGGTCATCGGTGACGCCGCTCTCCGCCTTCCGGACGTGGACCTCCTGGCGCCAAGGATGCTGGGTATCGATGCGCACCGATACCGGTCCGTGCCGTTCTTCCAGGACCCTGCCAGGAAGGTCTGGACACGGTACGAGCGGTGGACGATCACGATCGTTGATCTGCACACCGGCCAGGTCCGGGGCATCGTGGACGGACGCGACCACAAAGGCGTCGGCGACTGGCTCTTCGTCCGGCCCCTGGAGTGGCGGCTCGGCCTGCAAATCGTCCCAGTCGACCCGTCCGGGGCGTTCCGGAAGACGCTGCGGATGTGCTGCCACGCACCGCGGTCTCGGTGGATCTGTTCCACATGACCATGTTGGCCAACGAGATGTTTACCACGGTCCGGCAGGGCCTGTAAAGCAGGTCCGGGGCCGCCGGGCAGGGCCACGAATCCGGCGTGGGCGAACCGGATGCTGCTGCTGAAAGCGGACGAGAACCTTTCAGAACGGGGCCAGCGCCGGCTGGCCGGCGTATTCCCCGCCGATGATCCGACCGACAGCCTCCAAGCCGCAGGGCAGGTCAAGGAACAGCTCCGTACCCTGCTGAACAGCAGCTCCTCAACGCGCTTGCTGCCCTCGTGGCACGCGCCATGATGCTGGAAACAAACAGGCTCTACCGGACTGTGTGCCGCTGGTGGGCGAGATCAAAGTCCTCATCGTCACCGGTGCAACCACAGCCCAAGTAGAAGCCAACAACACTGCAATAAAACACATCAAGCGAACCGCTCGAGGATATAGAAATCGGGACAACTACAGATCGCGCATCCTCTTGAGAAGTGCCGCCCGAATGGCAGCATGAGCATTCATTTCAGCAGACCATTCCCCGGGAACCTTGAAGAGCCAGTATCTCAGTGTCGTGGACACGGCAGTCGCGCAAGTTGAAGGTGGCGGCGACCGTCCAGGCGCGGGGCCGTAGGCTTGATCAATGCTAGTAGAAACAAGCCCTTTAGATTTTAGGACACGGAGCTGAATTGCTGCCAAGGCACGAAGAACTAACTACGGCGTACTCAATCGTGAAAAGGGTTCCCCTTCGGCGGTTGGATGCAAACGTAAATTTCGGGCATTAGACTTCGTGGGCGCGCCAAATATTATCGCTGCAGCCAAAAACACCCAGAGCATACGGTTTCCGACGATATCGCTTGATAGTTGAGCGTTCGCTAATGAAAAAACTAGTAAGGCTAGCATCATGAGGCCGTACGTTCGAACTGACCGGCATAAACGAAAAGCGCGCCTAAGCCCGATAACTACGAGGAATGTAAAACCCAGGAGGCCGAAAACGCCGCCCTCAACTAAAAACTCGACAAAGATGTTGTGCGGGTAGAGAATCCCATCGTTTGACACGAAGCCATGTATGTGTCGCGCATAGTTGCCCCAACCAATTCCGAGCGGGTGCTCCGCAACAACCCGCCAAGTCTCGGACAAGAGTGAGAGCCGACCGGAGTCACCGCCTTCTTGAATGCGGACGAGACCCGCATTCTCTGGTCCGGCAAGGAGTACGAAAGCTGCGACTGATACCGCGGTGGTACCAAGTAGAAGAGACGACTTGGCCCTACTTAGTCCGTCCAAGGCGATCATCGACAGATAGGCGACTACGCAAGCCAGCCCGGCGGATAGTAGAGGCCCTCGGCTACCAGTTGAAACAGTTAGCGCGAAGCTCAATGTAGCACCGCAAAGCATTAATATTCTGAAACTAATGTTTCTTTTTCTGCTCACCAATAGTGCAGTGAGGCATACGGTACCCAAAAGACCTGTAGCTCGTCCAATACCGATGGGATTTAGGTCCCAAAGTATCGTTCTACCACCGGCACCTGATTCGCCGAACGTCAATGCCAACAGACAAATCGCCAGTGATACGACGGCAAAATATATAACGAGCGTCTTTGAAATCCAAGCTTTTTCTTTCGCCGCAGCAAATGCGCCAAGAAGTAAGAAAAAGATTAGGAAGGCGGTCAGTTTGCTTTGCCCATAGGTCGTTACGAGGCCGACAAAAAACCCAGGAACAATCGACAATCCAAAGTACACTATCGGGGAGGTGACGCCTCGGAGGGCTACCATCCTTTGGAGGTTGAAGAGCATCGTCGCGGCAAATATTGCGAGGCACAGCAGTAGGTAATCGACTGGAAGAATTGCTTTAAACTGAGCAGGCAATACGAGGTTACCCATTCCTAGGGCCACGAAGGCCAGCGTTAGCAATCGTTGGTGCATCGAGCCAGTTTGTGGGTTGCTATGATCCCTGCCCGTTACTGTCCTTGAATCCACTCCTAATCGCGCGCTCAATGATTCGTGACTGGCTCTCCGGGTTCCACTTTGCAGAAATCTCGGCCCTGCAGGCTTCGCGGACTTGTAGACGTTCTTCGTCACTTTTTTGGAGCCAATGCTCGATTTTGTTCGCCAAGTCATTGGCATCTCCCTTGGTATAGGTGTCCCCAGTAGCACCCGGGATTATGGCTTCAGATTCAGGAGCCTGACCGTATATGTCGTCGTCGGTGATGACGGGCACGCCATACGACATGCTTTGAACCGTCGTTAGACCAGCGGTTGACGGGACTACAGTTACGGCCAGCTTTTTATATATAGCCTGCAGGTCTTCCGGATGATAGACCGCACCTAGGAGCCTGAGGTCTACTTCTGCTTGCTCTGCTGCCGTGACCAACTCTTCACGCATAGGGCCCTCGCCAGCAATCGCGACCGTTACGGGGATACCTCTTTGACGCAGGATCCGAGCCGCTTCGATCAGCAGCGGCAAATTTTTGGCCGGTGTGAGGCGAATTACTGCGCCGATCACCGGAAGGCAAAGGCTCTCAAGAAACGAATCATCAACTTTTCGCGGAGTGCTCTGTGTAGCCGCTGCATGCGACTCATGACTGTTGTATACGACCGTCATTTGTTCGGGGTTAAATCCCAAATCGATGCCGATTTTACGTCCCACGTCGCCATATATCAGGAGGTGATCGGCTAGGCGGTAAAACGACAGACGCAACAACCTTTTTAGGCCCTCTTCGGGGCGGTGCCAGCCGATGGTCCAAAAGTAAGTCGTCGATCCTCTAAGCCGCGCAATCAAAACCCCAAACCAAGTACTAAGGGTAGACGCATCACCCAAGAATATAACGGCGTTATAGCGATGTCGCGTTAGATGTCCCAACAGCCCTCGCTGCCACATGCCCCGCCCGATCCCTACATTCTTAAGCAGTATGTGACTGCGTACATATGTGGGAGGGATCGTCGCTATGCCGCCTTCTGATGTCACATCAGACGCAAAATGATAGGAGATGTCAGTCGAACTTTCCAGGCAATGAAATACCCCGTACCTGTAATGCGGCAACCATGGATAAACTACGAGGACTTTCTTCTTTTCCGCTTCCACTAAGCACTCTCTTCGTAACGGCCTCGTACAGGTCGGGCAGGCCGTCCTACACATATCGTATTTGGGGGAAGATCGTGGGTTACTAGTGAGCCAGCACCTACGATGACGCCTCTACCGATGCTAACGTCACCTATGACGATCGTTCCGTGTCCTATCAAATTATCGCCTCCAAGGCGAACGGAGCGTGGTGGACTGGGATGCTCCTCTTGGATGGTTCTACCTGGATCTGAGAATGGATGATCATTGCCTATAAAGGCGACTCCTGACGAGATCATGACGTCATCAGAGATTACGAGATTTACTTGACATGTAAAGTCCGCGCCGATATTTACTCGGTCTCCAATTTCTAGCCGGACGTTCGGTGCGATTCTGCAACCGGGACCGACGACAAATCGTTGGCCAACTCTGGCTCCGCCTGCAGCTTTCAAATGAAATACGTATCTTCGCGAGGACCGAATTAGTCCGAGCAGAGTGGTTCTTACGAGTCTAGAAACTGAAGCGCCTATATCCATAATTATCTCCTACACCGTGAAGTCTGATAGCTCGTTCCATCCACCAGTCCAGGGGCAGGTTCGATGCACGTGTCGAAAAGTATTTTACGGTGTGCCGTGTAGCTACCACGCAGTGGCTAAGGCACCTACCACGAGCAGTCCGAGGTATCGGTGGCCTGGAGTTCGCTTGCGCTGACCCTTGCGTCCGAGGTGGTTCATAACCGGAACTTCGTCGCGACGAGGACTAGGAGTTCAGTTTCGACTCCGTACTGCCCTCGGATACTGTTACACCGAGCCTCCATTCTATTGCCTTTACGGAGGTGCCTGAGCGCCGGCCTGACCAACCTACACCCCCCCGTTGAGGAAGTTGTGAATTCACTTTGGAGGTCTTTACGGACTACCTTCGCGTTCAACATCCTTGCGTCCCTACTAAGCGGAGTGGTGCTCGTTGTTGCAATTCGCTCGCTTTCCCCGCAGGACTGGGCACAGAGCGCGGCGATTCTGGGCGTGGGCCAGGTAATCGGATCGATGCTGAACTTTGGATCTTCTATCGACAAGCTGCGTATTTACAGTCGGCTTAAAGGCTTGCAAGCACGCGGCATGGCTGCAGCAGACACGACGACCAGGCTGCGGTACGCCTACGTAGCGCTAGTAGCGGCCGGGATCATTTCATGGAGCATCCCTTTCGCGGGAGCCGTAATAATTGTCGCCTGTGGAGCCTTTGTGAGCCTGAGCAACGGAGCATACCTAGCAGCTCGCAAACGCTACTTCAGTGCCGGAGTCGTGTTGTTGGCCGAAAAGATTTTTGTCCTTGCTGCTTTCATGCTGCTTTCAGCCTTATACGGTGCCACCTACTTAACACTTCCCTGGCTTCAGGGCACGGGCGCTCTCGTCGGTGGGACCCTGAGTCTCTACTTTTACGGCATAAGTTTCTCGGTTTTTTGTCGATACTTGACAACGAAGCCCGTGAAGCTTTGGCACTCTTTTTACACTGGTATTTCGACTGTTTCTCCATCCGTAATGCTGCTGGATGTAACGGTAGTATTGTTTTCAGCAGGAGCTTTTCAGGCCGGACTTTACGCTGCTGCGTCTAGACTTGTTGCACCGTTGAACGTTCTAGCTACTTCGGTCACTGCCGTAGTTCTGCCGAGAGCAGCTACAAGCGGGAGGCGACGCATCAATGTCAGCTGGACTCTTAGGAGCGCATCTCTCGCAGCGCTGGCCCTGGCGGCTCTAGTCGTCACACTTGTCGCGGCTGACTGGTGGGTTCCCTTCCTTTTGGGGGACGAATATGTTGAAGCAACTTGGGTTGTAAGGCTAGCGTTACTCAACGTTCTGTTGATTGTTTTTTGCCGCGTGTTAGTCGCTGTCATACAAGGTTGGAACGACGATAAGTTTGCTGCTGGCGCTCTAGCCGCTCAGGTGGCGCTGGCTCTTGTTCTTGTGCTCTTTTTCTCTGCAGCAGCTGGAGCCGCGGGGGCTTCCTTGGGAGTGTTGTTGGCAAATTCTTTACTTGCTCTCACTCTGGTATGGCGGCTTTGGACTAGACGTACCTAGATCAAGCCGTACCGATGCTTCTTCTATGCAACGAAGGTTTCCGCACCTAAGTCAACCGAATTCGACACAGCCAGCAGAGCCTGGTCGAGGCCGCCTCGACGAGATGCTGGAGGACGTTGACATTCAGGTCTGACTTTCACTGTTTGTTTGCTACGATGCTCCACGGGGTGATTCTGCTAACCGGTGCTCGCTCGTCTCCTTGAGGTCTCTCACGCTGCAAGTTGGTTCGCTTGGTTGGCGGTATATGCGCAGGGTCGATACTTTGGAAAGCATCGACGAAAGCACGGCCCGGGTGGCGTTTTTGGATTCGACGAAAACCGCGCCCTGTCCATGGCGATTGTCGGACCTTTGGTACGACGATGCTGTTGTGGATGAGGTGTCGCCGTTTTTCAGAAGTATGGGGGAATTGTGAATAATATCGATACTGTTGCCGTTATAGGCCTCGGATATATTGGGCTGCCCACGGCGGCAATCTTGGCAAGCAACGGTTTAAATGTAGTTGGCGTAGACGTTAATGAAGAAACGGTAAAGTCTGTTAATCGTGGAGATGTTCCTTTCGTCGAGCCAGATTTGGCCGCCTATGTCTCGGGCGCTGTAAGCTTGAAAAACCTTCAAGCGACGACGGAGATGCCCGCGGCGCAGGCCTACATTGTGGCCGTACCCACTCCCTTCCAAACCGATCGTTCGGCAGACCTGAGTTACATCAGGGCTGCTGCCGAGGCGATAGCGCCTAAACTGCGCGGCGGCGAGCTGGTCATACTTGAGTCAACGTCCCCGCCAGGAACCACGCAGTTCCTAGGGGACTTCCTAGTGAATCTCCGTCCGGACCTCACGCTTGACGGTGCAGATGGCAAACCCGAAATTCACGTCGCTCATTGCCCGGAGAGAGTTTTACCTGGTCGCATTATGGTAGAGCTCGTAACTAATGATCGCATTGTCGGAGGACTAACGGCTACCGCCGCCCAACTCGCAAAATCCCTTTACTCAGTTTTCTGCCAAGGCAAGATATTACTAACCGACGCAGCGACGGCTGAAATGGCAAAACTGGTCGAAAACTCTTATCGCGACGTTAATATTGCCTTCGCTAATGAGCTATCGGTAATAAGTGACAAACTAGGTATCAACGTTTGGGAGCTGATTGAACTTGCTAATCATCATCCTCGCGTCGACATTTTGAAGCCTGGGCCGGGTGTTGGAGGACATTGCATTGCGGTTGATCCTTGGTTCATCATTGCTGCAGCGCCTGAGGAAGCGCGACTGATTCGCCAAGCCCGGGAGACTAACGATGCGAAACCTAATTGGGTTGTTAATAAGGTCGCTGATCTGCTTGCCGATTATATTTCGCCTACTGTTGCTGTCCTAGGCTTGGCATTCAAGGCAAATATTGATGATCTTCGAGAATCCCCTGCAGTCGACATCGTGGAGAATCTGAGTCGCAAGCTGGATGGCTCTCGAATACTCGTCGTAGAACCTCATGTCCAGTCTCTCCCTCGCACTCTCGCGGGACTCGCTAACGTTACGCTGGGAGATCTTGGACCCTCACTAGCGGCGGCGGATGCCGTGGTGCTGCTCGTGGATCATGATTCTTTTAAGGAAATTCACAAGGAAGAACTAAGCGGCAAGCATCTTGTTGACACTCGCGGTATATGGAATTAGTTGCACCGTCACCGCTGAGCGTGAGGCCGCCAGCTGCCGGACGTTCTCGCTGAACAAGTTGCACTCATTTTTAGACTGCCTATACCACCTCCAAAGAGCTGATCTCAACAGCTATTGCGAATTTCAAGGATCAATACATGCCCACTGTTATGTCGATCTTCGGTACACGACCCGAGGCCATCAAAATGGCTCCGATCGTAGGCGCGCTCAAGCGTTCCCACGCCCTTGATTCAGTAGTAACCGTCACGGGGCAGCATCGCGAGATGCTGGATCAAGTGAACGAACTTTTTGACGTGGTTCCGGACTACGACCTGAACATTTTGGAGCAGCGTCAGTCTCTTTCCGGGATAATGACCCGAACCATGGACGGACTAGAAAAACTTTTTACTGCTTCCAAGCCTGATGCCGTTATCGTGCAAGGCGACACTACGACTTCCACGGCAGCAGCTATAGCTGCCTTTTATCATGGGATTCCAATAGTTCACGTTGAGGCAGGCTTACGGAGTGGGAACCTTCTTTCTCCGTTTCCGGAGGAAGCAAACCGAAAGCTGACAAGCCAACTCGCTAGTCTGCATTTGGCCCCTACGTCTGAAAGTAGGTCCAACTTGGTTGCCGAGGGGGTCAGCTCAAGTGCAATTGTCGTGACCGGTAACACTGTTATTGATGCTCTGCTCGACAGCGTGGGCAAGCAAGCTTCCTTTTCTGACCCTCGCTTAGAGGCAGTTGCAGAAAGCGGGCGACGTATCCTGTTGGTCACTACCCATCGACGGGAGAACCAAGGTAACGCGATGCAGGGCGTAGGACGAGCCTTGGCACGAATCGCTGACAGAGAACGCGATCTGGTTATCGTACTCCCGGCCCACAAGAATCCGGTGGTGCGGGAAGCGTTGCTGCCCGCATTGTCTGGCAAGGCTAACGTCCTTGTGACTGAACCCCTGGGGTACGGCGAATTTACGCGACTCCTGTCAATCGCGCACATTGTTCTGACCGACTCCGGTGGAGTTCAAGAAGAAGCCCCTAGCCTGGGAAAGCCAGTGCTAGTAATGCGAGAGAACACCGAACGTCCTGAAGCGGTGGAAGCCGGAACGGTAAAACTCATAGGCACCGATGAGAACACGATCGTCGAAGAAGTAAATATACTACTTCATGATGAGGATCATTTTGCTCGGATGGCCAATGCTGTCAATCCGTATGGTGATGGGAAGGCTGCTGAAAGATCAATCGCAGCTATTGCCCATTTGTTGAATGTGGGGGACCGCGTTGCCGATTTTGAACCAGCTCCGTATTTACGGCGATAAACTACGCGATAAGTCGCATAGTCTGGCTGGTATAAACAGGCTTTGAAAGTCTATGGTCTTGTGTGATCGAGGCACTTCCTAAAACGGCCCGCAACAGATCAGTGGCCTATTCTCTGAGTGCAAAGGCCATATTTTCTTAAGTAAAACATTTAGTAAGTACCCGCTGAAGCCGTATGTCGACGTAATAGATTTCATGCCTCAGATCTGTTGTATTATCTTTTTTGGATTCGGCTGTGGAAGAACTATTAAGGGTTTGTTATGTGTGGAATCGTGGGTTATGTGGGCCGTCGGGTTGACGGTGTTGTTGCCGGTCACAGTGCTTTGGATGTTGTGCTGGAGGGGTTGCGCCGGTTGGAGTACCGGGGTTATGACTCCGCCGGGGTGGCGGTGGTGTCTGAAGGTTCGATTGAGTCGCGGAAGAAGTCGGGGAAGCTGAGCAATCTGATTGCCGAGCTGGAGGCCCGGCCGTTGCCGGAGACGGTGACGGGTATCGGCCATACCCGGTGGGCGACCCATGGCGGGCCGACGGACCGGAACGCGCACCCGCACCTGGCTGATGGGGGCAGGCTCGCGGTGATTCATAACGGCATCATTGAAAACTTTGCCGAGTTGAAGCTTGAGCTGCTGGATAAGGGCGTGGAGTTCCTGTCCGAGACGGACACCGAGGTGGCTGCTGCGCTGCTGGGGGATATTTTCCGGAACAAGCTGGGCGGGGACATCTCCGAGGGCGGTCTGACCCGGGCGATGGAACTGGCCTGCCAGCGCCTGGAGGGTGCTTTCACGCTGCTGGCGGTTCACGCCGACCAGCCCGACGTCGTCGTCGCCGCGCGCCGGAATTCTCCGCTGGTGGTGGGCCTGGGGGAGGGGGAGAACTTCCTGGGCTCGGACGTGTCCGGGTTCATTGATTACACCCGCCGTGCGGTGGAGCTGGGCCAGGACCAGATCGTGACGATCACCGCGGAGACGGTGGAGATCACCGATTTCTTCGGCAACCCGGCCGAGGGCAAGGAATACCATGTGGACTGGGATCCGGCCTCGGCGGAAAAGGGTGGTTTCAGTTCGTTCATGGAGAAGGAAATCCATGACCAGCCTGACGCGGTGGCGCAGACCCTGCTGGGCCGTTCGGACCTTAACGGCAAGCTGACCCTGGATGAGGTCCGGATCGATCCGGAGTTGTTGAAGCAGGTCAACAAGATCATCGTGCTGGCCTGCGGCACCGCCGCGTACGCCGGGACGGTGGCGAAGTACGCGATCGAGAACTGGTGCCGGATCCCCACCGAGGTCGAACTCGCGCACGAGTTCCGTTACCGTGACCCGATCCTGGATGCGAACACCCTGGTGGTGTCCATCAGCCAGTCGGGTGAAACGATGGACACCCTGATGGCTGTCCGGTACGCGAGGGAGCAGGGCGCGAAGACCATCTCGATCTGTAACACCAACGGCTCGACCATCCCGCGTGAATCCGATGCCGTGCTGTACACCCATGCCGGGCCGGAAATCGCGGTGGCCTCCACCAAGGCGTTCCTGGCCCAGATCACCGCGGCGTACCTGCTGGGGATGTACCTGGCGCAGCTGCGCGGGAACATTTTCTCCGGTCAGATCAAGGACGTGTTGGCGGATCTGAACAAGATCCCGGCGAAGATCCAGAAAATCCTGGACAACGCCGGCCCGCTGCGCGAGCTCGCCAGGAGCATGGCCAACGAAACATCCGTGCTGTTCCTGGGCCGGCACGTGGGCTACCCGGTGGCCCTGGAGGGTGCGTTGAAGCTGAAGGAAATCGCGTACATCCATGCCGAGGGCTTCGCCGCCGGTGAGCTCAAGCACGGCCCGATCGCGCTGATCGATGAGGGCCAGCCGGTGTTCGTGGTGGTCCCGTCCCCGCGCGGGAGGGATTCCCTGCACGCCAAGGTGGTCTCCAACATCCAGGAAGTCCGCGCCCGCGGCGCCCGCACCCTGGTCATTGCCGAGGAAGGCGACGAAGCCGTCAAGGCCTACGCCGAGCGCGTCTTCTACGTCCCCGAAACCCCCACCCTGTTGATGCCGCTGCTGACCACCGTCCCGCTGCAGATCTTCGCCGCCGAACTCGCCGCCGCAAAGGGCTACGACGTGGACCAGCCACGCAACCTCGCCAAAAGCGTCACCGTAGAGTAGTGCCGATGCGCCGGGAACCGACGAAATCATGCTTTCCTTTGATTCCAATGCGCCTACCGTTGGCGAGGCTAAACGACTGCCGATCGGGTTGTGCGCACAGGAAAGAGCTCCGGATGCACCCGCGACGAGTTTCAAACAAATTAGTGCCGGTCCAATAATTAACTCGCGCCGTCGCTGCTAGATACTACGGTGACGACCACTGGTTACTCGATTTACGAAGGCCTTAGTACGGAGATTGCAGGGCAATGGTTAAGAATAAAACATCCTTGTCAGGATTCACCTCGTGAGCGGATATATATGGTTCGTGGCAGGCGCCACGTTTCTGTTGGCGTCCGGGACTCTATCCCTAGTCCGACCGATTTTGCAGCGGCTGGGTGTGGTGGACGTTCCCAACCATCGCTCGTCCCATACTGTCCCCGTACTGAGGGGGGCCGGCATGGCCCTTGCATCCGCAGTACTGGTCATGACTATCTACATCTCGCTTAACGGACAGCACATCGACGCGAGTTGGCTGCTGACGATATGCCTCTTAGCTGCCGTGTTCGCGTCTGTTGTAGGAGCTGTGGAGGACCTGTGGGGATTGAGAGCTACTTTGCGCTTTCTATCCCAGCTTGGGATTGGAATCACCTCGAGCGCGTTCCTTGTGGCGCTTACGGGGGCGGAATGGTGGTGGATCGTTTTCGGCGCATTTGCATTTGCCACCTACACTAATGCTGCAAATTTCATGGACGGAATAAACGGTATCTCGGCTCTACATGGGCTAGTCGTCGGTACAATATTTGTTTTATTGGGGGCACGGTCGGATCAAGATTGGCTCTTGGTGGGGGGAGTACTCATTGCCGCAGTTTTTACTGCCTTCCTTCCTTGGAACCTCATGGGTGGCAGGATGTTCTTGGGCGATGCCGGGAGTTACCTGCTGGGAGCTTCGATAGCCACCATTGCCATCGCTGCATTGCTCACCGGAATAAATCCAATCTCAGTCGCGGGTCCCTTAATTATTTATATATCCGATGTAGCTAGCACGTTAATTAGGCGCATCCGCGCCGGTGAGAATTGGGCGGAAGCGCATCGAAGTCACGTATATCAGCGCCTGACCGATCAATCTCTATCACACATAACTGTCTCCTCAATAGTGAGTGTTTTCAGCTTGATCGCCGGGATGGTTGGTCTCCTGGCTCTCGGTGGGGGACTGATTGAGTCAGCTACTGCAGTAATCCTTTTGCTTGCTTTGACCGTCGGGTATCTGCTGATGCCTATGACGATTAGACGACATCTGCGTCACAAGATGCCTGAAGTTAATTAAATCCAAATATAAGGACTGATATTGAGTCTGTACATCAATCCAAGAGACTCCGCCCAGCGTTGGGTTATTTTCGGTTCGAGCGGATTCGTTGGGCGTCATCTGAGCGCCGAGCTCGAAAGCCAAAAAGCACGAGTCGTACGTCTCCGTGCTCCTAGGTTGGAAGCGCCCGGTGGGCTCTTGCTGCCTGACTACGTTGCAAGGTTGGCGATGTTCAAGAAGGAGGTCGAGGAGCTTTCTGAACAGTTACTGCCGGGCGATATTGTCATCAATGCTGCTGGACTCGCTGAACCAGGTTCTGCCGCCACGCCTCAACTCTTCGGTGCTAACGCACTCTTGCCAGGCGTGTTGGCATTGGCCGCGAAAAAATCAAGGGTACTACACTACGTCCATCTGAGTTCGGCGGCCGTCCAAGGAAACGCGAGCGTTCTCGATGCCTCACCGACGACGCATCCTTTCTCACCTTATTCGAGGTCAAAGGCCCTCGGGGAGTCTGTTGTCTCCGCAGTTTCTGGGAATCTGGCCACAACGATAGTGCGAGCGACCTCTGTTCAGGGTTCCGATCGAAAGACGACCAAGAATTTGCAGGCTGTTGCACGCTCGCCCTTTGCCTGCGTTGCAGCGCCGGGAACGCAGCCGACGTCGGTGAGTTCCATCGATGGCCTCGTCGATTTTGTCATCAGGACTGCATTTAGCCCTGATGGTTTACTCAGAATTCAATTACAGCCCTGGGAAGGTGGAACTGTTTCCTCTGTCCTCGCTGCGGCCAGTGGAGGCAAACAGCCCTTAGTGCTCCCTGCTGGATTATGTAGGTCTGTGTTGTTTGTAGGACGAAACCTTTCCCGCGTTCTCGGCGGCCAGCTATCAGGACATATCCGCCGATTGGAGTTGATGTGGTTTGGCCAGGCTCAGGATGGCACCTTATCGGCAAACTGTGGAATGACTGACAGTCTTGTTCGCGCTCTTTCCGGTTCTTCAATCCGAGAACCAAATTGGAGGGACTCATGAAAGTCGGAATGCTCACTCAGTGGTTTGACCCTGAAACGGGACCTGCTGCGCTTCCTGGCGTCTTCGCACGCGAGATGATCCGCCAAGGCAATGAGGTTTCGGTCCTAACGGGGTTTCCCAACTACCCGCAGGGGCGCCTTTACGATGGCTATAGCCAGCGTCCGCGCAGCACGCGGACAGAAGGCGGAACCAGAGTAACGAGGGTTCCGCTATACGCAAGCCATGACTCGTCAGGATTGGGCCGTGCAGTCAACTACTCAAGCTTCGCATTGTCCGCTGCAATTTTAGGGGCACGCACATTGTCCAATACGGATGCAGTGTGGGTGTATAACTCTCCTGTGAGTGTGGCTTTGCCACTCATGACCGAGACGAGGCTGGGGAGAAAGCCATATTTCCTGCACGTGCAAGACCTTTGGCCGGACTCGCTGATAAACAGCAAGATGGTTCCTCGAGGATTATTGGGCCAAATGATCAGCAGACGAATCAGTTCGGTCGTCCGGCTGATGGAAAATCGTGCTGCGTACATAGGCGTGATTTCGCCATCGGTGCGAAGCCTCATCTTGGAACGTAATCCCGATGTGGACCCTTCCAGGATCGTCTATGTGCCGAATCCAACGGACGAAACGATCTTCTTGCCGGAGGTAACCGAAGACACCGGGAGCCACCGACACCTCTGGCAAAGCAGTTTTAGTGTTATGTACATGGGGGCGGTCGGAGAAGCTCAGGGACTGGACACGGTACTGGAGGCAGCAAAGCTCTTTGCCCCCAGTGATAATGTTCGGATTGTCATCGTGGGAGACGGCACCGCAAAGCGACGGCTGCAGGAGCGAGTTACGACTGAACGTATTTCAAGTGTGGTCTTCCACGACCGTATCCCAAAGGCGCAAGTTCCCTCAATGATGGCCTCTGCTAATGTACAACTTGTTTCCCTCGCTAACGATGACTTTCTTCGCTTCACTACTCCCAGCAAGATTTCGTCGATCATGGCATCAGGGCTGCCGATCATAGGGCAGCTCGCCGGCGATGGAGCTGCGCTGATACGAGATGCAGGTGCGGGCGTGGCAGTTGACCCGGGTGATGCTACTGGACTTGCTGAGGCCGTCTTGCGGCTATCGAGGTCAGGCCAGGGCGCTTTGTCATCGTACGGCAAGTCTGGGCTTAGCTACTACGAGAGTAACCTCTCTGCACACGTTACAACTGGAAGAATTCTGACCGCTTTGCGCTCAGCTATCGGAACTTAAATCACCCACAAAGACCGTCAGAATTTTATACCTTAGACCATCAGCTACAAAGGCATAATTCAGAGGTCTACGAAGGTGATGCCTTGCTAATAGAGTTTGCTTAGTTAATGCAGCGCTAGGAGCTATTCGGAGGTTCCGCCACCTGTTGTTGACCATTTCCGCTTGTTTGGCACCCTTTGTCAGCTAGGCAGCATTCGTAATTGAGCATCTTACGCCGGGCCGAGCACTGGCTATCTAGGGAACCCGCTTTACCGTTCAGCAGTTCCTTATCGCCGTACCATCAGCACTCTTTGTTGTTGACGACCCCCTTGACGAATGCTGCGGCCTCGTTTGTGTAGCGATAGGCCCACGATTTTTTGGAATTGTGTGGTGCCAGCAATGGCCAATTTTGTCGTTGGGCTGTCATTCTCAGATCGCCCGTAAAACAACGCCGAAGTATGATCCGTGGTCGTGTTGTGTGACACTGCATGGTGAGCACGTTGGCACTCTTCCAACCATGTTCGTGACTAAGCAGGCGAAGGGCACGAGTCTCGCCTTGTGTGGTAAGGGGGGCCAGATGCACACACTTCACCTTCGCGCGGACAGGTTGATCGGGGGGGCTTACGAAAGCCGCCGGCCAACGCGATTTGCTAGCTCTGCTGGCCGTGAGTCTTCTGGCCGTCAGTCATTGATTGGCATGACCGACTCTTGACGTGACTTGTCATTCAAGCTGTCTCGTGATTAGTTCATGGCGATGGGGATCACTGTAACCAATGGAGGCTGTTATAGCTGTTTTCAATTTTGCCCTGGCTCTCGTTGCGTTCTTGGGCACCTTGCTGGTTGCCTTTCTCGTCCGTCACCAGATGCTCCGGCTCAAGGGCCGCCTCATCCGAATCGCCGCTCCTGCCGCGGCATGCCGAGGAGGGCGACGCTAGCCATGCCGTACGTTGACATCAACCCGCACAAAGGACGACCCAAGTGGCAGCGCCACGCCGTTTTGACTTTTCTGCTGATCCTCACTGCGGCCGTGGTTGCTGCCGCGCTCACCCGCATCTGAGCCTGGCTTCGGCGTTCTCCCTTTAGACTTACTGTTTGAACCAGTGCCGCAGAACCTTTTGCCGAGACGTCCTGGGGGACAGACATGCCCGATCCGGAGGATCAGAACGCACGCGCCCATGCAGACGATACAGGGCAGCCGCTGCCGCGCCGACGCCGCGACGTTCGTCGCGCCGACGGTGAGCTGACGGATGTCCGGACAGGAACCATGCCAGCTGTAACTCCCAGCCCATCCAGCACGCCCGACGCGGGAAACCTGACAACGCGCCGGGCCTCCTGGGCGGAGGCGGCCGCCGCAGCCGATGCCGCAAAGCCTGCTACTCGCGTTCCGGTTCCCACCCGGGCGCCGGCCTTCACGCCGGTACCGGCGCAAGTGGAGGAGCAGGACGCCATCACCTTCGTCCCCAATTCGCCTGAGGTGGAAACCGCTTCGGCGCCGTCGTCTGCCCCTGTTGAAACGGCTGCGTTCCGCCGGGCCCGGCCGACCATGGCCGAGGTCATTGCCGACACACCCATGTCGGACTTCATCAGCTCACCAGGTCTCTTCGTGAAGGAACAGAAGCCGAGGCCGGTCGGGGGTTTCCGTGGCGCCATCTATAACATGACCGGCGGTGCCTGGAATATGGGACCGGGTGCAAAGCAGCGTCAGGAAGAAGAACTGGGGCGCCGCATTTCACGCCAGCTGCAGGGCAGCTACAATACCGCCGTACTGAGCCTCAAAGGCGGCATCGGCAAGACCTCCACCACTGTGGGAGTAGGCCTCACGCTGGCTGAATTCCGGGGTGATGCGCCCTGCGCCATCGATGCGAACCCGGATTCGGGCGACTTGGTGGAGCGGGCTCTGGGCGAGGGCATCTACCAGCAGTCCAGTCCGCGGACCATCTCGGACCTGCTCCGGAACATCGACTCCGTTGATTCCCTAACAGCCCTCGCCCGATACATGCACCATGCGGGCAGGCTGCATTTGATTGCAGGAGAGCAGGACCCGGAGGTCTCTGACTCGCTGACTGCCGAAGAGTACCTGCGGATCCGCAAGCTCATCGCCGCCTACTACTCCGTGGCCCTGACTGACTGCGGCACCGGCGTCACGCACAACGCGATGAGCGGAATACTGCAGTCCGCGGACAACCTCGTAATTGCCGCTGGCTACGCAGTCAGCGGAGCCAAGCGTGCCCGCAGCACCCTGCATTGGCTGGCGAGCCACGGGTACGAGGACCTGGCCCGGAACGCGATCGTGGTGATTACGGACAAGGACGAGGTTTCTTCGCGCGTGGACAAGGACGCAATCGAGGAGCACCTTGCTGGCATCTGCCGTGAACTCATCGCCGTTCCGCATGACCGCGGTGTGGCCGACGGTGATCTGGTGACCTTGGATGTTCTGAAACCTGAGACCCGCCGCGCCTACAAAGAGATCGCCGCGGCGATTGTGGACGGGTACCGGTAAAGCCTCCTCGCCGAAAATGCTCCTTCTCTCGTGCAACGTGTCCCCAATCGACGTCGAGTAATCACCGGAATCTGCAAGCCGCAGGATCGCTAAGAAGGCATCTGCTGGTTGAATGCTGGGATGACGCGGTCATGACCTGCTGGGCTCAAGTAACCGGTCTTGTCGGCCCTTTCACCCTGTCGCTTGTACTGAGTATCCGAGTGTCCCAATCTTTGAAATGCAGGTAGTGAGCACGGGTGTGGAGGCTGTGGAGCAGGATCTACTTTGAGGCTATGAGTGGAGAATCGGGGGCGCCTGATGCGCTGTTTGGTTTCAGAGATGGTGCGGCTTGGGTGGCTGACGACGTGTTCGTTACTCGCTGCGACGGCGGAACCCTACTGGTTGAGCGGTTGGACAGGCAAGGGGTACGTTGCGCCTATGTCCGCGCTCACAGCGACGGATTCATGCACGCCATCTGGGTCAAGCTCAACGAGGTCGCAATGAACTGTCCTCCCCACCCCGCACTGTAGAAGGAAAATCGGTCCGAGAACCCTCATTCGCCTACCCGCTCCGCCAGTCAGGCGAAACGCATTGTAGGCATCAAAAAGGCCTCGTCATCAGGACAGATCGTCACTTACCCTTCGGCCGTTGAAGTACCTCTACGCCACAACCCTTGCCAGCCACGTGCCTCGCCCACAGTTCAGGCGTGCATCCTGCCAGTCGCAGGAACACTAGGTGCAGGACGAGTAGGCCTCAAGCTCCAGCGGAACAGCAAGCCCCAACATATCCCGCTCCAACGAGCCGGCGCTGGTACACCTGCCACCGCTGGGACGGGGCAGTCATGGGACTGTCGCCATAGCGGGGTTCCGAGGACGCTACATCTACGGCCGTGCTGGTACTGGCGGCGGTGAGGGGGAACTTCTCGCGAACACTATTGTGGTGGCACAGCCAACCTCCGTTCCCGCCGATCACTCGAGGCCCAGCGCAGTGGCATCCGCCGCCCGCTGCACCGAATCCAGGTCCGCCTTCGCGCCTGTGATCAGGTCAGCAGGAACCCAGAGCGTTCCGTCCTCGTGCTCTCGGCTGCCAGTTGTACTCCCACCCTGCCCCACTCGACGGTCGGTCCCGCACTACAGCATTGCGGCCCTTTATTCGAATCTGAGATGTACCCCGGGGAAAATACGAGTAAACCTATGTCCTGCCTGCCCAGCCGACTACTTGCTGTGCCAAGATAGGCCAGCGTCGGCCCGGGGGAGGGGAGCCCGCGCCGAGCAACACCTCAGCGAGTGTCTACGTCCTCAAATACAAGGAACGTCTGCGTATCTAGCACGCCGGGCATGGACTGCAGCTGGTCGAAGATGACCCGCCGCAGGTCTATGTTGTCCACGGCGCGGACGAGAAGGATCACGTCGAAGTCGCCGCCCACCAGGGCGATGTGGTGCACCTCCGGGATGGCTCCCAGCTGGTCGCGAAGTTCGCGCCAGGAGTCCTGCTTCAGTTTCAAGGTCACGTAGGCGGATGAGCGGAGCCCGGCCTTGATCGGATCCACGAGCGCCGTGAACCTGGACAGCACCCCCTCGCCGGTGAGCCTGGCAATCCGGGTGTACGCATGCGCCCGCGAGATGTGGACGTTCTCGGCCACCTGCGTAACGGACATGCGGCCGTCCCGGGTCAGCTCCGAGATGATCCTGCGGTCGATGTCGTCCAGCGGAACGGGCTCCGTCCCGGCATCCCTGGTAGCCAATGTTCCACGGCCCCTGTCTAGGTCACACCTACAATTTGTCTTTCAGTGTAGGTGTAACCGGACACATTTGCTGTGAACAGCTCAGAAGCTGAATACAAATCCCCTCAGGGACGCGGAAGCGGGGATTCACTGCCGCTGGGCATCATGGAGTCCCGCTGCCCTGCGGATGAAGTCGCAGTCGCTGGGGGAGAGGACACTTTCACCGTGCCGGTCCTGCTCGAACTGGGCTCCGGTGGCCTTTTTGATCTCTGCCGCAATGGTTCGGGGAAGGATGCGGCACCCGGGATTATCCACCAGCCACTGCCGCGTTTCTGGTTCGAGCCGGTCCCACAGCTTCTCAATGTCCATTACAGATACCCCACCCTTTGTAATTTTGCTGTGCATGAATGATGTGGAGACGGAGGGGACCGCACTGTCCCCTCCGCGTCTGCCGCCGCGCCAGGAGCCCCCATCAAAGGGAACCCTGCCACCTGGTGCGGAATCTTCTCCCTGTGACGAGCGGAAAAGATCCTGCCGAACATTGACCGATAGACGTTATCGTCAATCGCGGTCATAAGAGTGTGATCCCCCCGGGAGGGTGAGGTCAAGACCTCTTCCAAAACAGTCAAACCAGTACCTCGGGCAGCCCGCAGCCTCCCTGGCTCCGGGTGCTGAAGCCCATCCGGAACAGGCCTCGATAGCCGGGGTTGTCATTCTGTCCACAGTCCTTGCGCGTAATGTGGGTCACACCTGCAATTTGTCTTCCAGCGCAGCCAGAATCAGGCAGCTTCTCCACGGTTTCCGCAGAAGCTGGATACGAAACCTTCCGCGGGTCAATACTGGGAGTAAATAGTGGCTTTCTAAGGATGGACCAATGACGATCTCCGCAGACCACACCGCAAGGGACACTGCCAACGCAAACCAGGCCGGCACGGCACCGGCGGTGGACGCCGTCTCCGAAGCTGTCCGGAAGTTCGGCATCACGGTTGAGGACTACATGCTGCCGGCCCGGCACCAGATCCAGATGGTGGACCCGGACGGCCGGCTCAAGCCTGAGGAGGAACAGGGCACAGAACCCGGCCACGAGTACCCGCTGCCCGGCGATGACGAACTGATGGCAGCCTACGAACAGCTCGTCGTCGGACGCCGGGTCAATGACCAGAACTCGGCGCTCGTCCGGCAGGGCCGCATGGCCGTATACCCCTCCAGCCACGGCCAGGAAGCCTGCCAGGTGGCCGCCGCGCTGTGCCTTTCCGACGGAGACTGGATGTTCCCCACCTACCGCGACGCCGTCGCCGTGATGACGCGCGGCGTGGACCCCGTCCAGGTGATGACCATCTTCCGCGGCGACTGGCACGGCGGGTTCGACCCCCTCAAGCATAAGGTGGGGATCCAGTGCACCCCGCTGACCACCCAGCTGCTCCACGCCGTCGGCGTTGCCCACGCAGCCAAGCTCCGCGGTGAGGGCACCGTGGTGCTGGCCATGTGCGGCGACGGCGCCACCAGCGAAGGCGATTTCCACGAGGCCCTGAACTTCGCGGCGGTCTTCCACCTGCCGGTGATCTTCTTCGTGCAGAACAACAAGTACGCCATCTCGGTGCCGCTGGCACACCAGTCCGTGGCGCCGTCGCTCGCCCACAAGGCTGTGGGCTACGGCATGGCGGGCGAACGCGTGGACGGCAACGACGTCGTCGCGCTCCTCGCCGTCCTGGACCGGGCCGTGAAACTGGCCAGGGAAGGCTCCGGCCCCCTGCTGGTGGAAGCCAACACCTACCGGATGCAGGCCCACACCAACGCCGACGACGCCACCCGCTACCGGCAGGACAGCGAGGTTGCCGAATGGCAGGCCAAGGACCCGGTCAACCGGATGCGGACCTACCTCACGGACCGCGGTCTGCTGGACGACCAGGCCGAGGCACGGATTCTCGAGCATGCCGAAGCCGTGGCCACGCAGCTGCGTGACGGACTCAGCGAGGAGGTTCCGGTGGACCCGCAGGAGCTCTTCCGCCACGTCTTCGAAAAGCCCACACCGCAGCTGAAGGAACAGTCCGCCCTGCTCGCCGACGAACTCGCCCGCGACGCCGCATCCCAGAACCCCGCATCCCAGGAGGCCGCAAAGTGAGCCCCACCATCACCACCTCGTCCGAGGCCAACGGCAACGTCAGCGCCGCCACCGCCCGCGCAGCCGCCTCCGCCGCCGCTACCGCCGAAGCTTCCGGCCCCCAGCCGGTCACCATGGCCAAGGCCCTCAACACCGCACTGGCCGACGCCATGCACGCTGATTCCTCCGTCCTGGTGTTCGGCGAGGACGTCGGGACGCTGGGCGGGGTCTTCCGCATCACCGACGGGCTCACCGCGACCTTCGGCGAGCAGCGCTGCTTCGATACTCCGCTGGCCGAGTCCGGAATTGTGGGCATGGCGCTGGGCATGGCCATCAACGGGATGCGCCCCGTGATCGAGATGCAGTTCGACGCGTTCGCCTACCCGGCGTTCGAGCAGATCTTCAGCCACGTGGCCAAGATGCACAACCGCACCAGGGGCGCCGTGAAACTGCCGATGGTGATCCGGGTTCCCTACGGCGGCGGCATCGGGGGAGTGGAGCACCACTGCGATTCCTCCGAGTCCTACTACGCCCATACCGCCGGCCTGAAGGTCTTCACCCCGGCCACCGTGGCGGACGGGTACCGGATGCTCCGCGAAGCCATCGACTCGGACGACCCCGTGGTCTTCATGGAGCCCAAGAAGCTGTACTGGTCCAAGGACATGGTGGACCTGGACGAGCTCCGTTCCGCCCACTCTTCCGCTGCCCGGGCGGGGCAGTCCTCGGAAGGCCGGGCCGCCGTCGCCCGTCCCGGCACCGACGCGACGTTGATCGCCTACGGGCCCTCCGTCCCGACGGCGCTCGCCGCTGCCGAGGCCGCCGCCCTGGAAGGGCGCTCGCTGGAAGTCATCGACGTGCGCACCATTGTCCCGTTCGACGACGAGACGGTGTGTGAGTCCGTGCGGCGGACAGGCCGGGCCGTGGTGATCGCCGAAGCCCATGGGTTCGCCTCCGTGTCCTCGGAGATCGTGGCCCGGGTCCAGGAACGCTGCTTCCACTACCTGGCCGCCCCCATCCGCCGCGTCACCGGATTCGACATCCCCTATCCGGCACCGAAACTAGAGAAGTACTACCTGCCCGGCGTGGACCGCATCCTCGACGCCGTCGACGACCTGCAGTGGGAGAACTGACCATGAGTGAAACCAAAGTATTCCTGCTTCCGGACCTGGGCGAAGGCCTCACCGAAGCCGAACTGGTGGCCTGGCACGTTTCCGTGGGGGACGAGATCCGCGTGGACCAGCCCATCGCCGAGGTGGAAACCGCCAAGTCCACGGTGGAGGTGCCTTCCCCGTACGCCGGGATAGTTGCCGAACTGCACGGGCAGCCCGGGGAGACCCTGGACGTGGGAAAGCCGCTGATTTCCGTGACGCCGATGGGGGCTGCTGCCGCTCCTTCTGCTCCCGTGGCTGAGCCTGCCGAGCCGGAGGTGGAGCCTGAGGAAACTGAGTTGGGGGAGGCTCCCGAACGGGTGGTTGAGCCCGCCGGAACCTCCGCGGCGGCCCAGACCTACCGCGAGGAGGAAAAGGCGGGGTCCGGCAATGTGCTGATTGGCTACGGAACCCCGGGCGGGCACGGCGTGGCCCGCCGCACCCGGGCGCGGAAAGCATCTGCGGCCGGACCTGTCGATACCCTTCCCTTGGAGGACGGGGCCGCCGATCCCTTGGAGGATGGGGCGGCCGACGCCGGTCCGGCGGCGGATGCCGACGTGGACCTTTCGCTCCTGCGCACCCGGGTCCCCGGCAGGCTTGGCGCGGTGATCTCACCGTTGGTCCGGCGCATGGCGCGGGAACACGGCGTCGATCTTGGCGAGCTCCCCGGCTCCGGCGAGGGCGGCCTGATCATGCGCCGCGACGTTGAAGCGGCAATCCACCCCGCCGAGCCGGATACTGCGGCTGCCCCGGACGTTGAACCGAGCCCGGTAGCTGAACCGACCCCCGTGGCGGAGCCTGCCGGGGCCAAGCCCGCCGAAAGCCGAGGCGTGGATGCGCGGACCGGCCTGGCCGTTTCTGCACGGACACCTGTCCGGGGAGTACGCAAAGCCGTTGCCGCCAACATGGCACGCAGCCGTTCGGAGATCCCCGAGGCGACTGTGTGGGTGGACGTCGATGCCACCGCGCTTCTGGAGCTTCGCGAGGGACTCAAGTCCGGCACCTCCCAGGTGCCCGGCCTGCTCGCGTTCGTTGCCCGGTTCGTTACCGCCGGGCTGAAAAAGTTCCCGGAGCTGAACACGCGCATCGAAACCGCGGAGGACGGGTCCCAGGAGATTGTCGCGTTTGACGGGATCAACCTGGGCATCGCCGCCCAGACCGACCGGGGCCTGATGGTGCCGTCTGTCCGCGCAGCGGAGAAGCTGAGTGCCCGCGAGCTGGATGCGGAGATCCGCCGCCTGACCGACGTAGCCCGCCAGGGCAAGGCGACCCCCACCGAACTCGGCAGCGGAACGTTCACGCTCAACAATTACGGGGTGTTCGGCGTGGACGGGTCCGCGGCGATCATCAACCACCCCGAGGTGGCCATCCTGGGCGTCGGCCGGATCATTGACAAGCCCTGGGTGGTGAACGGCGAACTGGCCGTCCGGAAGGTCACCGAGCTGACCCTGACCTTCGACCACCGCGTCTGCGACGGCGGGACGGCGGCCGGCTTCCTGCGGTTCGTGGCGGATGCGATCGAAAACCCGAACTCACTCCTGGCGGACATTTAACCAACCCCAACGCTCTCTCACTTACTGCCGGTCTAACTCAAACCCTCAATCAGTTGATGCCGGTTTAACTCAAACCCTCAATCAGTTGATGCCGGTTTAACTCAAACCCTCTATCAGTTGATGCCGGTTTAACTCAAAACCCTCTATCAGTTGATGCCGGTTTAACTCAAAACCCTCTATCAGTTGATGCCGGTTTAACTCAAAACCCTCTATCAGTTGATGCCGGTTTAACTCAAAACCCTCTATCGGTTGATGCCGGTTTAACTCAAAACCCTCTATCGGTTGATGCCGGTTTAACTCAAACCCTCTATCACCAGGGCGCTGTCATGCCGCAACCCGGGTCTTGGCTGCCGTTTCGTCCCGTAGGGCTGAAGCGGCGGCCAGCCGCCTCGCCAGGTACTTTGCGTCCCGGCCAACGCCGGGAAGGGCTTCCGATGCTTCCGCGAAGATGGCGGCCTTCCCCAGCAGGTACAGGCCCGGCAGCGCTTCCACGACCCCGCGGTGCTGCCGTTGCCGCCAGTCCGCCGGCAGGGCCGGGATGTCCAGCCATGGGTAATCCTCCCTGAAGCCGGTGCACCATATGACGTTTGCTACGGGCAGGCACCGGCCGTCGTCGAGCAGTACCTGGCCGTCCTGCACGCCGCTGACCCGCGGCACCAGCTGGGCGCCCGCGGCGGTGAGGTCTGCCAGCTTGGTCCGGATCAATGGAGTGGCTTGGGCAGTGGTCCTGGCCAGCATCCTGCGCCCCGCCGGAGTGCTGGTGTTCAGCACGTGCAATCCGGCGAAGCGGACCACCGGGAAAAAGAAGCGGGCCGCTGTCCGGCCGTGCCGGAACGGAATTTGGGCGCTTGGCTTGCCGGCCAGCCACGTCTCATGGGTTCGGCTGGTCTCCAGGGCGATCTCCGCCCCGGAATTGCCTGCCCCCACCACCAGGACCGGGCCGGGTTGGAGCTGGGCGGGGTTCTTGTACTCGTGGGAGTGGAGCTGCACGACGCCGGAGGGCAGTTCGGCAGCAAAGCCCGGCGTCCTGGGCAGGGAACAGGCGCCGGTGGCCAGGACAGCGTTCGCCGCCACCCAGCGCCGGGCGCCTGCCGCGACGTGGAACTGCTGCCCGTCGTGGGTCAACCGGGTGACGGCCGTGTTGAGCAGGACCGGCAGGTGGAACTGCTTGGCGTAATCCTCCAGGTAGGCCGCCTGCTCGTCCTTGGTGGGGAAGGCGAGGCCGTCGCCGGGGAAGGGCAGGCCGGGCAGGCCGTTGTACTTGGCGGGCGTGAACAGGCGCAGCGAATCCCAGCGGCTCCGCCACGCGTCGCCCACGCGTGCCCCCGCGTCAAGAATGACGAAGGTCCGGTGCTGCTGCGCCAGGTAGTAGCCGAGCGCCAGCCCGGACTGGCCGGCTCCGATAATGACGGTGTCGACGGCGGCAGCGCCGGTGGTGCCGCCGGTGCCAGCTGCCTGGGTGGTGTTCATGGTGGTGCCTCCTTGTAAAGCATGTGCGGTTGGGTGGGTCATGAACGCTGTGCCTGCTGTGGCACCGGACGGCCGGACGGGCTGGACCGGAAACGCAGGTACCAAATGAGCAGCAGCAGCGAGGCGCCGGCATAGAAGCAGTGCAGCAGCCAGATCGGCCCCAGCGGAAGGCTGAAAACGTACACGGAATGTACCCCGTTGGCCACGTTGCTCAGCGCCAGGTAACCCAGGCTGTAGGAGTCAAGATCCCTGGTCCGCAGGGCCTTGAGCAGCATGGGCACATAGCTCACCGCGAAGAGGGTGGTGGAGACCATTCCTGCGAGTACTGCAACATTCATGCCATTAACGCTATTTACGGTCCCGGCGGGGCGGATCGGGCGAATTACCCATTTCCATGGGAAAGCCGGTGGAGCGAGTGGGTAATTCTATGCAGGGGCCAAGGTCAGACGAGCCCGTGCCGGTAGGCATAGGCCGTGGCTGCGGTCCGCGAGGTGAGATCCAGCTTGGTGAAGATATTGCTCAGGTGCCGGGCCACCGTTTTCTCGCTGATGAACAGCTCCGCGGCGATGTCACGGTTGCCCAGTCCGGCGGAGACGAGCCGGAGAACCTCGGTTTCGCGGGCGGTGAGCGGACCGGCGGGGGCGTCGTCGCCGCGGTTCCTTGAGACTGGTACTGGAGCCGGCGGGGCTGCCAGCCCGGCGGGCGCCGATCGTTCAAGCACCGGCAGCGCCGGCACGGCCCCCAGTTCGAAAAATACCGCCCGGGCCGCATCACGCTCCAGCCTCGCGGATTCCTCATCGCCGAGCGCAGCGCACAGGCTGGCCAGGAGGGCGCGGCAGCGGGCCGCTTCGAACGGGGCATCGAGGCTGAGCCAGCGGGACCACGCGCGGCGGAGCAGGACCAGGGAAGCCTCGGGGCTGCCCTCGTGGAACAGGACGGCAGCCTCGGACTGCTCGGCGAGGGCGTGCAGCATGGGCATGTCGAGCGAGGCGCAGAGTGAAGCCAGTTCCTCCATGGCGGCCCGTGCTGCCCGCGCGTCGCCTGCTGCCAGCTCGATTTCCACCCGGGCGGCCAGCATCCGCCGCCGGTACGCGGGGTCCACGGTGTCCATGGCCTGCCGGAGCAGGGACTGGGCCTGGTCAGGCCTGCCTTGGGCAAGGCGCAGAAGCGCCAGCCCGGGCTGCGCCGGGAAGCCGGTCTCCTCAGCGTGCAGGTAGGCGGTTTCGGCCGCGTCAAAGTCGCCCCGGAGCCGGTGGATTTCGCCCTGTTCATAGAACCCGCCGTAGGTGGCCATCCGGTCGCCGCGGAAGGCCAGCTCCTGCGCCGCCCGGGCCGCGTCCAGGGCCTCGGCCCAGGCGCCGTGCAGCCGGTACAGCTCGGCCCGGTGCATCTGGCACTGGCCGCTGAAATACACCAGGTTCTGTTGCGCGCCGCACCACCGGTCCAGCGCCCGGGTCCACTCGTGCGCCCTGTTGAGGTCGAAGGCGAGGCGGCAGGTTTCAATGACTGCGCAGTAGATGATCCCGGCGGGGACCGGGGAAATTTCCCCAAGGGTGACGGCCACCATGGCTTCGTCCAGCAGGGCCAGGCCGTCCGGGAACTGGCCGAGCAGAATCTTGGTTTGCCCGAGCCCGAGCGTGCCAAGGGCCGCCGTGTCCGCATCGCCACGCTCCCGCCCGAGGTCAGCGGCCCGGGTGAAGGCTTCGGCTGCGGCGGTGCCGTCGCCCCCATAGAGGGCGCCCAACCCGGCGGGGATAAACAGCAGCCCCTCGTAGGGGCACGGTTGGGGCACGTCGTCGATGATCCGGCGGGCGCGGGCCAGCCAGCCGGCGCTGCGGGCCGGTTCTCCCAGCAGGATGAGGTTCAGTCCGGTCCAGGCGGCGCACCGGACGGCGGCGGAGTGGTCGCCGTCGGCGAGGTACCTCAGGTGGGCCCGGCCCAGGATGTCCACCCCGTCCGGGCCCCGGCCGGTGAGGATGACGGCGATGGCCAGCCGTTCAAGGTCACCGGCGGTCAGTTCGGCATCCTGCTCGGCAGCGGTGTAGAGCCCTATGGCGTCTGGCCAGCGCCGTTGGGCGTAGGCTTCCCGGCCATCTGCGAGTGCGGACATCGCGTCTCCCGTTCCCGGCGGCGGGCCGAACCCCTGGGTTACGCCGCCCCGGGCGGTACGCCCAACTGGTAGTGGCGGCGCCGCCCGTCATCCGCTTTTCAGGCTACCGCCGGCGTTGAGCGGGCGGCAAGGTGCCCTTATTGCACCCCTCGTGGAGGTTCGCCCGAACATCTGACCCCGGTCGTTTTCGACGCGCATAAATTTTTCCGACAGACAAAGTGGATGGTGCTACCCGTATATGGGTAGCGTCATCCACTTTGCGCGTCGAGTGATGGTTTGTGCGTCGAAACCGGCCGCCCCAGGAACGTAAGGCGTACGACGTCGGCCGCGTGCCGCCGTCGTACTCTCTCTGCCTCCCGGAAATTCCGAGGCCCGCTGGGTAGAATCGACGCCTGGACGAACGAACACTCCTTTACCCGGAGGTACGGAGAAACAATGTCAGAATGGCTCGAAGTCGGCGCGGACAATTACGTGCTGGTCACCGAAGGATCGCTGCTGAATACGGGACTGGTGGTGGGATCCGAGCGGGCCATGGTGATCGATACCGGCTGTGGTCCCCGGCAGGGCCGGGAGATCCTGGACGCCGTGCGGGAGAAGACCGGGCTGCCGCTCGTCGTCGTGAACACGCACGCGCATTACGACCACTTCTTCGGCAATGCGGTGTTCGCTGAAGCCGGCGTCACTGAATTCTGGGCGCACCAGAACTGCGCCGCCGAAATCGATGAGCGCGGGGACCTCCAACGCCGTTTCGTCGGGACGCTGGAACCGGAGATGTCCGCCGGTGAAGGCCAAAACGTGGAACTCGTGGTCCCCAACGCCATCGTGAAGGACCAGCCCGTCCTGGTTAACCTGGGCGGGCTCACCGCAACCCTGTTCTACCTGGGCCGGGGACACACCGACGGCGACCTGGTGGTGGGCACCCCCACCACCCTGTTCGTGGGCGACCTCGTGGAGCAGGGCGCCCACCCGTCCTTCGAGGACTCCTACCCCGAGGAATGGGCGGATGCGCTCCGGCACATTTCAGCGTTGCGCCACCGCTACGAGTTCCTGATTCCCGGGCACGGGAAACCGTGCGGCGACCAGTTCGTCAAGACCATGGCCAACACCATGAGCACCGCAGTCCGCCAGGCACGCCAGTCCATCCGGGACACCCCAAGCGACGCCACCAAGGCCATCCCGGTCCTGCCCTACGGGCCCGAGCAGTCCCGCTGGTTCATCAAGCGGCTCCAGGAGACCCGCCGGGAGCACTGACACGGCGTTGAAGTCCGTCACAAACAGTGTGACTTGATCAATCCTTGAGGCTGGGTTTTGTAGCATCTCGGCATGGGTAGATATGGGGGCACCTACTACGGTCGTCAATCGCGGCGGGAATTGCGCCAGCGACAGTTTCGGTTACTTTCCTACGTTCTGCTGGCACTGCTTGCGGTGGCAACCCTGGTTGTCGTGCTGATGGCACTGAGTTCATAAAGCGCATCCCTGCAGGACCATGCACTGGGCAGCGATGACGCGTCATCCAGGGCATGACTTGATCCCGCTGCCCCATTATGCAACGAACAGGGAAGTACCCTTACTTCCCTGTGTTTCCGCGGAACTGGTGGGCTGCGAACCGCCGACCGGAATGGAGCGGTTGATGCTCCGGGCTTGACTGTACTTGTCAATGCTGTGACGGACGGGTACCGTCCGAAGGGATCTGACATGGGGGATCACTGCTCACCACCGGAGGTCTGTTGTGGCTGTAACCGACTTTGTCCTGGCGCTCTGCATGCTGCTGGGCACCCTGCTGATTCCTTTTGCCGTCCTGTACCAGATGCTCCGGCTCAAGCGCCGCGCTATCCGGGTTTCGGTCCCCGACGCGCCACGAGGTATGCGCCGCTAGCCATGCCGTACGTTGACATCAACCCGCATAAAGGCCGCCCCAAGTGGCAGGGCTACGCCGTCCTGGGCATCCTCCTGGTCCTCACTGCAACCGTCGTTGCCGCTGCACTTACCCGCATCTGACCCGACGTTTCTGCATCACGGCCCGCCACCCCGGACCTGCTCTTGAATATAGAATTCATCGATGTCCGCACCACCTGGGGCGCTACTTGCACCACCCTCCTGGCCGCCATCCAACCCCACGTCCTCCGGAAGACGGGTGGACGACAGCGGCAGATGGGGAGGCAAAACAAGTATTTGGCCGAGCGTAAGTAGCGAAATAGAGTACTCGGTACTCGTGACATGCTGTGACCCCACTCCTAGGCTGAACAAAAGGGGATGAGGCTGGCACTCCGTTCTTGCCCGTAATCCCTGCCGGACCACCCTGGGAGGACACCTTGGCAAGCAGTCGTCGCAACTCCCTATTTGCCTGGCTGGGCGCATCCCGGAAGGCGCGGCCTCCTCTCGATGACGGTGCAGTGGCATCCGTGAAGGCAAATCAGCGCGGTTCGCGAATTCGAATTTTCATCGTGTTTATCGCTTTGCTGGCTCTCGCCGGCGGCACGATCAGCGTTGCTGCAGATTCTTCGCGGAGCAAAGGTGCTGAAGCGGAAGGCGGGAACCCGGTGGCCCCCGTTTCCGGTTCTGCAGAGCCCACTGCGGAAGCTGCTTCTCCGGAGCCAAGTGCTGATTCCGGCTCACCGGAGCCAAGTGCCGATGCCGGTTCTGCGGAGCCCACTGCGGATGCCGGTCCTGCGGAGCCCGGCTCACCAGAGCCAACTAAGGAAAGCGATTCTGCGGAGCCGACTGCAGTTACCGGTTCTTCCTCCTCCGATGCCTTGCCGGTGGGCGACCTGCCCGGCTGGACGCAGGTATTTGCAGAAGACTTCACCGAGGGAGATGTCCCCCTTGGCGGCTTCCCGGGCCCCATCTATGGCACGAGGTGGAGCGAGAACTACAAGGACGGCTGGCCGGACACGGCTGCTCAGCAGCAACCAAAGGGGCAGCGAACGTCCGGGTACTACCCGTCAAAGGTCTTGAGTGTCCATGACGGCGTCCTGGACATGTATCTGCACTCGGAAAACGGCGTAGCAATGGGCGCGGCACCGTCCCCCATAGTCGGCGGAGCCACCCAGCGGCCCTGGAACAGCCTGGTGTATGGGCGCATCTCCGTACGCTTCAAGGCTGACGCCCTGCCGGGATTCAAGCTGGCCTGGCTGCTCTGGCCCGACAGCAAGCAGTGGCCGCAGGACGGGGAAATCGATTTTCCGGAGGGGGACCTGTCCAAGGTCATCTACGCTGCCGTGCACGGCCTTGACGCAAGCGGGACGCACGTAATCGAAGTTCTTCGCCCCAATGCCGCATTCACTTCCTGGCATACAGCCACCACTGAGTGGAGTCCCGGGAAGATCGAGTTTTTCCTTGATGGAAAATCGATTGGCGTTGTCACTTCACCCGTGCCGGACAAGCCAATGCACTACATCCTGCAGACGGAGGCCTGCCTGACAGGCTGTCCTGCACCTGAAACCAGCGGCCATGTGTATGTGGACTGGGTAGGGATCTGGACGAAAAGCTAGCCAGCGGACGTTCTTGGGCCAGCAGCACTGACAGTGCCGCCGCAGTACGCGGCAAAGGACGTCCCTGTGCGCCTCCACGGCGCCTCGGGGACGGCCTGGTGCCGCCAGCTAGACGCGGAGTGGTTCCGGGTGGGTCACGGGCAGCTGTCGGTGAACAAGGCGGAGCTTCGCGGCGCGTTCAACGAGGATCGGGATGTAGTCACGAACACGGCTTTCATCAAAAAGGCTGTGTTCGTGGGCAACGAGGTCTTCGATGACGGAGCGTGGCTCACCAGGGAAGCGCTCGGCCAGTCGGTTCACCACATCCGTGAGCGCCTGGGTTTCAGTTTTTTTCAGCATCAATTACCGCTCCTGCCTGGATGGAGGACCAACAACCCTGCACGTTCCTGAACCGGTCATGCATGTATGAATCATACGAACGCGAGTAATTGACGGAAGGAAAATGCTGGAAGTCTGCGGATATCCGCAGGCCCGGGGCAGATCGACGTGGCCCGCCGGCA
The DNA here is from genome assembly GCF_024758005.1 of Pseudarthrobacter sp. NS4. Taxonomy (NCBI): domain Bacteria; kingdom Bacillati; phylum Actinomycetota; class Actinomycetes; order Micrococcales; family Micrococcaceae; genus Pseudarthrobacter; species Pseudarthrobacter sp. NS4. Next base: position 3,255,929 of record NZ_CP103288.1, on the reverse strand, counting down.
AGGCAGGACGAGCCGTGGAAATTGCGGATTCCATGAGAGGTTTAGAGTCTGGGCCGGCAGACGGTTGACGGGTTGCTGAACTGTGCGTAGTGCCTGTATCCGGCCCGTAACAGCGACGCCTGGATTCAGGGGAGACAAACAAATGCAGGATCTGGAACGGAAAAACCCGTGGCAGGATGGCTACGGCCGCGTGAGCATTCGGGCGGGTCAGACGCTCTTGCTGCTGTCCCTCGCGGCGGTGCTCGTTTACGCGATGGTCCAGGTGCGGCTGGTGGTCATTCCCCTGATGTTGGCCCTGATACTCGCTGCGGCCATCGCACCCCTGGTGAACTGGCTGCGCAAGCGGGGGTGGCCCAGTGCCGCTGCCACAGGCGCTTCCTTTGTGTTACTGCTGCTGGTGCTCGGTTTCCTGGTGACCGCCGTGGTCTTCGCCGTGATGGGACAGGCAGGGGAACTTGCGCGCAGCGCTGTTGCAGGATTTGACCAGCTGTACGCGTTCGTTCGGAACGGCCCCATTCCGGTGGATGACCAGCAGGTTGATCAGGCGAGGGAAGCCGTCCTTGACTTCGTCACCAGCAGCACCGCCGCTTCCGGTGTCGTCACCGGGCTTAGTGCGGTAGGCACGTTCCTTACCGGCGCCTTGCTCACGGCCGTGATCCTGTTTTTCTTCCTGAAGGACGGCGAACGTATCTGGGCTTTCGTCCTGCGCGCGTTCAAGGGGACCCGCCTGGTCAGGGCCAGGCGGGTAGGGCAGGAAAGCCTGGCCGTACTCGGCGGCTATCTTCGCGGGACCGCCATCGTGGCCACCGTTGACGCATTCTTCATCGGCCTGGCCCTGATCATCCTCGGGGTTCCGCTCGCGCTGCCGCTGGCCGCCGTCGTCTTCACCGGTGCCTTCATCCCGCTTGTTGGGGCCACCGTGGCTGACGCCCTGGCCGCACTCGTGGCCCTGGTGGCCAACGGGCCGGCCACCGCGGTGATAGTGATCATTGCCGTGATCCTGGTCAACCAGCTCGAAGGCAATTTCCTTCAACCAGTGGTCATGGGCCACACCCTGAGTGTGCACGCATTGGTCATACTGCTGGCCCTCACCGCCGGCACCATCCTCGCAGGCATCATCGGCGCCATCCTCGCAGTCCCCACAGCAGCCGTTGGCTGGGCCGCCATCAAAGCGTGGAATGAAAACCCCGACAGCGGCAGCACCGGCGGGGATGTTTCCAGGGCCGAACGCGACACCGCCCTCGACTCGAAAGGTCAAGGACGAAGCGCAACACCCGCGCCGAAGCAGTAGTTCATCAGGGCTTTCCTGGCCCGTCCTGGGGGCCGAAGTCCTTAAGGAACCAGTACGCGCCCGCAACCATCAGCAGGAAGCCGACTACTCCGATGATGGTGATCTCGGTCGCAATTCCTGCAATGACGAGTGCGAAAGCGGCAATGACAATCAGAACTCCCCGGACAGTGCTCGCCGCTGAATTCTGGAAGTGGCCGGGTGCTCCGGAGTGCAGCTTGCGCTCCAGGTCCGGATCGCTGGAGGTTAGTTCCTGTTCAAGTATTTCAAGGCGCCTGCGCTCTTCATCCGACAGCGGCATGGGAGCCCCTCCTCGGTTTTTTGAATCAGGCTTGAGGACACTTTCCACGCTAGGCAGGGGCGGCGGCCTTATCAACGCATGTAACTGATATGCAACAGGGTTCCCGGCAGATTTACTCTCCCGTTATGGACCGTCTCTGCGGTTCCCGGGTGGCGTAGGCTTTCAGGCATGGGAATTATCATCACACTGCTTATCATTTGGCTCGTTCTTTCGGTTCTGGGCTTCATCCTCGAGGGCTTGCTCTGGTTGGCCGTCATCGGCCTGGTCCTGTTCGCAGCCACGGCGGTATGGGGCTGGATGAAGCGGAGAGCCAGGGCCTGATTCCGCCCTCCTGTTGGTTGTCCTGGCGGTCGCGGCCGTCGCCCTGACACGCTAGGCGGACCAACCTGCCCGCCGTGGAGGTCCGGCAGGCCAGGACTTGCCGCAATCCGCCGCAGCCAGCGGCCGTGAGATCAGGTATCCCTGTGCGGTGTCACAGCCCAGTTCACGCAGGACCGCCAATTGCGTTTCGCGTTCCACGCCCTCCGCGGTGGTTTTGAGGCCCAGCGCCTTGGCAGGGGCTATGACGCCAGCCACCAGGATCGCCGAGGTGGGATCGGTATCGATGGCATCGATGAACGACTTGTCCAGCTTCAAGCCGGTGAGGGGAAGCTCCCGCAGCAGCGACAGGGAGGAATAGGCCGTCCCGTAGTCGTCCAGGTCCACCCCGATGCCGGAATCGATCAGCGTTCGCAGCTGTGCCGCGGCGGACGGGAGATCCACGATGGCGGCGCTTTCAGTGATCTCGATGTTCAGCAGTGACGTTGGCACGCCGTGCCGCTGCAGGGATGCTCGAATATCCGTGACCAGGCTCCCGGCGGCCAGCTGCAGTGGCGAAATATTGACCGAAATTGCCCGGGGCGTGCCGGCGTCCTCCCAGGCACGGGCCTGCGCGCAGGCCTCGTCGATGACCCACCGGCCCACCGCGTGAATCATGCCGGTGTGTTCGGCAACGTGGATGAACTCGTCCGGGGAGACAGCGCCCAGTTCCGGGTCTTCCCAGCGCAGCAGCGCCTCCACGGCGTGGCACGAGCCGGTGGGAATGTCCATCAGCGGCTGGTAGCGGAGGCTGAAACCTGCGTTGCTGAGGGCGTGCGGCAGGCGGCGGCGGATGAGGGCCTGGCGGGCGAAATGGCTGGCAGGCTGCGAGGGGTCGATCCGGCCCAGCCGGCGTTTGCCTTCGTGTTTGGCCTGCAGCATCGCAGCGTCCGCCTGGCGGAGCAGGTCTTCGAGGTGTGTCCCGGGGCCCTGCCCGTCGGCGTCGACGTCGCTGGCCATGGCCAGCCCCAGGGTGGCGGAAACCCGGAGCGCGTGCCCGTCATGGGCGAAGGGCTCATTGAGGTCATGGAGGATATGGTCCGCGAGGGTGCGGGCCATGGTTTCGTCGACGTCGGCCAGTAACACGGCGAATTCGTCCCCGCCCAGACGTGCCACCCTGTCCGCCGGTTTGGTGCAGGCCTTGAGCCTGGCGGCAAAGGCGGTGAGCACGCTGTCGCCGGCCCTGTGCCCGAAGGTGTTGTTGATGACCTTGAAATCATCCAGGTCGATGTAGAGCGCCGCCGTACGGGTTGAACCGTTGCCGGTCAGCAAGGCTTGCCAGGATTCTTCCAGCCCCAGCCTGTTCGCGAGGCCGGTCAGCGGGTCATGGACGGCCGCATGCCGGAACACATCGGAAAGACCCTCGAAAACCTGCGAAACCGGAACGACGCGGGGCGCCCCTGATGCGGGAACGACAAGCACATCCTGGTACCTGCTTTCCTCGGGCCGGTCCAGCAGCGCGGCGGCGGCCGCCCGAAGGTCCAAGGACGGAGGCAGCCTGAAGGTGGTGCGTGGCAGCAACGCTTCCGCTGTCGCGCGGGCGTTGAGCGCCCGCCCGTAGCCCAGCCGCCCCGTCATGCGGTGATCAAGCTGGTCCCGGGTCAACAGGGCTAACTCACCTTTGACCTCGACAACGACAGCCCGAAGCCCACGGTCGGCCCGGAACAACGCTTCAATCTCTCCCGAGGGCGTGTCGCCCCGCAGGACCATCGCCTCAAAGCCGAGATCACCCAGCGTGGGCGTGGACGGCTTCAAAGCGCGGGCGGAACGTAAGGGATAGGGCCACGGGTTCTGCTTATCAGGCAAAAGCGAACGGAACCTGAACACCAGCCCAAGAACCGGCAAGGAGTCCAACCGGAGGGGGCACAAGGTGAGGCCGACGACGGCGGGCGCGCGCCGCCGTCGGCCTCCTGCTTTCCGGCGTCAGTCCGCAGTTATGGGCCGGAAGGTCATCCCGCCGTCGGTGGAGACGACCACCCCGTCCGGGGTGGCAGCCCAAACCCAAGGGCGGCCGTCCTCGCCCTTGATGGAAGCGATTGCCATCACCTCGGCGTCGATGCGGCCTTTTTTGGTCCAGGTCTCTCCGGCATCTGCGGAGTAGTGGACGGTGCCGTCCGGTTCGACGCCGACGGCTTCTGCCGGGTGGGCGAACGCCGCGAACTGGATCACCGGGCCGTTGGCCAGCGGCTGCCAGGTGGTACCGCCGTCCGTGGAGCGCTGGATTCCCTCGGGCGTGGTCGCCAGGACCGTGTTGCTGTCGGGGTGCCCGGCGAGGACGGCCGGGGCGAAGTTTGCGGCGACGGTGTCCCACACCTTGCCGTCAGGGCTGGTCCTCAATATTCCGTCGAATGCCACGATTCCTGACTTCGTGGCGGCCAGCGCGTGGAAGTCGGATTCGCCCTGCCGCGAGAGCTGTTCCCAGGTTTTGCCGCCGTCGGAGGATTTGATCAGGCCCATCGGGTTGGGCAGGTCCGAGCCCGGACCGGGGTGCCCGGAGGCGTAGAAGACTCCGTCCGAGGGGCCAGGGGTGAACCCCATCAGGTCGTTGGTCTCACCGATTTTTCTGGCCGGGACGGTGGTTACGTCGAACAGGCCGTCGTGGGTGGCCAGGAGTACCTGGCTGCTTTCGCCGCTGACGGCCAGTCCGTGGACGTGGGAGCTGGGCATCACGCTCCCGGCGGCGCCGCTGGTGGCCGTGGTGCCGGCGGGTGGGCTTGTGGCGGGAGTGCATCCTGCAAGGGCGAGCAGGGCTGCCGCTGCGGCGGACAGCACTGCATAGCGTCTGGTCCTGCTGGCGGGTGGAAGGGGCATCGGTAACTCCAGGTAGGGGGAAGCGTCCTGGTCGTTGCCCTCGCGGAACGAGGCAATCATCTCCTGGACTTTCCGGCGTTCATCCGACTCAGCATATGCCTGCGCTTCCTGGAGCGTGCATGAACGGCACCACGAAGGGCACCGATTTTGGCTCGAGGAGCAGGGCCGCCCCGAAAAATTTTGTGGGAAACCCTTTACTGCGCAGGAATCGGTTACTAAAGTCAGTTCTTGTCATAGTCCGGATGGGCGCCAGGGGGCGTCCGGGAGGGGGGAGTGCATCACCGCTGACCTAGACCGAAAGACAATTGACCACTACGTTGAAAGCCCCTCCTAGGAGGGGCTTTCCCTTTTGGTGCCGGGCGCCTGATAGCTCAGGCGGCGGCCTGGGATGCTTTGCGGCACTCAGCACAGCGGACCTCGGCAAGCAGGGAGCCGGCGTCGTCCTTCTGGTAGTGCGTCACATGATTTGTGACCCTCCCGCAGGAAGCGCAGAAGGCCTGGTGCTGTTTAGTCCACATGCATGAATAATACGGACCCTGCGGTCAAAGGGAAGAACGGGCCTGCAAATTTGTGGTTGACCACAATGCCTCCTCCTTCCGGAGGAACGCTTCAGATGGTTTGCTGGAGGCATGAGCGAAAAGGATCCGCGTACCGAGAACCTGCCCACCGACGACCACCTGCGGGAGGACATTTCCGCCGCACCTGCCGAAGAGCAGGCTCCTTTGCCCGATAAAGACTTCACGCCAGGCCAGACGAATGCCGGCCAGCAGGTGGCCGGGCTGGCCTCGGCGGCGGGCTACGGAGAGCACCAGGACCCTGAGGAACAGGACGGCAACCATCCCGTCTGAGCTTCACGTGACCTCGGTCAGCGCGGGATACGCCGTCCCCTGAACCGGCTCAGGAGCAGAAGGACCAGGGCTACAAGCAACAGCACCGGGGCCACCCCAAGGAGGAACCCCAGGGTCCTGACCGTCAAACCGACGATGAAGAGAACCGCGGCGACAACCAGGATCGCCACTACTAACGCTTTCATCTATTCCGCCTCACGCTTGTGCCGTTTACAGATCTCGCACCGAACCCCGGCGCCGCCACAGGTAAAACGCCACGAGCAGAACCACCAGGATGACCGCACCCGCGATCACGAGGGCCGTGCTGTTGTCCGCCTGCACCGTTCCGGAGCCACCTGCACCTTCCGGGGGAGGCGGCGAAGATTCGGGCGGAGTTGCCGTTCCGGTCGGCGCAGGAGTGGGGCCCGTCGGAGCGTCAGTAGGAGAAGGCTGCTGTCCCTGGCCAACTCCCGGTGAGGCGGACAAAACCTGGGAAGTGGTGCTTCCGAAGCCCCCGGAGGCGATGGCCGCAACGGGAATCCACAACATGCTTCCAAGAAAAGCAGCGAAAACAGCGGCGCTCAACAGTGTCGTCCGCATTAGTCCTCCTCCGTGACCAGCTGCATCCGAGGCCGCCGGTAATGTGAACATCAGGGGCAGTGCACCACACCCTCATTGTGAACCTGGCCCTGGCCCCTGTCCATCAGCGGCGGATACGCCGGCCGGGCAGCGGCGGGCCTTGTACCCGTGCTTTCTGAACCAGAGGCGTACGACGGCGGCCGTGTGCCGCCGTCGTACGTGTTGCACTAGTGCCCGGCGCCGAGCTTGCCGCCGAGGCGTTCACGCATGGTGATGCTCGCGTCGTTGAGGCCGATGATCTTCACGTCCTTGCCGTGGTGGTGGTATTTCTCCGTAATGGCGTCGAGGGCGGCGATGGTTGAGGCGTCCCAGAGGTGGGAGGCGTGCATGTCGATGATGACGTGGTCCGGGTCCAGGGCGTATTCGAACTGGGTGTACAGGTCATTGGAGGAGGCGAAGAACAGTTCGCCGTCCACCACATAAGTGGCGGTTTCGTGTCCGTCCGTGGTGGTTACGGTTCGTTCGACGGTGACGAAGTGGGCCACGCGGCGGGCGAACAGCACCATGGCCACCAGCACGCCGACGCCGACGCCGATGGCGAGGTTGTGCGTGGCGACGGTGACGATGACGGTGGCGACCATGACCATGGTTTCACTCTTGGGCATCATCTTCAGGGTGCGGGGATGGATGCTGTGCCAGTCGAAGGTGGCCCAGGAGACGAAGATCATCACCGCGACGAGGGCTGCCATCGGGATCACCGACACGACGCCGCCGAGGGCGACGACGAGGATGAGCAGGAAGACGCCGGCCAGGAAGGTGGAGATGCGGGTGCGGGCGCCGGAGGCTTTGACGTTGATCATGGTCTGGCCGATCATCGCGCAGCCGCCCATGCCGCCGGTGAAGCCGGTGACGATGTTGGCCACGCCCTGGCCCCAGGCTTCGCGGGTCTTGTGCGAGCGGGTGTCCGTGACGTCGTCCACGAGCTTGGCGGTCATCAGGGATTCGAGGAGGCCAACGAAGGCCAGGGCCAGGGCGAAGGGGAAGAGGATCTGCAGGGTCTCAAGCGTGAAGGGCACGTTCGGGATGAACAGCGACGGCAGCGACTCGGGCAGGTCGCCCTTGTCGCCCACCGTGGGAACGGCGATGGCGGCCAGGACGGTGATGAGCGTGAGGACCACGATCGCGACCAGCGGGGCCGGAACGACGTTCGTGAGCTTGGGCAGGCCGAAGACTATGAGCAGGGCCAGTGCCGCCAGCGGGTAGACCAGCCACGGCACGCCGATCAGTTCGGGGACCTGGGACATGAAGATCAGGATGGCCAGGGCGTTGACGAAGCCCACCATCACCGAGCGTGGAATGAAGCGCATCAGCTTCGCCACCCCGGATAGGCCCAGGATGATCTGGAAGATCCCGCCGAGGATGACGGCGGCGATGAAGTAATCCACGCCGTGGGACTTCACCAGCGGGGCAATGACCAGGGCGACGGCGCCGGTGGCGGCGGAAATCATGGCCGGCCGGCCGCCGACGAAGGCGATGGTGACGGCCATGGTGAAGGAGGCGAACAGTCCCAGGCGCGGATCGACGCCGGCGATGATCGAGAAGGCGATCGCTTCCGGGATCAGCGCCAGCGCGACGACCAGGCCGGCGAGGACTTCGGTCTTGAGCCTTCTGGGCGATTTGAGGGTTTCCCGGACCGACTGGAGCTGTTCGGGCGTGTAGGCAGGGGCTTCCCCGGCGGTTTTGACGGCCATTGCTGGCTCCGTTCATGGTCAGGAAGACACTACGGTGTCTTCGCTTTTTTCAAAGAATGAAGGGGGCGCGGCAGCGCGCCGGAAGAGGGGAATGACCCTCGAAGGTTTCACCGCTCACCAAAAACTCTACCCTAACGTGATGGTAGAGTTTGACCCCGGACAAGGAACGGAGGGCCCTATGACGGCCAGGACCGGGAGCGACACCATGCATATCGGCGAGTTGGCGGAACGGACAGGGCTGTCCCTGCGGACCATCCGGCATTACGACGACGTCGGCCTGCTGCCGGCGACGGCCCGCACCGACGGTGGCTTCCGCGTCTACAGCGAGGACGACTTCGAGCGCCTGATGGTGATCAAGCAGATGAAGCCGCTGGGTTTCTCGCTGGAGGAGATGGCGGAGATCCTGGCGATGCTCGCTTCGCTTTCTGAAGCGCCCCCCGATGCGGGTCACCCGGCCCGCCTCGCGGAGTTCCTGGAAAGGGCGGTGCACGAGCGAGCAAAGATGGCCCGAAACCTGGCGCAGGCTGACGACTTCATCGAACGGCTAACGCGGCTGCGTTAACCGGACGTGCAAGGTGCGCCGGCACCCATAACTGTCAGGTAGGGACTCAAACCCTGCTTCAAGTACTCATGTCAGACTGCCCGACGCCGGTGGATTTCCACTGCAGCCCGGAACTGTGGTGTCTGGCCGTCATCCCGGAAGGTTCCCGGCACTCCGCGCAATGGACGCGGGCTACGAGCGTACCGCCGTCGTCCTTGTGATAGTGCGTCACGTGGTTGGTGGTCCTGCCGCATGCCGGGCAGAAACCCTGGCTCTGTTTAGTCCACATGCACTGCGCCTACGCAAGGGCCGGCAGATCAAACCGGGCTGCCGGCATCCCGCCGGTCACCGCCTTGACAATATTTTCGGCGACGCTGCGGACCTTCAGGTTCCGCTGCCGGGAAACGCCGGCGAGCTTGCTGAACGCCTCCGGGTAGGAGCAGCTGTTTTGCGCCATGATCACGCCGCAGGCCACGTCGATGGACCTGCGGCTCTCCAGGACAGTCTTCAGGTTGTCCCCGGCGGCGCGGATGCTGCGCACTTCAACGGCCAGCCTCATGCTCTGTGACGCCACCGCCGCGAACCGCGAGGCCTCGTCTACCAAGTCCTGCGTGAATTCGAAGCCGGCGGTACCCAGGAACACCAGGACGCAGGATGTTCGGCCGTCAAGTTCAAGCGGAACAGCCAGTGCCACGCCATACCCGGATCCCACCAACCGGCGCCGGTAGGCCTGCCACCGCTGGGACGGCCCGTCCCCGGTCACCGACACATGACCCGAGATGGCGGCGGCCTGGACCATGGGACCGTCGCAGTAACGGGCTTCGGAGTCCGCAACGCACGCCGCCGCTCCCACATTCCCTGCGGTGACGGGCGGACGGCCCGCATGCGTCAACGTGGCGGCACAATCAACCCCTCCAGACCCGCCAAGGGCGAAAGCAGCAGCCTCCGCCAACCGCTGCACCGAGTCCAGATCGGTCTCCGCGCCCGTGATCAGATCCAGCAGGAACCCAGGGTTTTGGGTTCGCCTGCTTCCGGCTACCGGTTGTACTGCCAATTTTCTGCCCCCTCGACTTCCGGTCCGCCCGCAGCTGCGCGGGTTTTCATCGAATCTAGGGGCGGCACCCGCGGAGAACACGAGTAGCCGGTACTCTACTTTTCCTGACCGCTCCCGCCACTACGTGTTTCAAGCCATTCGAGGAACGTTTGGCGTCCGACGGCGGCGCCCGGCGCCGGGACCAGGTCGCCGCGGCGCATGGCTTCCCCCATAGGCCCAGGGAACGGAACCTCGAGGATTCTCCTGCGTTGGCCAGTCTTGGCCAGGTAGGCGCGGACAAGATCCGCCAGCTCCTCCGTGCGGGGACCGCCCAGATCTGTGCTGCGTCCCTGCGGTCCAGACTCGGCCGCCGCGATCAGGGCTTCGGCCACCTCCCGCGCCGCTATGGGCTGGGTAAACATCTTGGGAACCACTACCAGCGGCCCTGCCGAGGCAACCTTGATAGTCAGCGGCACGAACTCGTGGAACTGCGTGCTGCGCAGCAGGGTCCACGGCACGCCGCCGTGCCGGACCGCGTCCTCCTGCGCCCGCTTTCCCGCATAAAGACCGGACGTGGCATGGTCGATGCCCACGATGGAGAGCGCAATGTGGTGCCGGACACCCGCCTTCTTCTCAGCTGCCAGCAGATTCTGGGTGCTGTTGGTGAAGTAGTCCACGTTCTTCTTTGTCGACATGGACTCAATGCCGGATACGTCGATCACGGTATCCATCCCATGAAGAGCCTGCTCCAAGCCTCTTCCGCTAACCAGATCCACGCCCTCCGAGCGGCTCAGGCTGACCACGTCGTGCCCGCGCTCGCGGGCCAGTTCCACAACGTGGCGTCCGACTGTTCCGGTTCCCCCCGCAATGGCCATCTTCATAATAAAAATCCTACCGATCGGCCCGGTTTGCCTCGTCCGGCGAGCATTACAGCCAGGCCTGCAGCGCGTAGATGGTTTGTCTGCTGCACTGCTTGATCCGGCGAAGGTGGGCCGCTGCCAGATGGGGCAGGACAACGGCGGGTTCGGCGCGGCTCTCATCTTCCCGCAGCGACCTCTCCAGACCTAAGGCCAAGCCCGCCAGGCGCTGGGCACCCACCATCTGGCTTGAGGTTTTCAGGCTGAGCACGGCGTCGATGGCACCACCCAGATCCCCGGTTGTCAGGGTGAGTCGCAGCCTTTCGGTCCTGTCGGGAAGCTGTGCGATGAAGCTTTGCACGAACACCTTCCAGATGCCCTCGTCGTCGTCCACATCGTCGCGCAGCCTGTCCAGCACGGAGGGGTCCAGGAGGGGCGGAGCGAGCCCTTCGTCCTGCATCAGCAATGTCCTTCCGCCCAGGAGGGGGTGACCCCTCCTCCCGGCCGGGAAAAAGGGCCTTGACCACCCCCAGGCTTAGGAAGGACCCTACGCGGGACGGAAGAAGCGGGACACAGTATTGGGTACTCGACTTTTCCGCTCCTGTTGGCAGCCGGACACCTAGGGCGTCATTGGGCCCTGCTCTGCCGGCGCTGGGCCACCGCAACCGGCGCAGCAGGCATCCCCGCGCCAGGCATTGATGCCTTCACGTACGGCGATGGCGGCGATGATCAGGGCCGCGATGGCATCGGCCCACCACAAACCCAGCGTGCTGTTGAGCAGCAGGCCCACCAGGAGCACGGCTGAGAGGTACGTGCACAGCAGCGTCTGCTTGGAGTCCGCCACCGCTGTTCTGGAGCCCAGTTCCCGTCCGGCCCGGCGCTGCAGCCAGGACAGCACCGGCATGATGGCCAGGCTCAGCGCGGCGATGACGATGCCCGGTGTGGAATGCCCTGCTGGTTCACCGACGGCCAGCGACCGGACGGCGTCGGCGGCGACGAAGGCTGCGAGGGCAAAGAAGGACAGGGCGATGATGCGCAGCGTGAGGTGCTCGCGCCGCTCCGGGTCCTTCGAAGCGAGTTGCCAGGACAGGGCGACGGCGGAGGCCACCTCGATCACGGAGTCCAGGCCGAAACCGATCAGCGCTGCCGAACCGGCAACATTCCCGGCCCAGAGCGCGACCACGGCTTCAACGACGTTGTAGGTGATGGTGGCCGCAGCGAAGAAACGGATGCGGCGGGTCAGGACCGCACGCCGGCCCGGTGCCGGTGAGAGCTGGAGGCTGGTCATGCCGTGCACGTCCCGTCCGGGGCGCAGCAGGCAGGATCCACCGCCAGGACAACACCGATCAGGTCGCGCATGGCGTGCCCCAGCCGGCCGTCGGCAAGTTCGTATCTGGTCCGCCTGCCGTCCGGAACAGCCACCACCAGGCCGCAGCCGCGCAGGCACGCCAGATGGTTGGACATGCTCTGGCGGGATACGCCGATGGACTCGGCAAGATCGGACGGGTACGCGCCGCCGTCGGCCAGGGCCAGCAGGATCCTTGCCCGTGTGGGGTCGGACACTGCATAACCGAAGCGCGCCAGGACCGGCGCGTGCGTAAGAGTCTCCATGATCCCAGAGTACAGCCATCCGTGTATTCAGATCGAGCTGTACTCAGGGGTCGATGGAAAGTGTGGAAGAGGTTGATGGCAAACTCTGGGCCCCACGCTGGGCGCTGGGAGTTGCCGCGGTCTTTGGCCTATGCGGCCAGGCGGGTGGTTGCTGCCGCAGCCTGCCGCCGCGGCGCCAGCACGCTGATGGTGCAGGGCGCTTGCTGCGGATCGATCCTGGCTGGCAAGTGATGGGTCTCAGACGAGGTCTGGAGCATTTTCAGGGCTGCTTCATCTACGCGGGCGTGCGAGACATCCAGTTCCAAATCCAGGCCTGCCCTTAAGGAATTGGCCCGCTTAGCTACTACATAAAGGGCGTTGACGCTGTGGACGGTGATATGCCCCTTTGCAATCACCTTCGCACGTGCGTGGTCGAGATCTACACGGACAACAATGTTGAGCTTAGAGTTCAAGTTGTAAAGCCTTCCCCGGCATTGGCTGCGACGCTGCAGCTTCTTGCTATGGCCGTTTGCATCAGCCTCATCCAGAGTAGGGGCGAAATGTGACTCACGCAACACCATGGCATTTATTACATCGGATGGTCTTTTCGTTACCCGCGTGATGACGGCGGAAAAAGGGGAATGTTCCCCCTTGCATCCCCTCCGGCACGGCATCATTTGGCCAGGTCAAAGGAGGGAAGCGGCTGCCTGGGCGGAGGCGTCCTGCGGCAGGGCCTAAGACCGGCTTGGGCCGCCTCCACCTGCTCCGGGCGCTGCGCACCGCCCTGCGCGCCTGCAAACGGTCCGTGCAACTGATCAAGCGAAACCTCTACCCGGTAGCCGCCGGCTCCTCCTGCGCCGGCGGCCCGGCTTCAGCCGACCGCCTCGGGAAGTCTTCCGGTTAACACCGAGACGGCGGCAGAGGACCAGCGCTCGCGCTCGGGCTCGTAGGAAATCACCACGGAAGCGTCGTTCTCACGGGCCTCGTCCATGGCGAGCAGCAGGGCGTCCTCAACGTGCCGCGCGTACTCGAACCGTTCCGCCGCGGTGCCCTGCAGGTCGGCGTCGTCAATCAGCACGTGGCCCTTGCCGTCAACAATGACCTTCAGCGAATACCCCTGGTCCTCATGCAGGGATCCGCGGGTGGATGAAATCTCGGTGACTCTGTCTGCCCGGACCAGCCCGTTGCCGAGCGTACGGATCCACACTTCACCCATGGAATGACCTCCCCTTTGGCGGTGGGCGCGGAAGAACGCCCCATAAGTCGAACGCTACTCCTTCGGGGGCCTTTTGTGACCCCCGAATTTGCTGCTGTTTGTCCTTATGTTGTTACCGGGTGAAGTTCCGCAGCCATCGGGGTCGCGGCTACCCAGGGGAGGCGAGGTATGGCCTGGGTTCAAGGGCCGGTCCAGGAAGAGATCCGCGGTTTAGTGGGTCAGGCCGGTCTGGTGGTTGATGCCGGCCTGGTCCACTCTGCGGTGGAAGCGCATGCCGGCTTTGCCGCCGATGATGGCCCCGATAAGGGGCACGAGGATGGCGATAGCCAGGGCGATCAGGCCGCTTGCGGTCAGGAGGTTTTCGTCGACCGGGATCCGGGGGGCTCCGCCGATGGTAGCCATGACGTTGAACTGGTTGCCGGCAATGGCTCCGAGGATGGCGAGGACGATCGCGATGATGATGCCCCACAGCCAGACCGCGATGCCCTGCTTCATTCCATCGAAGCGTGCCATGCGTCCGGCAACGTACCCGCCGCAGTAATAAGCAACGAACAGGACGATAGCCAGCACGATCCCGCTGACGATGCCGATGGTCTGGGCATTCTCCGTGGCCTGGTTCGCGGCTTCACCGGCGCTGGTGTTGTTCGCAGCTCCTGCCCCCAGGCCGATGGCGGCGGCCAAGGCACTAAGGATTACAGTGAGCCCGATGGCCGTCAGCCAGCCAAAGAACGCTGAACCGAACTTGATCCCGCCGAACCGCTCCTTTTCAGCGGCAACGGCGTCATCGCGATGTTCCTTAGGGGTACTGGACCCGCTGGTGTTCTTTGATGCCATGATGCTGGTGCTCCTCATCTGATTGGATGGCCAGTAACATACAATTACCGTTTGCTTACTAGTTCTCTTAATGCACTGCGCGCTGAGTGGCGCACAGTTCAAGGGCAATTAGTTACCCCTCGGTTGGAACCTCGGGTGGCCGCGTCAGTTGACTCAATGACCTAATCCCTATTTGGGAACATACGGTGCATATTGCTCCAGGGTGCCGTCGAGGACGGCCACGTCAAAACTTGTCGTGTCACCCTGCGCTGTGACAGTCAGGTCGGTCCGCGCGCCTGGACTGGCTTCTGTGCTGCTGAGCACAACCGGGGAATCTTGGAATTCCACCTTCCCGCCAGCTGGAATGCTCACCGGCAGTTCGTCGTCACGGTCTCCAATAACCAGATCCACATTCTCGCCAGTTGTATTGAAGACCGTTCCAAGGATCCGGCCGGGTTCATTTTCGCCCGAAGCGACAATGAAGACGCTGCGCAATTCAAGGCCCGCAAAGTCTTTGTCTGACCCCACAGCTACCGCGTAACGGTCTTCGTCAGCGGGCGGAGTGCACCCGGTTAGAAGCATCGCCGCAACACATGGTGCCACCATCGCCGCGAAGACCTTTTTTTCCCTATCCATGGACATGCCCTTTCCAAATTTCACTACCGTCCAGGGCCGCTTTCCAGAAGCTACCTATCCAAGCGGGAACTGCAGCGAACCCCGAAGGGAAGCCCTAATGTCCGCCCTGCCAAGGGGTGCCACTGCCTCCTTGCTTAAGGGAGTTTCTGGACCTTGTCTGCCACTACGGCCAGATCCTGCTCGTACTCGACGACGAAGGAGTCTTCATCATCGTTGAAGTCCAGGCCGTAGTCCCTTTCCACGTCCGCTTTGACGAAACTGCGGACGGTCCCGGTGACCTGTACCTGTTCCCCGTCTTCCAGGCCTTCGGTTATACCCTCACCCAAGACCAGCGTGTCATCGCCGACCGTGAAGGAGTTAGGCCCGATGATGTCTTGAACCTCCGCCTGGAGAGTGACCGTTTCACCCAGAATCGCCGCTTCAGCGGTGGGGCCTGCTTCCTGAGCCTCCTCGACCACCGTTTGTTCTCCGCAACCTGTAAGCAGGCCCGCCACCAGGGCAGATCCTGCGATCAGTACGCCTGCTTTGCTTGTCATTGCCATTAGAACCACTACCTTTCAACATTCACCGATAGGAGGTTCCTGCCGGTGCCGGATTCCCTGCCCTGTCTCAGGGGCCGAGGCGGAGGGCAGGGGCCATCTGGCCGCAGTCGGCGGTGCCGTTAGCGGGGCGAAGGGGGCCCTGGTGCGTCTGCCGGAGGCCACTAAGGGCGGCTCGTTGCTGGTGGGCATTTTGTTATGGGCTTTATTTTGCGGTTCCGTGAGATCCGGTTTCGCAATGCCTCTCACTAATCAGGCTACGTGCCCGAGACGGCCTAACAACCCCGTGTTATGCACTCGTGATGGCTTAGGGGGATTCTTGACGGGACCGTAACGCCCCGCGTTCAAGCCGAAGGAGTGGGGAGGAGCTTGGTCCGGAGCTTGCGCGCGAGCCGGTAGGCCCTGTATCGGAACTTCTTGACCGGCAGGTCCCAAGTGCCGGGATACGATACCTCCCGGCCGCCAAAGGAATTTTTGAACGCCGTGAAGCCGGCCCATTTATGATCCGGTTGGTCCGACGGCGCAACACCCCAGAGATCCACATGTTTGAGGCCACGTGTCTTCGCATCCGCGATCAGGGTTACCACGAGCGGGATCCCTGCGCTGAGCTTCCGGTGTGAGTCGTCAAGGGCTGCGTGGGCATACGTGCGGGTGTCTGCTGAATCGTAGACAAGCGCTGCCGCTATAGGGTCGCCGTGCAGCTCCGCGACAAAAAGCGTGGCAGCGCCGGCCGGCATCAGCGAAGCTGCTACTTGAGTGAGGTATTCGTCGCTCTGGGGCTTGAAACCGTTACGCCTGGCGGCCATGTGAAGGAAGTTGAGCAGAATCCGGATGTCACCGGGATCCTGCGAGGTGCGGAAGGTGACGCCCTTTTTGTGAATATTCCGATAGAGGTTCCGGTTTACGGGCTTCATCGCCGCCAAAACGTCCTCGAAGTCGCCCTCCAGGTCAATCACCCGGCTCAGCTCAGGCTGCTGATTCACAGGTGCGGGCTGCAGGCCGCGGCGCCGGAGTTCCGCTGCGGCAGACGGCAGCTCCAGCCCGGCGGAGACAGGTTCGATCCGGACAAAGACAGCACCGCAGGACCGTGCGGCCTTAACGAGGGCCGCCAGGGCGGCGTCGAACGCTTCAGGGGAAGTTGCGACCGGGCCGTATGGTGCATACAGCACCTTTCCTGCGGGGTTCTTTTCCTCCACGGCCAGGAACCTCCACCCCGGACCTGACTGCTGGTGGACCCTGCGGCCGAGAGAAGCCTTGAAGTCTGCCCAGGTTTGACTCTGCAGGAAGTGGTCCAATTGTTCCGCCCTTCATTGAAGTAATGACGGCAAACGCAATGGCGGGCTCCCAGACGCCGGCGCTATGGGGTTGGTCTGCGCCTGGGATGCGGGCAGGAACGCCATTATGACCACGCTACATCCGACTGTGCATGTGCATGCTGGAACCGGCGCGTCCCCCAGCTCCAGCACGACCCGGGAGAACACCTTTTTGCCGTTACCGTCGAGGGCCTGTCTTTTGCGGAAGCACCAGCTGGTTGCCTGGCTTTCTTTTCGTGCCGTTCTCAAGAAACTCAGCTGCCAGGACGGGTCCGAAGCCCGGCATGCTCAGCAGCACCTGTTTGTGGTGGTGTTCTGGGACTTTCTCGCTGATGAAGCATGGAGTTCCGCCAGCTCCTCGTTCAGAACTCGTGCGGAAATGCCGGTCCCCGGGCCAGCCATAGGATAACTCTGATGACTTCCCCGGATGACCCCCAGCCCTTCAGCCTGCGTGGCATCGCCGTGGCTGCTTTCGGCCCCACGCTGCTCTTTGGAATCGGGCAGGGCGCCATCCTTCCGGTGGTGGCGCTGACCGCCCGCGACCTCGGTGCCTCAGTGGCCGTCGCGGCACTCGTCTTCACACTGATCGGGCTTGGATCCTGGTTCTTCAACCTGCCCGCATCCCTGGTGACCCTCAAGTTCGGTGAGCGCTGGTCCATCGTGGGTGCCGCCGTCGCCGCCGGCCTCGCACTCGCCGCAGCAGGTCTGACCTCTCTGGTCCCCGCTGGACTGTGGTTGCTCGCGGTGGCGATGACCGTCGTCGGAATGTCTGGCGCCGTGTTCGGCCTGGCCCGGCAGAAGTACCTCACCGAAGCGGTGCCCGTGGAGTTCCGCGCCCGGGCACTGTCCACGCTGGGCGGCGTGAACCGCATTGGTGTGTTTATCGGCCCATTCCTGGGCGCGGCTGTGATGCAGTTCTCCGGCATCAGTGGCGCCTACTGGGTGGGCGTAGTGGCCATGGCGGCCGCCGCCCTGCTGTCCCTCACCATCCCGGACCTGGCTGTTTTGCCAGCGCCCGACGGCGGCCACAAGGGTCCCGAGCCCACGCTCCGGAGCGTCGCGGTGTCCCACTCCGGCGTGTTCCTCA
Organism: Pseudarthrobacter sp. NS4; assembly: GCF_024758005.1. NCBI lineage: Bacteria > Bacillati > Actinomycetota > Actinomycetes > Micrococcales > Micrococcaceae > Pseudarthrobacter > Pseudarthrobacter sp. NS4. The sequence continues at coordinate 3,238,390 of NZ_CP103288.1, read as the reverse complement.
GCCTCGGCGTGGGCATCCTGCTGCTCAGCGCCCTCCGCTCCTCGCGGCAGGTGGTCATCCCGCTGTGGGCGGACCACCTGGGCATGGACGCCGCCTCCGCCTCGCTGATCTACGGACTTTCAGGCGCAATCGACATGCTGGTGTTCTATCCCGCCGGCAAGCTTATGGACCGCAAGGGCCGGCACTTTGTTGCCGTTCCCTCCACGCTTCTCATGGGCGCGGCCCTGCTGCTCATTCCGTTGACCGGATCCTTTGCGGGGCTGCTGCTGGCGTCGCTGCTGATCGGCTTCGGAAACGGAATCAGCTCCGGGTTGGTGATGACACTGGGAGCGGACTTCTCGCCCGACCGCGGCCGGGGCCAGTTCCTGGGGCTGTGGCGGTTCATGGCCGATGCCGGGTCCACCGGCGGGCCCTTGCTCCTCGCCGGCGTGACAGCCCTTGCCACCCTTGGCGCGGGGGTCTCAGCCACAGGCGTACTGGGGTTCGCCGCGGCGGCTGTGTTCGCCGTCGTCATTCCGCGGCTGAAGCACCGGCGGAACTACTGACCGGGGCCGCTTGCGCTGCCATTTTCGGTCCCTAAGCCGCCGGTTTGGCGTCCCCACGGCGAGGGCAAGGGGCTTGGGACGCTATCCTCGACAGATGAGTGAAACGGGGATCCCCGCTCGGATCAGTCCGCTGCAGAAGGCTGTGTGGTGGGCACAGGACTATATCTACGCTGCGGTCTGCCAGGTCCAGGGCATGCTGTCCCGGGTGCAGCCGGGCTCCTTCCACAAGGGGCACCTCAGTCCGGTGTTGATCATTCCCGGCGTGTACGAAAACTGGCAGTTCATGATGCCGCTCATCCGGTCACTCCACGACGCCGGCCACCCCGTCCACGTGGTCACGGTCCTGCAGCGGAACAAACTGGACGTTCCTGTGGCCGCCCGGCTGGTGGCGCAGCACCTGGAAGAGGCCGGGCTGCGGGACGCCGCGATTGTCGCGCACAGCAAGGGCGGGCTGATCGGCAAGTACGCGATGCTGAACCTGGACCCGGAGCAGCGGATCTCGCGGATGATCACGGTCTGCACGCCGTTCTCCGGGTCGCGCTATGCGAAGTACATGCTGCTGCCAACCCTGCGGGTCTTCTCGCCCCGCAACGCCCTGACCCTCCAATTGGCCCGTGAGGAAACCATCAACAGCAGGATCACCTCCATCTACGGCCCGTTCGACCCGCACATTCCGGAGGGCAGCGTCCTGCCGGGAGCCACCAACATCGGGCTGCCCACGCCCGGGCACTTCCGGATCCTGGGCGATCCGGAAACGGCCCGCATCATTGTGGAGCAGCTCACCCCCAGAGAATCGTGAACCCCGTTCCTGATCCCGGCGCACAGTACGACGGCGGCCGGCCCGCTCCGCACGAGCCGGACCACTCGCGCATCGAGAACACCGCGGAGCGGCGGCAGAGCCGGTGGGCCACTGTGCTGGCGGTGTTGCAAAGGCTGCTCTATCTGCTGGTGACCATCGCCGTGGGCTGGGCGGTGTACTTCTTCCTGCTGTCCCGCCTGTCGCGCGGACCCGAGCAGGCCTGGGTGTTCCTGCCGGTATGGCTGGTCCTTGCCTACGCCCTGCTGCCACGCATACACAAGATTCTGAGCAGCCTCTACATCCCGGACTACTTCATCGGCAGGGCCAGGACGGGCGACGGCGTGCTGGGCGATCCCGTGAACCTGGCAGTGGTGGGAACGGAAGAAGAGCTGAGGCGGGCGATGCGTTCGGCCGGCTGGGTGGAGGCCGACCCCATTTCCCTGGCCACGGCCTGGCGAACGTTGACGTCCACTGTGCTGGGAAGAAGCTACCCGGCGGCGCCGGTGAGCTCGCTCTACGTTTTCGGAAACAAGCAGGACCTGGCCTTCCAGCGTGAAATCGACGGAAACCCGCGCAAGCGGCACCATGTCCGGTTCTGGAAATGCCCTGCGGGATGGATGCTGCCCGGCGGCCTCTCGGTGGACTGGGTGGGTGCCGGCACCTATGACAGGAGCGTCGGCCTGTCCCTCTTCACGTTCCAGATCACCCACAAAATCGCTGACCGCACGGACGAGGAACGCGACTTCATCATCGAAACGCTCCGCGCAGCCAACGCCGTGGAGTCAGTGCACATCATCCTCAATTACTCCAGCGGCTACCACCACCGCAACGGCGGCGGCGACGCGATCCGCACCGACGGCCACCTCCCGATCATCGACCTGTACGAACCGGGGCGGCCGGGGAGCTCCGCAGTGGGTCCTAGTCCGAGTTGAACGGGGTGCTGGTATCCGCAGCCAGCATGCCGCTCGTGGCAGTCAGCGTGCATCCTGATGCTTTGCCGGCAATTTCAAGGTCGGGGAAGGCAGCCACACCCGAAACCGCTGCCCTGGTGAGCGTGCCCTTGGTGCTGCAGGCGGATTGCAGCGTGACCTGGGCGGCGCTGTCCGTCTGGTTCCCGAACGTGTCCAGGATCCGGACCGTGACAGGCGGGGTGATGGGCGCGTTCTTCAGGACCACGGCCGGAACGGCATCGAACTTGAGCTTTGCGGGGGCTGCCGCCGTGATGGTCGCCGTCACCGGTGCCGGGCTGGTCAGGCCTGATGCTGCAAGGGATATGGTTGCGTTGCCCGCTTTGGTGTCGCCGTAGAAGAACGGCGCCGAGGCCGAGCCGGCCGGGATGGTTACCGTGGTGACCTTGGCGCCGTTCACTGTGGCAGCGAGGGTTCCCGTTGACGTTGAAGTGGTGGACAGCGTCACGGCCGTGGTTCCAACGCTGACAGCATTTCCGTAGGCATCTTGGCGCTCCACCGTGACCGGGCCGAGGAGCGCGGCCGATGAAGCGGTGCCGCTGATGGTGCTGCCGGTAGTCACTACGAGCTTGCTGGCGGCTGCCGGTGTGACTGTGAAGCCGCTGCTGGCTACTCCGGCGAAGCCCGGGCTGGAGGCCATAAGGCTGTAGCCCGATCCTGCTTTGTTGATGGAAAGCCCGCTGAAGGTGGCAGTGCCGGACCAGTTGGTGTTGGCCGTTAGGGATCCCGACAGTGTTCCTCCGCCGGGGTTTGCGCCGATGCTGATGGTGATCGGGACACCGGATTCCCATACGGGGAGGCCAAAGGCGGTCCGCAGTTGAACGCTGAACGTAGTGATGGGTGAACCGGCTGTAACAGAAGTGGGCGGCTGGGAGCTGAAGGAAAGGTCCCGCATGCTGGTCACCGTCACGTTCCCGCTCACGGTGCCGGCGGCGCTCCAGGAACGGTAGACAGCCGTGACCTGGTACTTGTGGATGCCTTCCGGAACCGACGTGTCCGTGCACGTCGTGGCTGGGATGAGGGCAGCGGGGCTGGAACCGCAGGCGGGCATCGTGGTGGAACCGGTGATGCGGGTGACGTAGTACCCGGTGGGGGCCACTGTTCCGGAGGAGCCGGTCCAGCTGACGGCCACACTGGAGTTGCTGTTGGCCGGTACTGACACGTTGGTGGGAGGCAGCAGGGTGGCGACTGCCGCCGTCGTATTGCCTGTTCCGCTGGCACGCCAGTAGGCGGAAGCGGGAACGGCACCCAGCGCAGCCGTTACGAAGAGCACAACGAGGGCAAACACCCCGGAACGCAGGATTGTGACAACCAAAACCAGCTCCCTCCGAAGCCGGGGGGAGGCTTCGGGGGAGCTGGCGATGGTGGGCACGGGTGACCTTCCGGAAGTCGGGCTTCGATAGGGGTTAGGCGGGCTTCTTCACCATTCGGCTATGAAGCTGATGGACTGTGCCGGTAATGCCAGGCCCTGCCCTCTTCAGCTGGCCGAGAAATGCAGGGGCACCGTGGCGCCCCTGCAACCGTCCTGGTTGACACCCGGGCGGTCGATCATCTGAAGAGTCACTGTGCCGGTTACCTCGCCGCCGGCCGGGATTTCGGTGGCAGTGAAGTTGGGGCTTCCCACGGTGAAGTCGGCGGCAGAGCAGCCGTTGACGGCTGTCCAGGCCGAGCCGTCGGTAGCTGCGACGGTAACGGCAACGGTGCTGAGCTTCTGGACGCCGGTGCCCGGGTTGGTCACCGTAAAGGTGGCCGTCTGGGTTGGACCATTCGGGGAGAGCGGGGCGCCGGCAACGGTGCTGGTGACGGTGAAGTTCGCGGAAGTGCCCGCCGCAGTAGTGGTGTTGCCCGTGCCTGTAGCGGTCCAGTAAGCGAAGGCAGCGCCGCCGCCGATTGCTACCAGTGCCACGGTGGTGCCGATGATGCGTTTCTTACGTCCAGCAGCCTGGCTCATATGTGTCCCCTAAAAACTTCTTGTGCGGTGTCCGCAGACTTTGAGCCCTGAGCGGCTCCTTCTGAACACAGCTTTGTGGACCAGGATCAAGTTACTCGCCAGTAATTACTCAAGGTTCGGTCAAGCTTTCGGCTGGTTTTTTTGGCCCCGCGGGTGCTTGACTGATACGCGAATTTGACGTGCCGGAAACAATTGGGGCCCGGCGGTCTCATATCCTTGTATGCAGGGAAATCGCCTGGAAGGAACACATTGGAAACAACCGACGCTGCCGTGAAGCCCATCATCGGCCTCAGCACTTACCTTGAGCAGGCCGGTACCGCGGGCTGCGGCACCGTCAGCGCGGCGTTCCTTCCCGAGACGTACCTGATCCCCATCATCGCCGCAGGCGGCGTCCCCACGCTCCTGCCGCCCCAGCCCGTCGCGGCCGGTGTGATCGAAGCCCTGGTGGGCAGGCTGGACGGTCTCCTGATTCCCGGCGGCTGGGATGTGGACCCCGCCCTCTACGGCCAGGAAGCCCATGCGGAAACCGACGAGCCCCGGCCGGAACGTGACGCCTGGGAACAGGCCCTGATCCGTGAGGCGCTCCGCCAGGACGTGCCCCTGCTGTGCATCTGCCGCGGGGAACAGTTGCTGAACGTCACGCTGGGCGGCACCCTCCACCAGCATCTGCCCGAGGTGGTGGGAAACGGGCAGTACCAGCTGGGCGGCTACGCCTTCAACCAGATACCCGTTGAAGTGCGCCCCGACTCGCAGCTTGCCCGTTTGATCGGCTCGGACACCCAGATTGTTCCCGTTGCCCACCACCAGGCAGTGGACAAGCTCGGCGAGGGCCTGGTAGCCGCCGCCTGGAGCGAGGATCAGGTGGTGGAAGCCATCGAATACCCGGCCAACAGCTTTGCCCTCGGCATCCAGTGGCACCCGGAGGAACTTCCCGAGGACTTCGGCCTGTTCCGCGGGTTCATTGAAGCAGCCCGCGGAAAGTACCTGTCCCGCCTGCTGCCGGCCACGCCGTCGTCGGTCGCCTCCGCATCAATGGCGACGTCCGGGGCCACGGCGGCGATCTCCATCGAGCCCGGCGCTTTCTGACCCGGCAAGCCCTGCCGGGCAGGCGGCCGGAGGCTGTTTTTGCGCGGTTTGCTTGCCTGGGACAAATAAGCATGCTTACCATGTGAGGACTATTTGAGGTTATGCAAATGCTTCACGGTCCACCGAGGAGGCATCGTGGCTAACCTTGACCACCGCAATTTCCCGCCCGCCGGCTGGGAGCCGAGCGCGAAATCGCCTCGTACTGCAGGAGTGCGATGATACGCCGGCTGGGTGTCGAAGAAGAATTCCTGATTGTTGACAGCGTTGACGGGCATCCCGTCGCATTGGGTGACGTGCTGGAACGCCTCAGTGACTATCCGGGCCTCACCAGCGAGATGAAGCAGGAACAGATCGAAACCTGCACCCTTCCCCGCATCAGCCTCCGCGAACTGGCCCAGGACATCACCGCCGGGCGCAAGAGTGCCGACGCCGCGGCCAGGCTTGTTGGAGCGCGTGCCGTTGCCCTGGCAACCTCCCCGATGCCCGTAACCTCCACGGTGGCCCCCGGTGAGCGGTGCGACCGGCTGATGCGGAGGTTCGGGCTGACTGCCGTGGAGCAGCTGACGTGCGGCTGCCACGTGCACGTGGAGATCGGGTCGGACGAGGAAGGAGTGGCCGTCCTGGACCGCATCCGGATCTGGCTGCCCGTCCTGCAGGCAATCAGCGCCAATTCGCCGTACTGGAACGGCGTGGACTCGGCGTACGCGAGTTACCGGGCCCAGGCCTGGAACCGCTGGCCCACCACCGGACCGGCCGAAATCTACGGTTCGGCCGCCGGGTATTACAGCGAGATCGAGCAGGTCCTTGGTTCCGGCGTTCCGCTGGACAAAGCAAACCTCTACTTCGACTCCCGGCTGAGCCACAAACATCCGACGGTTGAGGTGCGGGTGGCCGACGTGTGCCTGTTCGCCGACGACACCGTCCTTCTTGCCGCCCTGGTGCGCGCGTTGGTGGAGACGGCGGCACGCCAGTGGTGCGACGGCGTGCCGCCGGTTCCGGCATCGGCTTCCCGGCTGAGGCTGGCCGCCTGGCAGGCAAGCCGCTATGGGCTGGATGGCGAACTGGCGGACCCCGTAACCGGAAAGCCCCGGCCCGCCTCGGAAGTGGTTGCTGCACTGCTGGACCATCTGCGGCCGGTGCTTGAGGAACACGGCGAGCTGGGCACGGTGGAGTTCCTGCTCTTCCAGGTCATGACCCGGGGGACCGGCGCCGCACGGCAGCGCGAAGCCCATGCCAGAACGGGGAGTCTTCGCGGAGTCATCGCCGACGCCGTGCACAGCAGCAACCTGCCGGTTGCACCGCTGGTGGACGTGAAAGATGCGCCGCTGATATCCACAGAGCAGTCGCAATGAACTCACGGTGGTCCGGCGCAGTGCAAGCGTAGATCGCAGTAAGCCGCAGGAAACGAGGAAGTTATGTGCGGAATAGCAGGCGAAGCCGCCTTTAACGGAGGGACAGCCTCCCGGGAACCGGTCCTTAAAATGATGGGGGCCATGACCTCCCGCGGACCTGACGGAAGGGGAACGTGGGACGGCGCCGGCTGGGTCGCACTGGGGCACCAGCGGCTCAGCATCATCGACCTCTCCTCCACGGGGGCCCAGCCCATGCTGGATGAAGGCCTGGCCGTTACCTTCAACGGCTGCATCTACAACTACAAGGAACTGCGCCGGGAACTGGAGCCTGAGTTCACCTTCCGGACCACCAGCGACACCGAGGTGATCCTCAAGGCCTACCGGAAATGGGGAGACGGCTTTGTCCACCACCTGGTGGGGATGTTCGCCATCGCGCTGTACGATCCGCAGCGGCAGGAGATGCTCCTGGTCCGCGACCGGCTGGGAATCAAGCCGCTGTACGTAGCCACACTGCCGGGAAAGCTGCGCTTTGCATCCACCCTGCCCGCGCTCGTGGCGTCCGGTGGTGTGGACACCGGCATCGATGAAGCGGCGCTGCACCACTACCTCAGCTGGCACTCGATCGTTCCGGCGCCGCGTACCATCCTCCGCGGAATCCAGAAGCTGCCGGCAGCCACCATCCGTACCGTCCGCGCAGATGGAACCTGGCATGACAGCGAGTACTGGCGCCCGGACTACACCCGCCGCGCACAGCACTCCGGGTGGTCGCCGCGGGAGTGGCAGGATGCCATCCGCGATGCCCTGCGGACAGCAGTACGACGGCGGATGGTCGCCGACGTGCCGGTAGGCGTCCTTCTCTCCGGGGGCCTGGATTCGAGCCTCCTGGTTGCCCTGCTGGCTGAGGAAGGCCAGCGCGGTTTGTCCACCTTCAGCATCGGATTCGACGGCGTCGGCGGGGACGCCGGCAACGAGTTCGCCTACTCTGACCTCGTGGCACGGGAGTTCGGCACCCGGCATGAACGGCTCCACATCAGCACGTCCGAATTCGCGCCCTCCATTGACGCTGCCGTAGGTGCGATGTCCGAGCCGATGGCGAGCCACGACGTGACCGCTTTCCACGTGCTGTCCAAAACCGTGGCGGAGCACCTGAAGGTGGTGCAGTGCGGGCAGGGCGCCGATGAAGTCTTCGCCGGATACCGGTATCACCAGCCCCTTGCCGGTGTGGGCCGCCAGGACGCCCTTTCGGCGTTCTCGAAATCCTTTGCGGACCACACCCACGAGGACCTGGTGGGGATCCTCGAACCCGAATGGTTCTGCGGATCCGATGTGAGCAGCCAGGTGCTCGCCGCCAACCTGGACGCGCCCGGAGCCGACACCGCCCTGGACGCCGTCCTGCGCCTGGACACCCACCTGCTCATGGTGGACGATCCCGTGAAACGGCTGGACAACATGTCCATGGCATGGGGGATTGAGGCGCGTGTTCCGTTCCTGGACCATGAACTGGTGGAGCTGGCGGCGTCCTGCCCGCCCGGCCTCAAGGCCTCGCAGGGCGGGAAGGGGATCCTGAAGGACCTGGGCCGGCAGCTGCTGCCATCCGCCATCATCGACCGGCCCAAGGGATACTTCCCGGTCCCGGCGCTCCGGCACCTGGAGGAACCGTTCACCTCGATGGTCCGTGATGCCCTTCACGCACCCGAGGCCAAGCAGCGCGGGCTGTTCCGGCCCGCGTACATCGATAAACTGCTTGCGGATCCCAATACCCGGCGGACTCCCGTGAACAGCAACGTCCTGTGGCAGTTCGCCCTGCTGGAGATGTGGCTACAGCGCCACAGGGTGGGCTGAGCCGGCTGCTGCCCGAAAGGTGGGTGTCAGCGGTTCGACGGGCCCCGGCCGCGCGCGGCGTAGGCGAACAGCGAGGTGGTGGCTACGGTGGCCAGGTAGCCGGCAATCACGATCAGCGAAATCCCGGCCCAGAAATAGTTGGTAGTGCTGGTTTCCTGCCATGGACTGGGCGCCAGGCGGATCAGCGAATACACGGCCACGGTTGCCGAGGCCAGCCCGATCACCACCGGCAGCGTCAGCCAGATCCGGGCGGACCCGATATGCCCGCCGAATCCGTCCCAGGCATTCCAGGACCCGCGCCGGATAATAAGCCAGCCGGCGGGAATCATGAAGGCACCCACCAGCAGGAACGCCGCCACCACGTCAGCCGGGCGGTGCCACTGGTTAATCAGGGTGGATACCCCGGAGGCGATGGCGAACGTGCCGCCCACAAATCCGGCCATCGGGCGCCAGCGCGGTGACGCCATGAGGAACACCGCAGCCGCCGCCGACGCCGCCAGGGCGGTGTGCCCCGACGGCAGCGAGTTCAGCTCCAGCGTGATCACTCCCTTGTCCGGACGGGCCGGAAGCAGGGCCTTCAACACCTGCGTTGCCACATTCGCGCCGATGCAGGCCGCCACCGCGATCCCGGCCTCGGTCCAGCGCTTCCGGATCACAGTGACAAACAGCACCACGACGGCGGCCATCACCAGGGAGATGGTGGGCAGCAGGTCCAGGAACCTGGTGCTCGCCTTGCCTGCCGGTCCGTGCAGCTCCACGGCTTCCACCAGGGCCGACTCATCAATGAACTGGCCTGTGGTGGTCTGCACAAAGTAGTAGTACGTGGCCATCAACCCTGCAACACACGCCAGCGTGGCAAGCAGGAACAGGAAACCCGAGCCGGGAGCGGGTCGAGCTGTGGTCCTGGTCTTCGTCTGCGGTGAAAGTGCCATCGTATTAAGGGTGTCACAGAAAGCTGGGATAACGCCGCACGTTGGAGCTGCCCCTGGGGCGCCGCCAGCTTCTCGGTAACCCCGAACTGCTCCGGCACGGTCCTGCCTTCCAGCCGGACAGCCGGTCCACGTCGCGGATGTCCACTACGCAGGTCCCGCAGTACGCGCTTGTACAGTGATTCCATGTCTTCCCGCCCCGCTGTCCCCGCCGCTGGTGCTCCTGCCGCCGGCCTCCCTGACCTGGACGAACTGCTCGCATCCGCGCATGTGGTCAGCCTTCCCATGCGGGTTAAGTTCCGGGGGATCATGGAGCGCGAATCCCTGCTGCTCCGCGGCCCGGCCGGCTGGGGCGAGTTCTGCCCGTTTCCCGAGTACGGTGACGCCGAGGCCTCCCGCTGGCTTGCCGCCGCTATCGAAGCAGCCTGGTCCGGCTTTCCTGAGCCCCTGCGTCCAGCGGTTCCGGTCAACGCCACCGTCCCCGCCGTGCCTGCGGACCGGGTGCCGGAGGTCCTGGCCCGCTTCGGCCGGGTGGATGCCGTGAAGGTCAAGGTCGCGGAGCAGGGCCAGAGCCTCGACGACGACGCCGCCCGCCTCAATGCCGTCCGTTCCGCCATGCCGGATGCCGCCATCCGGGTGGACGCCAACGGCGGCTGGGATGTACCGGCCGCGGTTGAGGCGCTCACCCGGCTGTCCGCCGTCGGGCTGGAATACGCGGAGCAGCCCGTACCCACCATTGAAGGACTGGCCGAGGTGCGGCGGGCGCTGCGGGCAGCCGGCACTCCGGTCCTGATAGCGGCGGACGAAAGTGTCCGCAAGGAATCCGACCCCCTTCGGGTGGCGCGGGCCGGCGCGGCAGACCTCATCGTGGTCAAGGTCGCACCGCTTGGGGGAGTGCGGCGCGCACTGGACATCGTGGCGGAGGCCGGGCTGCCCGCCGTCGTCAGCTCCGCGCTGGACACTTCCGTGGGCATCCGGGCGGGCCTGGCACTTGCGGCTTCCCTGCCCGGGCTGCCGTATGCGTGCGGGTTGGGGACGGTGTCCCTGTTCGAGTCGGACATCACCCTGGACCCCCTGGTGGCCGACGACGGCGCCATCCGCCTCCGCGACGTCACTGCCGACGCCGGGCTGCTTGAGAGGTACGCCGCGTCAGCGGAACGCCGGGACTGGTGGCTGGCCCGGCTCAGCCGCGTCCATGCACTGCTGGCCCCCTGAGACGCTCTCTCACTTTTTGCGGTTTTTCACGGGACGCTCTCTCACTTCTTGCGGCTTTTCACAGAACGCTCTCTCACGTTTGACCGCTGTAAAACAATGCTTGTGAACATTACTGCAGGTCACAAGGGGTTAACCGGAACTTCACTTTGCGGATGACTCCGCGTAGAAACCGCTTGACAGGGTGAGTGAACCGCATCGATTTTCCCTGGAAGGCCCCCATGTCTGAAACGACTGCCCGCAAGTTCACCCTGCTGCCAATGCTCGGCCATACCAAGGGCAAGCGCAGCGCCGTCACCTGCGCGCTGAAGTGTGACAACGCCTGCGCCGGCGACGTCTGCAACACCAGCTCCAACAGCTACTTCCGCGACATCGCCTCCGCCACCATGTCCCGCCGCGCCGCCCTGGGCTTCGGCGCCGCCGGCGCGCTCGCCGTCGTCCTTGGCGGAGCTGTCACGTCGCCTGAATCCGCCAACGCCGCCGGCCTGTCCAAGGCGGCCAAGGAAGGCTTTGGCAAGTCCAAGCTCCAGTTCACGGCCATTCCGTCCATTGATGCCGCCGTCGACGCCGTCACCGTTCCGGAAGGTTTCACCTGGCAGCCGGTCATCCGCTGGGGTGACCCCATCTTCAACGACGCGCCGCAGTTCGACCTGAACAACCAGACGGCCGCCGCGCAGGAGAAGCAGTTCGGCTACAACAATGACTACACGGACATCCTGGAGATCCCGGGCAGCAAGGGCAACCGCGCCGTGCTGTTCGCCAATCACGAGTACACCAACGACACCATCATGTTCCCGACAACCATGCCCGCAGACCAGATGCGCGCTGTGGGGGCAGCGGCGCACGGCCTGTCCGTGGTGGAGTTGGAGCGCAAGAACAAGAACAAGCCGTGGACCTACGTCAAGGGTGCGCCGTTGAACCGCCGCTTCCTGAACAACACCGTCTACGAACTGACCGGCCCGGCCGCCGGCTCCTCCCTGGTCAAGACCGTGGAAGATCCTGCAGGCCGCTTCATCAAGGGAACCCTCGGCAACTGCGCCGGCGGCACCACCCCCTGGGGCACCATCCTCTCGGGCGAGGAAAACTTCCAGAGCTACTTCGTGGCGCCCGGCACCTCCGCCGGCGACAGGCGCTACGGCATTACGTCCAGGCCCACCGCCCGCCAGTGGGAGCTGGACGAGCCACGCTGGGACACCCGCAACCCGGGCTACGAGAACGAGACCAACCGCTTTGGCTGGATTGTGGAAGTTGACCCGTTCGACCCCACCTCCACCCCGAAGAAGCACTCCATGCTGGGCCGCTTCAAGCACGAGGGCGCCAACGTGATCATCGCCGAGTCCGGTCACGTGGTGGCCTACTCGGGCGACGACGAGCGCTTCGACTACCTGTACAAGTTCGTCTCCAAGGACAAGTACCGGGAGGGCGACCGCAAGCACAACATGACGCTGCTGTCCGCCGGCAGCCTGTATGTCGCCAGGTTCACCGGCAACTCGCCGGCTGCCGAAATCACCGGCACCGGTGCCGTTCCCTCCGACGGCGCCTTCGACGGCATCGGTGAATGGCTGCCTCTGGTGGTTGACGGCAAGTCCGCAGTTCCGGGGATGTCGGTGGAAGAGGTCCTGGTATACACCCGCCTGGCCGCCGACACGGTGGGCCCCACCAAGATGGACCGCTGCGAGGACGTGGAGCCCAGCCTGCACACCGGCAAGGTCTATGTGGCCTGCACCAACAACTCCAACCGCGGTGTGGGATCCAACGAGGGCGCCACCGAGGTCAATCCGCGCACGCGGAACCGCGACGGGCACATCGTGGAAATCACCGAAACCGGCGACCAGACCTCCACCACCTTCACCTGGAACCTGCTGATGGTCTGCGGCGATCCGGCCCAGGGCGATGTCACCTACTTCTCCGGCTTCCCGGTGGACCAGGTCTCACCCATCTCCTGCCCGGACAACCTCGCGTTCGACTCCGTGGGCAACCTCTGGATCTCCACCGACGGCGCACCCTCCGGCATCGGCCGGGCGGACGGCCTGTTCAAGGTCACCCTGGACGGTGCAGAGCGCGGCAAGGTTGAGCAGTTCCTCGCCGTCCCGCGCGATGGCGAAACCTGCGGTCCCATCATCCACGACCAGGAGCGCACCGTGTTCGTCGCCGTGCAGCACCCGGGCGAGGACGGCACGTTCGACGCGCAGGTTTCGTTCTTCCCGGACTACGTTGCAGAAGGCACGACGCCGGCTCCGGGCCAGGCGCGCGCGCCGCGTCCGTCAGTGATCCAAGTGTTCCGCACGGACGCCTAAGTCCACTCCCACCCCTGCGACGCTCTCCCACGTTTCGCAGGTTTTGGGCCAACGCTCTCTCACCTTTGCCCCCTTTTGGGCGGACGCTCTCTCACCTTCCTCAGGCCGGGGCCGAAGGTGGGAGAGCGTCAGCCGTTTTGCTGCAAAAGGTGAGAGAGCGTCGGGGGTTTCGTTGCGGGAAGTGAGAGAGCGTCGGGGGTGGCAGACTGGTTTGGTGACTTCGCCGAACGAACCCGCCCCCCACGCTTCCCCGGACGCTCCCGACTCCGCTCCTGAACTCGGCGCCCTCGCGGCGGCGCGGATCGCCGTCGAAATCCTGCTCGGCGGCGGCGTGCAGCATGTGGTGCTTTCGCCTGGTTCCCGGTCGGCGCCCATGGCGTACGCGCTGGCTGAGGCCTCCGCCGAGGGCCGGGTGGAACTCCTGGTCCGGATCGACGAGCGGGCCGCCGGATTCACCGCATTGGGACTGGCCCTGTCCACCGGCTCGCCGGTGGCCGTCCTGACGACGTCCGGGACCGCCGTCGGGAACCTGCTGCCCGCCGTGATGGAGGCCAACCACGCCGCCGTCCCATTGATTGTCCTGTCCGCAGACCGGCCCGAAGAACTCCGCGGCACCGGCGCCAACCAGACCACCATCCAGCCTGACCTCTTCGGCGAGCAGGTGCGCTTCGCGGCCGACATTCCCGCCGGCAGCAACCCCGAACGTGCCATCCAGACAGGCCTCTCCGCAGCAACCGGCGCTTTCCCTGAGCTTCCGCCCGGACCTGTCCAGCTCAACCTCGCGTTCCGCGATCCGCTCGTACCCGCGCCAGAGGAAGCGCTGCCGGGCGCGGTGGAACGGCAGCGCTACCGGATCGGCACCGAGCCGCTGGTCATGAATCTGCCACCGGCAGCAGACGCGCTTCCGGAACGGCGCACAGTGGTGCTGGCAGGGCACGACGCCGGCCCTGTCGCCGAAGCGTTTGCACGCGCCCACAACCTGCCGCTGCTTGCCGAGCCCTCCTCCAATTCACGGTTCGGGCCGAACGCCGTGGGCCCGTACCGGCTGCTGCTGGAACATTTCGGGCCGGAATCTGACCAGCCGATCGAGCGCGTGGTGCTCTTCGGCCGGCCCACGCTGTCCCGGCCGGTGGCCGCACTCCTGGCCCGGGCAGATGTCCAGGCCGCCTTGTACCAGCCAGTTCCCGTCGCCTGGTACGAGCCCGGACGGCGCACCGAACTGCCGCTGGAAAGCTTGGCCGACCTCGCGGACTTCGCCGGCCGCGGCACCGCTGCCTGGCTGGATACCTGGCTGCTGGCAGGGTCGGCGGCGCAGCACGCGCTGGACGGGGTACTGTCCGCCGAGGCCGCAGCCACCGGGCCGGCCGTGGGGTCCCTGGTCTGGAAGCATACCCGCGGCCAGCTGCTGCTCGGCTCCTCGAACGGCATCCGCGACGTGGACCTGGCCGGCCTGCCCGCTCCCGACCCCGCCGCCACCGTCTATGCCAACCGCGGCCTCGCCGGGATCGACGGCACCATTTCCACCGCCACGGGCATCGCGCTGGGCGGGCGGCAGGAAACCACAGTCCTGCTGGGTGACGTCACCTTCCTGCATGACGCCGGCGGCCTGCTCCTCGGGGCTGGGGAGGAGGAGCCGCAGCTGCGGATCGTAGTGCTCAATGACTCCGGCGGGGCCATCTTCGGGCTCCTCGAGCACGGCGCGGTGGAGGAAGGCGGCCGCTACGGTGACGCCGTCGAGCGGCTCTTCGGCACCCCGCACTCAGTGGACATCGCGGCACTCGCGGCGGCATACGGCGTCGGGCATTCCCGGGTAACCACGACGGCGGGACTCGTCGAAGCTCTGGCCCAACCGGTCTCGGGGCGCAGCATCGTGGAAGTCCGCACGGACCGGCACGGCCTGCGCGCTCTGCACAGCCGGATCAAGGACGCAGTCGCCGCCGCCGTCGGGGGAGTGCTCGCGCGTTAGCTGGAGGACGTTTCAGGTTCGGCTTGGCCATGCCGCCTCCGGCCAGCCGGCGCTGCCGGAGTCCTGCCTCAATCAGCCGGCGGTGTGAACTGACTGGCACTGAACGTTGCTCCTTGCGGGTCCCGGATCAGTGCATCACGCGTTGCCCGGATCTGTTACCGTCTTCAGGGCCAAGGCGATGGCGGCGAAGCCCCCGGTGGTGAGGTAGATGTCCTCTGTCCGGAACGGCACGTCCAGCAGTCGCTGCAGGGATTCCGCGGCAGCCTCACGGGCGGCCTCGCCGTTGGTCTGGTACGCGAACCACTGATCATTTTGCGGTGCCAGAGCGTCCCGCAACGTACTGACATAGCGGGCCGCAGGCATCTGGTGCGGATTGCCGAATGTGAAATCGCAGACTTCCGACTGGCCTTGGCGGCGCACGTTTGCCTGCGTGATATAGGCGTCCACCCGTTGGAAAGAGGGGATGGAAGCCAGCCGCGCGGCGTGGCCGGACACCGCGGAAGCGGCCCGGGATGTGGATACCGAATCTGTCATGTCAGCGCTCCTAATGTGCGGCCGGCAGTGCCGGCCCTGGGTGCGGAATGGCAGCGCGCTGCTGAGCCAGTGGATGCTGTGGTGGGACCCATTGTCGGATGCGCCACTCATTGAAGTAAAGGCTCATGGATACGCAAAATGCCCTGGTGCAGCCGGAATTCCGGTACCAGGGCATTTGCGTATTGTCAGCTGATCAGCACATCGAGGGGCCTATTCCTCGATGCCGATGTGCGTCGGATCGAGCACCCGGCGCAGGAACTCCTTGGTGCGCGGCTGGGTAGGGGCACCGATGACGTCCTCGGCCACCCCTTCCTCCACCACAACGCCGCCGTCCATGAACACCACGCGGTCCGCCACTTCACGGGCGAAGCCCATTTCGTGGGTCACCACCAGCATGGTCATGCCCTCCTTGGCGAGGATCCGCATGACGGAGAGGACATCGCCTACCGTCTCGGGGTCCAGGGCGGACGTGGGCTCGTCGAAGAGCATCAGCTCCGGGTCCATGCTGAGGGCACGGGCGATGGCCACACGCTGCTGCTGGCCGCCGGAGAGCTGGTCCGGGAAACGGTCCGCCAGGTGCCCGAGGCCCACGCGCTCCAAGTTGTGCATGGACACCTCGTCCGCCTCCGCCTGGGAGCGCTTAAGGACCTTGGTCTGGGCGATCGAACAGTTGCGCTTCGCGTCCAGGTGCGGGAACAGGTTGAACTGCTGGAACACCATGCCCACCTTGCGGCGCATCTTGTCGATGTCCACGTCGGGATCGGTGGCCTCAAAGCCTCCTACGTGGATGGTGCCCTGGTTGGGTTGCTCCAGCAGGTTGACGCAGCGGAGGAGGGTGGACTTGCCGGAGCCGGAGGGCCCGATCAGGCACACCACTTCGCCCGGAGCCACGTCCAGGCTGATGCCTTTCAGGACCTCGTTGGATCCGTAGGACTTCCGCAGGTCCTTGATTGCTACACCGGCGGCGTGGATGGTACCGGTGCTGCCGCCGGAGGAATGTACGACGTCGTTCATTGTCTTCCCTGCCTATCGTGTGGTCCGCGCGGAGCGGCTTTCGAACTTCCGGGCCAGGAGGCTCAGGGGGATGGTGATGACCAGGTAGAAGGCGCCGGCCACCAGGAGCGGCGTCAGGCCTGCGCCCAGGCTGGAGATGCCGTCACGGCCGAACTTTGTGAGCTCGTACTGCGAAGCGGTCAGGCCCAGGACGTAGATCAGCGAGGAGTCCTTGGTCAGCAGGATGATTTCGTTGGTCAGCGGGGGCAGGACGATCTTGAAGGCCTGCGGGATCACGATGGTCACCATGGCGCGCCACTGCGGCATGCCGAGCGAACGCGCGGCTTCGAGCTGGCCCTTGGGGACCGCCTGCAGGCCGGCGCGGAGGGTTTCGGCGATATATGCCGAGGCCACCATGCCCAGCGAGATCATCACGATGACGGTGACGTTCCAGGAAACACCGAAAGCCAGCGGAACGCCGTAGCCGAAGGCGATGAACACCAGCAGGGCGGGGATTCCGCGGAAGAATTCGATGTAGCCGGTGGCGATCCAGCGGTACAGGGGGAAGCTGGAAAGCTTCATCAGGGCCAGCAGCAGGCCGCCGGAAAGGCCCACGACGAAGCCCAGGAACGTATAGATCAGGGTATTGACCAGGCCGGTGACGAAGATGCCCGGGAACATCGGCCCGATCTTGGCGAAGTTGAAGACGCTGTTGCCGATGGTCTCCCAGTCGGTGGCCAGGATCAGCGCGGCGGCGGCCACAATGAAGATTCCGGCCTGGACGTACAGGCTTACTCTGGCGCGTTGACGTGCAGTCATTGCCATTGCCGTTGCCATAGGTTGCTCACATTCGTTATGCGTGGCAGAGGCCCCGGACGGACTGCGTACAGCTTGTCCGGGGCCCCCGCTGCGTGGTTCTCAGGGCTGGAAAGGATCCAAGGCTAAGGAAGCCCTGGGACCCGCGCTCTGGTTTACTTGGCGGTCTCGCCGAACCAGGTGGTCTTGAACTTCTCCAGCGAACCGTCCTCGTTCAGGCGCTCAAGCGTGCCGTCAACCTTCTCCAGCAATGCTGTGTTGCCCTTCTTGACTGAGATACCCAGCTGCTCGCCGGTTGCGAAGTCCTCGACGCTCTTGAACTTGGGCTGGTCCTTGATGGCGTAGCCAAGCACGGACTGGTTGCCAAGTGCGGCGTCGATGGTGCCGGCCTGGAGCGACTGGACCAGGAGCCCGGTGTCCTCGAACTGCTGGGCGTCGATGCCCTGCTCCTGCGCGTACTCGGCGCCGGTGGTGGCCTGCTGGACGCCCACCTTCTTGCCCTTGGCATCATCCAGGCTGCTGATGCCGGACTCCTCGCTGGCGACCAGGGCCAGGTCATCATCGAGGTACGGGGTGGAGAAATCCATGACAGCCTTGCGGGTGTCCGTGATGGAGATCGAGGAGATGCCCAGGTCGCACTGGGTGAGGGCGGTGCCGGTCTCGATAGCTTCGAAGGAGCTGTCCACGATGCTCAACTCCGCGTCCAGGTCCTTGGCGATCTCCTTGGCGATGTCCACGTCATAGCCGACCGTCTGGCCGTCCTTCTCGAACTCGAAGGGCTCGTAGGGGATGTCCGAGCAGACCGTGAGCTTGCCTGCGTTGATCAGCTGGATGCCGCCTTCAGAGGCGGCGGGGGTGGAGCCACCCCCGCCGCATGCCGTGAGGGTGAGGGCGCCGGCGGCGAAGAGTGCTGCTGCCTTGGCGGTCATTTTGGCCGTGGCCAGGGACTTGAGCTGCATAATTCTTACCTTTTGTTGCAGGGGTATGCGGTACTAAATCGGTTCATAGTGTAGCGCCGATTATGAGATGTGCATCACAGGAAACTTAGTTTCACTATTGGATAACTAAATCACACCAAAAATCAAGCGGGCGGGGACGACGGTTGTCTCCTATTCCGGACTCCCGCCCCAAGTAGGTAGCAGCAGGTGTCGTATTGAGCCTCCAGAACGACACCTGCTGCTACTTAGTTGGGCAGGAGGTGCGCTCAGTTGTTGATCCCCAGCGCCTCGAGCATCGGACGGAACTTGGCCCAGGTTTCGGCGAGTTCCGCTTCCGGCTGGGACCCGTCGACTATTCCGCATCCGGCATACAGCCGCACTGTGTCAGGAGCCTCGATTACAGCACCGCGCAGGGCAATGCCCCACTCGCCGTTGCCGGCCGCGTCCAGCCAACCCACCGGGCCGGCGTAGGGTCCCCGGTCCAGGTGTTCGAGTTTGCGGATCAGGGCCCCGGCCACCTGCGTGGGTGTTCCGCAGACTGCAGCAGTGGGGTGCAAAGCGTTGATCAGTGCGAGGCAGGTGGGCACGTGCCCCTCCACCTCGGCAAGCTCGGCTTTCACGTCCGATGCCAGGTGCCACACGTTGGGCAGCTCAAGGATGAAGGGCTCGTCGTGCGCGTTCATTGCTTCAGAGAACGGCGCCAGCTGGGTGGTGAGCGACTGGATCGCAATCTCGTGCTCGTGCCGCTGCTTTTCGGATCCGGCCAGCACCCGCGTGGCGTAGTCCATCGGGATGCCGTCCTCGCCATGCGCGTCGCGTCGGTCCAGCGTTCCCGCCAGCACGCGGGCCTGCGCGGTCCGGCCCTCAACCTGGATCAGCATCTCCGGGGTGGCGCCAACCAGGCCATCAACACCGTACGTCCAGCATTCGCGGTACCGCACAGCAAGCTCGCGCAGTACTTTCGAGGCGTTCACGCCCGTGGGGACCGTGGCCACCACATCCCGCGCAAGCACCAGCTTTTCCAGCGCCCCGGTGCGGATTTCAGCCACTCCCGCGGCAACGGCCTGCATCCACGATTCCTCGCTGAGCGATCCCGTGTGCAGGGTGGCGCCGGCGGCCAGGGGGAGGGGACGCACGACGGCGCCGCCCACGCTGGCGGGAACGTTACCGGGGAAAGCGTTCCCGGCGAAGTCCGCTGCCGCCGCCGGAAGCGAACCACCAGGGACCGCTCCGGCAGGAACCACGCCGGCTGGAATCGCGGCGGCCGGGGGCGGCCCTGCCGGGGGAGCGTCAAGGGAAATCGCGGCGGATCCGCTGCTCAGCCAGCGGTCCAGGGCGGCGCGGGCGCCCTCTTCGGTGAGGTCGCCGTCGTCGAACGTCAACTGCGTAACCCAGACCTGGCCGTCCCGCACACCCACTACGATCTCCGGCACAATCAGGCGGGACTCATGGGCGGAGGTCTTGGAGAAGGCGAACGAGCCAAACGCAACCGGGCCGGTGCCCGGCAACCCTACGGAGTCCCTAATGTCGGCTTCGAGGACCAGGTGGCGCCACCAGATATCGGCCTCGAGGAACCGTTCGGGGCCTGTGGCGGTAAACCGGGCAATTTCGCCGAACCCTGCCAGTCCGGCCTCGCGGCGGGTCCAGCAAAGGACGTCGTCCCGGACCAAAAACGACGGCAGCCCCCCGGGGAATGATTTTCCATCCAGGGGGACTGTCAAGGTGCGGAACGTGCTCGTCATGATTGGTCCACAGTACCTTTAAGTACTTTTGGCTGGACCTGCACGGGAGTTCGCTGCCGGGCGTAGCCTTCAGCCATTGACCCGGGGCTCCGCAGGCTCACATTGGATACCGGCATCACAGTCAACCGGGCCAGGAAGAACTGGCTTCCCGGATCCAGGGCGCGGCGTTGGAGGCCTTACCCGGACGCCAGGCCATCTGGTGCTCTGGGAGTGTGTCCGGACCTGGTGGCGGACGATGCCAGGGCATTCCTGCTGAAGCCGTGAGTCAAACCGGCACTGGTCCGGACGCTGCCGAACATTTGAGACAATGACATGGTGAACCGAGCATCCTTGGATAAGCGTCCGGACGAAGTAGCCACGATGTTTGACGACGTCGCACCGAAATACGACGTCGTTAACGATGTCCTGTCCATGGGGCAGACCCGCCGGTGGCGCAAGGTGGTGGTGGACGCCATGGAGGTTTACAGGGGCCAGCGCGTCCTGGACCTGGCTGCCGGCACGGGCACTTCCAGCGAGCCATATGCTGATGCAGGCATAGATGTAGTGGCCTGTGATTTCTCACTCGGCATGCTGAAGGTCGGCAAGCGCCGCCGCCCGGACATCGACTTCATCGCCGGTGACGCCACCAACCTGCCGTTCGCGGACAACACCTTCGACGCCACCACCATCTCCTTTGGGCTGCGCAACGTCAACGAGCCCAAGAAGGCGCTGCAGGAGATGCTCCGCGTCACCAAGCCCGGCGGCCGCCTGGTCATCGCCGAGTTCTCCCAGCCCGTGGTCCCGCTCTGGCGCACCATGTACACCGAGTACCTCATGCGCGCCCTGCCGGCCATCGCCGTCAAGGTCGCCTCCAACCCTGACGCCTACGTCTACCTGGCCGAGTCCATCCGTGCCTGGCCGGACCAGGACCACCTGGCCGCCTGGCTGCAGGAAACCGGCTGGGAAAACGTCACCTACCGCAACCTCACCGGCGGCATCGTGGCGGTGCATCGCGCTTTCAAGGCAACCGAGTCAACGCCCGACGGCGGTGCTGCCGCGATCGCTGCGCACAAGGGCCCGGTGGCCAAGCTGCGCCGCAACATCGTCCGCTGACCTGTGAAAGTACTGATTGTCGGCGCGGGTCCGGCCGGATCCACCGCCGCGTACTACCTTGCCAAGGCCGGCATCGAGGTCACGGTGCTGGAAAAGACCAGCTTCCCGCGTGAAAAGGTCTGCGGCGACGGCCTCACGCCACGCGCCGTCCGGGAGATCCAGAAGCTCGGCCTGCCGCATCCCGAAAACGACGGCTGGCGCCGCAACAAGGGACTGCGCCTCATCGCCGGCGGACGGTCAATAGAACTGCCGTGGCCAGAGGTTTCCGACTTCCCGCAATACGGCCTGATCCGCACGCGCCTCGGCTTCGACGAGGAACTGGCACGCCATGCCCAGGCCGCAGGGGCTGCCATCCTTGAACGGCACAGCGTCACGGAGGCCATCCATAGCGAAAATGGCCGGGTAACGGGCGTCCGCGCAGCGCTCCTGGACGAGTCCGGACGCAAGACGGGCGAGACGCGTGGGTTCAGCGCCGACGTCGTACTCGCTGCGGACGGAAACTCCACGCGCACCGCTGTGTCGCTCGGCATCCAAAAACGCGACGACCGCCCCCTCGGCGTTGCCGTCCGCACCTACTTCACCAGCCCGCGCACCGACGATGACTGGATGGAGGGCTGGCTGGAGCTCCCCGGCCGCGGCGGAAAGCTGCTGCCCGGATACGGCTGGGTGTTCGGCGTGGGCGACGGCACCTCCAACGTGGGCCTCGGCATCCTGAACTCCTCGAAGGAATTCGGCAAGCTCGACTACAAACAGGTCCTGCGCGAATGGACCGCCGGCATGCCCGCCGACTGGGGCTTCACCCCGGAGAACCAGGTAGGCGAGATCCGCGGCGCCGCGCTGCCCATGGGCTTCAACCGCACCCCGCACTACTCACCCGGCCTGCTGCTACTCGGCGACGCCGGCGGCATGGTCTCCCCGTTCAACGGCGAGGGCATCTCCTATGCGATGGAGTCCGCACGTTTCGCCGCCGAGTTCATCATCGAGGCCTCCTCGCGCACGGCTGCTTCGGCCGGAACGTACGACGCCGATGCGCACCTTTCGCGGTACGCGGACTATGTCCGGGACCAGTGGGGATCGCACTTCACCCTGGGCCGCGCGTTTGCCGCCCTGATCGGCAAACCCGCCGTCATGAAGCTCGCACTGCGCACAGGCATGCCCATCCCGGTGCTGATGCGGTTCGTGGTCCGGCTCCTGGCCAACCTCACGGACCCGTCGGCCAAGGGCCTCGAGGACCGGGTGATCCGCGTCCTGGAGTCGCTGGTTCCGGCCACATCCAATACCCCGTCTGCTTCGAACCAGCGGTATCCGCAACAAAAAGTTAGGGTTAACCAGTGACCAACCCCGCAGACCACAGCTGGACACGTGCCGGACACGGCATGACCGACGCTGAGCCTTCGCTCAACACCAGCGCCATCGCCACCGGCCTCCAGCTGCCGGCGGGATTCGCCGCCATCGCGGGGGACGCCGAGCTGGGACCTGCCATCACCAACAACCTGGCCAGGGTGGAGAAGAAGCTCCGCGAAGCCATCGCCAACTCGGACCCGCTGGCTGACGCAACGTCGCGTCACCTGGTGGAAGCCGGCGGCAAGCGCATCCGGCCGCTGCTCACCCTGCTGTGTGCCCACCTGGGCGACGCCTCCCTGCCTGCAGTGGTGCAGGCCGCCGTCGTGGTGGAACTGACGCACCTGGCTACTTTGTACCACGACGACGTCATGGACTCCGCCCCGTTCCGTCGCGGCGCCCCCACCGCCCACGAGGTCTGGGGCAACTCGGTAGCCGTGCTGACCGGCGACCTCATCTTTGCCCGCGCCTCCATCCTGGTGTCCGAGCTGGGCTCGCGCGCGCTGGGCATCCAGGCCCGCACCTTCGAGCGCCTGTGCCTGGGCCAGCTGCACGAGACCGTGGGCCCCCGGCCGGATGAGGACCCGATAGAGCACTACCTTTCCGTGATTGCCGACAAGACCGGTTCGCTGGTCGCAGCTTCCGGCCAGCTCGGTGCCATCTTCGCCGGGGCTGATCCCGCATACGAGAACGTCCTGGTGGAGTACGGCGAAAAGGTGGGTGTGGCTTTCCAGCTCGCCGATGACGTCATCGACGTCACCGGCGTCAAGGTAAAGTCCGGCAAGTCCCCCGGAACCGACCTGCGCGAGGGGGTTCCCACCCTCCCGGTCCTGCTCCTGCGGAAAGCCGCTCAGGATGGCGACGGGTCCGCCGTCGAACTTCTCCGGCTTATTGACGGGGACCTGACTTCCGATGATGCCCTTGCTGCTGCCGTGGCCGGCCTGCGCGATCACCCCGTCACTGCTGAATCGTGGATCGTCGCCCGCCGCTGGGCCGACGAGGCAGTCACGGCTTTGGATCCGCTGCCCGATGGCGTGGTCAAGGAGTCGTTGTCCAACTTCGCACTGGCAGTAGTGGACCGCGCCAGCTAAGTCTCGGTTCCTGTTGAAGCCCGGCTCTTCCTTAAGAGGGCCGGGCTTCTTTATGTGCGCCGGCTGGGTGGCAGCCAGGAGCCCGGCTCCCCCCAGGCGCCGGGCTCCTGCTGTGGTGGCGCCGCCGTCCTGTTGTTTCGCTGGCGCCTGTTAAACGGGATAGCCCCGGTCCGCAGCAACAATACGAGTCATATGTTGCATAGAGCCGGGGCTATCTCTCCGTTCGCATCAGACCCACCGGAGGCATTTAGCGGATCCGTGAATAGTTTATGACAGGTTTGTCATAGAGTGCAAGTCCTTTGTTACTGCTGCTGTCAAGCATCTTCCGCCTCGGGGCAGATACGTGGCCATAGCGACGGAAATGCGCAGGTTTGATATTTTTGTACAACGGAATCGCCCGGATACATAGGGGTCTCGTCCCGCACTGGGGGCAAAAAGTACGCAACTGAGGCGTCGACTTCTTGCCACTGCCGCATCTTTTGCACATAGCCCCCCTGACCTCACGGTCTCGGGCGCTGCTGCGTCAGTCTGAGCAGGTGGATATCTCGGACTATCTCCAGCGGCGTGGCGGGGTGGCGCGAACGTCACAGCTCGAACGGGCCGGGTTTGGCCGCGCGGCAGTGAACAAGGCAGTCGCCGAGGGCAATATCGTCAGGTCCAGCCGTGGTGTCTACGGAATTCCGTCGGGGGTGAATCCTTTGCTGCAGGCTGTGAAACACGGAGGGCTGCTGACCTGCCTGTCGGCAGCACCGGCGTACACGCTGTGGACCTTGAAGGATGCCGCAGCTTTACACATCTGCCGCAGCCATCCGGTGCAAACGTCCGGCTTGTTTGAGCACGGCCGGCCCAAACATCCCAAGCACGCGTGGCTCCCGGTTGCAGGCCTGGCGGACGTGCTCCTGCACGGTCTGCGATGCCTGCCCGAGCTGGAGTCGCTGGTCATGGTGCAATCGGCCGTGGGCAGGGGCGACATCTCACTGGAGTTTCTGTATTCGAGGTCAACCGGGCGGCGAAACGGGAAGACACGGAAGATCCTGGATATGGTGATCCCCAGGGCAGACTCCGTACTCGAGGTGCTCGCCAACAGCCATTTTGCAAGGGCGGGTCTACGGGTACGGCGCCATGTCCTCATTCCAGGCGTGGGTGAGGTCGACTTCCTGATCGAGGAATGCCTTGTAGTGGAGACCGACGGGTCCACGCATTTTGAGCCACGGTCCGTCAAGAAGGACCAACGGCGGAACAACAAGAGCATTTTGGGCGGCTATCTGGTGCTCCGGTACTACTACGAAGACGTCGTCTATTCCCCAGACGACATGGTCGCTGAGGTCCTTGCGGTGCTCGAGTTGAGGCGCTGCGGCGTTTTCCCGCGAGGGGAGGAATGGGAGCGGACGCAGATGCGTAACTTTTAGCCGCCGCGGGAAAAACAAACCCCGCGATTCCGGGGTCCGAAGCCCAGTGCGAGGCTATAAGTTCCGCATTTCGGTCGGCCGCCGTTGGAACCAAGCCCCGGCGCGCCGGGCGGGAGTAACCCTAGTCCTCTTCGTCTTCCTCGAAGGCCCACTCGAACATGTCGAACACGAACTCCGAGAACGTGCCTTCTTCAGACTTCCACTGGCCGCGGGCATTGTTGCGGCGGTAAACGATGGGGTCGGGGACGCTGAGGTCGCCCACACGGAAACCCCACGTGAACTGCTCTTGCTCATCCTCAAGGAACATGAGGAAACCTTCGTCGTCCACTTCGAGCTCTTCCGGGTCCCAGAAGTAGTGGTAGGCCTCCATGAGGTCCTCGCAGCCACCCAGTGCCAGGTAGAACTCCCGCAGGACCAGCGGGATCTGGAACTGGTGGTCGGCCAGGGCCTTGTCCAGCTCTTCGACTAACAGCCCGTCCTCTTCCTGCCATTCATCCTCGAGATACTTCGGAACAAGCGCGCGGAACTTCTCGAGGAACATGTCAGTCATGCTCATATCCTAGCTAATCGCGGACCCGTGATTCGCCGCCCTCAAGCCCCGCCCGGTGCCAGCCGCGGACGGCCAGCGGAACGTACCAGGAACGGCGCCATGCCACCACCCGGAAGGCAAAAACGACAGCCGCCACCAGGCACGCACTCAGTGCATTGAATGAACCCGACACCCACAGCACAGAGGTCAGAGCCGATCCGCTGAACGCGGGGAGCGCGTAAAGGTCCCTCGCATTGAACAGTTGAGGGATCTCATTGGCAGTGATGTCGCGCAGCAGCCCGCCGCCTACTGCAGTTGCGACGCCCAGAAGGACCGCCGCGAACGGGTTCATCCCCAACGAAAGGGCCTTCAGCGTGCCGGTGATGCAGAACAGCGCCAGCCCGCCGGCGTCGAACAGGACCAGCAGGGAGGTGAAGCGCTGCAGGCTGGAAAACAGGAAGTACACCAGGAACGTCGCCAGCAGCGGCGGCACCAGGTAGGCGGGATTGGTGAAGGCTGCCGGGACGGTATTCAGGATGATGTCGCGGATCACGCCGCCACCGAGCGACACCAGCGAGGCCAAAAGGAGCGAGCCCAGGATGTCGAACCTCTTCCGGGCGGCCAGCAGCGATCCCGAGACGGCAAAGAAGAAGACACCGGCCAGGTCCAGCCAAACCAGGGCGAAGTCAAAAGGGAAGGTCATGGAGCGTCCCGGCAATTCAAAGAGGGCGGTCAGGGCTGGTCCAACGTTACGCTAGCCCCTATGAACAGCCCCGTCATGATCGCCTGCGCCCATGGGACGTCGAACACACAAGGAGCCGCGGAGGTCAACGCCCTGCGCGCTGAAATCGCCGCCCTCCGCCCCGGCCTCGATGTCCGGGAAGCGTACGTGGATGTCCAGCAGCCCGACCTGGTGGACGTGGTGGCGGGCCTGCCGGAGGGGGAGTCCGCCGTCGTGGTGCCGTTGCTGCTGAGCGTGGGATACCACGTGAAGGTGGACATCGCACGGGCAGTGAAGAGCCGGCCGGGCAGCGCTGCGGCCGCACCGCTGGGCCCGGATCCCCGCCTGGCGGCGCTGCTTGACCAGCGGCTCCGCGAAGCCGGCGTGACGGACAACGACGTGATCGTGCTGGCCGCCGCCGGCTCGTCCAACCCCAACGCCGCCATCAGCGTGGAGGAATTGCTGGGCCAGCTCCAGGAGCTGCGGCCCAACCGGATGGTGGCCGCCTATGGTGCCTCCGCCAAGCCTTCCGTGCCCGACGCCGTCGCAATGCTTCGCGAGGAACTGGACGGGGGTGCCGGGGCGGGGGAGTCCGCAGGGGCGGTGTATGTCGGCGGGCGGGTGGTGATTGCCTCGTACCTCCTGGCACCGGGCTTCTTCCACGACCAGCTGGCCAAGGCGGGCGCCGACCTGGTCACCGAGCCGCTGCTGCCGTCCCCCGTGCTCGCAGAGATTGCCCTGGAGCGGTACGACGCCGCCGTCGCAAAGTCCCGGGACGCGGCCACTTCGGCAGCTCCGGAAGAGCCAGCGGAAGAACCCGCCAAAGCGCCCGAAAAAGACCCCGCGCAGGCACCCAGGAAGGAGCCGGCCGATGCACAGCAGGGTGGCTTCTTCAAGGCCGTTCGGCGTTTCGTGACGAAATATTTCCCTAGGTGACTTAGCGTTTCCGGGCCTTTGTGACGCAATTCGGGCGGGACCTACAGTCGATGCATGACTGATACAGCTCTAGCCGGAGCGTCCGCGGACTCCGCTGCCACCAAGCGCCCCGCCCGCCCGTCCCGTCCCGCTGCAAAGCCGCACGGACAGTGGAAAGTGGACGGCAAAACGCCCCTGAACGCCAACGAAACCTGGAAACAGGAAGACGACGGCCTCAACGTGCGCGAGCGTATCGAGACCATCTACGCCAAAGAGGGCTTCGACGCCATCCCCGGCCAGGACCTGCACGGCCGGTTCCGCTGGTGGGGCCTGTACACCCAGCGCAAGCAGGGAATCGACGGCGGCAAGACCGCAACACTCGAGCCGCACGAGCTCGAAGACAAGTACTTCATGCTCCGCGTGAGGATCGACGGCGGTGCGCTCACCACCGAGCAGCTGCGCGTCATCGGCCAGATCTCCGTGGACTTCGCCCGGGATTCCGCTGACCTCACCGACCGCCAGAACATCCAGCTGCACTGGATCCGGGTGGAGGACATCCCCGAGATCTGGAACCGCCTGGAAGGCGTTGGCCTGTCCACCACCGAGGCCTGCGGCGACGTACCCCGCGTCATCCTGGGCTCGCCCGTGGCCGGCATCGCCAAGGACGAGATCATCGACCCCACCCCGCTGATCGAGGAGCTGGGGGAGCGCTTCATCGGCAACCCGCTGCTGTCCAACCTGCCCCGCAAGTACAAGACCGCCATCACCGGGCACCCGAGCCAGGACGTGGTCCACGAGATCAACGACTTCGCCCTGGTGGGTATCCGCCACCCCGAACTCGGCATCGGGTACGACCTCTGGGCCGGCGGGGCGCTCTCCACCAACCCCATGCTCGGCAAGCGCCTCGGCGCCTTCGTGAAGCCCGAGCAGGCAGCGGACGTATGGCTGGGCGTCACCAGCATCTTCCGCGACTACGGTTACCGGCGCATGCGTACCAAGGCCCGCCTGAAGTTCCTGATGGCCGACTGGGGCCCGGAGAAGTTCCGCCAGATCCTCGAGGACGAGTACCTGGGCTACAAGCTGGCCGACGGCCCCGCCGCGCCCAGGCCCACCACTCCGGGCGACCACATCGGCGTGCACGAGCAGAAGGACGGCAAGTTCTTTATCGGCGCCACCCCGCTGGCCGGCCGGCTCTCCGGTTCAACCCTGGTGAAGCTTGCGGACACCCTCGAGGCCCGCAGTTCCTACCGGCTGCGCACCACCCCGCACCAGAAGCTCGTTGTCCTGGACGTCGAGAAGGACCACGTTGAGCCCCTGGTGGCCGAGCTGGACGCCCTGGGCCTGTCCGCCCGTCCGTCCGTATTCCGCCGTGGCACCATCGCCTGCACGGGCATCGAGTACTGCAAGCTGGCCATCGTGGAGACCAAGCACACGGCCGCCACCGCCGTGGCCGAGCTGGAACGCCGGCTGGCGGACCTGGCGGCCTCCGGCGAGCTGCCGCACGCGCTGTCCCTCCACATCAACGGCTGCCCCAACTCCTGCGCCCGCATCCAGACCGCGGACATCGGACTCAAGGGCATGATGCTTCCCACGCCCGACGGCGACCCCTCCCCGGGTTTCCAGGTCCACCTCGGCGGCGGGCTGGCTTCCAGCGACCGCGAGGAAGCAGGCCTGGGACGCACCGTCCGCGGCCTGAAGGTTTACGTTGACGACCTGCCCGACTACGTCGAGCGCGTTGTCCGGACGTTCGTTGCCCAGCGGGCCGAGGGCCAGACCTTCGCCGAGTGGGCCCACGCAGCAGACGAGGAGGCACTCCAGTGAGTCCCCAGCCGCACCCCAACCTCGCAAGCTCGGCCGGGGACCCCGGCGGCCGTGGGCCCAAGCATGCCCTCGGGGTAGACCCGGTAGTTGAGCCGGCGGTCGCCTCAGCCAAGGTGGACGCCACCGTAGCCGGCGCTCCCAAGCACCGCAGCAAGGAAGAGCTCAAGGCCCTCGCCGAGTCCGGCGCCGCCGAGCTCGGCTGGGACGCCCCTGCCCGCGATGTTATTGCCTGGGTGGAGCGCAACTTCGACCTGCCCGCCGTCGCCGTCGCCTGCTCCATGGCCGACGCCGTCCTGCCCGCCCTCGTTGCGGACCAGCTGCCCGGCGTCGACGTCCTGTTCCTGGAGACCGGCTACCACTTCCCGGAGACCTACGCCACGCGCGATGAGGTGGCCGCGAACCTCCGCGTCAACGTGGTGGACGTCCTCCCCGAGAACACGGTGGAGCAGCAGGACCGGCTCCTGGGCAAGGATCTCTTCGCCCGCGACGCTGCCCAGTGCTGCGCCCTCCGCAAGGTGGCCCCGCTGCGCCGTACCCTGTCCGGCTATGAAGTGTGGTTCACCGGTGTCCGCCGCGACGAAGCACCCACCCGCACCAACACGCCGCTCGTGACCTGGGACGAGGCCAACGGCCTGGTCAAGGTCAACCCTGTGGCCGCGTGGACTTTCGACCAGCTTGTCCAGTACTCGGACGACAACCTCCTGCCCGTCAACCCGCTGCTTTCCCAGGGTTACCCCTCCATTGGCTGCCAGCCCTGCACGCGGAAGGTGGCGCCCGGCGCTGACCCCCGCGCCGGCCGCTGGGCAGGCTCCGACAAGACAGAATGCGGACTACACGTATGAGCACTTCCCTAACCGAGGAGACCACCCAGGTGACTGACGCCGCCGTTTCCACGCGCCTCTCCAGCCTGGACACCCTCGAGTCCGAAGCCATCCACATCATCCGCGAGGTTGTTGCCGAGTTCGAGAAGCCTGCCCTGCTGTTCTCCGGCGGCAAGGACTCCGTGGTGATGCTGCACCTGGCCACCAAGGCATTCTGGCCCGGCAAGGTTCCGTTCCCCGTGCTGCACGTGGACACCGGCCACAACTTCCCCGAGGTCATCGACTTCCGTGACCGGACCGTCGAGCGGCTCGGACTGAAGCTCGTGGTCGGCTCCGTCCAGGAGTTCATTGACCGCGGCGAGCTCGCCGAGCGCGCCGACGGCACCCGCAACCCGCTGCAGACCGTCCCGCTGCTGGACGCCATCCAGCAAAACAAGTTCGACGCCGTCTTCGGCGGCGGCCGCCGCGACGAGGACAAGGCCCGCGCCAAGGAGCGCATCCTGAGCCTGCGCGACGAGTTCGGCCAGTGGGATCCGCGCAACCAGCGCCCGGAGCTGTGGAACCTGTACAACGGCCGCCATACCGTTGGCCAGCACGTCCGCGCGTTCCCCATCAGCAACTGGACTGAGCTGGACATCTGGCGCTACATCGAGCGCGAGAACATCGAACTGCCCGGCCTGTACTACGCCCACGAGCGCGAGGTTTTCGCCCGCGACGGGATGTGGCGCGCAGTGGGCGAGGTGTCCCAGCCGCTGCCGCACGAGGACGTCATCACCAAGACCGTCCGCTACCGCACAGTGGGGGACATGTCCTGCACCGGTGCCGTCGAGTCCGACGCGTACACGGTGGCCGACGTTGTGGTTGAAGTCGCTGCCTCCACCCTGACCGAACGTGGCGCCACCCGCGCAGATGACCGCATCTCCGAGGCAGCCATGGAAGACCGCAAGAAGGACGGGTATTTCTAATGAGCACCGACACACTGGCCGCCAAGCTCGAGACATCACTGCCCACGACGCTCTTCCGGTTCGCCACCGCGGGATCGGTCGACGACGGCAAGTCCACACTGGTGGGCCGCCTCCTGCACGATTCCAAGGCCATCCTGGCTGACACGCTCGACGCCGTTGCCCGCACCTCCGCGGACCGGGGCTTCGGCGGGGAGAAGGGCGGCATCGACCTGGCCCTGCTGACCGACGGACTGCGTGCCGAGCGCGAACAGGGCATCACCATCGACGTCGCCTACCGCTACTTCGCCACCGACCGCCGCAGCTTCATCCTGGCCGACTGCCCCGGGCACGTTCAGTACACCAAGAACACGGTGACCGGCGCTTCCACTGCGGATGCCGTCGTCGTACTCATTGACGCCCGCAAGGGTGTCCTGGAGCAGACCCGCAGGCACCTGTCCGTGCTGCAGCTGCTGCGCGTGGCGCACGTGATCGTGGCCGTCAACAAGATCGACCTGGTGGACTTCAGCGAATCCGTGTTCCGCGAGATCGAAGCCGACGTGCAGCAGGTAGGCCGCGAACTGGGCCTCGGTTCCGACGGCATCACCGACCTGCTGGTGGTTCCGGTGTCCGCCCTCGACGGTGACAACGTGGTGGAGCGCTCCGGGCGCACTCCCTGGTACACCGGACCGGCGCTGCTCGAGGTCCTCGAAACCCTGCCCGCAGCCGACGAACTGGAAAGCCACCTGGAAAGCTTCCGCTTCCCGGTCCAGCTGGTCATCCGGCCGCAGGGCGCCCTGGCTCCCGACGCCGTCGCAGCCGGACTGGACGTGGAGGCCTACCGCGACTACCGTGCGTACGCCGGCCAGATCACAGAAGGCTCAGTCAAGGTGGGGGACAAGGTGTCCGTCCTGACCCCCGGCCAGGGCCCCCGCACCACCACCGTGGTGGGCATCGACTTCGCCGGGGCCTCCCTGGAGGAAGCCGCTGCCCCGCAGTCCGTGGCGATCCGGCTGGCCGAGGAGTTCGACGTGGCACGCGGTGACACCATTGCCGCTGCAGGCACCGTCCGTGAAGCTTCGGCGGACCTGTACGCCTCGCTGTGCTGGCTGTCCCCGAAGCCCCTTCGCGAGGGCGCCAAGGTACTGGTCAAGCATGGTACGCGAACGGTCCAGGCGCTGGTGCGCAATGTTGGCGGCAAGCTGGACCTGGCGTCCTTCAAGCTGGAACCGGCGTCCACGCTGGAACTGAACGACATCGGCCACGCGCAGCTCCGGCTCGCCGCGCCGCTGCCGCTGGAGAACTACCTGCACCACCGCCGCACGGGAGCGTTCCTGGTGATCGACCCCCTGGACGGCAACACGCTGGCCGCCGGCCTGGTCAAAGACCACCCGGGCGACCACGAGGACGAGCGCTACAGCATCTAGGTTCTGCCCGCGAAACCGCGGCTTGTACGCAGATCCGGACCATCACGGCCCGGCTTCGCAAACAAGCCGCGGTTTTGTCGTCTCCAAGTGCCGTTCCCGTCAAAATCCAAGTACTCGCTACTCGTGCGGCCTGCTGCAGCACCGGAGGTTAATGGTCAGCAGGGGCACCAGCTTCCTTGGGGACCTGGACACGACAGCGTTGAGGCGGACCGGTCGAGGAGTACCGTGAAGGGATCAAAAGAACATCGGTGGTACACGCGCGCGGCTGAGCATTTCAGAAGTGATTCCCAGGCTTGGAGAATTCCCCTGTGCCAAGCCACGGTATTGGCCCTGATCCCCTTTGTGCTCACCGTCGTCGTTGCGGCCACTGTTCCCTTCAGGGACTTCTATCTCTGGCTCGTCAGCGAGGACTCCCTGGTTGAATGGCTCCAGTTCCTCTGCCTGCTGGGCGCAAGCATTTTCCTGCCCCTCATTACGATCCGCCTGCTGAGTATGGGACTCAAGGGCATGGCACTGCTTTACGGCCTGGTCACGCTCGGCGTCTGGTTTCTTACGGGCGAGGAGATCTCCTGGGGCCAGCGCATCTTCGGCTGGGACACACCCGAAGACATGGCAGCGGTCAACCGCCAGGGGGAGACCACTGTGCACAACATCCGGGGCGTGATGGAGCTGATCCCCCCTGCCATGCTCGTTGCCAGCCTGTACGGCGTCTGTGCACCACTGGTGTGGGCGGCGGTGGGCAAACGGTGGCGGCATCTTGCGTCCATGCGACTGCTGGTCCCTCCGCTGTGTCTGGTGCCTGCCTTCCTGCTGGCCGCCGGTTATCGCCTCTTCCGCCTGCTGGTGTGGCCGACGCCTAATTATGTGATCTCGGAATATGCCGAAGCGATGGAGCTGTCCCTGTACATGGGGCTGGCCCTGTTCTGTTGGTTCAACCTGCGCCTCCTGCGGCAGCCGCAGCTGGAGCCAGGAGCCCGGGATGCACGTCGCCGGGTGCACCGGAGGACGTAAGTTCCACCCGGTCCGTATTCGAAACCGTTGCTTGTTCACAGCTCCGTAAGCGGGGCCGGGGTTAGCCTTGGAACCACGTTAATCCTCATCACGTGGCGGAAGGCGGACCGTGGAGACCATCAACGGCAAGCTGCTGAACTGGGCCTCGATCCTTGACGCCCAGACCCGGGAGCAGGCGGTGAAGACTTCAAAGCTGCCGTTCATCTATCCGCACCTGGCCCTAATGCCCGACGCGCACCTGGGAAGAGGCGCCACCGTGGGCTCGGTGATTCCCACCCTGCACGCGATCATGCCGGCTGCCGTGGGGGTGGATATTGGCTGCGGCATGATCTCCGTCCGGACCCAGTACCCGCTGAAGGAACTGCCCAAAGACCGGAAGAAGCTGCGGGAGGGCATCGAGCGGGCCATTCCACTGTCCGCCGGGCACAACAACAGGAAAGTGCTTGCCACTGCAGAGCCGAGAATTGCGGAGCTGAGGAGACTGGCAGCGAAAGCGGGGTTCAACCCCGGCCAGTACGTGGAAAAGTGGGACCTCCAGCTGGGCTCCCTGGGTTCGGGCAACCATTTCATCGAGGTCTGCGCGGACGAGACCGACGCTGTGTGGCTGTTCCTCCACTCCGGTTCCCGTGGCATCGGGAACAAGATCGCCCAGCACCACATCGGCGTCGCGCAGCACGTGGTGACCAAAAACAAGGTCTACCTGCCCGACCCGGACCTCGCCTACCTGGAGGAGGGCACGCCCCAGTTCGACCGGTACATCGCGGAGCTGCGGTGGGCCCAGCACTTTGCCCTCCTGAACCGCGAAGAAATGATGGACCGCGTGAGCACTCAGTTCGGCAACTGGGTGGGCGGCCCGGTGCAGGAACTCGAACGGATCAACTGCCACCACAACTTCACCCAGCAGGAGACGCACTACGGCAAATCCGTCTGGGTATCCCGCAAGGGCGCCATCAAAGCCGAGCACGGCGACCCCGGACTCATCCCCGGATCCATGGGGACGGCGTCGTACGTGGTGGAGGGCCTGGGCAACCCGGCGTCGCTGAATTCCTCTCCGCACGGCGCCGGCCGGGAGTATTCGCGCAACGCAGCCCGTAAAGCGTTCTCCCTGGAGGAGCTGAAGAAGGCCATGCGCGGGATAGAGTTCCGGGCCTCGGAGGCTTTTATTGACGAGATTCCCGCGGCCTACAAACCCATCGACCAGGTCATGGCCGACGCCCGGGACCTGGTGGCCATCAGGCACAAACTGCGGCAGCTGGTTAATGTCAAAGGAAACTGAGCGCGTCAAGGGCAGCCGGGCGAAGCAGCCCCACTTGCGGGTCCGCGGGTCCAAATGTGACGCTGGATGAACCTGCGTGACCCCCCGTTTCCGCTTCGTTGAATGGGTTTGGGCCACTCCCTATGGTGAAACAATGACTAGTTCCAAGCCCGGGATGACCCGCATCGTGGCAGGCGAAAGCGCGGTTCCCAAGCGCAAGCGTGCCATCGAGGCCGCCCTGGCCATCGGGCTGGTCCTCCTGATCGTGGTGGGCGCCGTGGTGGCCTCCACTGTTTCCCGTAACACTGAGGCGCAGGCCGTCGAACCCACCCCCGCAGCTGAGCTGAAGCTGGGCTACTTCGGCAACGTCACGCACGCGGCGGCGCTGGTGGGTATCAAGCAGGGCTTCTTCGCCGAAAGCCTGGGAAGCACCGCGCTCAGCACTGAGACTTTCAACGCCGGGCCCGCCGCCATTGAGGCGCTGAACGCGGGCGCGATAGACGCCGCATACATCGGACCCAACCCCGCAATCAACTCCTTCGTCAAGAGCCAGGGCCAGTCCGTGAAGATCATCGCCGGGGCCGCCGCGGGTGGTGCGCAGCTGGTGGTGAAGCCGGATATCAGCTCGGCCGCCGACCTCAACGGCAAGACCCTCGCGTCCCCGCAACTCGGCGGCACCCAGGACGTGGCCCTCCGCGCCTGGCTCGCGGACCAGGGCTACAAGACCAACGTGGACGGCAGCGGCGACGTGGCCATCAACCCCACCGAGAACGCGCAGTCCCTGAAGCTGTTCCAGGACGGAAAGCTCGACGGCGCGTGGCTGCCCGAGCCCTGGGCCTCCCGGCTGGTGCTCCAGGCCGGAGCGAAAGTACTGGTCGATGAAAAAGACCTGTGGGATGGAAGCGGCACCGGCAAGCCCGGCGAATTCCCCACCACCGTCCTGATCGTGAACCGGAAGTTTGCCGCCGCCCACCCGGAGACGGTTAAGGCGCTCCTGGCCGGCCACGCCAAGTCCGTGGCCTGGCTGAACCAGGCGCCTGCCGCGGAAAAGGCTGCCCTTATCAACGCATCCCTGCAGGAATCCGCCGGTGCTGCCCTTGCCGACGACGTCCTGGCCCGCTCCCTTTCCAACATCACCTTCACCCTGGATCCGCTGGCCGGAAGCTACCCCCGGCTGCTGCAGGACGGCGTCGAGGCCGGCACCACCAAGCAGGCCGATATCAACGGACTGTTCGACCTCCGCATGCTCAACGGGGTCGCCGCCGGCGAAAACCCTGCCGGCCAGGGCGCCAGCACCAAGCTTTCAGCAGCCGGCCTCGGCCAGGACTGATCCCACCCATCACAACTTAAGGACGGCACCATGCCAGTCGTACTGGAACACCTGGGCAAGCGCTTCGGCGACGGCGCCCCGGTACTGGACGACGTCAACGCCACCATCGGGAAGGGCGAGTTCGTCGCCCTCCTCGGTGCCTCCGGCTGCGGCAAATCCACCCTGCTGAACATCATCGCGGGACTGGAGCCGCCGTCGTCGGGCGCTTTGGAAGTGCCCAGCGACGGTGCCGCGTTCATGTTCCAGGACGCCGCGTTGTTCCCCTGGCTGACAGCCCGCGAGAACATTGAACTTGCCCTGAAACTCCGCGGCGTGGGCAAGGCCGAGCGCAAGGCCAAGGCGCAGGAGCTCCTGGAACTGGTGCACCTGGGTGTGGCGGGGGACAAGCGCCCGCACGAGCTGTCCGGCGGCATGCGGCAGCGCGTGTCCCTGGCCAGATCCCTGGCGCAGGACCGGCAGCTGCTGCTCATGGACGAGCCCTTCGCCGCCCTTGATGCCATCACCCGCGACCTCCTGCACGACGAACTGGAGCGCATCTGGAAGGAAACAGGGCGCACCATTGTCTTCGTGACCCACAACGTCCGTGAGGCCGTGCGGCTGGGCCAGCGCGTGCTGCTGTTGTCCTCCCGCCCCGGGCGCGTCGTCCAGGAATGGGACGTCACCGAGGAACACCGTACCGACGCCGGGCTCGCCGGCCAGCTGACCGGGGTCATCACCGCCCGGCTCCGGGAGGAGATCCGCCGCCATGCCAAGTAACCAGACACCGCTCGCCGAAGCCCCTTCCGAACCCACCGAACCCCGGCACATCCATGCCGCGCTCACCCGGACTTCCACCGGGAACGAGGACCTGCGGGAGCTGGAATCCGGGCTCGACTCCCTGCAGTCCGACGCCGCCCGCAAGAACCGGATCGACTGGAGCCGCATTCTGCTGCCCATCGCCGCCCTGGCAGTACTGGTGCTGGCCTGGCAGTTCTACGTCTCGCTCGGCCTGAAAAGGCGCGACCTGGTTCCCGGCCCGCTGGACGTCGCAACACAGATGGGCGTCCTGTGGAACGAGGGCAAGCTCCAGGAAGCCGTCTGGACTTCGCTGCAGCGCGGCCTGGTGGGCTTCCTGATCAGCGTGGCCATCGCCACCCCCGTAGGCCTCCTGCTTGCACAGGTGGCTCCACTGCGCCGCGCGTTCGGCCCGCTGATCTCCGGCCTCCAGGTCCTGCCCTCGGTCGCGTGGGTCCCGGCCGCCATCATCTGGTTCGGCCTCACCGACGCCACCGTGTACTTCGTGGTGTTCATGGGCGCCATCCCGTCCATCATCAACGGGCTGATCTCCGGCGTCGACCAAATCCCGCCGCAGTACCGGCGCGTGGGAACCGTCCTGGGCGCCTCCCGGCTGGAGATGGCGCTGCAGATCATCCTTCCCGCAGCCCTGCCCGGATACCTGGGCGGGCTGAAGCAGGGCTGGGCTTTCTCCTGGCGCTCACTCATGGCCGCGGAAATCATCGCCGTGGGCGGCACCATAGGCTTCGGCCTGGGCTCCTTGCTGGACCAGGGCCGCATCCTGTCCGACATGACCGTGGTGATGTCGGCAATCCTGCTGATCCTCGCCGTCGGCATCCTGATCGAACTGCTGGTGTTCGGCCCCATCGAGAAGCGACTGCTCCGCAGCCGCGGCCTCCTCGCCGGCAGCACCCGCTAAAGCACCTGCAGCCGAAGCATCCCCAAAGCCCGACGGCGACACCCGCCGTCGGGCTTTGCTGGCTTGAAGCCGGCCACTGGCGCCCCTGTCCAGCGAGGTATACCTTGAATCGTGTCCGGCAACCTCCCGGGACCGGGCTGGCGCTGAGCGTGAGGCGGACCCATGGGACGTGCGGTGGAGTCAGGCGAAGGCATACTGGCGGGGATTGGTTCCACGCCATTGATTGAGCTGCGGAAAGTGGTGCCGCCGGGGTCAGCGCGAGTGTTCGCGAAACTGGAGTTTGCGAACCCCACGGGGAGCATGAAGGACAGGATGGCCGTGGCTGCGATCAAAGCCGCAGAAGCCCGCGGTGACATCAGCCCGGGGGACACTGTCGTCGAGTACACCGCAGGGACAACGGGCATCTCGCTCGCCTTGGTCTGCGCAGCCAAGGGCTACCGGCTGCATGTCGTTTTCTCGGACGCCTTCAGCAATGAAAAACGCCGCACCATGGAGGCCTTGGGGGCAACGGTCGAGGATGTGCCAAGCGACCATGGGCGAATCACTGAACAGCTGATCAAGGCCATGATCGCCCGGGCCGGGGAACTGAGCGGGCGGCCGGGCCATTGGGCCTGCGACCAGCTCAACAACCGCGACGCCATCAACGGGTACTTGGCCCTGGGCGAGGAGATCTGGCAGCAGTCCTATGGGCGGGTGAACGCCTTTGTCCAGTTTGTCGGGACCGCCCACTCGATCCACGGCACGGCGCGGGGCCTGCGCGGGCATCTTCCCGGCCTCCGTGTTGTCGCCGTTGAGCCCGCCGAATCCGCTGTGCTCTCAGGAGACCCGACCGGGTCGCACCGGATTGAAGGGACCGGTATCGGCTTCGTGCCCCCGCTATGGGAGCCCGCTGAGGTTGACGTAATTGAACGGGTCTCCTCCGATGAAGCGATGGCGATGAGCCGGCGCCTTGCCCGTGAAGAAGGAATCTTTGCGGGGACTTCCTCAGGCGGGAACGTTGTTGCGGCGCTGCGGACGGCTGAACAGCTCGGCCCTGACGCGACTGTCGTCACCGTGGTGGTCGACTCCGGTTTCCGCTATCTGAGCACAGGCCTCTACGGATAGGCCGCAGGCCTGGCCGCCAGGCGATCTGAAAGACTGACGCGATGACCGCCAGCTTTGTGTGCCGAACCGAAAGCCCCCTTCCGCAGGAACGGCTCTTTGACCTGGCCCGCAGCGTCGACGTCCACGTGGAGTCCCAGGAAGGCTCCGGCGAGCGGGCTGTAGCCGGCGTAATGAGCGGACTGATCGGTGAGGGCCAGGAGGTCACGTGGCGGGCCCGGCATTTCGGGCTTCCACTCACCATGACCAGCCGCATCACAGCCTTCGACTACCCCAGGAGTTTTGTGGACGAGCAGGTCCGGGGCCCGTTCAGGTCCTTCCGCCACGTCCATGAATTCGAGGCCACGCCCGGCGGCAGCGTCATGACGGACCGGGTGGAGTTCACCGCGCCGTTCGGGTTCCTGGGGCGCGTAGCTGGGAAACTGGTCCTGGGCCCCTACTTGCACCGCCTTATCGCTGCCCGCGGCAGGTTCCTCGCGGGCCAGCCGGCTATGTGACGCAGCGTTACCTTACGTGAACTGGTGTTGCTCGGCCTTTGTTGGCGATTGTGACGCGGCCCTACCGTTGATTCATGGCAATTCAGGATATCTACCCCACAGCGCTGCGGCTGCTCGGCCGCCCTGTGCTGGTGGTGGGCGGCGGCCCCGTTGCCGCACGCCGCGCCAAGGGTCTGCTCGACGCCGGTGCACGGGTCACCGTCGTGGCTCCCGTTGCCTCTCCCGCGCTCCGGGAACTGGCCGACGCCGGCCTCCTCACCTGGCAGGCGCGGCCCTACCTTCCGTCCGACGTTGACGGCGCCTGGTTCGTCCAGACCGCCACCGGCGATTCCGCCGTGGACGCCCAGGTTTCGGCCGACGCCGAGGCGCAGCGCATCTGGTGCGTCAACGCCTCCGACCATGAAGCCTCCGCCGCCTGGACCCCCGCCGTCGCCGAGGTGGACGACGTCAAGATCGCTGTCAATGCCGGGGGAGACCCGCGCCGTGCCATGGCAGTGCGCGACGCCGTTGCTACCGCACTGGAAACAGGAGATCTTCCGCTGCGCCGCCGCCGCGCCCACCGCGGGTCCGTTGCGCTGGTTGGCGGCGGCCCCGGCGATACCGGCCTCATCACCGTCCGCGGCCGCCGTCTCCTGGGCCAGGCCGACGTCGTGGTCGCCGACAGGCTCGGCCCCCGCGAACTCCTGAATGAACTCGCTCCCGACGTCCGGATCATCGAGGTCGGCAAGACCCCGGGCCACCACCCCGTGCCGCAGGCTGAGATCAACCGCATCCTCGTCGAAGAAGCACTGAACGGCCATCGCGTGGTCCGGCTCAAGGGCGGCGACCCGTACGTCCTGGGCCGCGGCGGCGAGGAAGCTGAATACTGCCGCCGGCACGGCGTGGAGGTCGAAGTTGTTTCCGGCGTCACCTCGGCGATTTCTGTACCGGCCGCCGCGGGCATTCCCGTGACCCACCGGGGCCTGGCCAAGGGCTTCAGCGTGGTCACCGGTCATGAGGAACTGTCCGAGGTTCCGGCCCGCGCCGACCACACGATCGTCCTGCTGATGGGCGTCGGCCAGCTCCGCGAATCGACGTCCGCTCTCGGCAAAGCCGGCCTGCCCAGTGGCACTCCGGTTGGTATTGTGGAAAACGGCTATTTGCCGGACCAGCGCGTCACCATCGGCACGCTCGGTTCCATTGCGGACCAGGCGGAGGCCGCCGGCGTCGCAAGCCCCGCAGTGATTGTCATCGGTGACGTTGTGCGCGTGAGCCCGTTCGCGCCGTCGCACTTCAAGACCGCTGACTACAGCACCACCACCCCGAACAAGCCCCGAGTCCTCACCACCTAGCCCCCACGGACCGAAGAAAAAGGAACACAGCCGTGTCATCAAGCACCCCCGTAGGTTCTGCCGAACGTCCGCTGCGCGTCGCCGTCGTGGGCTCCGGCCCGGCCGGCGTCTACGCCGCGGACATCCTCACCAAGAGCGAAGCCGTCAAGAGCGGCGAGCTGACCGTGAGCATCGACCTTTTTGACCGCTACCCGGCACCCTACGGCCTGATCCGTTACGGCGTTGCCCCGGACCACCCCCGCATCAAGGGCATCGTCAACGCCCTGCACAAAGTCCTTGACCGCGGCGACATCCGGTTCTTCGGAAACGTGGACTACGGTACCGACGTCACCATCGAGGACCTCCGCACCCACTACGACGCCGTGATCTTCGCAACCGGTGCCATCAAGGATGCGGACCTCAACATCCCCGGCATCGAGCTCGAGGGCTCCTACGGCGGCGCCGACTTCGTCTCCTGGTACGACGGCCACCCCGACGTGCCCCGCGAATGGCCCCTCGACGCCAAGGAAATCGCCGTCATCGGCAACGGCAACGTGGCGCTGGACGTTGCCCGGGTCCTGTCCAAGCACGCCGACGACCTGCTCGTTTCCGAGATTCCGGACAACGTTTACGCCGGCCTGAAGGCCTCGCCCGTCACCGACGTGCACGTCTTCGGCCGCCGGGGCCCCGCCCAGGTCAAGTTCACCCCGCTGGAGCTGCGCGAGCTGTCCCACTCCAAGGACGTGGACATCATCCTGTACCCGGAGGACTTCGAGTTCGACGAGGAATCCGACCGCCAGATCCAGACGAACAACCAGACCAAGACCATGGTCGGAACGCTCACCAACTGGATCGCCGAGCAGCCCGAGGACCTCTCCGAACTCAAGGCTTCCCGCCGCCTGCACCTGCACTTCCTGCACAGCCCGGTGGAGATCTATGACGACCCCGAGACGCCGGGCAAGGTTGCCGGCATCAAGTTTGAGCGCACCGAACTGGACGGCACGGGCAACGCCCGCGGCACCGGCGAGCTCGTGGACTACCCGGTCCAGGCTGTGTACCGCGCCATCGGCTACTTCGGCTCCGCCCTGCCGGAGATCGAGTTCGACCACAAGAAGGGCGTCATCCCGAACGACGGCGGCCGCGTCCTGGACGCCTCCGGCGCCCACGTGCCCGGTATCTACGCCACGGGCTGGATCAAGCGCGGACCCGTCGGCCTGATCGGCCACACGAAGGGCGACGCCCTGGAAACCGTGACGTACCTGCTCGAAGACCGCGAAAACCTTCCGGTGGCCAGCGTTCCCGACGCTGACGCCGTCGTCGAACTCCTGGACGCCCGCGGCGTGAAGTTCACCAGTTGGGAAGGCTGGCTGTCCCTGGACGCGCACGAGCTCGCCCTGGGCGCCGCTGCCACGGAGGCCGGCGGATCGCACGGTGTAGAGGTCAAGCGCGAGCGCATCAAGGTGGTGCCGCGCGAGGACATGGTTGCCATTTCCCGCGACGGCGTAGCCGCGCAGGTCTAACCCAATGCAACAGCGCGAGGTTACCTTCCGCCCAGTACGTTGAGCGGAAAGTGACCTCGCGCTGCGTTTAACTATCGGCCCGCGCCGCCGGCCGCCATCAGTTCCAGCCGCCGGAGCGTCTCACGGTTCCGCATCGAAATCATCGGGTCCCGCAGGAGTTTGGGCATCATGGTGCCGGGGCCGCGGATGGCGTCCTCGGCGATCGTCACCAGGCACTGGCTGCCCCGGTCCTCGAGGGTGATCACCACCCTGGCTTCGCCCATTGGCCAGCCGCGCGCGATCACTTCCAGTCGGCGGCCGTGGTCAGCGGCAACCACCTTTGTGCTGTCGTTAATCACCAGGGGCCAGGCGCCTACGGAGTGGTGAAGCCGGGCCCCGGCCTGTGGCCAGGAGTCGTCCACCGCCCGGATCCTGGACGTGCCCACCACCCAGCCGGAGTACAGCCAGCCGTCGGCCAGCACCCGCCACACATCGGCTGCGGGGGAGTTGAACAGCTGGGACACGGTAGCCATGGAGTTCCTTCCTGTTGCGGTGGTGCGCGCCCGGTTCCGGGCGGCACGCTTTCCTGCTGGTTTCTTTGCCGGGCGGGCGCGTTCCGCGGAACGTCCGACGGCGGCAGGGGCCGGCCGCTGTGCCGCCCGGTAGGAGCGCTCCCGCAGGCGGCGGGTCCAGGCATACGCCTGTGCCCCGGGCGGCTGGTTCTCGAGGGCGTTAAAGCGAAGGGGAGTGTCGGCAGGTTCGGAACCGGCGTGCAGCCGCAGCTCACCGCACTGCCGCCACGGTCCCGCCGGCCTGGCCCAGTACAGTCCGAGCACCCATTCCCCTGAGGACAGCGACCCTGGCGGCAGGCTGACTGTCCGCAGCCCCAGCAGTACGGGCCCTCTTCTGCCACGGTACGGCATGAGGGTGGTCATGGTGGCGCCGTCGACGTCGAGCCGCGGCTGCAGCAGGAACCGTCCCGGAAGCCGCCACCCGGTGGAGGCGAAAAGGACATCGGCCGGACCGCCGTCGCCCGGGCTGCCGGTTGCGTCCAGTGTCGGCGTGACGCGCAGGGCGAGCCCCAGGATGTCCGGCAGTGCCTGCGGCAGTCCCACGGAGCGCGAGAACCTGGCCTCCACCGGATCCACCCCGGTGGCGTCGAGCCAGTCCAGGCCGCTCGGTTCGAAGGGGTTGCCGGTCCTGGCCAGTTCTCCGGCGAGCCGCAGCCCCTTTGGGTGGATGGGACGGTCAGGCCTCGCGAGTTTGAGTATCCGGAACATCCCGGCGAAAGCATTGCCCGCTGTTTTGGTGCCGGCGGCTCCCATACGGCTGCCGCCGTCGTCGGCTGTCTGGTCCCTTGTCTGGTGCTGGGTCATGTTTCCTTCCTACCCGTAAACCGGTGGAGCTACATGCGTCCGAACCGCGAGCGGATCAAGGCAAAAATTCCATAGGCGATGAAGCCGGCCCCGATGGCCACCAGCAGGTAGGGGCCGAAGGGGTGGTCGCGAAGGGCTTTGAGGCTGCCGTCGAGGCCCGTGGACTCCTCGGGGCTGTGTTTCGCGGCGGCAATCACGAACAGGAGTCCGGTGAGGTTCAGGGCGATGCCCTTGGCGACGTGGCCCGTCACTCCCAGGGTGTCGATGATCCTGCCGCGCCGCGTCCCGTCGAAGTGGAAGAGCTCTTCCTTGAAATTCCGCCGGACACCCTTCACCACAAAGTAGATGCCGATGCCCACAATGGTCAGCCCCAGCGCCACCAGTAACCACAACCCCAGCGGATTGGCCATCAGGGACGCGCTGAAGTCCCGGGTGCTGTCTCCGGAATCACCCCGGAGCCCTACGGCGAAACCGGCGAAGCTGAGCCCGACGCTGCCGTAGGCGATGGCCAGGAAGCCTGAGGAAATCAGCTTGGCAACGCGCTCCTTGCGGGGGCGGCCCCGCATGCGGAGCGTGGCTTCACTGGCCTGCCATAGCGACAGTCCGCCGCACGCGGCCACGCACGTCCACATGACGAATGGGCCCCACGGGTTGGCGGCCAGCTGCTCGATGGCTCCCGTGGGTTCCGCCTCGCCCGGCTGGCCGAACGCAACGGCCACGGCAATGAACCCCACGATGACGTGAAGAAGGGCCATGACGG
Organism: Pseudarthrobacter sp. NS4; assembly: GCF_024758005.1. NCBI lineage: Bacteria > Bacillati > Actinomycetota > Actinomycetes > Micrococcales > Micrococcaceae > Pseudarthrobacter > Pseudarthrobacter sp. NS4. The sequence goes on along the minus strand of NZ_CP103288.1, from coordinate 3,194,480 downwards.
CAAATCCGGCGCGTGCCAGGACGTCCAGGACCTTGTGGTTGGAAGCCTCCTCGATGGCGTCCGCGGCCTGGCTGAGGGTGAAGTCGCCGTTTGACATCGGTCAGCCGTTCATGGGCCCTTCGGCACGCAGCTTCTCCGCACCGGGTCCCTCGACGTGTACGGTGCAGCGGACCACCAGCTGGCCGGGGGCGTTGTCCAGCTCCACGAGGGACTCGTTTGCACTCAGCACCGTGAAGACCTCCGAGCCCGCGACGACGGTTACGCCTTTGGCTTCCGCAGTCTCGCGGGCATTACGCAGCGCCTCGCGCTGAAGCCCGTCGACATACGTACCCTCACCTTCACGGGCGGGATCCCCGAAGGCCCAGCCGAACAATGTGCCTGTATTTCCCATGGCGACGATATTACGCGGTCCGTCCCCCGAAAGACGGGCTTTCGTAACATTAGTAAGTGTGCTTACCATAGGCGGACCATGACCTTGATGGGACACGGAAAGCGAAGTCCGCAGCAGCGGCATCTCGGAACCAGTTCAACGTTAGGAATGCACATCATGGCAGGAAATCTCATTGCCCGGTCAGTTCACGATCTGACGGCAGCGGCGTGGTTCGGTGGATCCTTGATGGGTGCCATCGGATTGAACGGCGCAGCGGCGCAAGCCAAGGACCCCTCTGAGCGGACCCGGCTCTCCAGCGCCGGATGGATGAAGTGGGCGCCTATCCAGACGGCCGCGTTCGCCTCGCACCTGGTGGCGGACCTGGCCATCGCCCTCGAGAACAAGGAACGCATCGCCAAACAGGACGGCGTGGCCCGGGATACGGTCATCAAGACGTTGGTGACGGTGGCCGGTGCCGGGGTGACACTGTACTCCGGCATGCTGGGCAAGAAGGTGGAGAAGCTCGCTGAGGAAGGCTCCGAAGGTGCAACGGAGCCCCGGCCGGGCGCTTCCGAGGAACTGCAGGCCGCCCAGCAGCAGCTCCGGATGCTCCAGTGGACGATCCCGGCGTTCGCCGGACTGGTGGTCATCCTTGGTGCCAAGCACGGCGAGATGCAGCGGCCCAAGAACGTCTTCGCAGGCCTTCGCTCTTAGGCGGTTCAGCAGGCGGTAACGCCAGGCGTACGACGGCGGTCCGGCACCCAGGTGCCGGGCCGCCGCCGTGCGTGGGGCATGCGGTTTGACGGGCACGCTACCGGCGACGCGCAAAATACCCGGCGCACCTGAAATATCAGGTGCGCCGGGTATTTTGCGTGTCGAATCGTGAAAGTGGGTTGAAGGTAGAGCCCTAGGTGGGTTTGGTGCCGGCGGGCGGCAGGTCCGGGTTCATGTCCTCCATGTTGGGATCCTCGGCTGTCCACACCTGGATGATGGCCCATGCCACGGCGGCCAGGGGGACGGACAGCACCGCCCCAACGATGCCTGCCAGGATGGTGCCGGCGGTCAGTGCCATCAGGATCACCAGCGCGTGGAGCTGCAGGGACTTGCCCATGACGATGGGCTGCAGGAGATCGCCCTCGAGCTGGTTGACCGCGATGACCACCGCCACCACGATCAGGGCAACCACCGGCCCGTTTGCCACGAGTGCCACCAGCGCGGCGAGGATGCCTGCCACGGTGGCGCCGACCAGGGGGATGAAGGCGCCGATGAACACAATGATGGCCAAAGGAATGGCGAGCGGAACCTGCAGGATCAGCAGCGCGGTGCCGATGGCTACGGTGTCCACCAGCGCCACGATGGCGGTGCCGCGGACGTAGCCGCCCAGGACCTCAAGGGTCCGGCTGCCGACCCGGCGCAGTTTTGCCTCGCGCTCCCCCTTGAAGGGGCGCAGGAAGAAGTTCCAGATCTTGGCGCCGTCCTTCAGGAAGAAGAACAGGATGATCACCACGAGGCTTGCCCCTGCAAGAAACTCGGTGACCACGGACAGTCCGGTGATGGCACCGGAGCGGACCTGGCTGCTGGTGGCGAATTCAATGATTCCCTGCCGTGCCTGGTTCAACTGCTCCTGCTCGAGGGGGATGGGGCCGGTGAGCAGGAACCGCTCAAACTCATCCAGCCCGGAGGATGCCTGGGCTGCCAGCTCGCCCCACTGGTTCCGCACGGAGTAGTAGATCACGGTTGAAACCCCGCCCAGCACCAGCAGCAGTCCGATGAACGCGATCCCGGTGGCCAGCCCGCCGCGCAGCCCGCGGCGCCGGAGCATGTTCACGAACGGGCCGATGGCGGCGGCCAGGATCAGCGCAATCAGGATGGGGATGACCAGGAGCTTGATCTGCATCAGCGCATAGACGGACACCACGGCCACAGTCAGGATCAGCAGGATCTGGGCCGCGCGGATGCCAACCCGGCCCAGCCCGTCGCCCCAGAGGGCACTGGGCGGCTTGGGTTCCCGCGTCTTCCTGGCAGGAACCTGGGCCTGTCCGGGCTGAACCTCGGCAGTCTGCGGCTGTGGGCGCCCGTTGCCCAGGTCGTGTTCGGTCAGGCGTGTGGATCGCGCCATGGGAACTCCTCATCATCGGCTGCACCGCCTGCGGGTGCAGGCAGGCATAACTACCTACGTCAGATAGTAAGCCTACTGATTGATTAGGCGCCGAGCCACTCCGCGCAGGAGTTTAGGTTCCGGTTGACAGTGGCCACGGCAGCATCTTCATCGTGGCGTTCGATGGCTGCCAGCAGATTTTCGTGGCCTTCACGCGGGAGCCCCTCGAAGCCCGGACGGCGCTGCTGGGTGAGGAGGTCCTGGTGGAGGGCTGGTCCGAAGCTGACGTACAGCTCGTGCAGCAGGGGATTGCCGGAGGCCTGGGCCACCCGCTCGTGGAAGCCCCAGTCGGCCCGTGCCCAGCCCTCGTAATCCGCGCCCTTCCATGCCTGGTCCCGCTCGGCCAGGAGTGCATGCAGGGTCTCGACGTCGTCGGCGGTGGCATTCCTGGCAGCAAGCCGCGCCGCCTGGGTGTCCAGCCCCAGCCGGACCTCCAGGATGTGTTTTTCCGTATGGTCCTGGTACATCCGCCGGGCGGCCCCGGAAATTTCGCTGGTGGCACGGACATAGGTCCCGTCACCGCGGCGGACCTCCAGCATGCCGCTGTGCGCGAGGGCCTTGATGGCTTCACGAAGGGTGCCGCGGGAAACGCCGAGGCCCGCGATCAGTTCAGTCTCGGAGGGGATGCGCTGGTTCAGCGGCCACTCGCCGGAGTGCACCATGGCGCGCAGTTTGGCGGTGACCTCGTCGGCCAGCGGCGGGCGGGTGGAGGGGATCAGTGCCATGGTGTCCTACTTCGTTCCACTGGTGTTGGCTTTGCCCGTCATTGGGGAGCCTGTGATCAGGTGCGCCACCACAATCTGGACCAACGCCAGGACCAGGAGCAGCGCAAGGGGCAGGGTCCAGCCGCCGGTGGCGCCGTGCAGCAGTCCCATCCCGAAAGGTCCGGCAGTCGCCAGCAGGTAGCCGGAGGACTGCGCCAGGGTGGACAGTGCGGTGGTTTCAGCCGTGCTCGCCCCGCTGCGGCTGATCATGACCATCACCAGCGGGAAGATTCCCAGGCCGAAACCCAGCAGGACGGCCGAAATGGAGGCAAGCTGCACGGGCAGCGCCAGCAGTGCCACCAGCCCCAGGACCATAACGATGCTGACCAGGTAGAACGCCGGGCGCAGCATCCGGGGGCGGGACCCGATGGCGATCAGGATCATGCCGGCCGGGACGGAGACAAGCTGCATCAGCCCGAACATCAGGCCACTGTCCGAGGCGCTGAGCCCCATGGTGGTGAGCATGTACGGGAACCAGCTCAGCAGGGCGTAGGCGAGCAGCGCCTGCAGAGTGAAGATCGCAGTAAGAAGCAGCCCTTTGCGGGTCCGCAGCAGCGGCCACGGCGAGACCCTGCCCGACGTGCCGTGCGTGCTGTTCCGGTGCGCGTGCAGCACCACCGGGAGGAATCCCAGGAATGCCGCGACGGCCGTAATCCCGATCGCCCCAACCGCGGCGGACGGCGATCCCAGCGCCTGCGCCAGGGGGACCACGGCGACGGCGGTCACGGTTGCTCCGGTGGTCATCGTTACCGTGTAGAGGGCGGTCATCAGCGAGGTCCGCGATGCGAAATGCTCACGGATAAAGGACGGCATGGCCACATTGCAGACGGCCAGCCCGGACATCCCGATAACGCTGCCCGCAACCAGCATCCCGGTGGCGGGAATGCCGCGCAGCAGGAGGCCGCCCGCCAGCATTGCCAGGGACAGCAGGATGGCCTTCTCCACGCCCAGCCGCCCGGTGAGCCAGGACGTGCCTGCGCCGGCGACGGCGAAGCAGAGGGTGGGGATGGACGGGATAACGGCCGCGACAAGCGGTCCGTAGTCAAGCACGGCCTGCAGGTCATGCAGCAGTGCGGACGCCCCGGTAATTCCTGCGCGCAGGTTCAGCCCGATCAGCACCAGTGCAACAACACCAAAGACGACGGCGGACCTGGGCTTTGCCTTCATTGCCGCGACTGCCGCAGGCTGCTGCGCCGGCACGCGTGCGGCGGGTACGGCGGAAGCGGGGTTTGCGATTGCAGGCGGTGGAGTGGCGGGCATAACTCAAGCGTAAAGGTTAGACGTTTGATGTCTAGGGTTTTGTGGGCAAGCTCTCCCGGCTCCGGGCCTGGAGCAATAGACTGCGCAATAGACTGCCAGCGAAGGTCCGGGCAGCAAGGCGCCCGGCCCGGTACCGCACTGATGTGGAAGGACGGCTGTGAAGGCATCCCAAGGGCTCGAAGTGGAGAAGAAGTACGACGTCGACGATGACGCCGCAGTACCCCCGCTGGATGTGCTGCCAGGGGTGGGCCGCGTGGGGGAGCCGCAGGCCGCGGAGCTTACAGCGGTCTATTTCGACACTGACCGGCACGCGCTCGCCTCCCGCCGCATCACGCTCCGCCGCCGCACCGGAGGATCAGACGCGGGCTGGCACCTGAAGCTGCCGCCGCAAGCTTCTTCTTCCGGTGGGCCGGAACCCCAGCAACGGCGTGAGCTGCACGCCCCGCTGGGCCAGGCCGACGTCGTGCCGGACAGCCTGCTCGCCTACGTGCAGGCCTTTCTCCGGGGCGCGGACGTGGCTCCGGTGGTCCGGCTCAAGACGCAGCGCACAACCCATGCCCTGTACGGCGGGGACGGCACGCACCTGGCCGACCTGGCTGACGACCGTGTTACTGCTGAGCGCCTGCGGCCTGACGCCAAGGGAAAGAAGCGGAAGCGCAAGTGGCGCGAATGGGAGCTCGAGCTCGTCCACGGGGACACCGGACTTTTCTACCCGGCGGAGATGCTCCTGATCGAGGCGGGAGCACGCCACGCCGGCCATGCCTCCAAGCTGGCCAAGGCCCTGGGCCTATCAACGCAAGAGAAGGCGGAGACCACTTCACAAGGCGGCGACGCGGAGGAAAACGCGCCAGTCCTGCTGGCCGGGAAGAAAGCCCCGGCCGCCGCCGTCGTCACTGTCTACGTTGGCGCGCAGGTCGATCTGCTCCTTGCCCGGGACGCGGCCGTCCGGTTGGAGGAACCGGAGGCCGTCCATGACATGCGCTCCGCAACGCGCAGGATCCGCTCCGCCCTGGCTGCATACCGCAAGCTCTACCGGCAGGTGCCGGTCCGCCGGCTGCGGGACGAGCTCAAGTGGCTGGGCCGGCTGCTGGGAGAACCCCGGGACGCCGAAGTTCTGCAGGGCCACCTCCGCGGACACCTGGACGAGCTCCCCCCGGGTGAGGGTACCGATGCCGCCCGCAGCCGGGTGGAACAGCAGTCCGGGGCCACGTTCGACGCCGGGTACCGCCGCCTCCAGGAGGCGCTGCAGTCGGATCGCTACTTCCGGCTCCTGGACAGCCTCGAGGACTTCCGGAACAACCCGCCGGTGCATACACGCGCGGTGGCGCCGGGGCGGAAGGCAGCTGCGAAAGCCGTAGACAAGGCTGCGAAACGGCTGCGGCGCTCACATAAAGCCGCCGCCCGCGCCCGGACCGGAAGGGATCACGAAGATGCGCTCCACCAGGTGCGCAAAGACGCCAAACGGCTCCGGCACGTGGCGGAATCCGCAGCCATGGTGACAGGCAAGCGCGCCGGCAAAGTTGCCAAGGCGGCGCACAGGCAGCAGAAAATCCTGGGTGACCACCATGACGCCGTGATTGCCCGGAACCTGCTGGCAGGCCTGCATTCGGACCCGGACGGCCCACCGGCTGCTGAGGCCTATGATGCACTGCTGAGCCGACAGGATGAACTGATGGCTGCCGCCGAAGCAAAGTACCGGAAGGCCCGCAAAAAGTCCCGCAGCCTCCTGCGGCGCGGGGTCAGCTAGACGCGCCTGCGCTACTTGCCCTGCCGCGCGGCCAGCCGGGCCACGGCCAGCGCCAGCCACAGCTGGACGCGGTCCGACGTGAGGGCGGGGTCGTACCCGGTCAGCTCGGTGATCTGGGCCAGCCGGTACCGGACCGTGTTGCGGTGCAGGGTGAGCTCCTCCGCAACGGCCGCCACGGAGCCGTTGTTGTTGAGGTAGCTTTCCAGCGTGGTCATCAGCTCGGCGCCGTGGGCGGCATCGAAGGAGCGGAGCGGGTTGAGCGACTCGTGCGCCATGTCCGCGAGCGGCACATCCTCACTGGCCAGCAGCAGCGACGTCAGGCTCAGGCGCTCCGGCTCGTTGACGGGCAGCCCATGGCTTGCCGCCTCCCGGGCTTCGAAGTAGCTCCACCGCAGGCCGTTGGGCTTGGTGTACGCACCGCCGATGCCGATGGTGGCGTGGAGGCCGGCCTCGGCCAGGTGGTCGCTGAGCTTCCGGGCCAGGGCAGGAACCGCGCTGCCGTCATCATTGATGACCAGCACCAGGTCCTTGCCCACGACGGCGGCAACAGCCTTTTCCAGTTCCCGCGGCACGGAGGTGCTCACCAGGGCCTTGCTGTGGGCGGCCGAAACGGCGAGCAGCACCACGTTCTTCCGCGTACTGTTCACGCCCACCCCGGCCAGGCGGCGTTGCGCCTCGCTGGTCTCGAGTGCGCCGTGGATGACGTCCTCGAGCACCTGCCCGCACAGGGCACGCTGGGCCTGGCGCTGCTTGACCATGTTGTTCAGCTCCACGCTGATCAGGTTCTGCGCGTATCCGATGATGCCGGAGTCCTCGAAGGGCTGGCGGACCCAGAGTGTGCAGGCGTCCCGGCGGCCGGTGGGGATGGGGTAGGAGGACCACGTATCCGCGGACGGGGATTCGCTGCTGCTGTTGTAGAGCTGCGCGGTGAACTGGGTGAGGGCAATATCGGTGCGGAGCATGCTGCCCAGGTGCTTCAGGAGTTCGGCCAGCCCGCCCCCGGTCAGCAGCGCGCGGGCCAGTACCTGGTGCCCGGCGATCAGCCGTTCGAGCTTGGAATAGTGGTCCGCGGACTGGGCGTCGGCCACCAGCTTGCCGATGGCAATAAACGGGGTTTCGTAGGGGACCTCCACCACGGGCAGGCCCCACCTGTTGGCCTCGGCCAGGAGGGCCGGCGGCACCGTTTCATGCGAGAGTCCGACGCCGAAGCCGATACCCACGGCACCGGCACGCTGCACCTGGCGGACGAAGCGCCGCTGTTCCGGGGCGGACCGCAGGCGCAGCCCGGTGGTGAGGATCAGTTCACCGCCGTTGATGAACCGCTGTGGGTCTTCAAGTTCGGTGACGGCCACCCAGTTGATGTCCTGGTGCCAGGTGGTCTCGGCGACCCCTGCCTTGGACAGCTTCAGGGAGTTCACGCCCAGCAGGGCAGCGAGGGAGATGGCCATGGATCAAGGATAAGCGGTGGCTGGACGACCGCACTAAACAGTTCCGCAAAGGGTGTGCACCTGGCTATTCACTGCATATGGCCGCTGGCATAGGCTCAAGGCAGTTACATCCATCGCCCTGGTCCCTTCACCTTGGCGCCGATGGCCCCCTACGAAAGAGGTTGCACACCGTGGTCCAAACCTTGCAGAACTTCATCAACGGGCAGTTCGTCACCCCCGCCGGCACCGCACAGCTGGACATTGTGAACCCCACCAACGGCGAAGTGGTGGCGCACGCGCCTGTCTCGGTGCAGGCCGACGTCGACGCCGCCATGGCCGCTGCCAAGGACGCCTTTAAGACCTGGAAACACGTCACACCCGGCCAGCGGCAGCTGATGCTCCTTAAGCTCGCGGACGCCATCGAGGCCAACAGCGACGAACTGGTGGAGGCCCAGCACCGCAACACCGGCCAGGTCCGCTCCCTGATCGCCTCCGAGGAAGTGGCCGCAGGCGCAGACCAGCTCCGCTTCTTCGCCGGTGCCGCCCGCATCCTCGAAGGCAAGTCCGCCGGCGAGTACTTTGAAGGCCACACCTCTTACGTCCGCCGGGAGCCCATCGGCGTGGTGGCCCAGGTTGCACCGTGGAACTACCCGTTCCTGATGGCCATCTGGAAAATCGGCCCCGCGCTCGCCGCCGGCAACACGGTTGTCCTGAAGCCCTCCGACACCACGCCCGAGTCCACCCTTGTCCTGGCCCGCCTGGCCGGCGAAATCCTGCCCCCCGGTGTCCTGAACGTGGTGCTGGGCTCCGGCCAGACCGGCTCGATGATGGTGGAGCACAAGGTCCCCGGCCTGGTGTCCATCACGGGTTCCGTCCGGGCCGGCATCGCCGTCGCCTCCGGTGCCGCCAAAGGGCTCAAGCGCGCCCACCTGGAGCTCGGCGGCAAGGCGCCCGCCATCGTCTTCAAGGACGCCGACATCAAGAAGAGCGCCGCAGCCATCGCCGAGTTCGCCTTCTTCAACGCCGGCCAGGACTGCACCGCCATCACCCGCGTGCTGGTGGAGGATTCCGTGCACGACGACGTCGTGGCCGCCATGGTGGAGCACACCAGGACCCTGCGCACCGGTTCGCAGAACGACGAAGACAACTACTTCGGCCCGCTGAACAACGTAAACCACTTCAACGCCGTGACGTCCGTGGTGGAGAACCTGCCGGCGAACTGCCGGATCGAAACCGGCGGCCACCGGGCGGGGGACAAGGGGTTCTTCTTCGAGCCCACCATCATCACCGGGGCCAAGCAGACGGACAGCATCGTCCAGCAGGAAACCTTCGGCCCCGTCATCACGGTGCAGAAGTTCAGCACCGAGGAAGAAGCCGTTGAACTGGCGAATGACGTTGAATACGCCCTCGCCTCCAGCGTCTGGACCAGCAACCACGGCACGGCGATGCGCCTGAGCCGGGACCTGGACTTCGGCGCCGTCTGGATCAACACCCACATCCTCCTCACCGCCGAAATGCCGCACGGCGGCTTCAAGCAGTCCGGCTACGGCAAGGACCTCTCCATGTACGGCGTGGAGGACTACACGCGCATCAAGCACGTCATGAGTGCCCTGGACGCCTGACCCGGCCGCGCAACCAGCAGCACACCCCAAAACGCTTCCCGCTATTCCTGAAAGGCCTCCCCATGACCACCACCGCATCCGATATCACCTTCCGCCTGGAGCAGAAGCGCCGCGTCCAGGCCGACTTCCCGGGCCCCAAGTCCGTTGCCCTCGCAGAGCGGCGCAAGTCCGTGGTGGCCGCGGGCGTCGCCTCCGGCGTTCCGGTCTACGTTGCAGACGCCGACGGCGGCATCATCCAGGACGTGGACGGCAACTCCTTCATTGACCTTGGCTCGGGCATCGCGGTGACCAGCGTGGGCGCGTCCGATCCCGCCGTCGTCGGTGCCGTGAAGGAAGCCGTGGAGCACTTCACGCACACCTGTTTCATGGTCACTCCCTACGAAGGCTACGTGGCAGTGGCCGAGCAGCTGAACCGGCTCACCCCCGGCGACCACGAAAAGCGCACCGTCCTCTTCAACTCCGGCGCCGAGGCAGTGGAGAACGCCATCAAGGTGGCCCGCCTGGCCACCGGCCGTGACGCCGTCGTCGCTTTCGACCACGCCTACCATGGACGCACCAACCTCACCATGGCGCTGACCGCCAAAGCCATGCCGTACAAGACCAACTTCGGTCCGTTCGCGCCCGAGGTCTACCGCATGCCCATGAGCTACCCCTACCGCGAGGAAAACCCGGAAATCACTGGTGCCGAGGCCGCCAAGCGCGCCATCACCATGATCGAGAAGCAGATTGGCGGGGACCAGGTTGCCGCGATCATCATCGAGCCCATCCAGGGTGAGGGCGGCTTCATCGTCCCGGCCGAGGGCTTCCTCCCGGCGCTGGCCGAGTGGGCCAGGGAAAAGGGCATCGTCTTCATTGCCGACGAGGTCCAGTCCGGCTTCTGCCGCACCGGCGAATGGTTCGCCGTCAACCACGAGGGCGTGATCCCGGACATCATGACCCTCGCCAAGGGCATCGCCGGCGGCATGCCCCTGTCCGCCATCACCGGCCGGGCCGACCTGCTCGACGCCGTCCACCCGGGTGGCCTGGGCGGCACCTACGGCGGCAACCCGGTAGCGTGCGCCGCGGCCCTGGCATCCATCGGCTCGATGGAGGAATACGGCCTGGCCGGGCGCGCCCGCCACATCGAAGCCCTCGCCACCGGCCGCCTCCGCGACCTGCAGTCTGAACTCGCCGCCGCCGGCTCGGCCGTGATCGGGGACATCCGCGGCCGCGGCGCCATGCTCGCCATCGAACTGGTCCAGGCCGGGTCCAAGGAACCCAACCCGGAACTAACAAAGGCCGTTGCTGCCGCCTGCCTGAAGGAAGGCGTCATCATCCTCACCTGCGGCACCTACGGCAACGTCATCCGCCTGCTGCCCCCGCTGGTTATCACCGATGACCTCCTGAACGACGGCCTGGACGTCCTCGCCGGTGCCATCAAGGCCAACGCGTAACACCCACAGAGTCAGCCGTCCCCCGCAAGGGCGCGAACAGGCCTCAGGCCCCGGAAGAGCAAAGCTTCCGGGGCCTGAGGCCTTTTTGCCTTATTCCAGGACCGAGTCAAGCGGAATGTACTTCAGGTTCGACGTTTCCCGTCGTCGTTCGATTCATCGTGGACCACCAGAAGTCCCTGTTCGAATTGCGACCCGACGTTCCGGGCAGTGACGTCCAGGCCGTCGGTTCCTGTCACGGCGTCGATGTTTCTGTTCCCGCCCACCTTGAGCTTTTTGATGAAGGCATTGTCACCGGACCGGGCGTAGAGGGAATGGTGGATGTCATGTGCCCCGCATTTCCCGTCTTCTTGCCAGCGAGTTTCTGCGCGCCGCCCGCAGCATGTCCACGGTGAGGACCGCCAGGGCCAGCCACACTACTCCGAAACCGATCCAGCGCTCCAGGGTCATGGCTTCCTGGAACACCACGAGTGCAACGATGAACTGCAGCAACGGGGCGAAGTACTGCAGCAGGCCGATGGTTGTCATAGGCAGGCGGCGGGCGGAAGCGCCGAAGAAGAGCAGCGGGACGGCGGTGATCACGCCGGATGCGAGAAGCAGCCAGAAATGCCCGGCGCCCTGGGCGGTCAGGGTGGCGGAACCGCTGGCGGCCAGGAAAATCATGGTGACCGCCGCGAACGGTGCCAGGACCATGGTCTCCACGCTCAGGCTGGTGACCGCATCCACCTTGGGGCCGACGCGTTTCTTCACGAAGCCATAGAGGCCAAAGCTGAAGGCCAGCGTCAGGGCAATCCACGGCAGCTTGCCGTAGGAGTAGGTGAGGACTCCCACCGCCACGAAACCGATGCCGACGGCGGCCCACTGGAGCGGACGCAGCTTTTCCTTAAGGACAAAGACGCCAAGCAGGACAGAAACCAGCGGGTTGATGAAGTAGCCCAGGGAGGCTTCCACTGTCTGGTTGGTAGTGACGCCGTAGGTGTACGTCAGCCAGTTCACGGCGATAAGAAAAGCCGCGAGGGCCAGGGAACCAAACACAGCGCGGTTTCGCAGCGCCGCAACCAGGGCCGGCCAGGCGCGGGTCACGGTGATCAGCAGCGCGCAGAACAACAGGGACCAAACCACCCGGTTGGCCACGATTTCGACGGCGCCAGCGGGCATGAGCACGAAGAAGTACAGAGGCAGCAGCCCCCACAATCCGTAGGCCCCGATGCCGAAGAGGATTCCCGCCGTCGTCTCTTTATCGACTGCCTTCGGAGCGCCGGCCCCCTTGGCCTCCATCCCGTCTGCGCCGGCGGCGCCCTTGCCTGACGGGGGGCCCGCCGTGGCGGGGGCAGGCGGACTGGCGGGGGAGGATCCTTCGGGGATGGGCACGAAACCCATAACACCAATCCAGGTCCAGGTATTCCAAGCCTGCATGCCGGAAACAGCAGATAGTCAGTAGGCTTGCTTTCATGACATGTGCGGACCTGCCGGAAGCCGTCCCGTGAGGCTCCGGCGCAGCAACGCCTCGGGCCGCGGATACCGCAGGCTGCCCGCGGGCAAGGGCTTCAGTTACCGGGACCTCGACGGCTCCACCCTGCCGCCGGGGCCTGTTCGGGACCGGCTGGAGAGTATTGGTATTCCGCCGGCCTGGACGGACGTCTGGATTGCCCCGTTTGAGAACGGGCACATCCAGGCGACCGGGGTGGACGCGGTGGGCCGGCGCCAGTACATCTACCACCCCGAGTGGCGGGAACGGAAGGACCGGCTCAAGTTCGACCGTTCCCTGCAGTTGGCCGAGTCCCTTCCGGTCGCCCGCCGCCGGGTAACCATGGACCTGCGCAGTGAAGGCTTCACCCGGGAGCGTGTCCTGGCCGGAGCGTTCCGGATGCTCGACAGCGGGTCCTTGCGCGTGGGCTCCGAGCGGTACACGAACGAGAACGGCAGCCGGGGCCTGGCCACCCTGCTTTGTGCCCACGTCCAGGTGCGGAAGGACCGGATCCTGCTCAGGTTCCCGGCCAAGAGCGGCAAGGACTGGGAATCGGAAATCCGCGACGCAGACCTTGCCGTCCTGGTTCGCCTGCTGAAACGCCGGGGACCCAATGCCCGGCTCCTGGCCTATAAGGAGGGCCGGACCTGGCGGCCGGTGACAAGTGCGGAAATTAACGCTTACGTGAAGGAGCGGACTGGAGCCGACTTCACGGCAAAGGACTTCCGTACCCTGCGCGGGACCCTGGCGGCGGCCGCGAGCCTGGCCCGCACGGGAACCCGGAAGACCGCCGCCAAGCGGAAGAGGGCCATCAGCAGCGCAATGCTGGACGCTGCGGAGGTGCTGGGAAACACGCCGTCGATCGCCCGCAAGAGCTATGTGGACCCCCGCGTGCTGGACCATTATCACGCCGGCGAAACCATCGATCCCAAGCGGCTCGACTCGGCGGAGGCGGAGCTCCGGGCGCTGCTCTACCGCGAAGGAAATGTGGTGCCGCTGGCGGAAAGCGGCTGAGGCCTAGAATAAGGGACTGTGCGCTACCTGATTCGGCGCAATCCCATGCATCATGAAAATGATCAGTTCAGAAGGGCTCGCGGTGTCCAACCCCAGCGAAACAACGTCCAACCGTCCGCTGCGCGTCGCCATTGTGGGCGCAGGGCCGGCGGGAGTCTACGCTGCGGACATCCTCACCAAATCCAGCGGAGTGAAGGACGGCGACTTCGAAGTCAGCATCGACCTCTTCGAGGCCTACCCGGCGCCCTACGGACTGATCCGCTACGGCGTTGCCCCGGACCACCCCCGAATCAAGGGCATCGTCAACGCCCTCCATAAGGTCCTGGACCGCGGCGATATCCGGTTCCTGGGCAATGTGACCTACGGCCGGGACCTCACCCTGCACGATTTCCGCTCCTTCTACGACGCCGTGATCTTCTCCACCGGCGCAGTCAAAGACGCCGACCTTGCCATCCCGGGCATCGAGCTGGCGGGCTCGTTTGGTGGCGCCGACTTTGTGTCCTGGTACGACGGGCACCCCGATGTTCCCCGGGAGTGGCCGCTGGAAGCCAAGGAGATCGCTGTGATCGGCAATGGGAACGTGGCCCTGGACGTGGCCCGCATGCTGGTCAAGCATCCCGAGGAACTGCTCAGTACCGAGATCCCGGACAACGTCTACCGGGGCCTGAAAGCGTCGCCGGTCACCGACGTGCACGTGTTTGGCCGCCGCGGTCCTGCCCAGGTCAAGTTCACGCCCCTTGAGCTGCGGGAGCTCAGCCACATGAATGACGTGGACATTGTCCTGTACCCGGAGGACTTCGAATTCGATGAGGCCTCCGACGACGCCATCCGCAGCAACAACCAGATCAAGACCATGGTGAACACCCTCACCAACTGGCTGGTGGAGGAGCACGCCGAATCCGAGAACCCGTCGTCGCGCCGCCTGCACCTGCACTTCCTGCACAGCCCCGTTGAAGTGCTCGACGACGGCACGGGCAAGGTGGGCGGAATCAAGTTCGAGCGCATGCAGCTTGACGGCACCGGCAACGCCAAAGGCACGGGGGAGTACATCGAATACCCCGTCCAGGCCGTGTACCGGGCCATCGGCTACCACGGCTCTGCCTTGGACGAACTGGAATACGACGCAAAGCGCGGTGTGATCCCCAACGAGGGCGGCCGGGTCCTGGACGCCGAAGGAAACCCGGTTCCGGGAATTTATGCCACCGGCTGGATCAAGCGCGGACCTGTCGGCCTCATCGGCCACACCAAGGGCGACGCCCTTGAAACCATCGGCTTCCTGCTCGAGGACCGTCCCACCCTTCCCCCGGCCAAGAATCCCGATCCGCAGGCCATCATCGACCTGCTGGAAGAGCGCGGCATCGAGTACACCACCTGGGAGGGCTGGAACAGGCTGGACGCCCATGAGGCAGGCCTCGGTGCTGCCTGGACCGGTCCCGAGGACCTGGACCATGTGGTCCGGGAACGGATCAAGGTGGTCCCACGCGAGGACATGATCCGGATCTCCCGGGGCTGACGCCCGGCGGGCCATACCTTCCCGTCCTGGACAGGGCTAGAATGGCGACCATCCCCTGGCCGGCATCGTTACGCCGTGCCTACAGGCAGCACAGGAGTTCGATGAGGAACCTGATCCAGCCGGAACCGATGCAGCGCAGCGCCCTGGCGGCGCATGAACAGCTTGATGGGGGCACCTTTGCGGATGGTTCAAATGGCCTGCGCAGCCTGATCCGCGAGTCCTGGCAGCGTTCGGCCGGCTTCAAGGCGGACCCGGACAATCCTGCCGCTCCGCTGGTCCTGGACCAGGACGAGCTGGAGGACTACCGCAGCCAGCACCCCCTCGCGGCCATCATGCCCGTCATCAAGAAACTCCTGGTCCAGCCGAGCCATGACAGCGGACTGCTGGTGGCGGTGGGTGACGAAGTGGGCCGGCTGCTCTGGGTGGATGGCGACCCGGCGCTGCAGCGGCGCGCCGAGGGCATGATGTTTGTTGCCGGTGCCGACTGGTCCGAAGCCACAGTGGGCACCAGCGCCCCGGGAACGGCCCTCGCCCTTGGCCGGGGCATCCAGATTGCCGGCGCTGAGCACTACCAGCGGGCTGTCCACGCGTGGAGCTGCACCGCCGTGCCGTTCCACGACCCCGATTCCGGTGCGGTCCTCGGCGTCGTGGACATCACCGGCACGGCCACCGCGGTGGCGCCACACACCCTGTCCCTGGTGGAGGCAACCGTGGCCGCTGCCCAGGCGCAGCTGCGGGTCGAACGTCTCCAGCTTGCCGCGGAACTGGCCAGCCGGCCCGCGCGACGCCGGGCCACGGCTGCTGCTTCCCGCGCAACGGGGGCGGGCGCCAAGGAAGGCAGCCTCTACCGGAACAGCCTGCAGCTGCTGGGCCGCGACCAGGCCCTGCTCAGCCTGGAAGGCAAAACCGTTGCCTTGTCCGCCCGGCACAGCGAAATCCTGGCCCTGCTCAGTTCCCATCCTGACGGCCTCAGCGCCGAGGAACTGAGCCTACTCCTGTACCCGGGTGACGGCTCCACCATCACGCTCCGGGCGGAGATGGTGCGCCTGCGTAAGGTCCTTCAGCAGCTGAGCCCGGACGCCGTTCCGGGCTCGCGGCCCTACCGCCTTCCGGTGGACGTGGTGCCGGACAGCGGCCAGGTGCTGAGCTGCCTGCAGCGCGGCGCACACCGTATCGCCCTGGAAATCTATCGTGGGGCAGTTCTGCCGCGGTCCGAGGCGCCCGGGATCGTCGAGTTGCGGAACAAGGTTTCGTCGCTGCTGCGCGAGGCAGTCCTGACCGACGGCAGTGCCGAGTCGCTGCTCCGGTACGCCGGGCTTCCCGAGGCAAGGGACGACGTCGGCGTCCGCCGCGCCGCCCTCCGCCTCCTCCCGGCGCGGTCACCCAAGCGGGCCGCCGTCGTCACGGATCTTGAACGGCTGGAAGCCGAAATGCGCGTCTAACAGCCAGTGGTTGCAACCTGGCTGCAACCTGCCCGCTCCTACGCTTGCTCCAACGGCGAAAGCCTGGACTGCACAGCAAAGGAGCTAGCAATGACCGTTTACGCACAGCCCGGAACCGAGGGTTCGAAGGTCACCTTCAAGGACCGCTACGAGAACTGGATCGGCGGCGAGTGGGTGGCCCCGGTGAAGGGCCAGTACTTCGAAAACATCACACCGGTCACGGGCAAGGCCTTCTGTGAGGTGGCCCGCGGAACGGCCGAGGACATCGAACTGGCGCTGGACGCCGCGCACAAGGTTGCACCGTCCTGGGGCAAGACGTCCGTGGCCGAGCGTGCCGCGATCCTGAACAAGATCGCCGACCGCATCGACGAGAACCTGGAGATGCTTGCCGTCGCCGAATCCTGGGACAACGGCAAGCCCATCCGCGAAACCCTCAACGCGGACCTTCCGCTCGCGGCAGACCACTTCCGCTACTTCGCCTCCGCAGTCCGCGCCCAGGAGGGCAGGCTGTCCCAGCTCGACGACGACACAACCGCCTACCACTTCCACGAGCCGCTCGGCGTCGTGGGCCAGATCATCCCCTGGAACTTCCCCATTCTGATGGCCGTCTGGAAGCTGGCTCCCGCTCTCGCGGCCGGCAACGCCGTGGTGCTCAAGCCGGCCGAGCAGACGCCGTCGTCCATCCTGGTCCTGATGGAGCTCATCGGCGACCTGCTCCCGGCCGGCGTGCTCAACGTGGTGAACGGCTTCGGCGTGGAGGCCGGCAAGCCGCTGGCGTCCAGCCCCCGGATCCGTAAGATCGCCTTCACGGGCGAGACCACTACCGGCCGGCTGATCAGCCAGTACGCCAGCCAGAACCTCATTCCCGTCACCCTTGAACTGGGCGGCAAGAGCCCGAACATCTTCTTCAACGACGTCGCCCAGGACAACGACGCGTTCTACGACAAGGCGCAGGAGGGCTTCGCGCTTTTCGCCTTCAACCAGGGCGAGGTCTGCACCTGCCCGTCACGCGCCCTGGTGCAGGAGGACATCTACGACTCGTTCATGGCCGACGCCGTGGCGAGGGTGGAGAAGATGGTGCAGGGCAACCCGCTGGACACCGAGACGCAGGTGGGCGCCCAGGCATCCAACGACCAGCTGGAGAAGATCCTTTCCTACATCGACATCGGCAAGCAGGAGGGCGCCAAGGTCCTCACCGGCGGCGGCCGTGCAGAGCTGCCGGGCGACCTCGCCGGCGGCTACTACGTCCAGCCCACGGTGTTCGAAGGCCACAACAAGATGCGGATCTTCCAGGAGGAAATCTTCGGACCGGTCGTCGCCGTCACGAAGTTCAGCGATTACAGCGACGCCATGGGCATCGCCAACGACACGCTCTACGGACTGGGCGCCGGCGTCTGGTCCCGCAACGGCAACACCGCCTACCGGGCAGGCCGCGAAATCCAGGCCGGCCGCGTCTGGGTCAACAACTACCACGCCTACCCGGCCGGGGCCGCGTTCGGCGGCTACAAGTCCTCCGGCATCGGGCGGGAGAACCACGCCATGATGCTGGACCACTACCAGCAGACCAAGAACCTGCTGGTCAGCTACAACGAAAACAAGCTGGGCTTCTTCTAAAAGCCCCTGCTTCACCTCAGCTACATCTCCGCTAGCTCAGCTACAACGACGCAAGGATTTCGCCAATGACGACGACAATGCAAGCAGCAGTAGTAACCGAATTCGGCAAGGACCTCCAGCTCCAGGACCTCGCCATCCCCACGCCGGGGCCCGGGGAGGCGCTGGTGAAAGTGCTGACCACGGGTGTATGCCACACCGACCTCCACGCAGCCGAGGGCGATTGGCCCGTCAAACCCTCACCGCCCTTCATCCCCGGTCACGAGGGCGTGGGGGAAGTGGTGGTGCTCGGCGAGGGCGTCACCGACCTGGCAGTCGGTGACCTGGTGGGCAACGCCTGGCTCTGGTCCGCCTGCGGTGACTGCCAGTACTGCCGCACCGGCTGGGAAACACTCTGCGAAGTGCAGAAAAACGCCGGCTACAGCGTGGACGGCTCGTTCGGCGAGTACATGCTGGTGGACTCACGGTTCGCCGCGCGCATACCGGCGGGATCCGACCCCGTCGAGGTGGCGCCGGTGCTGTGCGCCGGCGTCACCGTCTACAAGGGCCTGAAGATGACCGAGGCCAAACCGGGCCAGTGGGTCACCATCTCCGGCATTGGCGGCCTGGGCCACATTGCCGTGCAGTACGCGGTGGCCATGGGCCTGCGGGTTGCGGCAGTGGATATTGCCGATGACAAGCTTGCCCTGGCGAAGGCCCACGGCGCTGAATTGACGGTCAATGCCCTGCACGAGGACCCGGTGGAAGTGATCCAGCGCGAAACCGGAGGTTGCCATGGCGTCCTGGTCACTGCGGTGCATCCTTCAGCGTTCGGGCAGGCCATCGGGATGGTCCGCCGTGGCGGCACCATTGTGTTCAACGGGTTGCCGCCCGGCGACTTCCCGGCACCGATCTTCGAGATTGTGCTCAAGGGCCTGACGGTGCGCGGTTCCATCGTCGGGACCCGGCAGGACATGGAGGAGGCCCTGGGCTTCTACGCCCAGGGCAAGATCCACCCCACCGTCTCGGTGCGGGAGCTCCCGGAGATCAACGCCGTGCTCGACGAGATGAAGCACGCCAAGATCGACGGCCGCGTGGTGCTGAGGTTCTGATGCCGCTGGACAGGCTGAATGCCGCGGTGACGCTGCCCGGGGAAGAGTTCTCCCGGGTGGCGCTCACCCCGGCAGCCGTGCAGCTGCTCCGGAAGCTGTGGCTCCAGCACGGGCCACTCATGTTCCACCAGTCCGGCGGCTGCTGCGATGGGTCTGCGCCCATGTGCTATCCGAAGGGCGACTTCATCACCGGCGACGCCGACATCCTCCTGGGGCTGTTTGACGTCTCGCCGGGGACGGAGCCGCAGCCGCTGGAGTTCTGGATGTCGCGGGAGCAGTTCAACTACTGGAGCCATACCCATCTCACCATTGACGTGGTTCCCGGGCGGGGGAGCGGTTTTTCGGTGGAAGCACCGGAAGGCAAGCGTTTCCTGATCCGGTCCACCCTGATGGACTGGCCGGCTTAGCCGGTTCGACCGGAAGCGCCCGTGGCCCTTCAGGCGGAGGGCCACGCGTGCTTCCGCAGAATAATATTCGGCCCTGAGCACATCTCACTATCCGGGATGATTGTGGCCGTCCGGTGGATGGATATTAGCGTTGGTGGGTCTGTTTCCGTCACAAACCAGGATTGTGATCCCCTATGAACCTTCTCCGGACCAAATCCATCGAGCAGTCGATTGCTGACGCCGATGAACCCGGACGCAAGCTTAAGCGCTCCCTCAGCAGCTGGGACCTCATGATCATGGGCGTCGCCGTGGCTGTCGGCGCCGGCATCTTCTCCGTAGGTGCCAAGGCTGCTGCCAACTTCTCCGGCCCCGCCGTGACCCTGTCTTTCGCCATTGCCGCCGTCACCTGCGCCCTGGCCATCATGTGCTACGCCGAGTTCGCCACCGCCATCCCGGTGGCCGGCTCCGCCTACGTTTTCACCTACGCCACGATGGGCGAACTCCTCGCCTGGATCATCGGCTGGAACCTGATCCTGGAGCTCTTCACCGCTGCGGCGGTCATCGCCAAGTACTGGGGCATCTACCTCAGTAAGGTGTTCGCGCTGATGGGCGCCGACATTCCGCCGGCCATCCCGCTTGCCGGCGTTGACCTCTACTGGGGCGCGTTCCTGATTGTTGCCGTCTTCACCGTGCTGCTGGTGCTGGGCACCAAGCTGTCCGCACGGGTGGGCAACATCTTCACCCTGATCAAGATCGGCGTCGTCCTCTTCGTGATCGTGGTGGGTTTCACCTACGTCAAGTTTGAAAACTACGCACCGTTCATCCCCGCGGCGGAGCCCACCGGCGGCACCGGCACCGCCGACGTCCTGAAGCAGTCCTTCTTCGGCTTCCTCACCGGAGCCGCCCCTGCCCAGTACGGCACCCTGGGCATCTTCGCCGGTGCAGCCCTGGTGTTCTTCGCCTTCATCGGTTTCGACGTGGTGGCCACCTCTGCCGAGGAAGTGAAGAACCCCCAGAAGACCCTTCCGCGCGGCATCTTCGGCGGCCTGGCCCTGGTCACCCTGCTGTACATCCTGGTCTCGCTGGCCCTGACCGGCATGGTTTCCTACACGCAGTTGGCCGAGGCTGAGAACCCCACGCTCACAACTGCCTTCGAAGCGGTGGGCGACACCTCCGCTGCGAAGACCATCGCGTTCGGTTCCCTGGTGGGCCTGACCACCGTGATCATGGTGCTGCTGATGGGCCTTTCCCGCGTGGTCCTGGCCATGAGCCGCGATGGCCTCCTGCCCCGTGCGCTGTCCAAGACAAGCGAAAAGCGTTCGACGCCGGTACGCCTCCAGATCATTTGCGGCGCCGCGGTTGCCGTGGTGGCAGGCCTGACCAAAGTGGACCTGCTCGAGGAAATGATCAACATCGGTACGCTCTCCGCCTTCGTTGTGGTCAGTTCGGGCATCCTGGTGCTGCGCAGGAAGCGGCCTGACCTGAAGCCCGCTTTCCGCGTTCCGTTCGGCAAGGTCCTGCCGATCGTGTCCGCCCTGCTGTGCCTGTACCTGATGACCAACCTGGCAGTGGAGACCTGGATCTTCTTCGCCATCTGGCTGGCCATCGGCCTGGCAATCTATTTCGCCTACGGACAGCGGCACTCGCGCCTCAATGAGCGTTTCAGCGCGGCCAGCACCGCCGTCAACGGATCCCCGGCAGGTGGCGCAACTGCTGCCGGGCACAGCCGCACCGACGAGGACGAGTACACCCGCGTCTGACTTGCGGTCACCGCCTGAGAGGCGGCCGGCTGCTCAAAACCACCCGCAGATCATCTGGTCTGCGGGTGGTTTTTGTTATCGCCCGGCCGCGGCTCATGCGGGACGCGCGCAAGGGCACGGCGGGCAGGACCACCCGCGGTTATACCTAGGATGGAACTATGGCACGCCCGACACGACCCGAACGAAAAGCCGAACTGCTGGGCGCCATCCTCGACTACCTGATGGACAAGACGCTGGCGGAGCTGACCTTCCGGAGCCTCGCAGAGGGCCTGGGAATGAGCGCCTACGTGCTGGTTTACCACTTCGGGAGCCGGGACCAGCTGATCAATGACATTGTGGTGTCCATCGAATCCAGGCTTGACCGCATGCGCAACACCGATGTCCGCGACATTGACCGCGCCGCATGGCGGGAGTTCCTGCTGGACTCCTGGCAATGGACCATGGCCCAGCGGAACCGCCACCTGACAAGGCTCGAGTTCGAAGCCACTGCCCAGGACATCGTCGCGGCCGAGCCCCGGGGAACGTCACAGGAGCATTTCCGGATGCTCCACCACAAGACCCGAGACTGGCTCATGGTGCAAGGGATTCCGGAGGAATACGCGGATACCGACGCCCGGCTCTTCACCTCGACGTTCTACGGCCTCCAGTTCGACTTCGTGGTCATGAACGAGCCGGAGGCCGCCACCAAAGCCTTCGAACTGATGCTGACGGTTTTCTTCAACAACCTCGACACCCGCCTGGCCGCAGCGAATGAAGCCTGAACCAACAGTGGCAGGCTGATTCCTGGGGATGCTGCCGAAGCATCACGGGGCCGCGTGCCGGCTTACTCAGTCCACCAGGGGGCGCAGCTCATCCCAGAGCCTGGAGATCCCCGGGACTGCGGCGGGGCTGGCCAGCCATTCGGGCTGGCCCAGATCGATACTTGCCGCAAGTGATTTGTGTTTGAGGAGCTCTGCCCGCGGATGGTCGCGCGCGTATCCACGCGGCACGGTCTTGAGCTTCTCGCCTTCCACGGCAAAGCCCGCGCCCGCCACTGCATCCACAATATGCCGGAGTGATTCTCCTGTGCCCGAGGCGTCAACCGAGTTCCGGTACCTTGCCAGCTGCGCGGGTGAATGGGAATGGTAGCCCGCGCCGACCAGCAGGCCCTCGGCACTGATCTGGAGGTAGTACCCAACGCCCTCCTGCGCCGAGGCAAAAGCGCCCTGGGCGGTCTTGTAGGGTGACTTGTCCAGGGAAAACCGGATATCCCTGTTGGGGCGGAAAATCCTGCCTGGCCCGAACCTGGGTTCGAGCTCTTCGAGAAGCGACGTAAGAGGATCCCGGACCAGCGACTGATAGCTCTCCTTGTGCTCCAGCCACCACTGCCGGTTGTTGTTGGCGTGGAGTTCTGCGTAGAACCCGAAAGCGCCGGCCGGGATGCCCTGGAAAGTTGTCATGCAGCGATACTAGGGAGGACGCCCGGCGGCGGCTACGGTTCAGTTTGCTATGTGGAAAGCGCAAAAAACCACCCCGCCACGGCAGCCGTGACGGGGTGGTTCCAAATGCTCACCAGCGGGAATCAGCCGATCTTGTTGGCTGCTTCTGCGTCGGAGAGTGTTGCTGCGCCGAGGTTGGCGCGGAGCTTGGCGCCGAGCTCGGCGTCGACGTTGGTCCAGTACTGGATGGCGCGTTCCTTGATGCCGGGGCTCTTGACGCCGCCCACGGCACCGGTGATGGTTTCCAGGAAGCGGGCCTTGGCGGCCTCGTCGTACACCTCACGGTAGAGCGCGCCGGCCTGGACAAAGTCGCTGTCCTCGGCGTGGAGGGAGTGCGCGGCGAGGGTCAGCTCGCCGTCGTTCTCCCAGCCGCCGGCCGGGTTCTGCGGCTCAACAGCAGCCGGGCCGCCAACGGAGTTGGGGGCGTAGACCGGAACCGAGGGGGCATTGAACAGGTAACGTCCCGCGCCGTCCTGGCTGTAGTTGTTGACCTGGTTCTTCGGCTGGTTCACCGGGATCTGGGCGTGGTTGGTGCCCACGCGGTAGCGGTGTGCGTCCGCGTAGGAGAAGATGCGGGCCTGCAGCATCTTGTCCGGGGAAGCGGCAATACCCGGCACGAAGTTCGACGGCGCGAAGGTAGCCTGTTCGATCTGCGCGAAGTAGTTCTCCGGGTTCCGGTTCAGCTCCATGGTGCCCACCTTGATCAGCGGGTAGTCGCCGTGCGGCCAGACCTTGGTCAGGTCGAACGGGTTGAAGCGGTACGTTTTGGCATCCTCGTACGGCATGACCTGCACGTGCAGGTCCCAGGACGGGAAGTTGCCGGCTTCGATGTTCTCGGACAGGTCGCGGATGTAGAAGTCCGCGTCCGAACCGGCCAGGGCCTCGGCCTGCTCGCCGGTCATGGAGTTCACGCCCTGGTTGGACTTGAAGTGGTACTTGACCCAGAAACGCTCGCCCTCGGCATTGATCCACTGGTAGGTGTGGGAGCCGTAGCCCTGCATTTCACGCCAGGAGGCGGGCAGGCCGCGGTCACCCATCAGCCAGGTGACCTGGTGTGCGGACTCGGGGGACAGGGTCCAGAAGTCCCACTGCATGTCGGCGTCGCGCAGGTGGGTGCCCGGGAGGCGCTTCTGGGAGTGGATGAAGTCCGGGAACTTGATGCCGTCGCGGATGAAGAACACCGGGGTGTTGTTGCCAACGAGGTCATAGTTGCCCTCGGAGGTGTAGAACTTCACGGCGAAACCGCGGGGATCACGCCAGGTGTCCGGTGAACCGTTCTCGCCGGCCACAGAGGAGAAGCGGATCAGCATCTCGGTTTCGGCGCCGGGCTGGAGGAAGGCTGCCTTGGTGTACTTGGACACGTCCTCGGTGGCCTTGAACGTACCGAATGCACCGCCGCCCTTGGCGTGCACTACGCGCTCCGGCACCCGCTCGCGGTTGAACTGAGCGAGCTTTTCCACCAGGTAGTGGTCGGTCAGGATGATCGCGCCGTCGGCACCGACTGACTTCGAGTGGGCGTCGGACGTAACGGGGGCACCTGACTGGGTTGTTGAAATGGCAGTCATTGTTCTCCTATTTCTCTATTTCTTGCGGGGGACGATTGGAAGGAAGTTTTTGGGACTGCTGGCAGTCCTGGCAGATGCCTTGGTACATAACGTCGGCGATCTGGATGGCCATGGGCTTGGCGTTCTCATCCCAGTGGGGCGTGAGGCACGGGGCATGGCCCACGGCACAGTCCACGTCCTCCACCCGGCCGCAGCTGATGCAGATGGCATGGTGGTGGTTGTCACCCACCCGGGTTTCGTACAGCGCCGGGGAGTGCGGCGGCTCGAACCGGCGCAGCATGTGCAGGTCGGTCAGGTCACCCAGAACCACGTATACCGACTGTGCCGTGAGCTCGGGCAGATCGGCCCGGGCCGCGGCGAGGATGCTTTCGGCGGGGGAGTGGGGGTGGCGTTCGACGGCGGCCAAGACTGCCAGGCGCTGCTTGGTCACCCGCCGGCCGTGGGCGCGCAGGGCCGCAGCCCATGCGTCGTGGCCGTCAAAGTGCTCCGTCATGGATCCATTGAAACACTTATTATGAATATCTCACAATAAGGGTTGGCTAACCTCGGCATGACCTTCCGTCACTGCCGCACCATGAGGGTTGCAAGGTGGGGGAACTGCTGGCCTGCGGCGCTACTAAGATTTTTACTGAGGGCCGGGTCCTGCTTCTGGCGGTGTTGTGTGCATCGTGGGGGCTTGGGCGGCGGCGAAGTTGCACCGGGCTTACGGACGTACGACGCCTCCCTCCTGGTCCCCTGGGAAGTGCAGCAGAAGGTTGCAGGAGGGAGCGGACATGCACAGGCACTACAACGGACTGAAGACGGCCGCACTGTTCGGTGTGCTCTGGGCGGTGTTGCTGGGCCTGGGCGCATTGATTGGTGCCGGCACGCGCAGCTCGGCGCCCATCTGGATCATGGCGTTGGTGGGCGTTGCCACGACGGCCTATGGCTACTGGAACAGCGACAAGATCGCTATCCGGTCTATGAAGGCGTACCCGGTCACGGAGGCGCAGGCGCCACAGCTTTACCAGATGGTCCGTGAGCTCTCGGCCCGTGCCAACCAGCCCATGCCGCGCATCTACATCTCGCCGACCATGACCCCGAACGCCTTTGCCACCGGACGCAACCCCCGGAATGCGGCCGTCTGCTGCACCGAGGGGATTTTGCGGCTCCTGACGGTGCGCGAGCTCCGCGGCGTCCTGGGCCACGAACTCATGCACGTCTACAACCGCGACATCCTCACCTCGTCGGTGGCGGCCGCCGTCGCCGGCGTGATCACCTCGGTGGGCCAGATGCTCCTGTTCTTCGGCGGAGACCGGCGCAACTCCAACCCGCTCGCCATGCTGGCCATGGCACTGCTGGCGCCCTTCGCGGCGTCGCTGATCCAGATGGCCATCTCCCGGACCAGGGAGTACGACGCCGACGAGGACGGTTCGCAGCTGACGGGGGATCCGCTGGCGCTTGCCTCAGCCCTGGCCAAGATCGAGCGCGGCGTCAGCATCGCGCCCCTGCCGCCGGACCAGCGGCTGGTCAATACATCACACCTGATGATCGCCAACCCGTTCCGGGGCGGCGCGATGAACAAGCTGTTCGCAACGCACCCGCCCATGGGGGACCGGATTGCCCGGCTGGAGCGGGTGGCAGGCCGGCCGCTGGTCTAGGTGCCCGGTCGGACGGTGTACCTCGCGGAGCTAGTCCGAAAATGAGATGCGGCGCCTGTGGTTGGCGCGGGTGTGGGTGTCCGGGGCAAAGTAGAGCCGTCGGCGAGTCCTGAAGATTGGAACTTAGGCTGCCCGGGTCAGGGTGACGGTGTAGCCGAGGGCTTCGAGTTGGCGGACGTGGTTGCGTTTGCTGGTGTCGGGGTTGGTGTGGCGGCTGAAGTGATCGGCGCCGAGGTCGCGGAAACGTACATTGGGATCCTGCAGCAGGTGCCAGACGATGACGAGGATGGAACGTCCGGTGGCGACTATGGCGCGTTTCCTGCCTCGTCGCCGGGCGATCCTTCGGTAGCGTTCGCCCAGGAACGTATCTGTCTTTCCGGCCACGACGGCTGCCTCTCCCAGGACCCGGGCGAGATAGCGGTTGCCATGCCCGGTCGAGCCGTTGCCCTTAGTCTTCCCGGCGGAGGAATTGATGCCTGGAGAGAACTTCGACCAGGAACAGAGGTGCCCCGCGGTTGGGAACCGGGTCATGTCGGCCCCGATTTCGGCCAGGATAATGGCGGCGGCGACGGGGCCGATGCCCGGGATCTCATCCAGATGCTCCGCCGCCCCCGCGAAAGGGGCCAGTTGCACCTCGATCTGTTCATCGACCGCCGTGATATCGGCATCGATCCCGTCGATCCTGGCCAGCATCCGTGCCAGCAGGAAGCGGTGGTGGTCATCAAAGTGGCCGCTGAACGCCTCCTCGAGTTCGCTGATCTTCTTCCGCATGCTTGCCCGCGCCAACTGGGCGAGCACTTTCGGATTCCGTTCGCCGGCGATGAGCGCCGCCATCATCTCCCGGCCGGACACCCCGAAAATATCCGAAGCCACGACGGAGAGTTTGATGCACGCGTCCTCAAGGAGTTTTTCGACCCGGTTCTTTTCTGCCGTCCGCGCCCCGACGAGGTCAATCCGGTACCGGGTCAGGTCCCGCAGCCGCCGGATCGGGGCGGGCGGGACAAAACTGGGCCGCAGCATCTGCCGTTCGGCGACTTTGCACAGCCAGACCGAGTCGAGCACGTCGGTTTTGGGACGTCCCGGCAGATGCCTAACGTCGCGCGCGTTGACCAGCCACGGTTCGAGCCCGTGAGCCTCGAGGAGATAGAACACCGGCTCTTCCAGTAATCGGAGGTTGCCTCCATCACCACCCGCTCGATCCGGAGATCGACCAGATGGTTGGCCAGTTCCCCCAGGGATCGGCTCATGGTCGAATGCGTGGACACCTCCTGTAACCGCTTCTGCGGGTTCCCGACCGCCGGGACCCGGACACAACACACGAGTTCGGCTTTGCCTATATCCAGGGCCGCGACCCTGGCAATGATCTGCTCCTCATCCTGGGATTCGGCCAGCATGGCCTACTCATCTCCTCACCCGACGCCCCGCTGAATGGATAAGCGGCCGCCCGTGGGATCACCGGGAAAATCGGAATCTAGTCCTCGTTCTCGGCTAACGAAACAGTGAAGGGCCCACAGCGTGATCCCCAGCGCCCGGCTAGCTGACGGCCTGAATGAACCATAGAACCACGGCGTCGGCAGGCGACCACAAGGACATTTTCAGCCCGGAACGGGCGTCCCGCAAGGGACACAAAGGCTAGCTGCGGAAGTTCACGAACTGCAGGTCGGCTTCATCGAAGTCCTTCAGCAGCGCCATGGTGGCCTGCAGGTCATCGCGGGACTTGGACGAAACCCGCAGCTCATCGCCCTGGATCTGGGACTTGACCGACTTGGGGGCCTCGTCGCGGATGAGTTTGTTGATTTTCTTGGCGAGGTCCTGCGCAATGCCCTCCTTGATGGAGGCTTCCAGGCGGAACTCCTTGCCGGAGGCGTAGGGCTCACCGGTGTCCAGGGACTTCAGGGAGATGCCCCGGCGGATCAGCTTGGACTGGAGCACATCCAGGACGGCAAGGACGCGTTCCTCGGAGTTGGCCTTCATCAGGATCTTTTCGCCGCTGAAGTCCACCTCGGCGCCTACACCCTTGAAGTCGTAGCGCTGCGCCAGTTCCTTCTGTGCCTGGTTCAGCGCGTTGGCAACTTCCTGCTTGTCTACTTTGCTTACGACGTCGAACGTGGACTCGCCTGCCATGACTCTCCTTCTGCTGGTGGAAGCCCTGCGCGTGGACAGGGCCTGGATCACTGCGTTCAAGACTAATACGGATGCACCGCCCGGTGGGGCGGACGGATTCACAGTTCCCTCTCAGCGGACGCAGGGAGGGAACGAAGGAGTGCCGGGCAAAGTTGTACGTGTTGGATTGTTGCTCGAAAAGGGAAAAGCCATGCACCGCCAAGCGGCCAGTTATGTCACCAGGACCACCACAGCTGCGTCCGGGGCGGTGGCAACAGCGGCAACATCTGTGGCGGCAGCGGCGGTGGCCGCTTCAATTATTTTCAGCCCGGTGGCGGACGCATCCTCCCGCCTGGAGGGCGTCCACGCGGACCTCCTCCGGGCTGTGCAGTTGAACCAGATCACTGAAGATCAGGCTATTAAGTTTGAGGCGAAGCTTGCCGGGAGGATCCTGGGCGACGCCTGATATGGCAGGAATTCCGCGTGATACCGGGGCCTTTGCGGTTGCGCCAGCCTCGATTCGATTCTTCGGCGGAAGTTCTGTAAAGTTGTCTTGCCCGCGGTTACTGGAAGCGGAACGGCCCGGAAACGGACGTTCTGAAGACTGCAGCCGGGGGTGATCTTCTTTTGAAGTTCGGCAGATTACCCGAGCGGCCAAAGGGGGCTGACTGTAAATCAGCTGGCAACGCCTACGGGGGTTCGAATCCCTCATCTGCCACCAGCCAGTAATGGCAAGGAATTTAGCCCTTTCGGGATCTCTTAGGAGGTTCCGGAAGGGCTTTTTTCATGCCCGGTGATCTCACTTGTGGGCCATCGTCGTCCAAGACCATGGGCCACAGCAACAGCCAGATCACGCGGGACCTGTACGCGCACATGGTGGGTGACGCCGCCAGGAACGCCGCTGAAGGAGCCTCCGCGCTGCTACCGTGTCACGCAAACGTCAAGGTGTGCTCAAGTCCTGACCTGAAGCCAGCATCAGCGACGCGTGCAGGTGCCGGAGGTCATGGAACCGCATCGGCGGCAGGCCCAGCTTCTCCACCATCAGCTCAAAAGAGCTTCGAGGGGTAGCCCGGCCGGAGTTGGCGGCCATCCTTGTAGGTGAACACGCGGCACGAGTGCTGGTAGGCGTCTCCCCATGCTTCGCGTTCCTGGCCTTGCTGAAACTGCCACGTTAGGAGTGCGGCCACGGCACGGTCTGAGAGGGCCACAGTGCGGTTCTGGCCGGCTTGGGTCTTGATGGTGCCCTCCACTACCTCCTTGCCCACTTGAACGATCCCTGAACCTGAGAACCCTCACGACAAGGACGCACGTCTCTGTTCAGGTGATGGGCCGTCGGTGGGGCCCTTAAGCTGAAAGGCCCGGGTGTAGTAGGCACGAGGCGGCCATTGAGGACGTTTCCCAGATGGGCTCAGCGTTCCAAAAGCTGGTGTCCAGTGTTGGCGCAGCCATCGGTGGTTTGCGACACATTCGAGGGCGGAGTACCCAATGAATATCTGACGAAGACTGCCCTCGGTCTTCGTGCGGCCCCCTGGCCCGGTTCAATCATTCTTGACCTTGCACCGATGATCGGGCCAGAGCGGGAGCTGCGTCGCGGAGGCGAGATGATTAGCACCTGCGAGGGTTCGCCCAAGTGACATCAGGGAACGGGTTCAACCTGGACATGGAATGGGTCCAGCCGCTCCATGCGACTGTCGGCTTCAGTCTTTCTGCAAAGGACGCCGTTTGGTTGTCCACCTCATCTCAGGCTAAAAAGCTAGATGCTGGAGATGTCCGTGTACATGGCATGGGGTGCTGAGGACTGTTGGCCACGGCCAGAAGTGGGAACTATTGGACTCAGAGTTTGGCAGATGGTCATCAACATCTCTGAGCTTGGCGGCCGACCTTGGGCTGATTGGAACCCATACGACCTGGTATAGATTGACGCGTCCATGACAATCACGGAAGCGCCGGGAAGAGCACCATCCAGGTCCCTCGTTTGCCCGGAGCATCAGGGCCTGGGAAGGATCGCTCGCCGACATTGAGCGTGTTCCCGACGAGGATTACGTCGCACCGGAATGGTTACTGTAGCCCTCCATAAATTTCCGTCAAGAAGCAGGCCGGGCCTCCTCTTCAACTCCCATGCCGGAGGGCTGGACGGTGACGCGGGCGACTTTTGCGGGCATGTCCGCGTTGGTGGACGCTAAGACAATCCTTGTCCGCTCACCCGCTTCCGCATCGTCAACATTCGCGTTGTACAGGCCGGTAGCCTCTTGACTGAGCCCGGCACCTACAGCTTCATCGACGGGTGTGCCATCACCCATAGTCCACTTAAAGTCGTAACTGTAGGTGGGTCCCCAGCTGTGGATAACATCGGTAACCCGGGAAAAGCTGAGCTCTCGTCCCTGTTCATCGAAGACGTTCACCATGTACATGTCGATTGGCGCAGTCCCTCTTTGGTTGTCCACGTCCGCCACGAGATAGGAAACCGGGGGCGCTCCAATCTTGGCCCTGTAGGCCTCGATCGCCTCGATGGCAGGGTCGGTCGCAGG
This sequence comes from Pseudarthrobacter sp. NS4, assembly GCF_024758005.1. NCBI lineage: Bacteria > Bacillati > Actinomycetota > Actinomycetes > Micrococcales > Micrococcaceae > Pseudarthrobacter > Pseudarthrobacter sp. NS4. Next base: position 3,164,103 of record NZ_CP103288.1, on the reverse strand, counting down.
AGCAGGCACCGTTACATTGATGTCGGCCCCCGATTCCGTTGTGAGCGTGTACTGGCCCACCGGTACACGCGTTGGCGATGCCGGCTCTGGCCGCGGGGCGCTGGTGGAGGTCACCACCCCAGGGAGCGGGGCATCCTGTACAGGCGCGGTGCAGGCAGCAAGAGCCAAGACAAGGGCGGATAATGCGGGCAAAGGCTTCATGGTTCCTCGCAAGAACTTTGTAGCCACAGTATAGGGCGCCAACAGCAGTGACGGCTTGGATCTGAACTATAAGGATGCGAGTAGCGGCGCATACGCCCCGAAACTGGTGCTCAGGGCACGGTGTAGGGCTGGCGATATCAGCGCACGTATCCGCGACTTCAGTTCGGGCCCGGGTGTAGACAAAACCGACGCACTGTAACTGTAAATCGGCTGGCAACGCCTACGGCGGTTCGAATCCCTCATCTGCCACCCAAGGAAAGCCTCCGGTACCTGATGGTTCCGGAGGCTTTTTCGTGCCCTGGCACTGGCGGAAATCTGCCGTCGACACTGCCGTGGGGGCGGCGTAGTCTGGCAGCATCGGCGCATGTGCCCCGGTACCCTGCGTCGATAAATTCATCGATGAAGGAGGATTCAATGAGTGCTGTACGTGAATTCATGACCACGGATGCACGGTGTGTCACGGAAAACCAGTCCCTGGTGGACGCAGCGAAGATGATGATGGACCTGGATTGCGGATCACTGCCGATCTGTGGTGATGACGGCAAGCTGAAGGGCATGATTACCGACCGCGACATCGTCCTCAAGTGCGTTGCCGCCGGCCGTGATCCCGGCCAGATGATGGCCCGCGAACTAGCTACGGGCCGGCCGCACTGGATTGAGGCTGATGCCAATGTTGATGCTGCCATCGAAATGATGGAAAAGTACCAGGTCCGGCGGCTCCCCGTGATAGCCGACCACCAGATGGTGGGCATCATCAGCCAGGGCGACATTGCCCGCAACTACTCGGAGCAGCGCGTGGGCGAACTGGTGGAACACATTTCAGAACGCCATCACGTCTAACGCAAACTCGACCACATGGCCTTGTCCGCGGATCCCGTCCTTTAAGGTTCGGACCCGCGGACAAGCTTAGGAACCCCGGGAGCCAGCCGGGGAATCAGAATCAGTTCAGCGCGATCAGGAGTATCTGGCTGGTACCCGGGATGCAGGTCTGCAGGACCGCGCGGGGGAACCCGCCAAACACATTGGCCACGTCATTGGTGGTGCCCGGGTTGGGAACCTGGCCGCGGGCCGTCACCGTGTACGTCCCGTAGCCCGGGATGCTCACCGTTTCCCCTACCCCGATTCCGGAGAAGCGGGCCCAGCCGCCGCAGAAATCATGCTCGGTGATGAACAGCGAATAGCCGTCGCCCGGCGTGTAGTGAATGGGACCGATACAGGCGTCCACCATTGCCTGTCCGCCGGCCCCGGCCACGTAGATGGTGCGGACGGCGGGAGCAGCCGGAACAAAGGCGGGGGCTGGAGCGGGTGCTGCCGCCGGGGCGGGGGCTGGTGCGGGAGCAGATGCGGGGGCGGCGGCCGGTGCTGCTGCCACGGCGGGAGCCGGCACCGGCGGGCCTGTCAGCAGGAGCGTCTGGCCCGGCACGATAACGCTGTACGGGCTTAGGCCGTTGGCCGCAAGCATTGAGTTCATATCCACCCCGTGCCGGCCCGCGATGGCTCCGACCGTGTCGCCCGGAACCACAGTGTAGATATTCGGGTCCCCGGCAGGTGCAGGTGCAGGTGCAGGTGCAGGTTCGGGGGCGGGGTCCGGCGGAGCAGGTGCCGGTTCCACCGGCGCCGGTGCTGGAGCCGCAGGCACTTCAGCTGCCGGGGCTTCCTCAGCCGGGACAGTGGCAGCAGCTTCCTGGCCGGTAGGCGCCTGGGCGTTCGTATCGACGGCGGTGCCGGCTGCGGCAGGTGCCGCGGCACCTGCAACCTGGCCTGCCGCCGTCGCACCCTGGTTCAGGCTGCCCTGGTCCAGGGAAGCCGGCGGTGCCGCCAGGGCGCCCACGCCTACAGCCGCCACGACTGCAGCAGTGGCCATGCCGGCCCACAGCCTGTTGCTGATGGCAGGCCGGCCCGTGGTCAGTTCGGCGCGGGGTTCATCGGTGGCGAAGCTTCTGCTTTCGGCTTCAGGTGTGGTGTGGTAAGGCTGGTTCATGGGTGGCCCATCGGAGTCGGTCCGGCCAGGCACGCCAAGCATGCCGGCAGGACGGAGCAAGGCGCAGCGCCTCGGTGGCCCGGCAGATGTTGGGGCCACGGAGGCATCGCGGGATGGAGGCATCCGCATACCCAGAAGATACGGAGCCTCCGCGAGGAAGCGGAACCTCCGGAAGCCAACCGGAGGACCCCGCCATTGCGTTTCGGTCCTAGGAATCCCGAGTCTATGAACCCTGCACAGGCCATGGCACCAGTAGGAGTTACCCGAATTTTTGAGGCCGGTACTTGGTGGTGCCCGGACAGGCTACTCAAGGATCGGGAGCACGATTACTTGCCAGGCGCCCGTCCGGCAACCCATCAGTCGTACAGCGCCCGGTGTTCCTTCAGGACGCAAATCCTACGCGGAGTGGTGAGACCGGGAACTGCGCGCGGCCCTATGTTACCGGCGGGTAGCATTGTGGGATGCACCTGCTCCTGAGAACCCTACTGATGCTGTTCCGTTCGGCGCGCCGGCAGCCGCTCACGGTGTGGGACAGTTCCTCGCTGCCCCTGCGTGTCCTGCCCACTGACATCGACATCGCCATGCACGTCAACAACGGCATGTACCTGTCGCTGATGGACCTGGGCCGGTTCGACCTAATGGTCCGCAGCGGGGTGTGGAAGCGGATGCGCCGGCGCGGCTGGGGACCGGTGGTTTCCGCTGAAACTATCGCCTTTCGGAAATCCCTGCAGCTGTGGCAGCACTACACCATCGAGACCCGCATCATCGGGTTGGACGCCAAGGCCATCTACTTCGAACAGCGGATGGTGGCCGACGGCGAGATTTACGCGCGTGCATACATCGCCACCCGGCTGGTCACCAGGACCGGGCCGGTCAGCCAGGAGGAGATCCTGCTGGAGTTCGGCCAGCCCCCGGCGGAGCTGGTCCTCCCGGACTGGATCCACGCCTGGCGGGCAGACAGCGCCCTGCCCGGCAGCCGGACACCGGCCCCGCACCTTTGGGAGACCAACGCCTGATCCGCCAGGTTCCGACGTCGGCCTTCGTTTATGGGCGGGACGGTGTTATTCCCGATGACGCGTGGAGCGAACATGGTGCCTCCCGCCACGACACGGCAGGGCAATCCGCGTACCGTTGACACATGGCTACCCTTGACATCACCGGTGAACAGTTCGCGTCAACCATTGAGGGCAACGACATTGTCCTGATCGATTTCTGGGCAGAATGGTGCGGTCCCTGCAAGCAGTTCGGCCCCACCTACTCCGCTGTTTCCGAGAAGCACCCCGATGTCCTCTTCACCAAGGTGGACACGGAGGCTGAGCAGCAGCTCGCCGCGGAGGCCGGCATCTCGTCCATCCCCACACTGATGGCTTTCCGCGAAAAGGTGCTGGTGTTCTCGCAGCCGGGCGCGTTGAACGCGCAGCAGCTGGAACAGGTAGTGGATGCGGTGAAGGCACTGGACATGGAGGAAGTCCACGCCCACGTGGCACGGCAGAGGGAGGAAGCTTCAGCTGCCGACAAGCCGGCGGGGCCGCAGGACGGCTCCCAGATCCCGGAGGCCTAACCCTTTGTCAACATTAAATGCGGGACCTCCCAGTGGGAGGTCCCGCATTTCTTGCTTAAGGCAGCTTCAGATCCGTTCAACCTTGACGGGCTCGGCGAGCAGGGCGCTCAACGATTCGTTCAGGTCCTGCACGGCGATCCCCTTGGAGTGCTTGGCCAGGTCCTCTTCGGAGGCCCACTGCTCGGTCAGGACCAGCTTCTCCTCGGTGGCTTCCGTCAGTTCATAGCGGATGCAGCCCGGCTCGTTCACCACCTCGTCGATGGCGATTTCCAAAGCCAGCTTTACTCGGAAAAACTCGCCGTCGTTGGGGATGAACGTTGCCTGCAGGTCGATGGGTGCACTCATGGATTTCACAATACCGGCCGCGGTCCCTGCTTCAGCTCTGTTGCACCGGGCCTGCCCCGATGCTTCTTTTGCCCCTGACCTGTTGGTACCGTGCCATCATGCGCGCATATACAGCCGGGGACACTGACGTTCCGCTGCTCGAGGAAACCATCGGCGGGAATTTTGAGCGGGTGGTGGCCAGGTTTCCGTACCATGACGCCCTGATCGAGGCGGGGCCGGTTCCGGGCGCGGACGCCCGGCGCTGGAGCTACACCAAGATGAACGACGACGTCGACCGGCTGGCCCGTGCGCTTCTCGCCCTGGGCGTGGCAAAGGGGGACCGGGTGGGAATCTGGAGCCCCAACTGTGCCGAATGGACGCTGCTGCAGTTTGCCACGGCCAAGACCGGCGCCATCCTGGTCAACGTCAACCCGGCCTACCGCAGCCACGAACTGGAATTCGTGGTGAAGCAGAACGGCATGCGGATGCTGGTCACGGCGCCGTCGGACCGGAACAGCGACTACGTGGGCATGGCCCGCCGTGCGCTCGCCGAATGCCCGGACCTCCGCGGGCTCGTGTTCCTTCCGACGCCGGGCGGGGAAGGGCCCGACGGCGGTGTCCCCCCGCTCAGCGACGCGGAACTGACCTACGCCGAACTGCTCAAGCTGGCTGACAGCGTCGGGCATTCCGCGTTGCGGGCACGCATGGCGGAAATCAGCCCGCATGATCCCGTCAACCTGCAGTACACCTCCGGAACCACGGGGTTCCCGAAGGGCGCCACGCTGACGCACCACAACATCCTCAATAACGGCTTCGCCGTCGGGGAACTGCTGGGCTACACCGAGCATGACCGCGTGGTGATCCCGGTGCCGTTCTACCACTGCTTCGGCATGGTGATTGGCAACCTGAACGCGCTCAGCCACGGCGCGGCAACCATCATTCCCAGCCGGGGATTCTCGGCCGCGGCTGCGTTGGAGGCGGTGCAGGACTTCGGCGGCACGTCCCTGTACGGCGTCCCCACGATGTTCATCGCCGAGCTCGCCCTGCCGGATTTCGCCTCCTACGACGTGTCCACCCTCCGTACCGGCGTGATGGCCGGCTCGGTGTGCCCCATTGAGGTGATGGACCGGGTCATTTCCGGAATGAACATGAAGGACGTGGCAATCTGCTACGGCATGACCGAAACGTCGCCGGTGTCCACCATGACCCGTCTGGGGGACACCCTGCAGCACCGGACAGAGACCGTGGGCCGCACCATGCCGCACCTTGAAAGCAAGATCATTGACCCCGGCTCCGGTGAGGTCCTGGAACGGGGCCGGATCGGTGAGCTGTGCACGCGCGGCTATGCGGTCATGGCCGGGTACTGGAACCAGCCGGAAAAGACCGCGGAAGCCATTGACGGTGACGGCTGGATGCACACCGGTGACCTGGCCCGAATGGACGACGACGGGTACGTGGTTATTGAAGGCCGGATCAAGGACATGGTGGTCAGGGGCGGCGAGAACATCTACCCGCGGGAAATCGAGGAGTTCCTCTACACCCATCCGGCCATCCAGGACGTGCAGGTGATCGGGGTTCCGGACGAAAAGTATGGCGAGGAGCTGATGGCCTGCATCATTCTCAATCCCGGGGCGGAACACCTCGGCTCCGATGCCATTGCCGACTTCTGCCGGGGGCATCTGGCGCACTACAAGATTCCGCGCTACGTGGAGGTCCGGGACAGCTTCCCGATGACCGTCTCCGGCAAGGTCCGGAAGGTGGAAATGCGCGAGGAAGCCGTGGCGCGGCTGGGGCTGTGACCCCGGTGTTGCGGCCAGGTCAATGCCGGCGGTGGTCCTGGATGGTCATCCGCGGGCCGAAAGTGGGTTTGCGGAAACCGCTGCTCTGAATCATCCGGACCACACGCTGCCGCTGCCCCTTCCACGGTTCCAGCAGCCGGAGCATGCCGGCGTCGTCGGTCCGGCGGCCGGTGAGCGCCGCCCCCACATACGCGGCCAGGTGGTAGTCACCCACCGAGATGGAGTCCGGGCAGCCGTGTGTCCGCTGCACCACCTCGGCGGCAGTCCAGATGCCGATGCCGGGGATAACCTGCATCTTTGCGGCAGCCTCAAGGGCCGGCAGTGATGCCAGGCGTTCAAGCGCGGCGGCGGAGCGCAGCGCGCGCATGACGGTTGACGAGCGTTGGGGTCCAACACCGGCCTTATGCCACTCCCAGCTGGGGATCTGCAGCCACTGAGCCGCCGTGGGACCCACCACCAGGCCCGGCGGCGTGGAGGTGCCTGCCAGGGGAGCCGGTGTTCCATACCGGTGCAGCAGGTACCGGTAGGCCCGCCGCGCCTCGATCACCGTCACCTTCTGCTCGAGGATGATGGGCACCAGCTGGTCCACCACGCGGCCGCTGGCAGGGAGGCGCAGCGTCAGGCTCCGCCGTCGTGCCTCCCGGACAATCCGCGGGAGGGTGGCGTGGAAGGCCGGCTCATCAAAGGCCCGCCAGTCGTCGTGAGCTCCCAGGAGCCGCGGCGCCGCCGTTACTGCCGCCGCGGCACCAGGACCCCAGGCCTGGACGTCGACGAAGGGCTCAACCATGGCACCGGGCCCAGTGGCTCCTGCGCTGCCGCCCGCCGCGCTGAGCCGAAGCGTCACCGGCCCCTCCGCCGTCGTAAACGCATGCCACACAACATCACCCTGGAGGCTGAACGACGGATCGCTGTTGCCGCGCAGGAGCGGCCTAAGGGTGCTGCCCAGGTTGTACGGACCCCCGGGATACCAGCGCAGGGACACGTCAGCGGCAGCCGCCAGCCGGGGAGGTGCCTCTGCGATGGTCATGTCCTCCATCGTCCCACGCGGGGCTGACAACGCTGCCCGGAGGTGCGCCGTGCGGCAGGAAAAACACCCTTATACAACGCACTGCCCCGGACTAGACTCCACCGTGTGGCGCGGAAAGGCCGCGCCGGAACACCGAAGGGCAAGGTGGGCGCAATGGGTGGAGTAGTACATTTCGAAATCCCCGCTGATAACCAGGAGCGGGCCAGGAAGTTCTACCAGGAGGCCCTCGGCTGGCGGATCGATCCCGTCCCCGGCATGGACTACAACATGGTGGTCACCACCCCGATGGATGAATCCACCGGGCAGCCCACGGAAGCAGGCGCGATCAACGGCGGCATGATGGCCAGGGAACCGGACCTCAGGAACCCGGTCATCACCGTGGACGTGCCGGACATCAACGCCACGCTGCAGACCGTGGAGTCGCTGGGCGGGGCCGTGGTGAAACCCAAGGAAACCATCCCGGGAATGGGTTCCTTCGCATACTTCAAGGACACCGAGGGAAATGTGATGGGCCTGTGGGAGAACCTTCCCCCCGAGCAGGCGGAGTAGGCGGGGCGGGCCCGCGGGCAGTAAGCGGTAGCTTAGTACCTATGAAGTACGCCCAGTCCATTCTGGACCTCATCGGCAATACCCCGCTCATCAAACTCAACCACGTGACCGAGGGCATCAAGGCCACCGTCCTGGTCAAACTGGAGTACCTGAACCCGGGCGGATCCATCAAGGACCGTATCGCGGCCCAGATGATCGAGGAGGCCGAACGGGAGGGCAAACTGCAGCCCGGCGGCACCATTGTGGAACCCACGTCCGGCAACACCGGCGTCGGTCTGGCCCTGGTGGCCCAGCAAAAGGGCTACAAGTGCGTGTTCGTGGTCCCGGACAAGGTGGGTGAGGACAAGCGCGCAGTGCTGCAGGCCTACGGCGCCGAAGTGGTGGTGACACCCACGGCAGTGCCCCCGGACAGCCCGCAAAGCTACTACGGCGTCTCCGACCGGATCGTCCGCGAAACCCCCGGCGCGTACAAGCCTGACCAGTTTTCCAACCCTGCCGCCCCCGGCAGCCACTACCGGACCACCGGCCCGGAAATCTGGCGCGACACTGACGGCAAGGTCACCCACTGCGTCATCGGCGCCGGCACGGGCGGCACCATCACCGGCACGGGCCGCTACCTCAAGGAGGTATCGGCTGACCGGCCGGAGTCCGACGGCGGCACGGTCCGGATCATCGGCGCGGATCCGGAAGGTTCGGTGTACTCAGGCGGCACGGGGCGTCCGTACTTTGTGGAAGGCGTGGGGGAGGACATGTGGCCCGCGAACTACGACAAGTCCGTCCCGGACCAGGTGATCGCCGTCAACGACGGAGACTCCTTCGCCATGACGCGCCGGCTTGCCCGTGAAGAGGGACTGCTGGTGGGCGGCTCGTCCGGCATGGCGGTGGTGGCAGCGCTGCAGGCCGCGCAGGACCTGCCGGAAAGTGCCGTCGTCGTCGTCATCCTGCCCGACTCCGGCCGCGGCTACCTGGCCAAGATCTTCAACGACCAGTGGATGCGTTCCTATGGCTTCCTCTCCGGCGGCGAGGAGACGTCCGTGGGTGAGGTCATCAAGTCCAAGAACGGCGAACTCCCGGACCTGGTGCATATCCACCCGAACGAGTCCGTCCGCGATGTCATCAACATCATGAACGAGTTCGGCGTCAGCCACATCCCGGTCCTGTCGCAGGAGCCTCCGGTGGTCATGGGCGAGGTCCTGGGAGCCGTGGATGAGCGCACCCTCACGGCCAAACTGTTCCGCGGCGAAGCCAGGCTGACGGACAAGATTTCCGAACACATGGGTCCCAAGCTGCCCGTCATCGGATCGCTGGAAACCATCTCCGCAGCCAGGGAGCTGCTCTCGGACGTGGATACCGTCATGGTGACGTTTGTGGGCGCCCCGGTGGGCATCCTTACCCGGCACGACCTGCTGGCCTACCTCAGCAACTGAACGGCTTCCCCCAGATTAAGGAGCATCATGTCCGTCTCTGAAAACCAAGGTTTCAACACCCGTGCCGTGCACGCCGGCCAGGCTTTCGAGCCCCGCACCGGGGCCGTGGTACCGCCCCTGCACTTCAGTTCCACCTACGCCCAGGACGGCATCGGCGGGCTCCGCGACGGCTATGAGTACGGCCGCGGCGGCAATCCCACCCGGGACGCGCTGCAGGAACAGCTCGCCGCGTTGGAACTGGGGACCCACGCCTACAGCTTCAGCTCCGGACTGGCAGCCGAGGATTCCCTCATCCGCGCGCTGGCCCGGCCCGGGGACCACATCGTCCTGGGAAACGACGCCTATGGCGGGACCTACCGGCTGATCAGCCGGGTCCTGGGTGACTGGGGGATCGGCAACAGCCCGGTGGACATGGCAGACCTGGACAGCGTCCAAAAAGCGGTCGCTGCCAACAAGACCCGCTTCGTCTGGGTGGAAACGCCCTCCAACCCGCTGATGAAGATCACCGACATCGCAGCCCTCGCGGACATCGCGCACGACGCCGGTGCCCTCCTGGTGGTGGACAACACCTTCGCTTCCCCCTACCTGCAGACCCCGCTCGCCCTGGGTGCCGACGTCGTGGTCCACTCGACGACCAAATACATCGGCGGGCATTCCGACGTGGTGGGCGGTGCCGTTGTGGTCAAGGACGCCGAACTGGCTGAGAAGATCGGTTTTGTGCAGTTCGCCGTCGGTGCGGTGTCCGGTCCGATGGACGCCTTCCTCACCACCCGCGGCCTCAAGACCCTGGGTGTGCGCATGGACCGGCACAGCCTCAACGGCCAGGCTGTAGCCGAATGGCTGCTGGAACGCCCCGAGGTGGAGGCGGTCCTGTACCCCGGCCTGCCCACGCACCCGGGCCATGAACTTGCCAGGAAGCAGATGAAAAGCTTCGGCGGCATGGTTTCCGTGCAGTTCAAGGGCGGCGAGGCGGCTGCCCGGAAGGTTGCGGAGTCCACTGCCGTGTTCACCCTGGCCGAGTCGCTGGGCGGCATTGAATCGCTGATGAACTACCCCTCGGAAATGACGCACGCTTCGGTCAAGGGTACTGAGCTGGCCGTTCCGGTGAACCTGCTCCGGCTGTCCTGCGGCATCGAGGACGTGGAGGACCTGATTGCGGACCTGGAGAAGGCCTTCACCTCCATTCCGTAAGCGCTACTACGCTGGTGCCATGGAGTCCCCTTCGCAAGTGGCCGTACGCAACACTGCCCTCATCACAGGTGCTGGAAGGCTGGCCGGCATCGGCGCCGGCATTGCCCGCCAGCTCGCTGCTGACGGCTGGGACCTGGTCCTGTCCTATTGGCAGGACTACGACGACCGGATGCCGTGGGGGAGTGAACCGGAGGACGTGGTCCGCCTGACGGCCGAGCTCGAAGCCATTGGTGCCCGGGTCCATGTCCTCTCGGCCGACCTGCAGGACCCCGCAGTTCCGGACCGGCTGGTGGCCGAGGCCGTGAACGTCGCCGGCCCGTTGCACGGGATGGTGCTCAGCCACGCCGAGTCCGTCGACTCGGGGGTCCTGGACACCACCCTCGAATCCTTTGAGCGGCATTTCGCGGTCAACACCCGCGCCAGCTGGCAGCTGATTGCCGCGTTCGCGCGGCAGGCAACGGACGACGGCGGCGCAATCGTCGCGCTGACCAGCGACCACACTGCCTTCAACCTTCCCTACGGGGCCTCCAAGGGTGCGCTGGACAGGATCGTCATCGCGGCCGCACGCGAGCTGGGACCGCAGGGAATTTCCGCCAACGTCCTCAACCCCGGACCGGTGGACACGGGCTGGATGAGCGGGGAGATCAGGGACGCCCTGGTTGAACGCCAGCCGACCGGCCGGCTGGGCACCCCTGCCGACGTCGCCGCTGCAGTGGCATTCCTGCTCTCGCCCGGAGGCCGCTGGGTCTCGGGGCAGCTGATCAAAGCCGACGGCGGCTTCTCCGCCTGCGTGCCCGGCGCACCTTCCGCCTCCCCATCCCAACCAGGTCGCAGCAGATGTCGTTTTCAGGCCTCAAAACGACATGTGCTGCTACCTACTTGGGGAGGGGGCTGGTGCTCTTCGCGGTGACGGTGGCGTTGCCGGTGAAATAGCCGCGGGTGGAGGGCAGGAAGCGGCAGACACCGGCCAGGACGACGCCCAGGGCCAGCAGCACCACGCCGCTGATGAATGCCCCGCCGACGCCGAAAATCTCGGTGTCGCCGTAGGCCGGGTCCCACATCTGGACGGCTGAAATGAAGAACGCAGCGGTCAGTAGCAGGGCACCAACCAGTGGCAGGATGCCGCGGAACCACAGGTTCCGGGCCGATTCGCGCAGGGTGCCGCGGAAGTACCAGAAGCAGGCGAACCCGGTGAGGGCGTAGTAGAAGGCGATGAACAGGCTGATGGAGCTGATGGAGTCCGAGAGCAGGTTTTCGCTGAGGAAGCTCATGGCCACGTAATAGGCGGTGGCAGCCGCTCCCATCACCTGGGTGGAGAAGCCCGGGGTCTGGTTCCGCGGATGGACCCTGCCGAACCTGGCGGGCAGGGCACCGTGGACGCCCATCGAGAGGGTTCCGCGGGCGGTGGGCAGGATGGTGGTCTGGGTGGAGGACAGCACCGAGGCCAGGACTGCGACGACGATCAGCCAGCCCCACGGCCCCAGCACCACGTCCTTCATGGCCACGAACACGTCGTCCTGGTTGGCTTCATTGCCCAGGCCGATGCCCTCGCTGCCCACGGTGGCGTACATCATCACCAGCAGGGACATTGACACGTAGATGGCCACCAGGACGAAGGCCGAGATGACCGCACCGCGGCCCGGCGTGGTGGAGGGGTTCTCGGTTTCCTCGTTCACGGCCAAACAGGTATCCCAGCCCCAGTAGATGAACAGGGCGAGAAGCGCACCGTGCACCACCGCCCCGGGATCGGCGAAGGCACCAACCGGGTTGAACCATTCGAAGCTGAACGCCTGGCCCTCCGGCGGCCCGCCGACAATGCGGACCACAATGGCCAGCGCGAAGATGCCCAGGGCAATGTACTGCACATAGGTCAGCACCCGCTGGACGTGTTCACCCAGCCGGATGCCCCGGTAGTTGACCAGCGTCATCACGGCGATGAACAGCACGCCCGTGACGGTGACCAGCACCTTGTTGCCGGCCAGCGAACCGTCACCTACCAGAAGCCACAGGTACTGGCCGGCCACCTGCGCGAGGTTGGCCAGGACCACGACGCCGGCGAGCGCAAGACCCCAGCCTCCAAGCCAGCCGGCCCAGGGTCCGAAGGCGCGGCGGGACCACGTGAACGTGGTGCCGCAGTCCGGGATGGCGCTGTTCAGCTCGCGGAAGGCGTAGGCGATGAAGAGGACCGGGATAAACCCGATGAGCAGGATCACCGGAGTGTAGTTTCCGTTCACCGCCACGATGAGGCCCAGCGTGGCCGCCAGCGAGTACACCGGCGCCGTGGACGCCAGGCCCAGCATGACGGAATCGCCAAGGTCCAGGATTCCGGCGCGCAGCCCCTTGGCCGGAACCGGGGTGCCGGGCCCTCCGCCCGCGCCTCCCGCCGTCGTAATGTCTGTGCTCATGCTGTCACCGGATTCATAGTGCGATACCTGCTTTGCTGGAGGAGGCCGCGGCCGAAAGCGGCGCCGGCGCGTCGATGGTGTTGGGCACGAAGCGGCAGAAGTAGTCCGTGACGGGGCCGTCCGATTCGCGGATTCCGCAGCCGACGGATTCCCCGTCCACCACCCACAGGCCCAGCACGGGATGGTTGCCGTCGAAGTCCGGCAGCGGGTGGTACTGCTGGTAGCACCAGCCCTCGCGGCCGTACCCGCCCGGCTGCTCCAGGCTGATGCCCTGGGCGTGGATCCTGATGTTGTCGCCTTCGCGGCCGTGCAGCGGCTTGGCCACCCATTCCTTCAGCGGCCCCGGTTCATTGAGGTAGGCCGGAAGCAGGTTCGGGTGCTCCGGGTACAGGTGCCAGAGGGCGGCGAGGAGGGCTTTGTTGGAGAGCAGCATCTTCCATGCAGGCTCCACCCAGCGGGGGTTGTGCGCACGTTCCAGCAGCCGGGGCCCGAACGGCTCCTTCATCATCAGCTCCCACGGGTAGAGCTTGAAGATGGTGCTGATCATGAAGTTGTCCAAGTCCACGAAGCGGTTGAGGTTGGGGTCCCAGCCGATGTCGGACATGTTGATGCCGATGGTGGTCCAGCCGGCCTGGCTCGCGACGTCCCGCATGTAGGCGGCGGTCATCCAGTCCTCACCGGATTCCTCAACCTCCGAGTGCGCAACATGGAGGGTGCTCATGCCCGTGCGGTACTGCATCTTCTTCCACTGGCGGATCAGCGCTTCGTGAATGCCGTTCCACTGGTCTTTCCCGGGAAAGACGTCCTGCAGCCAGAACCACTGCGCCACGGCGGCCTCAATCAGCCCGGTGGGAGTGTCTGCGTTATATTCGAGCATTTTCGCCGGGCCGCCCTGCCCGTCGTAGATGAAGTCGAACCGGCCGTAGACATCCACGTCGCCGGCCTGCAGGGATTCAGCCGCAAGTTCCAGTGCCTGCGGTCCGATGCCGATGGTGCCCATGGCTCCGGTGGCGAGGAACTTTGCCGCCTCCAAGCACATGCGGTGCATCTCTTCGGCGGTTTCCTCGAGCGTTTCCACCTCGTCCAGGGTGAACTCGTAGTAGGCGGATTCGTTCCAGTATTCGATTTTCCGGCCATCGTCCATGGTGGTGGTGGAGAAGACCAGGCCCTGTTCTTCGATTTTTTGCTTCCAGCCGGGCCGGGGTTCAGACAGCAACCGCTTCACGCTCAGCCCCCCGAGACCTTGCCGCCGCCACCGCTGGTGCCAAAGCCGCCCCGGCTGACGGTGCCGCCTTTGGTGCTGTAGCCGGTGGAGGCTTTCGCGCCGCTGGGGACGGTCCGGGTGTAGTTCGGAGCCGTTGACCTGTTCTGTCCTACGGCCGGGACAAAGGCTCCGCGGGAGAAGAAGTACCAGGCGTAGAGCCCGCCGCCCCTGCCCGCGGAACTGTTGCAGTTGGTGTCTTCGACGCGCTCACCGGTTTCGTCGTTGAAGCACACCTGCGCGTACTCGGGTTCGTCCTGGTTGCTGCCAACCACTGCGGTGATGGTGCCGGCGAGGAGCGCGGTCACGCCCAGTCCCACCACGACGGTGCGCCGCTGGGAGCGCTTCTTCCGGGCCGCGGCCTCGTCAAGCTGCTTTTCCCGGTCCCTGGCAAACGGGTCCACCGGGGTGACGGGCCCGTTGAGCAGCTCCGGGCGGAGTTCCGGTTTGGGTACTTGCCATGGGGGAGGCTTCGGACTGCTGCTGCCGTCCGTGGGGCGCTGGGGGTCACCGCCGGCCGGCGCGCGGTCCGGATCGCTTGGATCCTTTTTGTTCGGGTCCACGGCGTCCCCCTCAATTGTCCACGTGAATTGGGCACAGCGCTGCACCCCCAATTGCAATCCTCAAATCAGCGTAGTCCCTGCCGGTGCCCCCTGCGAGTGTGGGGGCGGGAAGAACTGCCCATCCGTTCGGCAGCCGGTCCCGGACCCTACACTGGAGCCATGGAAACCGCGTCCCTGATTGCTGTCTGCCGTGTCCACCAGCTTCTGCCGGATGCCTCGAGCGTGGGCGTGACGGCGATCGACAAGCGCCCCGCGGAGGGTCCTGTCATAGTGCACAAGCTGGGATTGCAGGGCGACATCCAGGCGAACCGGGTCCACCACGGCGGTCCGGACCAGGCGATCTACGCCTACTCCCAGGCGGACGCGGACTACTGGGCAGGTGAACTGCAGCGTGAGATGCCGCCAGGCGTCTTCGGCGAGAACCTCCGGGTGGCCGGGGTCGAGGCCACCCATGCCGTGATCGGCGAGCGTTGGAAGATTGGGCTCGACCTTGAACTGGAAGTCACATCTCCCCGGACCCCGTGCGCCACATTCCAAAGGCGGCTGGGGGAGCCCAGGTTCGTTAAGCGGTTCACGGACGAGGGCAGGGTTGGTGCCTACCTTCGGGTGATCCGGGTTGGCACAATCCGGGCAGGGGACCATATTCACCGGACGTATGTTCCCCGGCACGGCGTCACCGTCGGCCGGTGGTTCAGGGAGCCTGACGTGGAGTCCATGGAAGCGCTGAAAGACGCCCATGCCGGGGGTGAGATCCGCCTCCAGCAGCCGGAGTTCACCAGGAAGTTCGAGGCACTGCAGCGGCGGCTCCGCGGCTAGCCGGCAGGGACGTACGACGGCGGAGGCAGGCAGTGTGCCCAAGCTCACCACCGCTGTTGGGCGCCTGATTTCCGGTGGGCGCCCACCGTGCCTTACACTTGAAACATCCCCCACTCCGGAAATCCCTTATTCCTGCCCAATTTTTGAGGCAGGACTGGCAAGTGTTGGGGCCCGCAACTGTGATGTGGGCATTTTCATAGGGAGAGCCGGCTAAAGAAAACGCTGTACAGACTGCTGGGATAGCAGCCAAGAGATGCAGCGCGAAGTCCTGCCACGGGATTGCGAAAGCGCCGGACTTCTGTGACCGGCCGGTCAATGTTTGCCCGGCGTCCACGGCACAACGTACTGCGGCTCCGCTCACCTCGGGTTGTGCCGCCTGGCCCCCTATGGATGAGGAATATTCTCCTATGCCCGAAAATCAGAACGACTCCGTCGAAACCCAGAACACCGTTAACGACGCGCAGACCGCCGCCGTCGAATTCGCCGAGGCCCTCGTCCCGGCAGCAGCTGAGCCGGCTGCACCTGCAGCAGAGGCTTCCGCTCCCGCCGCAGAGGCTTCCGCTCCCGCAGCCAAGGCCGAGGAATCCGAAGAAGAAGGCATCAAGTTCGCCGATCTCGGCATTGACGGCCGCGTCCTCGCCGCCCTGCAGGACGTCGGCTACGAGAAGCCGTCCCCCATCCAGGCAGCAACCATCCCGCTGCTGCTTGAAGGCCGCGACGTCGTGGGCCTCGCCCAGACCGGCACCGGTAAGACTGCAGCATTCGCAGTACCGGCACTGTCCCGCCTGGCCGAGCTTCACGACCTCAACGGCCCCTCCCGCAAGACGCAGGCACTGGTCCTGGCCCCCACCCGCGAGCTCGCGCTCCAGGTTGCCGAGGCCTTCACCTCCTACGCCAAGCACATCGACGACTTCACCGTCCTCCCCGTCTACGGCGGCTCCGCCTATGGCCCCCAGCTCGCAGGCCTGCGCCGCGGTGCCCAGGTGGTTGTCGGTACCCCCGGCCGTGTGATTGACCACATCTCCAAGGGTTCCCTGGACCTGTCCGAGCTCCAGTACCTGGTGCTGGACGAGGCTGACGAGATGCTGCGCATGGGCTTCGCCGAAGACGTGGAGCAGATCTTCCAGCAGACGCCTTCGGACCGCCAGGTTGCGCTGTTCTCCGCCACCATGCCGAGCCAGATCCGCCGCATGTCCAAGCAGTACCTGAACAACCCGGCCGAGATCTCCGTCAAGTCCAAGACCACCACCGGCGCCAACACCCGCCAGCGGTACCTGCAGGTCATGGGCCCGCACAAGCTCGATGCCATGACCCGCATCCTCGAGGTGGAAGAGTTCGACGGCGTCATCGCCTTCGTGCGCACCAAGATGGCCACCGAGGACCTGGCTGACAAGCTGAAGTCCCGCGGTTTCCAGGCCGCCGCCATTAACGGTGACATCCCGCAGCAGCAGCGTGAACGCACTGTGGAAGCCCTGAAGGAAGGCCGCATCGACATCCTCGTGGCCACCGACGTCGCAGCCCGTGGACTTGACGTGGAGCGCATCAGCCACGTCATCAACTACGACATTCCGCACGACACCGAGTCCTACGTCCACCGCATCGGCCGCACGGGCCGTGCAGGCCGTTCCGGCGACGCGATCCTCTTCATGACGCCGCGCGAGAAGTACCTGCTGCGTTCCATCGAGAAGGCCACCCGCCAGCCGGTCGAGCAGATGCACCTGCCCACGGCTGAGACCGTGAACACGCTGCGCCTGGGCAAGTTCGCCGAGCGCATCACGGAGACCCTCGCCTCCGAAGATGTGGCCGCGTTCCGCGACCTCATCGCCTCCTACGAGGAAGAGCACAACGTTCCGGCTTCAGAGATCGCTGCCGCCCTTGCCGTCATGGCCCAGGGTGGACAGCCGCTGCTGGTCAAGGAGCTCGCCGCAGCTCCCGAGTTCCAGAAGCGCGAACGCGCTAAGGACGGCTTCGGCTCCCGCGGACCCACCCGCACGCTCACCGAGGGCAACGCGACGTACAGGATCGCCGTCGGACGCCGCCAGCGCGTCATGCCGGGCTCCATCGTGGGTGCCATCGCCAACGAGGGTGGCATCTCTTCCGCCCAGATCGGCGGCATCGACATCCGCTCGGACCACTCCCTGGTGGAGCTCCCGGCGGACCTGAGCCCGGAGCAGCTGCGTGCACTGTCCCGTACCCGGATCGGTGGCGAGTTGATCCACCTCGAGCTGGACAACGGACGCAAGCCCTCCGGCGAACGCGGCGCCTACCAGGGCAACCGCGGCGGCGACCGTGGGGGCAATTTCAAGGGCAACGGCGGGTTCAAGAAGGAGTTCCGCAAGTCCGACGGCGAGCGGTCCTCCGCTGACCGCGGTGGCCGTTCCTACAGCGAGCGTTCTTCCTTTGGTGCTGACAGCGGCGCCAGCCGCGGCCAGGCCACCGACTCCCGCTTCGGCGGCCACGGCGACGGCTCACGCAAGCCCCGCCATGGCAACGAAGGCGGCCAGCGCGATTTCAACCGCAAGGGCAAATGGTAACCGTCAGCTAGTCTGACACCCCCGATGGGCCGGCTTTCGAGCCGGCCCATCGGCGTTTAACCGCCGGGATGAATGGCCGACGGCGACCTGCCGCTCCAGGCTGCAGCAGCCGGGCCCGGCAATGCCCCTGAACAGAATGTGTACCTCGCCACATTTATCGCCCGGGGAGGATCCAGGTCGGTCACCGGCGCCTGGTCTTATACCGGGCCGGAGGCTCGGCTTCCCTGTAACGGCGGGGAAAACGGGGCCATCAACTGCCAAAAGGGCAACTGTTGCGGCGCTTCCCGGCTGCCCGGGAGACGATTTGTTGGTGGGAAAATCTTCCGGTAGAGTATTTACTCGTTGCCCCCCTAGCTCAGTGGTAGAGCGCGTTCTTGGTAAGAACGAGGTCACCGGATCGATTCCGGTGGGGGGCTCTGAATGAGGGCCTGTGTCAAGGCGGTTTTGACCGGCTTGACACAGGTTTTTCTCATTCGTGGCGGTGTAGCTCAGTTGGTTAGAGCGCACGACTCATAATCGTGAGGTCGGGAGATCGAGCCTCCCCACCGCTACAGTTTGAAGCAGGCCAGAGGCAAAGCCTCTGGCCTGCTTCTGTTTTAAGGCCCAATCCAACGGAAACCCAACTAAATCAATAGTTGGGCGGCCAGCGTGGTTGCGTGTATGGACTGGCCGAACGAAGTTCTTCGAGGGTGCTGAGGCGTAGGCGCTGCACATTTCCGCTGAGGAAGACACCCGGGTGGCCACCGGCAAAAATAGTGGCGGGTGCCGCCCTCCTGGCTAAACAGGTCGGCACCTGCCGGCGATCTGGTTAGGGGCAAGGCTTAGCAGCGGTTGCGCCGCTGCTCCGGGGTCGAAGCGTTATTGTAGCAGGTCTCGCCGGAGCTGCGGACGTCCGTGGTCACGATCGGCGCTCCCGGAGTTTCGGTCTCGTCGACAGGCGGCTCGATGTCCTCATGGGTAACCAGTTGTACCCGGAACGTACAGCCAAACCAGACGAACTCGTTGCCGGCTGCCGCCGCACCTTGCTGGGTGATTAAGGAGGGGAAACCATTCGCGGGGATATTCCTTCCCAAGTAGTACCTAATCGTAAATTCGAGTAGCTACGCCCCTTTCCTGCCCCGTGTGCCGGGATTACGGTCCAGTCATGAGCTCTGACCGGGGAGTGTGGGTCAAACCGCTGGACGGGGGTCGCGTGACAAAGGTGAAGGCTGCTTTCCCTACCCGCCGGGTAGTCCCGGATGCGATAGCTTCCCTGGTTCCCGCCACGGACCGGCCGCTGAACGTCAGGACTTTGCCTTGCAGCCCGTCGCCACGCAGGTTCCCGTCCCCGAACCGTGGCCGTCATCGGAACGGCGATGAATTCAGGTAAGACGACTATTGTCCACTGCCTCGTCAATGGCCTGAGCAGTGCGGGTGTCCAAGTGGGCGCTACTAGAAACAGTCAATAGACGCGAATAAGTACTTCGAAGGATGGTGGTCATGAGGAGATTCCTAGCACCGGTAGTTGGTCTTGCGTTGATCTGTGGTTTTATGCCTGCACTGAGTTCGGGCGCTGCTCAGGCTGCGGCCGGGCCGTGCATTGGTGCCCCTGCCGCGGACGGCACGACCTACGCCGAGACCCGGCATTTCATAGATGCTCAAGCATGGTGGATGCCGGACAGTGATCAGGCCGACAACTCCACCACCAATCATGGCCATGTACACATGGGGGCGTGCATACCTGAACGTGAAACGATCAGTTCGGGCAACTTGACCGTGCATGTACGGGTGATCCTCCATGACAACCCGGGCAAGGCCAATTACGTCTCGATGGTGTTCAAAACCTCCGACACCGAAACCATAGTTCAGAAGTGTTACCTACGGGCGACCGCGACGAACTTCACTTGCCCCGGCCCGTCCAGCACAGGCAAAGGCGACTTTGTGTGTACGGGAACATGTGAGCGCTGGCTGACGTTCTCGCAGCCAATTTCTTCCTTTAACCATTCAGGCTTGCAGGAGGTTCGTTTCCGCGGGTTCGTCCCGGAGCCGGGCGGCAAGGAAATGCGAACTAACTTGAACTGGCAGGTCAACATCCAAAACGGCGCGTCTGTGTCCAACATATCCAGGGATCCCTTCCTGCGGGGCAAGGGCTGGTACACCCACACGCTGTACTGTGAGGCCTCGCTCCGTACCGTTCCCATTCCTGACAGTCCGGTATCAGGAATCTGGACGCCGGTAGTAGATTCGACCACTCGCCCCGATGGCTCGCTCCCGGCGACTCACTCTTTCATCTCGATCGACCCGGATTTTCACGCCGTTCCGTCCGAACCTGGAACCGTGCTTTGGAACGCCGAGCCGTTTGGATCAGCCCCCATCGCGATCGATACCAGGACTCTGACCAACGGTGTACATAAGCTGCACCTGCGAACGTCATGCCGTGACGACACGCTGGGCTCTACAAATTCCGGGGTGACCGTAATTCCCTTCACAGTGGCCAATTAATGCTCACCGTCAAGTCCGCTTTCGCCCAGGATTGAATACCGTCGCTGCACTCTTGCGGTCCAGGCCTTTTTGTTGGATGGTGCTAGGGGCGAAACAGGTGTGCACGCATCTGCTCGTCAGCCTCCTACGGTGCCTTCGTGCAGCGCACCGGCCACCGGATAGGAAATCCATGGCTCACACTGTTAGTGTTCCACGCAGGCACGCAGGCACGCAGGCACGCAGGCACGCAGGCACGCAGGCACGCAGGCACGCAGGCACGCAGATGGCGGATCCTTGCGCCACGCTCCCACGCTGCTCCGGTTCCTGATTGTGGCGGTTTTAGCTGCCGCCCTCGCAGGGCAACCGATGCGCTGCAGCGTTTCAATACCTCGGTCTCGGCCCTGGCCCGCCAGCTCGGCGTCTCCTGGCACACGGCCTGGGACGCCATGAAGGCTGAAGCCACCCGCCGGCTCTCAGCCACCGGGCACCTGGCAGGAGTGAACGCGCTCGGCGTGGATGAGCATGTCTGGTCCCACACCGGCCCGCCGGGGTCCGGCATGGTCACCGGGATCGTGGACCACACCCGCGACGCGAACGGCGTGGTGCACGCCAGGTTGCTGGACCTCGTACCGGGCCGGTCCAGGAAAGCCCACGCCTACTGGCTCAAAGACCGGGGGTTGAATTTACCGCCGGGATCAAGACTGCGGCGCTGGATCCCTTCAGCGGCTACGCGAACGCGATCCGCGACGGACTGCCCGAAGCCATCACCGTCCTGGACGCGTTCCATGTCGTGAAGCCCGGCTCCGCGATGGTCGATGAAGTACGCCGCCGGGTCCGGCAAGACACGCTCGGGCACCGGGGCCGTAAGGGCGATCCGCTCTACGGGATCCGCCGGACCCTGCAGATCGGCGCCGAACACCTCACCGGCAAACAGGCCGCATGCCTCGATGCGAAACTCACCCTCGGGGACCCGGACCACGAAGTCACCATCGCCTGGCAGTGCTACCAGAAACTCCGCAACATCTACCACGCCACACCCGGGCCGGGCAGGGTACTCGTCATCGCGTCATTCCCGTCCTGCCCGACCCCTGAAGTCGCCCGGCTCGGCCGCACACTCAAACAATGGAAGGCCGTGATCCTGGCCTACTTCGACACCTCCGATGCCTCCAACGGCCCCACCGAAGCGATCAACGGCGTCATCGAAACCACCCGAAGAATCGCCCGCGGCTTCCGCAACTTCACCAACTACAGACTCAGATGCCTACTCGCCGCCGGCGGCCACCGCCCCTACCGTCAAAGAGACCAACCACGCCTAATGCGAAGAGCCCACATAGTGACGAATTCGTACCGCGTTCCATTCACTCTGCTTTGTACGCGGTAGTCCCGTACCCAACGCTTATCCAACGAATACTCTGAAATGCGGAGGAATCGTCCGAAGATCAGAGAAGGGCCTCTAAGGTCATTTCCCTTATAGATGAAAGCCTTACGGCATAGGTCGGAAGCTGGGGAAAGGTCTTGCCACCTAATCGTGAGGTCGGGAGATCGAGCCTCCCCACCGCTACAAACGCAGGTCATTGGGTTTCGCCTCTGACCTGCTTTTGTTTTAAGTGCTCACAGTCCATTTCAACGCTCCTGGTTGGTCCAAACTCGCTCTGGCAGTGGCCGGACAACGCTACCATGGAGTCGTTCTTCTCGCTGCTGCAGTCACGACCAGGATCGAGCAACCTGCCACCGCAGACGACGACAACGACGGTTGGGAACCTTAGCCCGTCGAATATGAAACAAACAACTCGCTGGCGCTCACCTTTGGCGAAGACCCGAGTCAACATGAGCCGGGGCAGTGGGACTGTCTGAATAACGGTGTGTGGAGTCCGGCCTGATCCGAAAGGAGACGGCCATGTCGGAGTCCACGACCGAGATGACAGGGGTGATGATCGATCCTGTGACGGGAGAGATCATCGATCAGAAGGAACTTGCGGAGCGGTTGCTCGCGCAGGCCAAGGAACAGGGCGTGAGCCTGGTCGGCCCCGGCGGGCTGCTGAACCAGCTAACCAGGAACGTGCTCGAGACCGCGCTGGAAGCTGAGCTGACCGAGCACCTCGGGCACGAACACGGTCAGACACCGGTCGGCGCCAACATGCGCAACGGCACCAGGTCAAAGACCGTGCTGACCGAGATCGGCCCGGTCGAGATTGAGGTGCCCCGGGATCGGGACGGATCGTTCGAGCCGGTAATCGTTCCCAAGCGGAAACGGCGTCTGGACGGGATCGATCAGATCGTCCTCTCGCTGTCCGCACGGGGGCTGACCACCGGGGAAATCGCCGCGCACTTCGAGGAGGTCTATGGCGCCAAGGTCTCCAAGGACACCATCAGCCGCATCACGGAGAAAGTCTCTGGCGAATTGGCCGAATGGTCTGCCCGGCCTTTGGATTCGGTCTATCCGGTGCTCTTCGTTGACGCGGTCGTGGTCAAGGTCCGTGACGGGCAGGTGCGCAACACCCCGTTCTACGTCGTCATGGGGGTCACCACCAACGGGGAGCGGGAGATTCTGGGCATCTGGGCCGGCGACGGCGGCGAGGGCGCCCGGTTCTGGCTGCAGGTATTCTCCGAGCTGAAGAACCGGGGCGTGGAAGAGGTGTTGATCGCCGTCTGCGACGGGCTCAAGGGCTTGCCGGAGGCGATCACAACCACGTGGGAGCGAACGGTCGTGCAGCAGTGCATCGTGCACTTGATCCGCAACAGCTTCCGCTATGCCGGACGCCAGCACCGTGACGGTATCGTCAAGGCGCTCAAGCCCGTCTATACGGCCCCGTCCGAGCAAGCGGCGAAGGACCGGTTCGCCGAGTTCACGGCCGAATGGGGCCAGCGATATCCGGCCATCGTGCGGCTCTGGGAATCCTCGTGGGCTGAGTTCGTGCCCTTCCTGGAGTACGACGTGGAGATCCGGCGGGTGATCTGCACGACGAACGCAATCGAGTTGATCAACGCCCGCTACAGAAGGGCAGTAAGGGCCCGCGGGCACTTTCCAAATGAAACCGCTGCCCTGAAATGCCTGTATCTGGTCACCAGATCGCTTGATCCCACCGGCGGCGGCCGGGCACGCTGGGTGATGAGGTGGAAGCCTGCCCTAAACGCGTTCGCGATTACCTTCGCGGGCCGGTTCGAAAGAACCACTCAATAATGAAAAGCGGCCGGACCCACACACCGTTTATCGGACAGTCCCGGGGCAGTTCCAAGGACGGTCGGCGCTTCGGCCGGGGGGTCTTCGCGAAAATGTGCGGGTTTCCACACAATGCCAGGCGCAGCATTGCCCGGGTTCGTCCGCGGGGATTAGGTTGTCCCCAGATCCAGGCGTTCGATTACCCGGACATTCAGTGCGCAAGCTGGTGTCGACTGAGATTGCTTTCCTCAACGGTTAAGGATTAGAGATGTCAAAAGCTAAAGCGCCAGTGAGTCGCCCGGCTGGTTTTTGTTCACGCAGGTCGCGGGATTTGCGGCTCCATGTACTGCTGGCAGCACCGCTGACAGCGCTGTTGCTTGCGCTGGGTGTTGTGGTGGTACCTGCGGCGTCGGCCGCTCCCGGTGATGTTGGGGTTCAGGGCCCGTCGCATTCCGGGACGGGCACACCGACGGGTACGAAGCGGTCAACGAGTGGGTTGTGGTTTCACGGCGGGAGCTGGTGGGGGAACCTGTGGCACACCGCTAGCTCGGATTTTCATATCTTCAAGTTCAACGCCGGGACGTGGGTTGATACTGGTGTGGCGACGGACCCGCGGGCGAACACGCATCATGACGTGTTGTGGGACGGGATGACGTTGCATGTGGCGAGCTATAAGTTCGTCAAGGACGGTCTGCCGGCTGAGCCGAACTACCCAACGACCATGCGGCGTTACAGCTACGACCCGGTTACGAAGATGTACAAGCTGCGGGATTCCTCACAGATCAACAACCAGCGCGTTGAGGCCCTGACCATCGATAAGGACTCGACCGGCCGGGTATGGGCGACGTGGCAGCAGAGGAACAAAATCTATTTGAACGTCACTGGCACAGATGGCAAAACGTGGGGGAAGCCGTTCGCGCATCCTTCGTCCTTGAGCAACGTGTCTGTGGACGACACCTCGGCTGTGATCGCGTTCGACGGAAAGATCGGCGTGATGTGGAACCGGCAGCTCGGTGACGCCAATGACGGCATGTACTGGAGCCACCACGTCGATGGAGCAGCGAACACCAACTGGACCACTCCTGTCGCCGCGGTGAAGGGGCAGCGCAGCGGTGATGACCACATGAACCTGAAGTGGCTCGACTCGACGGGTGATCAAGTTTTCGCCGCCATCAAGACGTCGTTCACGGCGGCATCCCAGCCGCTGATTCAGCTGTTGGCATTGAATAAAACGACCAAGACCTGGTCGGCGCACACCATTGCAACTGTGGCCGAGTGCCCGAACCGGGTGATGGTCCTGATCGATGAGAGCACGCAGAGGTTGCGTACCTTCGCTACCTATCCAAAACCGAGCGGCACACCGAACGCCGGTGCCTGCACCAGCTCGGGAGGCGCGATCTACGAAAAGTCCTCGCCGCTGAACAACATCAACTTCACCACAGCGACGAAGACGCTTCGTATCATGGACGCCGACCAGTACACCCACAACGTGACATCCACGAAGCAAAACCTCAACAGCGCGGCGCGGGGCACGGCCAACAGCGGCCTGTTGCTGCTCGCAGATGTGAACGCCACAAGCCGGTACTGGCACTTTTACGAGCCCCCCACAGGTGCCGCCGGCGGGTGATATCAGCTAGCTGCGGCGGTTAAAAGTCCCACCGCTACAGGTAAGGCCCCCGGAACCCCACGGTTCCGGGGCCCTTTCTTTTGGTCCGCTGAGTCGCCTTCACACCCTGCGCTCCGGATCCCACCCCAGTCTGCGGCTGAGCTCCATGGCTGCACGGTCCAAAGCAGCCAGGATCATGTCGTCCAGCATGCCTTCATGGGCGGGCGGAAGCGCGGGCACCTGTTTGTCGTAGGTGTGGGTCACGGCGATTGAAGCCACCACCCTTCCGGTACGGTCCCGGACAGCCTTGGCGATGGAGGTCAGTCCTTCGGTCACCTCGCCGAACTCACGGGCAAACCCTTGCCTCCGGGTGGAAGCCAGCTGCTGGAGCAGCTCGGCGTAGGTCCGCGGGCCCCGGCCGGTCCGCTGGATAAAGGCAAAATTGGGCGGGAACAGTGCCTGCAACTGGTCATTGCCCAAACCGGCGAGGATAACCCGTCCCGACGCCGTCAGGTGCGCCGGCAGGCGGACGTCCTTCGCTGTGACCAAGGGCGCCCGCAGGGGAGCGGTTTGTTCGTGGATGTAGAGCGTTTCGTGGCCATGAAGGACCGCCAGATGGGCGGTTTCACCCACCTTGGCCACCAGTCGGGCCAGGACGGGGCGGCCGTACCTGGCCAAGGGCGCCTGAATGCCGAACGCCTGGCCAATTTCCAGGGCCGCGAGGCCCAGGGCATAGGCCTGTTCCTCGGGAATGTGGGTCACATACCCCAGTGTTTGCATTCCGCGGAGAAGCCGGAAGGTGGAAGAACGCGGGGACCCTACGGCCTCGGCAATCCTTGCGGCTGAGACCGGATTTGCCTGTGTCGCCAGGTAGCTGAGAATCCGAAGGGGCCGCAGGAAACTGTCTGCTTCACCGCCCATGGCCCCTCCAGTGGTGTGAATCTCATATCTGGGACTGCTTTCCCATGCATTCCATTGTCCCCGTCCGCGATTCACGGTGCGATGGTTCTATTCAGAAAATGCTGGTCCACAGGGGCCGGCACTTAATCAGGAGACAGACCGATGGCCATCACCTCAGACGCCCCCCGCACGGCGTCGCGCCACACTTGGAAACTATTCGTTTACAGCGGCATCGGCGCGTTTATGTTCTTTGTGCCGGTGACGATTGCAGGAAAAAACACCATCATGCTGGACCACATCGTCTCCTTTCTTCAGGCGACTGCCGGTCCGGTCCTGCCGTTTTATGCGCTGGCCGTCATTGTTGCCGGTGCCGTATATCCCTTTATCGCCGGCACCTGGAAGAGGTCCGCGGTTGAGCTGGTCTTCTCGCTGCTGAAAGTGGTGGGAATGGCGGTGGGCTTCATGATGGTCTTCAGGGTGGGGCCGGCATGGTTGTTTGAACCCGGCATGGGGCCGTTCCTGTTTGAAAAGCTCGTGATTCCCGTGGGGCTGCTTGTCCCAATCGGTGCTGTGTTCCTGGCACTTCTGGTCAGCTATGGACTGCTCGAGTTCATTGGTGTCCTTGTCCAGCGCGTGATGCGTCCCATTTGGCGGACCCCGGGGCGCTCCGCGATCGACGCCGTTGCCTCCTTCGTGGGCAGCTACTCCCTCGGCCTGCTCATCACGAACCGGGTCTACAAAGAAGGCAAGTACACGGCCCGTGAGTCTGCCATCATTGCCACTGGGTTCTCCACCGTATCCGCCACCTTCATGGTTATTGTGGCCAAGACCCTGGACCTGATGGGCCAGTGGACCGCCTACTTCTGGATCACCTTCCTGGTCACCTTCGCGGTCACCGCCATCACGGTCAGGATCTGGCCCTTGAACAGCATCCCGGACGAATACCACCCCGATGCCGTACCGCAGCCCGAAGAGGACGTTTCCGGCCGCCGCCTCTCGGTCGCCTGGCGTGAAGCGCGCCAAACTGTGGAAGCAGCACCCTCACTCGCTGTCAATGTCTGGACCAACGTCAGGGACGGCCTCCTGATGGCAATGGCCATCCTTCCCTCCATCCTCTCCATCGGCCTGCTGGGACTGGTCCTTGCTACCTACACCCCCGTCTTCGACTGGTTGGGCTTCCTTTTCTATCCCTTCACCTGGGCGCTCCAACTGCCCGAGCCCATGCTCGTGGCAAAGGCCAGTGCGGTCGGTGTTGCAGAGATGTTCCTTCCCGCGCTCCTTGCGGCGGAGGCGGTACCGATGGTCAAGTTCATTGTTGGTGTTGTGTCCGTGTCCGGAATCATCTTCTTTTCCGCCCTGGTTCCCTGCATCATGGCCACGGATATCCCGATCCCGGTCTGGAAGCTGGTGGTTATCTGGTTCCAGCGGGTCGCTTTGACGCTGATCCTTGTGACCCCCATAGCGTTCCTGTTGTTTCCGTCCTAGAACACGGGCTGGATTCACCTGGAGGTCCAAAGCGGGGCCGGCGACCCTCGCCGGCCCCGCTTTCACCTGCGTGACAACTTCCCCGTTTCGCCGTAGCTTTGCGGCAACTGATGTTGGGGGAAGCACGTGGACGTTCTTGGCGAAATCATGGCTCCGTTCAGGTGGCTCGTGTCCGTCGTTATGGTCGGCTTTCACGACGCCCTGAGTGCCATCGGCATGCCGCCAGCGGACGGCTGGACATGGACGCTGTCCATCATTGGGCTGGTGCTGGTGATCCGGGCTGCATTGATCCCCGTGTTCCTGAGACAGCTCGACGCGCAGCGCCGGATGCGGTTACTGCAGCCGGACCTGAAGGAGCTTCAGGAAAAGTACAGGGACAAAACCGACGCGCTTTCCCGCCAGGCCATGGTGCAGGAGCAGATGGCGTTGTACAGGAAGCACGGCACCAACCCCTTCTCGGCCTGCCTGCCAGTGCTGATCCAGGTGCCGTTCTTCCTTGCCCTGTTCCAGGTCCTCTCCGGCATCAGCACGAGCGCCCGGCAGGGGCAGGGGATCGGCGCGATGACCCACGCCCAGGTGCTGCAGTTCGATCAGTCCAGCATCTTCGACGCCTCGCTGTCCGCGTCAGTGCTGCACGGGGGCGATGGTAACCAGACTGCCGTGGGGGTCCTGACCCTCCTGATGATCCTGGTGATGATCGCGGCCCAGTTCATCGCGCAAAAGCGGATCATGGCGCGGAGCGGGGCCGCCGGCGTCCCGGAAAGCCCCTTCATGCGGCAGCAACAGATGATCCTGTACATCCTGCCGGTTGTGTTCGGCGTGGGCGGCATACTGTTTCCCATCGGGGTGCTCGTCTATTGGACGGTCACCAACCTCTGGACAATGGCCCAGCAACTCCTTGTGCGTGACCGGCGGGCTTCAGGCACTGCCTAGTCCCGTCCGGAACCAGTGCTGAAGGTCTTACTGAATGCCGCAGGCGCAGGCAGAATGGGCCAATGGCTGACCTGATTTACACGGGCATCGCATCCCTGGACGGCTACGTCGCCGACCGCCACGGCAACTTCGACTGGAGTGCACCGGATGAGGAAGTCCATGCCTTCATCAATTACCTGGAGCGCGACGCCGGCACACACCTTTACGGGCGGCGCATGTACGAGGTCATGTCCGTCTGGGAGACCCTGGGCGGAAGCGACGACCCGCCCGTAATCCAGGACTACGCGCGCATCTGGCAGGCAGCAGACAAAATCGTCTTCTCCGGATCTTTGGACAAACCACTGACTGCAAGGACAACAATCCAGCGGGCTTTCGAACCGGATGCCATCCGGGACCTGAAGGAGCGCACCGGCGGCAGCATCGGCCTCGGCGGCGCCACCCTTGCTGCCAGCGCGCTCCAGGCGGGGCTGGTGGACGAGTGCCGGATCTTCCTCAACCCGGTGGCGGTGGGAGGTGGACTGCGGTTCCTGCCGGAGGGGCTGAACCTGCGGCTCGAGCTGTTGTCCGAGCGAAGGTTCGGCAACGGCGTGGTCTATCTGCAGTACCGATGCCTGACCTAAGGGGCAGAATGGGTCCATGACCCGAATCGCAATCATCGGCGGCCACGGCAAAGTGGCCCTCCACCTGTCCGCCATCCTCACGGATGAGGGCCACAGCGTCACCTCGTTCATCCGCAACCCGGACCATGCCGCCGACGTGGCTGAAACGGGCGCAACGCCGTCGGTCCTGGATGTGGAAAATTCGACGACGGCGGCGCTCGCCCAGGCGCTGAAGGGCCACGACGCAGTGGTGTGGTCGGCCGGTGCCGGCGGCGGGAACCCGGACCGGACCTATGCCGTGGACAAGGATGCGGCCATCCGTTCCATGGATGCGGCTGTGCAGGCCGGCGTTAACCGTTACGTGATGGTGTCGTACCTGGGAGCACGCCAGGACCACGGCGTGCCGCAAAGCAACAGCTTTTTTGCCTACGCAGAGGCGAAAGCTGCCGCTGATGAGTACCTGCGCGGCACTGACCTCGCCTGGACCATCCTTGGCCCCGGCACCCTGACGGAGAAGCCAGGGACGGGATTGATCAGGGTGGACCCCTCATCCGGGGACAGCAGGGAAACCTCGCGGAGCAACACCGCGGGAGTGGCTGCAGCGGTGCTGGACCTCCCGGAAACAGCAGGCAGGACCATCGAATTCTGTGACGGTACCCTCCCCATCGCGGCTGCCCTGCAGCCGTAAGTCCGTGCTAGGAAAGCGGGGCCAGTTCAAGGTCCAGGGAATTCTTTTCCACGTAGTCCAGCGCCGCCCGGACTGCTCCGACTGTCACCATCGCGTCCCCCAGCGGCGAAACAGCGATGCGTGGGGGAGTGGCCGTGAAGTCCGGCAGACGCTCGGCGATCGGTCCAAGCAGGACGCCCGCGGAGTTCGCCACGGCGCCGCCGATGACCACAAGCTCCGGGTTGTACATGGTGGACACGGTGCCAATGACCCGGGCCATCCTGTCCGCCAGCCGCTCCAGGATATCCTGGGCCACGGCATCGCCAGCAGCTGCAGCGGCAAAGACATGCTCGGCCTCGGCGCCATGGCGGGCGTGGGTGTTCAGGGACGTCGTGGCTGTGCCGGCCATGGCTTCCGCCGCCCACGTCCGGGCAAGGTGGGCAATGCCGTAGGTGTCGCCCACGCCCTGGACCAGGTCCAGGAAGGCCAACTCACCGGCGCTGCCGCGGCTGCCGTGCAGCAGCCGCCCGCCGTCGATGACGCCGGAACCGAGGCGCTCACTTGCGAGGATGACCACCACGTCGTCCACCCCGGCAGCCGCGCCCAGCCATCGGTCCCCGAGCGCTGCCAGGTTGGCATCGTTTTCCAGCAGTACCGTCCAGCCGCGCAGTTCTTTCAATGATGAGCGCAGGTCGATGTCGAACAGGCCCCAGAACTTCTGCGCTGCGAGCACGTCACCGTGCCGGTCCACGGGAGCGGCAACGCCGGCACAGACGGCGAGTACCTCTTCCGGTCGGGCTGACGCCTCGCCCAGTGCCTCCATCGCCAGCCGGTCAATGAAGTTGATGCGCTGCGCCGCAGTAAGGTCGGCCACCTCGAAGGGCCGGCTCGATTTCGCTACTGTGTCACCGCGCAAATCCGCAACCACCACCGTCACCTTGGAATAGCCGACGTCCAGGCCAAGGACGATGCCGGCCCGTTCGTTGAGTTCAAACCTGCGGGCGGGACGGCCCTTCCGGTAGTCACCAAAGGCCCGCTGGTTTTCGAGCTCGTGGATCCACCGCCGGTCCTTCAGGTCCTCGCACACGGCGATAGCGGTTGCCCTGGTCAGGCCGGTGGCCTCCATGACCTCCGTGACCGTCACCGCGGCCGAAAGGCGCATGAATTCCAGGACCGCGCCTGCGCTCACCCGCCGCAGCAGCCCGGGCGTGGCAAGGGGCACTTGAGGCATGCTGTTGACCTTTCTGCGCGGAGCACCGGATACTATTTGAGGAAGTAAATTTAGATTCAAAATAAATATAGTCGACAAGAAGAAAAGGATCACCCCTTGTCCACCACTGCCACGCTGGCAACCCTGTCCGACTCCGACCGTCTGTCCGATCCGAACTGGTGGCGCCAGGCTTCCGTCTACCAGATCTATCCGCGCAGCTTCGCCGATTTCAATGGCGACGGCATCGGCGACCTGAAAGGCATCACGGCCAAGGTCCCCTACCTGAAGTCGCTGGGGATCGACGCCGTGTGGCTCAGCCCCTTCTATCCGTCAGCGCTCGCCGACGGCGGCTACGACGTGGACCACTACCGGGACGTCGACCCCAAGCTCGGCACCCTGGACGACTTCGACGAGATGGCCAAGGCCCTGCATGGTGCCGGCATCAAGCTGATTGCCGACATCGTCCCCAACCATTCCTCGGACCGGCATGAGTGGTTCAAGGAGGCCCTGGCCTCACCGAAGGGCTCCCCGGCCCGCGACCGCTACATCTTCCGGGACGGCAAGGGTCCCAACGGGGAGTTCCCGCCGTCGGACTGGGACTCCGTCTTCGGCGGACCGGCCTGGGAACGCATCACCGAACCGGACGGCACCCCGGGCCAGTGGTACATGCACATCTTCGCCAAGGAGCAGCCGGATCTGAACTGGTCCAACCGGGAAATCCGCGACGACTTCCTCAAGACCTTGCGCTTCTGGTCGGACCGGGGCGTGGACGGCTTCCGGGTGGACGTGGCCCACGCCCTCACCAAGGACCTGACGGAGCCGCTGCTCTCCAAGCTGGAACTGAGCGCCGCCAACACCGGCATCGACGGTTTCGACGACGGCACGCACCCGTTCTGGGACCGCGACGAAGTCCACGAGATCTACGCCGAATGGCGTGAGGTGTTCAACGAATACAACCCGCCGCGCACCGCCGTCGCGGAAGCCTGGGTCCACGCCACCCGGCGCGCCCGCTACGCCAGCCCGCAGGGCCTGGGCCAGGCGTTCAACTTCGACCTGCTGCAGGCCGATTTTGATGCTGCCGAGTACAAGGAGATCATCACCCGGAACCTCGCCGAAGCAGCCGCAACCGGCGCTTCCTCCACATGGGTGTTCTCCAACCACGATGTTGTCCGGCACGCCACCCGGTACGGCCTGCCCCAGGTTTCCAAGGGCAAGGAGCGCACCAAGGGACAGGACGGCAAGGACTGGCTGCTCGCCGGCGGCCCGGAGGAGGAACTGGACGTTGAGCTGGGCGAACGCCGTGCCCGCGCCGCCACACTGCTGATGCTCGCCGTTCCCGGTTCCGCCTACCTGTACCAGGGCGAGGAACTCGGGCTGCAGGAAGTCGCCGACATCCCGGAATCGGAGCGCCAGGACCCGTCCTTCTTCCGCAACAAGGGTGTGGAAGTGGGCCGTGACGGCTGCCGCGTGCCGCTGCCCTGGAAGGTGGAGGGAACCTCCTTCGGCTTTGGCGACGGCGGCTCACACCTGCCGCAGCCGGACTGGTTCAGCAAGTACGCCGTCGAGGCACAGGACGGGACAGAGGGTTCCACCCTCGAGCTGTACCGCGCCGCCCTGAAGCTCCGCCGCGAACTGCAGACCGACGAGGAGCTGGAATGGGTCGAGACCGGCAACCCTGAGGTCCTGCACTTCCGCCGCCCCAACGGCTGGCAGTCGGTGACCAACTTCGGGAACACCGCCGTCGACCTACCGGCCGGCAAGGTACTGGTCAGCAGCGCGTCCCTGGCGGACGGCAAGCTGCCCGCCAACACCACCGCGTGGCTTCGCTGATGCACGGACCCGGCGGAAGACTGGCCTCCTGATGGGGACATGATGCAGGAACTCATCTACGGCTGCATGGGCCTGGGCGGCAGCTGGTCCGACGAGCCGCATGCAGGCGAGCATGTGGACGAGGCCGCTGCCGCCGTCGAGGCTGCCCTGGATGCCGGGATCACCCTGTTTGACCATGCGGACATCTACCGCAGCGGCAAGTCGGAGGCCGTCTTCGGTGAGGTGCTGGATGCCACCTTGGGGCTGCGGGACCGCATCCGGCTGCAGACCAAGTGCGGAATCAGGCTGAACGAACGCGGCCTGCAGACGCACTACGACCTCAGCCGCGAAGCCATCCTGGAACGGGTCAGCGAAAGCCTGAAACGGCTGCGGACGGACTACGTGGACATCCTGCTGCTGCACCGCCCGGATCCCCTGGCGGATCCGGCGGAGGTGGCGGCCGCCGTCGGGCAGCTGATGGCTGAGGGCAAGGTCAGGCAGCTGGGTGTGTCCAACATGTCCGGCGCGCAGATCGAGGTGCTGCAGGACCGGCTGGAGACGCCCGTTGTGGCCAACCAGCTGGAGATGAGCCTGCTCAAGCGGGCATGGCTGGAGAGCCAGGTTCTGGTCAACCACGCCGAGCACCTGGACTACAGCTTTCCGCACGGCACGCTGGAATACTGCACGCGCAACTCCATCACCCTGCAGGCGTACGGGTCCCTGGCCCGCGGCCTCTACACCGGCGCGGAACCGGAGAGCCCCACATCGGCGGAATCGGCCACCGCCGAGCTGGTTGCCCGGCTGGCGGGGGAGCACGGCACAACCGGCGAGGCAGTGCTGCTCGGGTGGCTGATGAAGCACCCGGCAGGCATCGCCCCGGTCATTGGAACGGTCAACCCCGCACGGATCCGTGCCTGTGCTGATGCTGCCCGCGTGGCGCAGGCCATGAGTCGGGCCGACTGGTACCGCCTCTGGGTTACTGCGCGGGGCAGCAACATCCCCTGACTTCCCCCAACTAGGTAGCAGCAGGTGTCGTTTTGAGCCCTCAAAACGACACCTGCTGCTACCTGCATCCGGGCATGGGCCTGTCATATCGCGTTTAGTTCGTATTGATCCTCACATGCCGGCCGTTTTCTTCGCCGTGCCGCTGGCGGGGCGGATACGGTAGATACATGACGTCTACCATCGCCGCCGAAACTGTACGGCCCGAACGCAATATCCCCGCAGAGATCGCCCGCTCCTGGCTCCTGGTCAATGCCATGAAGACCGAACTCTTCGACCAGTCGGCAGTGTCCCGCGCCGACTCGATCATCCTGGATATTGAAGATGCCGTGGACCCTTCCCAGAAGGACCAGGCGCGGAACAACGTGGTGGACTGGCTCACCGCAGGTGGCAAGGCCTGGGTGCGCATCAACGATGCCACCAGCCGGTTCTGGGCAGACGACCTCGCCGGCCTCCGCGGTACGCCCGGCCTCCTTGGCATCATGCTTGCCAAGACTGAATCGGCCGACCAGGTGACGGAAAGCTTCCACCGCATGGACGGCAAGACCCCCGTCATTCCGCTCGTGGAATCCGCACTGGGCATCGAGGAAGCCAACCAGATCGCCAAGGCGCAGGGCGCTTTCCGCCTGGCCTTCGGTTCCGGCGACTTCCGCCGGGACACCGGCATGGCCGCCACGCCGGAGGCCATGGCCTACCCGCGCGCCAAGCTCGTTGTCGCAAGCCGCGTGGGCAACCTTCCCGGCCCCATTGACGGCCCCACCGTCGGCACCAACCACCCGATCCTGCGCGAGCAGACC
Source organism: Pseudarthrobacter sp. NS4 (assembly GCF_024758005.1). Lineage (NCBI taxonomy): Bacteria > Bacillati > Actinomycetota > Actinomycetes > Micrococcales > Micrococcaceae > Pseudarthrobacter > Pseudarthrobacter sp. NS4. The sequence continues at coordinate 3,129,836 of NZ_CP103288.1, read as the reverse complement.
GGCATTACCGTGATGATGGGCATGACCGGCAAGCTGTGCCTGGCCATCGACCAGACGCCCGTCATCAACGAAGTCATCAGCCCCACCCCCTCGGACGTTGCCTGGGCCACCGACTTCATGGCCGACTTCGAAGCCAATGGCCGCGTTATCCGTGACGGCTCCGACCTGCCCCGGCTGGGCCGCGCCGAAAAGATCATGAAGCTCGCGGTAGCCTTTGGGGTGCAGCCGGCGCTGTAGTGCCCCCGCCCGCACGTCCTTCAGGAGACCCCGTTGACCGATACCCGCTATCTGGTGCACGGGGTCTTTTGGGATGGCCAGCCGGCTTCCGTCAAAGGGCACGACGGCGGCGCCCCGGTTTTGCGCCTTCAGGCACCGTCCGGGGACTTCCGCCACATCAGCCTGCACCCTGGAGCCCGCATCGGTTTCCAGGTAGAAGACCGCGGCAGGTCCTGCCTGGGGCACCTGCGCGTCCACTCGTCCACGCGCCGCGACCATGTCCTGTGTGCTGCACGCGCCTTGGCGGCAAAGGGCAAGCAGTGTGAGCGCTGCTTCATGCTCGACGAGTCGCGGCTGATCCACGACTTTCACCGTGGAGGCCGCGTCACGCCGGGCCTGCGGGACTACCTGATGCAGGAACACTGGCTGTATGTGGCCACCTTTGCCGGCGGCAGCACCAAGGTGGGAACGGCCTCGGGCCCCCGGAAATGGAACCGGCTCGCAGAGCAGGGAGCCGTGGTGGCCAGGTACGTCGCCAGGGCGCAGGACGGCCGCGTAGTGCGGATCCTGGAGGATCTGGTGACGGGAGAAACCGGACTGGCCCAGCAGGTGCGGTCCGCCGCCAAGTCGGAGGCACTGCTGCAGCCGCTCCAGGATGCCAAACTGGGCACCATGAACTCCGGTCATGCCAGCGAAGTCCGCGGCCTGCTGGCGCGCACCGGCGTCGAAGGCTTCACTGTCGTGGACGAGCCGTGGGTCCGCCCGGCACAGGCCTCCGCTCTCTACCGGCCGGGGTCCCGCCACACCTACCCGCATTCGCTGGACAACGGGCGGCACGGGTTCGAAATTGCCGCACTCAGCGGACCCAACGCCCTGGCCCGGCTGGATGGAACGGACGCTGTCTTCGTGATGAACCTGGGCCGGCTGGCGGCCCGCACTATCGTCCTCGGTGACTTCGTCTCGGACGTGCCGTCCGTGCAGGAATCCCTGTTCTAGCCTGGCCGGTAAACTGGCAGGGTGCTGAACGAATTCTGGGCCACCGCGCCAACCCGTTACAAAGTCCTGGTTTTCAGCGCGATGGGCCTGATCGCCGTCGGCATCATCCTTAACCTGGTGGGTAACACCAGCGGCAACCAGGGACTGGCCACCGCGTCCCTGCCGCTGATCGGGCTGGGGCTTGTCCTGCACATCGCGGGCATCGTGGTCCGCGGCCAGGCCATCCGGAAGAACCTGCGCCGGTAGCTGCTTCTTCGGCGCGGCCTCCCTTTTCTGCCCCCTGACAGGCGGGCGATAGGCTTGAGGCCATGACTATCAATCCGGATCTGCAGGGCCGAAGCTACCCTGCCGCAGAGGTTTACGACGTTGGACGCGAGAAAATCCGCGAGTTCGCCCGCGCCGTCAAAGCCAGCCACCCTGCACACTTCGACGTCGACGCAGCCAAGGCCCTGGGCCACAGCGACCTGGTTGCCCCGCCAACCTTTGCGATTATCATCGCCCAGCGCGCCGACGCCCAGCTCATTGAGGATCCGGAAGCCGGCATTGACTTCTCCCGCGTGGTCCACGCCGACCAGCGCTTCACCCACCACCGGCCCATCTTTGCCGGCGACCGCCTGGTGGCCGAACTGCATGTTGACGGTGTGCGCGCCATGGGCGGCGGAGCGATGATCACCACCCGCTCAGAGATCTTCTCCCTTGGCACCGATGATTCCCGAGAGCCTGTCACCACCACCACATCGTCCATCCTGGTCCGCGGAGAGGGACAGTAACCATGAGCCCCAGCATTAACGAACTCACCACCGGCCAGGAGATCGGCAGCCGTGCCATCGAGGTCACCCGGACCGACCTGGTCAAGTATGCCGGCGCCTCCGGCGACTTCAACCCCATCCACTGGAACGAGGCCTTCGCCACCGGTGTAGAGCTGCCCGGCGTCATCGCCCACGGCATGTTCACGATGGGCTCGGCCGTCCAGCTGGTGACCGACTGGGCAGGCGACCCGGCGGCCGTCGTCGACTTCCAGACCCGCTTCACCAAACCGGTCCTCGTCACCGACACCACCGGAACGCAGGATCCGGGCGCCACCATCGAGGTCACCGGCACCATCGGGAAGATCGACGCCGACGCCGGCACCGCCCGCGTTGACCTGGCGGTCGTTTCCGCAGGGCAGAAAGTCCTGATGAAGGCCCAGGCCGTCGTCAAGCTCTCCTGAGTCCTCGTTGACGTCAACGGCCGGAACCGGGGCCACCACAACGGAAGCCAGGCACTGGCGCAATGCCGTGATGGTTGCTTACGCCGCCAGCGGCCTGGCGTTCGCCTCGTGGGTTTCCCGGCTTCCGGCCATCCGTGACGCACTGGACCTCACCCCGGGAAACGTCGGGGTCCTCCTGCTCTGCATGACGCTGGGTTCGTTTGCCTCCGTCACCGCATCCGGGCTGATCGTGCTCCGGCTGGGCTCCAAGCGGACCATCAGGACCGGCAGCATCATGGTGGGCGCAGGCCTCCTGCTGGCCGGTTTCGGCACGTCCGTCCTGGCCAGCCCGGTGGTGACCGCGGCGGGACTGGCCGTCATCGGCCTCGGAACCGGGAGCTGGAACACGGCCTCGAATGTTGAGGGCGCCGCCGTGGAGCGGGCTGTTGGCCGGCACATCATGCCCAGGCTGCACGGCGCCTTCAGCTTGGGTACGGTGGCCGGGGCGGGGATCGGGGCCGGGGCGGCCGCGCTGTCCCTGCCCGTGTCCTGGCATCTGGCGGCAGCCGGGGCGGTGGTCGCCGTCTCGGTGACGACGGCGGCAGCCTGGTTCCGGGCCGACGCTACCCCGGTGGCGGGTGAGCGGACCTATGCCCCGGACAACTTCGAGGACCCCGTTACCGGTCCCATCCCCGTAATTCGTGCGGGAGTGGGCCCGGAGGACGCGCCTCTGGACAACAAAAGGAAAATCGCCCAGGCCTGGCGCGACCGGCGAACCCTTCTCCTTGGCGTGCTGGTGCTGGGGCTTGCACTTGCCGAAGGTGCGGCGGGGGACTGGGTGGCCCTGGCACTGGCTGATGGCCACGGCCAGACCGACGCCGCCGGTGCCGCCGGCTATGGCCTCTTTGTGACGTTCATGACCATCGGGCGGTTCGCCGGGACACTGGTTCTTGACCGCTTCGGTCGGGTACTGGTGATGCGCTGGTGCGCGGCGATGGCTGTGCTGGGCCTTGGCCTGTTTGTTTTCGCTCCGGCTCCCTGGCTGGCCTTCGTTGGGCTCGCGGTCTGGGGCCTCGGCGCGTCCCTCGGCTTCCCGGTGGGCATGTCCGCCGCTGCGGACGATCCTGCCAAGGCCGCGGCCCGGGTTTCGGTGGTGTCCACGATCGGGTACGGGGCGTTCCTTTGCGGTCCGCCGCTCCTGGGACTGCTCGCGGAGCACGTGGGCATCCTGCATTCCCTGTTGGGCGTCATGGTGATGCTGGTGGTGAGCTTCCTGCTGTCGCCGGTGGCCAGGAAGGCCGCCTGACTTTCCCTAGTATTGTGGTCTGGTGACTCCCACGATGCTTTCCCAACTCACCACGTCCGCCGTTGGCGGCCCTGCCGGCACTTTCATCGAGGCGGGCACCGAGGCCGAAATCATCGACGCCGTCCGCACGGCCGATGCGGCAGGCGAGCAGGTCCTGATCATCAGCGGCGGCTCCAACCTTCTGATTTCCGACGACGGGTTCCCCGGTACCGTCGTGAAGATCGCCTCCGAAGGGTTCACCGTCAATGCGGAGGACTCCTGCGGCGGCGTGGCGGTGGTGGTGCAGGCCGGCCACAATTGGGACAAGCTGGTGGAACACGCCGTGCTGCACGCCTGGTCCGGAATTGAAGCGCTGGCCGGTATTCCAGGCTCCACGGGTGCCACCCCGGTACAGAATGTGGGCGCTTACGGTGCCGACGTTTCACAGACCATCGCCGCGGTGCGCACCTGGGATCGCGGACGGAACGCCGTGAAGACCTTCACCAATTCAGAGCTCAGGTTCAGTTACCGGGACTCCATCCTCAAGCAGACCACCGTCAACGGCTCGCCCCGCTACGTGGTGCTGACAGTGGAGTTCCAGCTGCCCCTGGGCAGGATGAGCGCGCCTATCCGCTATGCCGAGCTGGCACGGTCGCTGGGGGTTGAGCCCGGCAAGCGCGCCTACGCCAACGACGTTCGCCGCGAGGTCCTGCGGCTGCGCGCCTCCAAAGGCATGGTGTGGAACTCTGCCGACAGGGATACCTACTCCACGGGCTCGTTCTTTACCAACCCCATCGTCCCGGCGGAGGTGGCCGAGGCGTTGCCGGACTCCGCGCCGCGGTACCCGGCAGGTGCTGACGGGCTGGTAAAGCTTTCCGCAGCCTGGCTGATCGACCAGGCCGGCTTCGGCAAGGGCTTCGGCCTGGACGCGGACAGCGTGTCCGGCGGGCGGGCCGCGCTGTCCACCAAGCACACGCTCGCCATCACCAACCGCGGTTCAGCCAGCGCCGCGGACCTGGTGGCCGTGGCACGTGAGGTGCGGGCCGGCGTCGAACGGCGCTTTGGCATCGAGCTGCATCCTGAACCGCTGCTTATCGGCTTGGAACTGTAGCCTCCACCGGGGCTTCCTGCTTGTTCTGCCGCAGCGCTTCGGCTGCCCCCATGACGGCTGATGCCCAGCCGGTGAGCACCAGGTAGATGCCCATGAAGACCCAGACCAGCAGTCCTGGCGCCAAGGGGCTCGAGAGCCCCGTCACGACGCATGTCACCAACCCTGCCAGGGCGACGGCGAGTGACAGGATCCAAAGGACCTGTCCTGCACGCGGGTGGCGCGGCCAGTCACGGTGGATGCGCACCCCGGTGCGGCTGACGGCGATGCCGGGAAACAGCACCGCATAGCCACCGCCCAGGCACAGAGTGAGCGAGGGAAGGAGCAGCAGGGGCTCGGACTCGCCGCTGCCCAGGACGGCCGGGAGGAAGAGCATGCCCGCCACCGTTCCAGCCAGGACGCAGACCGTCCCGCCGATCATCCACCGCTTGGTTTTACGCGCGAGCAACTGCCACAAACTCCCCAAAGTCATGCTTCTACCCTAGCCGTCGTTTTGCGGATCCCGCCCCGACCCTAGGATGAGGGCATGGCTGCAGTGGTGGGGAAGCGTCTTGACCGCAGATTGATGGGCCGGCTGCGGCTTGCGTCGCAGGGGCTGTTGGGTGCGGGGGAGCCTCTGCGCTCCGCGGTTGATGTGGTGCGCTGGATGACGGCCATGCAGGCGCAGGACCTGCAGGCGGCCATGTGGGCGGTGGGCGTCCGGATGCCGGAGTCAGGCCTTAGCCAAGTACGGGCTGCCCTTGACGCGGGAACGATAGTCCGTTCGTGGCCGATGCGGGGAACCCTCCACCTGGTTGCACCGGAGGACCTGCGCTGGATGCTGGAACTCACCGCGGACCGCCTCACCAAGGGCATCGCCAGCCGGCACCGCGAACTCGGCATTACGTGGGCGGATGTGGAGAAAAGCCGTGACATCGCCCTGGCCAGGATTTCCACGGAAGGCCCGGTCAGCCGCACTGACCTGTTCAAGGCGTTCGACGCCGCCGGCCAGCCTACGCAGGGACAGCGGGGCATCCACATCCTGGGGACCCTGTGCCGGCACGCATGGCTGGTGCAGGGGCCCCTGGCCGGGAATCAGCAGCTGCTGGTGGCCTTCGACGACTGGATTCCCGTTTCCCCCAGCCTCGACCGGCCTGCGGCAATTGCCGGGTTCCTGCTACGTTACTTCCGCAGCCACGGGCCGGCGACCGTCCGCGACTTTGCCTGGTGGACACAGATTCCGCTGACCGAAGTCCGGTCCGCACTGGAAACCATCCGGGATGGACTGGTGGAGCTCGAGTTCGTCGGCACCGGCTACTGGATGTCGCCGGAGACGGCGGCGCTGCTGGATACCGGAGTCCCGGGCGGGCGCTCCCTGCTGCTGCTTGCGGGCTTTGACGAATTCCTCCTGGGGTACACGGACCGGAGTCATGTCCTGCCGCCCGGGTATGCGGACAAAATTGTTCCCGGCGGGAACGGGGTCTTCAAGAAAACTGTCGTGGCAGGGGGAGAGGTGATTGGCACCTGGGCGAGGGAAGGCATGGGCCAGCGCGCCGCCGTCGTACCCGAACTCTTTGACCCGACCCGGCCGCTGGGGCCGGCAGCACAGGCTGCCTTCGGTCGCGCAGCCCGGCGGTACCTGGAGTTCCTGGAAAAGTGACGTGCTGCCACGCAAAAGCGGCCCCGCCCCGAAACGGGGCAGGGCCGCTTGGCAGCTGCAGTGCTACAGGTTGCCGGTGGCGATGTTCAGCATGCGGCGCAGCGGCTCGGCGGCGCCCCACAGGAGCTGGTCACCCACGGTGAAGGCGCTGATGTACTGCGGGCCCATCTCCATCTTGCGGATACGGCCAACGGGGATGTCCAGGGTGCCGGAGGCTGCCACCGGGGTGAGCTCCGCCATGGAGGCTTCCTTGGTGTTGGGAACCACCTTGGCCCATTCGTTGTCCTCCGCCAGGAGTTTCTCGATCTCGGCGACGGACAGGTCCTCGCGGAGCTTCAGGGTGAGGGCCTGGGAGTGGGAGCGCATGGCGCCGATGCGGACGCAGAGGCCGTCCATGATGACGCGGTTTTCCTCGCCGGTGCCCAGGATCTTGTTGGTCTCGACCCCGGCCTTCCACTCTTCCTTGGACTGTCCGTTGCCCAGGTCGGCGTCAATCCAGGGGATCAGGGAGCCCGCCAGGGGCACGCCGAACTGGGTAGCGTCGATGCCGGTGCGCTGGTGGGCCAGGACCTTGCGGTCGATGTCCAGGATCGCCGACGCGGGGTCGTCCAGTTCCGTGCTGACCTCGGCGTTGAGCGTGCCGAACTGGCTGAGGAGCTCACGCATGTGCCGGGCGCCGCCGCCGGAGGCAGCCTGGTAGGTCATGGAGGTGCCCCACTCGACCAGCCCGTTCTTGAACAGGCCGCCGAGGCCCATCAGCATGCAGGAAACCGTGCAGTTGCCGCCGATGAAGTCCTTGGTGCCGTTGACCAGGCCCTTGTCGATGACGTCGCGGTTGACGGGGTCCAGGACGATGATCGAGTCGTCGTTCATGCGCAGGGTGGAGGCGGCGTCGATCCACAGGCCGTCCCAGCCGCGGCTGCGGAGTTCGCCGTGGACCTGCTTGGTGTAGTCGCCGCCCTGGGCGGTGACAATAATGGGCAGCTTCGCGAGGGTGTCGATGTCGAACGCGTTCTCGAGCTTGCCGGCGCCTTCAGCGAAGGAAGGCGCGGCACCTCCCGCGTTGGAGGTGGAGAAGAACACCGGGTTGATGTTGGCGAAGTCGCCCTCGTCCTGCATGCGCTGCATGAGGACGGAACCGACCATGCCGCGCCATCCGACCAGGCCGACGGAAGGGGTAGCTGCTGTAGTCATCCGTCCAGTTTAGACGCCGGAACCGGCACCGCGCAGTCGGTTACGTCACTCCGGCCGCTCAAGCTCCCCATACAATGCGGTTTAGCTCCGGTCGGAGTGCTCCGGGACGGCAGCCTTGCGGGCCCGCAGGGCGAAGAAGGCTCCGAAGGCGAAGACCTGCGTGACTACCACCAGCACGATGGCGCCGGCGATCTTGTTGCCGCCCAGGATCATCGTGAGCCCAACGATCGCAGACAGGAGGGCAAGCAGGGGGAGCAGCATGTACCCAAGGACAAAAAGGGTTTCCGGTTTCTTCAGCATGGTTTAGCCCTCGGTCCTTGACCACTTGGTGAATCGGTAGCGGGTGCCGTTGACAGCAGTCAGCCAGCCGTCCGGCGGCAGGGAGGCGGACGCCTCCCAACTGGTGCCAAGCTCAGGGGCGAAAGTGTCGCCATCGGCCTTCACATCAATGGTGGTGACCACCGCGACGTTGGCCAGCTCCGTTGACTGGCGGAAAATCTCCCCGCCGCCCAGGATCCAGACTGTGTCCCCGCCCTCGACGAACTGGGACTCCAGCAGCGCATCGTCCAAAGAGGGAACCACGACGGCGCCCTCCGCCTCAGGCGTATCGGCCCAGCTTTTCTGGCGGGTAATGACGATATTTGTCCGCCCCGGCAGGGGGCGGTACTTTTCCGGGAAGGACAGCCAGGTTTTGCGTCCCATGATGACCGGGTGCCCGGTGGTCAGCCGGGTGAAGTGTTTGAGGTCCTCAGGGAGGTGCCAGGGCATGTCCCCGTCCTTGCCGATGACGCCGTCGGGCGTCTGCGCCCACACCAGGCCAACGCCGGTGACAGAGGAGGCCAGCTCCTCCGTGAAGGACTGCGGATCCGTGAAGTTTTCTGTGCTCATACTGCGATCGGCGCCTTAATCGTGGGGTGGTGCCGGTAGCCCACCACTTCGAAGTCCTCCAGCGTGTAGTCGAAGATCGATGCCGGTTTCCGGTTGATCTTCAGCTGCGGGTACGCATATGGCTCCCGCTCCAGCTGCTTGAGGACCTGGTCCATATGGTTTTCATAGATGTGGACGTCCCCGCCGGTCCAGATGAACTCGCCGGGTTCCAGTCCCACCTGCTGGGCCACCATGCAGGTCAGCAACGCGTAGGACGCGATGTTGAACGGCACGCCCAGGAACATGTCCGCGGAGCGCTGGTACAGCTGGCAGGACAGCTTGCCGTCGGCGACATAGAACTGAAAAAACGCGTGGCACGGCGGAAGGGCCATGTCGGAAAGTTCGGAGACGTTCCAGGCGGAGACGATGTGCCGGCGGGAGTCCGGGTTGGACCTGAGATTCTCTATCAGTTCCGCGATCTGGTCGATGTGCCCGCCGTCAGGGGTGGGCCAGCTGCGCCACTGCACGCCGTAGACGGGGCCAAGGTCGCCGTCCGCGTCCGCCCATTCATTCCAGATGGTGACGCCCTGTTCCTGCATCCACTTCACATTCGTTTCACCGCGCAGGAACCACAGAAGCTCCACTGCCACGGACTTGAAATGGACCCGTTTGGTGGTGATCAGCGGGAAGCTTTTCGTCAGGTCAAAGCGCAGTTGGCGCCCGAAAACGCTGGTGGTTCCGGTCCCGGTACGGTCCGATTTGTGCGTGCCGGATGCCAGGACATCGCGCAGGAGGTCTTCATAAGGGGTTGGGATGCTCACGTCCCAAGTCTATCGGGAGGGCAGGAAGCCGCTGGACGCCGGCCCGGTGCGGGCATGCCTAGTCGTCGAACGGTTTGAACTTCTCCACGGCAACGACCCGGTTCTTTCCGCCGGGAGCCACGTGGCACACCACCAGTTCACCGGGTGAAAGGTAGGGCTCCTCGGACGGAAGGAGGCTGCTCAAGACCGGCGGCATGTGCTGGGACAGCTGCGCGAATACCGTGGGCAGCGCCGGGCGGTGCGTACAGACGACCACGGGGCGCTGCTTATCGAACAAGGACTCGACGACGGCCGCCGTTTTCTTCGGGCTCCGCTCGTGCCGGTGCTCCGTAAGCGCCTCCGCCAGCTTCACCTTCGCGCCGGCGGCCTTGGCGTAAGGCGCTACTGTGGCCACGCACCGCAGCCAGGGACTGGTCACCACGCGCGGCGGCTTCCAGGTTTGCAAAAGCCGGCCGACGGCCCGCGCCTGGCGCGTTCCGGTGGCGGCAAGTGGCCGCTCGCCTTCGGCCTTGCTCCAGGACGAGCGCGGCTTGGCCTTGGCATGGCGCAGCACCAGGAGCGGCCAGGTGTTCAGTTCGTTGCGTTCGTGGGCTTCGTGCAAGTACTGCAGTGGTACGACGTCGGTCGGGTTGGAGAGCAGCGCGGCCGCCTTCTCCGGCGTGCACCAGATGACGCTGTCCACCTCCTTGCCGTCGGGAACAAGCCGGGTCCCGTTCACCTTGACCGCCCAGTAGTGGACCACCTTCAAACCGGAGGCGACGTGGTAATGGATGGGAGGCAGGGGAATCCCCAGGGGCGCGTCGAGGCCAATCTCTTCCCGGACTTCCCGGACCGCGCATTCGGGGACTGTCTCGCCGTGGTCGATCTTGCCTTTGGGCCACGACCAGTCGTCATAGCGGGGACGGTGGATCAACAGGACTTCAAGCTTGTCCTTCGTGACCCGCCATGGCAGGGCACCGGCAGCGGTGACTGCTACTGGTTCCCCCGGGTGGTCTGTCTGGTCTGCTACGAGCGCATCGCTTGACAAAACAGTTTCCCTTACCGCCGGCTCAGGCTGCGCTGCCGGGGACGGGACGCGAGCAGCCACGACTGGACGTCCTCAAGGGGTTTGCCGTCCTCAGCCAAGTGGTGCCGGGACCAGTTGCCTTCGTTGTCCAGGTGCCAGCTGGCGGTTTCCGGTGTCATATAGCGCTTGAGCAGGTCAAGGACATAGGCGATGTCATCGGCACTGGCCAGCTGGACCAGGGCTTCCACGCGGCGGTCCAGGTTGCGGTGCATCATGTCCGCGGACCCGATGTACACCACAGGGTCGCCGCCGTTGGCGAAAGCGAACACCCGCGAGTGTTCCAGGAACCGGCCCAGGATGGAACGGACTGTGATGTTTTCGCTCAGCCCGGGGACGCCGGGGCGCAGCGAGCAGATGCCGCGGACCACCACATCGACCTTGACGCCGGCCTGCGAAGCCCGGTACAGGGAGTCGATGATGGCTTCGTCCACCATGGAGTTCACCTTGATCTGCACCCGCCCGGGTACTCCGGCGCGGGCATTTCGGATCTCGGTCTCAATCCGGTCGATCAGGCCTGACCGCACCGAACGGGGCGCGACGAGCAATCGCTTGAAGGTGGACTTCGGGGCATAGCCGGATAGCTGGTTAAACAGCTTGGAGAGGTCCTCGCCCACCTGTTCGTTCGCGGTCAGGAGACCCAGGTCCTCGTAATACCGTGCGGTCCGTGGGTGGTAGTTGCCTGTTCCAATGTGGCAGTAGCGGCGCAGCCCGTCCACTTCCTGGCGCACCACCAGGGACAGCTTGCAGTGTGTCTTGAGGCCCACGATTCCGTAGACCACATGCACGCCGGCCTGCTCAAGCTTGCGGGCCCACGAAATGTTCGCCTGTTCGTCGAAACGGGCCTTGATTTCCACCAGGGCCAGGACCTGCTTGCCGGCCTCGGCCGCGTCGATCAGGGCGTCAACAATGGGCGAGTCGCCCGAGGTGCGGTACAGGGTCTGCTTGATGGCCTGGACCTTGGGGTCCGCGGCGGCCTGCTCAAGAAACGCCTGGACGGAGGTGGAGAATGAGTCGTACGGGTGGTGCAGCAGGATGTCACGGCGGCGCATGGCGGCGAAGACGTTCGCGGCCTTGGACGTCTCGGACTCGTTGAGGTACCGGGAAGTATGCGGAACGTGCTTGGGGTAGTGCAGGTCCGCGCGGTCAATGCCGGCGATGACGGACAGGCCGCGGAGGTCCAGCGGAGCCGGCACCGAGTACACCTCGGATTCCTCCACGCCCAGTTCACGGATCAGGAGCGCACGGATATTGGGGTTGATGTCGTTGGTGACCTCAAGCCGCACCGGCGGGCCGAAGCGGCGGCGCAGGAGTTCCTTCTCGAGCGCCTGCAGGAGGTTTTCGGCGTCGTCCTCTTCCACCTCAACATCCTCGTTCCGGGTGACGCGGAACGAGTGGTGCTCCAGGACCTCCATGCCGGGGAAGAGCTTATCCAAATGGACGGCAATGACTTCCTCAAGCGCAATGAAGCGGGCCACCCGGCCTGCAACGGCACCTGCGCGGGGTCCGTCAATGGAGATCAGGCGCGGCAGCTGGTCCGGTACCTTGACGCGGGCAAAGAGCTCCTTGTCGCTGACAGGGTTCCGGACCACGACGGCAAGGTTCAGCGAGAGGCCGGAGATGTACGGGAAGGGGTGGGCCGGATCCACCGCCAGGGGCGTGAGGATGGGGAAGACCTTTTCGGCGAACATCACGCTGAGCTGTTGCTTGGCGGCGTCGTCCAGTTCATCCCAGTGCATGAGGTGGATGTGCTCATAAGCCAGGGCAGGACGGATCTGGTCGGCATACACCTGGGCGTGGCGCTGCTGGAGCCGGTGGGCTTCCCCGCTGATCCTTTCGAGCACCTCCACCGGGCTCAGGCCTGCGGGCGACGGCACCGCCAGGCCGGTGGCGATGCGGCGCTTGAGGCCGGCCACCCGGACCATGAAGAACTCGTCCAGGTTGGAGGCGAAGATCGAGAGGAAGCTAACGCGCTCCAACAGGTGCAGCGAGGGGTCTTCCGCAAGTTCCAGGACACGGGAATTGAAGCTGAGCCAGCTCAGCTCGCGGTCCAGGAAGCGGTCCGGGCGGATGTCGCCTTCGGGCTGAAGGTTCGGTGCGAACTCGGGGATGTCAATGCGGTCCTGGGTGGCCCGGGACGCCGGTACTTCCGAGGAACCGAAACGGGCGCGCACAGGTACTGCTATGTCCTGGGACGTAGCAGTACCGGAAGGTTCCGGGTTCATGGCATCTCCTTTACCTGGCGCTTGATGCTGGCGCTTCCGGCCCGCGGCGTTCTGTTTCAACCTTACAAGCATTCAGTACAGCCAAGGCCCTTGATTTCCGCCCTTCGCCCCGTGTGTCAGTGGATGGACTAACCGGCTGCCACCGGTCCATACATCACGTCCATGTCCCAGCGGGTGAACCCAAGGCGGCGGTACAAGGACACGGCGGGGGCGTTGTCCGCATCCGTATACAGCATGACGGCGTGCAGTCCCAGCTCCTGAAGGTGTTTGATGCCCGCAATCGTGAGCGCTTTGCCAAGGCCCATGCCCTGCGCCTCCGGCGCCACGCCCACCACATAAACCTCGCCGATGGCCGGATGCGAACCATGCCGGGGGTGCACCTTGGTCCAGTGGAACCCCAGCAGCCGCCCGTCCCTGTCCTCGGCCAGGAGGAAGCCGGCCGGGTCAAACCACTCCTCGGCCATGCGGGCTTCAAGATCTGCCCTTGTAAGGTTCCCCTGCTCCGGGTGGTACGCGAACGCCGCCCGGTTTGCTGCCAGCCAGGCGTCCTCATCCTGTCCCGGCACGAAGGACCGGATGGTCACCCCTTCCGGAAGGGCGGCGTCGGGCAGCTCCGCACCCGCCGTCGTCATGCGCATCTTCCACAGTTCGCGCACCGGCGCGTAACCGTAGCGCGCCGCGAGGTCGGCGGCGGCCTCGTGGTTGCCATGGGACCAGGCCTTCAGCCCGTCAAAGCCGCGGCTTTCCTTCAACGCTCCCACAAGGCGGTCGGCAACGCCCTGGTTGCGGTAAGAGGGGTGGACGGCAATCTCCAGGATTCCGCTGCCGTCCTTTTCCTCGACCACGGCTGCGAAGCCGGCCAGGTCCTGCCCGGTGGCGGGGTCGGAGTCCTCGTCGGGCGCGTACAGCGCCAGGGTCAGCAGCGAGTGCTCGGCCGAGTCTCCGGCACGCATGGTTACCAGGGTCTGCTCCGAGATGGATGGATTGCCATCAGACTCCTCGGCCGCGGCCAGCAGGTCGCGGCAGTCTTTCAGAAGCTGCTGGTCAACCCCGCCTCGGACAACATGGACGGGCCACTTCTCGGGGTGCGCTGGAGTCATGAAGCAAGGCTATACGGATAACGGCCCGGTACTCAGGCTTCGGTGAGCTCGTCTTCCTGTTGGCGGACCAGGGTCAGGCGGTAGCCCACGTTGCGGACCGTGCTGATCAGGTTCTCGTGGTCCGCCCCCAGCTTGGCGCGCAGTCGCCGGACATGGACGTCCACCGTGCGCGTACCACCGTAATAGTCGTAGCCCCACACCTCAGTGAGCAGCTGCTGGCGGGTGAATACCCGGCCGGGGTGCTGGGCCAGGTATTTCAGGAGTTCAAATTCCTTGAAGGTCAGGTTCAGCGGCGCGCCGTTGACGCGGGCAGTGTAACTGGCTTCATCGATGACAACGCCCGCCGCGCGGATTTCGCTGGGCGTATCTTCCTGTTCGGGCACAGCCCGGGCGATCGAGAGCCTGATGCGTGCCTCCACTTCAGCGGGACCGGCTGAATCCAGGACGATGTCATCAACTGCCCAGGCGGAGGAGACGGCAGCCATGCCGCCTTCCGTGAGGATCAGCACCAGGGGGGCGCTCAGCCCGGTGGCTTTGAGGAGCTGGGTGAGGGACCGGGCGCCTACCAGGTCCTTCCGGGCGTCCAGGAGCACGATGTCGCAGGGATCGGTCTCAAGCAGTGCCGTGGGTTCGGCGGGGAGGATGTGGACCCGGTGGTTCAGCAATTCCAAGGCAGGCAGGATGTCAACCGAAGAGCCGGTGCTGTTCGTCAATAACAGGATGTGCGACATTGTTCCTCCAAGGGCCGTCCGCGCACCGTTGAGCGACTGAACCGGATTCTCACCGGCCTGTACTGGCTTCCAGCGCGGACTTGGGGCCGGCCAAAAAGCTGCCTGCCCGCCACCCCCGCAGGGAGCGTAGCTGAACCTTGAGTATACCCGGCACCCCTGGGGAGTCAGGGATTAATATCCTGTAACGGCACGTTTTGCGGCATATCCCGTTCATATCAGGCAGGATTGAGCCCAGGGCGGCATGCCCTGCCACGAAGGGGCGGATACCGCCCTCGATCTACGCCAGGATGGGATTGCAGCGCAGTGAGTGCAGAAACTAAGTACGGGCCGGGCTCCGAATGACGGCGGAACTGCAGGCGCCCGCGCGTTCGCTCGGCTCGTGGACCATTGGCGTGGTGGGGATCGCAGGACTCACAGCGATCATCGCCGGCGTCTACACCTCCCGCGAAATCCTCGTGGCTGTCGCTGTGCTGATTGCCGCCGCCGTTGGCATTGGCTGGCCGCACTTCCTCCGGATTCCCGCCAAGAAAACGCTCGCAGCCGTCATTGCCCTTGCAGGCGCGGGATCAGCGCTCGCCGCCGCCTGGGCTCCCGCCCCGGGTTACCTGGACTGGACTCCCGGGTTCATGGCGCTGGGAATGATGGCCGTCTTTGTAGTGCAGCTAATCCGCGGAACCGGGCAGGCGCAGCGGCTGGAATCCACACTCGGCTGTTCCGTGGGAGTCCTGCTGTCCTGCCTGGGCGCAGGATGGATCGCCGGAGCCCGCCTGAACGGCGTTCGCGAGATGCTGCTGGTGGCTGCCATCAGCGCCGTTGTGGCACTGCTTGCCGGGCTGATCCGGTGGCCGGACAGTGTCGTGGCACCACTGGGCATCATCCTGGCCGGGCTGGCAGGACCGCTGGCCGGCCTGGTGCTCTCGGATATCGCAGTCCTCCCGGCCGCCATCTTCGGCGTTGTGGTGGGCGCGGTCCTGGCAAGCTTCCGCCGGCTGGTCACCCTCCGCGGCGCTCCGCTTAATATTCCTGCCGCCCTGGGCATGGGCCTGGCGCCCGTCTCAGCAGTCGGTTCGCTGGCTTACTTCATAGACAAACTACTCATCTATTGACGGGTTAGGATGGCATCATGTCCGTACTTGCTTTTGAAATCTTCTTCCTTGTCCTGCTCGGCATTGCGAGCCTGTCCATGGCCTGGTTTGCCGGCTTCGTGGTTTACCGCCTCTTCAAAGGCCAGAAGTAGACCGCTTTCCCAGCTAGCTGTATCCCGAGGTAGTAGCTGTGCCCATTGAGATTCCCACGGATCTGACCCCAGAACTTGTTCCCCTTTCCTGGCTCATCGGTGAGTGGGAAGGCCGCGGCCGGCTCGGCAGCGGGGACGAGGACTCCGAGCATTTCCTGCAGCACGTCTCCTTCACCCACAACGGCCTGCCGTACCTTCAGTACCGTGCCGAAAGCTGGTTGACGGACGACGAGGGGACACGCCTGCGGCCGCTCACCGTCGAGACCGGCTTTTGGGCGCTGGAGCGCAAACAGTTGGATGCCGACGGCGGCCCGGGCCTGGTTCCGGCAGACATCGTGCCGGCGCTGAAGAGCGCCGACGAAGTCGAAGCCCTGCGCAACAGTGAGGGCGGCTTCGATATCTCGGTGTCCATTTCCCACCCGGGCGGCATCTCAGAGTTGTACTACGGGCAGATCAAAGGCCCGCAGATCCAGCTCACCACCGACATGGTGATGCGGGGGAGCCACTCCAAGGACTACAGCGCGGCCACCCGCATCTTCGGCCTGGTGGACGGAAACCTTTTGTGGCGCTGGGACGTCGCAACAGGGGGAGAAAGCGGCAAGGGCCTCGAAGCCCACGCCTCAGCTTTCCTGAAAAGGGTTTCCTGACCTGGTAGGCCGGCTGGATTGGGCCGGAGGGCCCCTGGCGCTGTGAGCTGTCGAAGCCGGAATACTTACCAACTCAAGGACGTTACTGCCAATATGACTACACCCAGCCCTCTCTTGTCGCGCCCTGGAGCCGTTGAGGCGGCCGGCGCGGATGCCGGCGTCGCTTCCCACTACGGCGAGCCCCTGCGTGAGCAGCGCGCACTCGCCGCCGGAACAGCCGTCGTCGACCTCTCCCACCGTGGTGTTGTCACCATCGCCGGCCCGGACCGGCTGAGCTGGCTCAACACGCTGTCCTCGCAGCAGGTCACAGGCCTGGCACCGGGGGAGTCCAGCGAACTGCTGCTGCTCAGCGTCCAGGGCCGCATCGACTTCGACGCCCGCGTGGTGGACGACGGCGGGACCACCTGGCTGATTGTGGAAGCCGCCGAAGCGGCACCGCTGGCGGAGTTCCTCAACAGGATGAAGTTCATGCTCCGGGTGGAGGTTGCCGATGTCTCTGCCGACTGGGCCGTTGTAGGCAGCACCAAGGCCGTTCCGGAATGGTCCAACCTGCTGGCCTGGCAGGACCCGTGGCCGAATGTGGGTGCCGGCGGCTACTCCTACGCCACCGTCTCCGAGGAACGCCACCCGGGCCTGGAACGCCCCTGGTTTGAATACCTGGTTCCCTCTTCCGCGTTGGAGGAGACGGTTGCCGGCCGTCCCCTCGCCGGCGTCCTGGCGGCGGAGGCCCTTCGGGTGGCCGCGTGGCGCCCGCGCATTGGTGCGGAAACGGACGACAAAACCATCCCGCACGAACTGGACCTGCTCCGGACGGCCGTGCACCTGGCCAAGGGGTGCTACAGGGGGCAGGAGACCATTGCCCGCGTCCATAACCTGGGACATCCGCCGCGGCGCCTCGTGTTCCTGCAACTGGACGGATCGCAGCACACCATGCCCGCCGCCGGAAGCCCGGTCCTGTCGGGTGAACGAAAGGTGGGGGCGGTAACGTCCGTAGCCCAGCACTATGAAATGGGTCCGGTGGCGCTGGCTGTCATAAAGCGTTCCGTGGCCGGGGATGAGATACTGACGATCCTGGACGGGGACGAGCCGTACACCGCCAGCCAAGAACTCATTGTCGCCCCCGACGCCGGCCAGGTGGTGGGGCGCCAGACCGGATTCCTCAGGGGGCCACGCTGATGACTGACAACGCCGAAACAACGGCAGGGCCCGACGACGACGCCCTCGCCCTGGCGCACACCCTCTTCCAGGGAGCCAGGGAAGGGAACACGGAACTGCTCCGCGCGTACCTCGAGGCCGGAGCTCCCGCAACCTTGACCAACTCGGCGGGAGATTCCCTCCTCATGCTCGCGGCCTATCATGGCCACGTGGACGCGGTGCAGCTGATCCTGCACCACGGCGCCGAAGCCAACACCGCCAACGACCGCGGCCAGACACCGCTCGCCGGAGCCGCGTTCAAGGGTTACACGGATGTTGCCCGTGCATTGCTGGATGCCGGCGCGGATCCTGACGCCGGTTCGCCGTCCGCGCGGGCAGCGGCACAAATGTTCGCCCGCCAGGAGATCCTCGATCTCCTGGGCTAGCCTGTCGTGGTTCCGCCCGGAAGCCGACACCCCTGAAGGATGACCGAGTGGAAAACGTAGCAAAGCCGTGGCCGGCCCTCTGGTCGCTGGTGATCGGGTTCTTCATGATCCTGATCGATACCACCATCGTATCCGTGGCGAATCCACGGATCATGGAGGGTCTCGGCGCGGACATCAACTCCGTGATCTGGGTGACCAGCGCCTACCTGTTGGCCTACGCCGTCCCGCTGCTGATCACCGGCAGGCTCGGCGACCGGTTCGGCCCCAAGAAGCTCTACCTCTCGGGGCTGGTGGTGTTCACCCTTGCTTCGCTGTGGTGCGGGCTCTCGGGAAACGTGGAAACCCTCATCGCGGCCCGTGTGCTGCAGGGCCTTGGTGCTGCCATGATGACGCCCCAGACGATGGCCGTGATCACGCGCATCTTCCCGCCGGACCGACGCGGTGCGGCGATGTCCATCTGGGGTGCCACCGCCGGCCTGGCTACTCTCGTCGGACCCATCCTGGGTGGCGTCCTGGTGGACGGGCTGGGCTGGGAATGGATCTTCTTCATCAACGTTCCCATCGGGATCGCAGGCTTCGTCCTCGCCTTGCGCAACGTCCCCACGCTCAGCACCCACCCGCACAGGTTCGACATCCTCGGAGTGGTGCTCAGCGCCGTCGGGCTGTTCCTGCTTGTCTTCGGGATACAGGAGGGCGAGACCTACAACTGGGGCACTATCGCCGGGCCCGTCAGCGTATGGGGCCTCATCATCGCGGGCCTTGCCGTGCTGACCGCGTTTGTACTCTGGCAGCGGTTCAACAGGGGTGAGCCGCTCCTGCCGCTGGGGCTGTTCCGGGACAGGAACTTCTCCCTCGCCAACATTGGAATCACCACAGTAGGCTTCACTGTTACTGCCTTCGGCCTTCCACTGATCTTCTACTACCAAATGGTCCGCGGCCTGACGCCCACCGAGTCTGCCCTCCTGATGGTGCCCATGGCGCTGATTTCCGGCGGCCTGGCTCCGGTAGTGGGGAAGATCGTGGACCGGGTCAATCCCAAGTACCTTGCGGCAGGAGGCCTGGTCCTCATGGCCGTGGCGCTTCTCTGGAACTCCGTCCTGATGCAGCCGGACACGCCCATCCTGATGTTCCTGCTGCCCAGCGCCGTGCTGGGCTTCGCCAACGCAGGCATCTGGGCTCCCCTGAGCACCACAGCCACGCGTAACCTTCCGCCGCGCCAGGCAGGTGCAGGCTCGGGCGTCTACAACACCACCCGGCAAATCGGCGCAGTCCTGGGCAGTGCCGCCATCGCCGTGCTGATTCAGGCCAGGCTCGCGGCCGAGCTGCCGGCGGGCGGATCCGCCGGGCCCGCCGGGGAGGGTATGGCCCTGGGCGGCACGCTTCCTGAGGCCATGCACGGCGGATTCTCGACGGCGATGGGCCAGTCAATCCTGCTGCCCGCCGCGGTGGTCCTGGTGGGGGCAGCGGTGGCACTGTTCTTCGCCAAGCCCCAACCGGTTCAGGACTGGGGCGGCCCCGGCCATGCAGCGGCGTCAGCCAAGGTGGACGCTGGTTTGGATACCGCCGGTTGAGAGCCCCAGCTTCCGGGCCAACGCCAGCGACCCTGTGTTGCTTACGTCTGTCCGCCACTGCAGGGTCAGCCCCGCAGCCAGGGCCTCATGGGCTGCGATGGATGCGGCCAGGGAACCCAGCCCCCGCCGCCGCCACTCCGGATCCACCAGGACACCCAGGTGGGCCAGCAGGCCTTCCCACTCTGTATAGGCGCCGCAGGCCAACGGAACCCGGCGTCCGTTCAGCTCCTTGACGATTGTGTAGCGGTTTTCCAGGTCGGACAGGCCAACCTCGTTCACATCATCCGGCGGGCATCTGCCCTCCAGCTCGATGGCCTCGGGGTTGCCGTGTGAAACGGTCATCTCCTTTGGCGGCTGCTGGAGGGGCAGGTCGTCGGCGAAGAAGAGTGCCGCCGCCCCCAGCCCGTGTCCGCCGTGGGACCGGGTCAGCGTCAGGAGCGTGACGTGCTGCGCCATCTCTTCATCAGGAATGCCGTCCGCGGCCTCGATTATCCACTGCGGCCCGATCAGCGCCGAACTTCCAAACAGCCGCACGAACTCCACAGTCCGGACCGACTCGTCCGCCCGGACGATGCGGTCGCCGGAGGCCAGGGCAGAGCTGAAAGCGTCGTCGTCAAGCCCAAGACGGCGGGCCCACGCAAGCTGGATGATGGCAGCAGAACCGGGGTCGAGTGTCATGTTCCCAGCCTAGGACGGGCAGGAAGCTCAGCCGAACAGGACGGCGGCTTCGTCGTAGCGCTTCTGCGGAACGGTCTTCAGTTGGCCAAGGGCTTCCTGGAAGCCCACGTGCTCGATGTCCGTTCCCTTCAGCGCCACCATGGTGCCCCAGAAGCCTTCCACCACCGAATCGATGGCGGCCATGCCCAGCCGGGTTGCCAGGACGCGGTCGAAGGCTGACGGCACGCCGCCGCGCTGGATGTGGCCGAGGATGGTGGCGCGGGTTTCGATGCCGGTCCGGGCTTCCAGCTCCGGAGCGAGCTGGTCTGCGATGCCGCCGAGGCGGGGACGGCCAAAGGTGTCCAGTCCGCGCTCGGAGTGCGGGGTCTCCATGTGCTCGGGAACAAATCCTTCGGCCACAACCACCAGCGGCGCACGGCCGCGGGCATGGGCTTCGTTCACCCATTCGGTGATCTGGTCGATGCTGACCTTCTGCTCCGGGATGAGGATGGCGTGGGCGCCTGCGGCCATGCCGGCGTGCAGCGCGATCCAGCCTACGTGGCGGCCCATCACTTCGGCGATCATGCAGCGGTGGTGGGATTCGCCGGTGGTGCGGAGCCGGTCGATGGCTTCGGTGGCGATCTGCACTGCGGTATCGAAACCGAAGGTGTAGTCCGTGGCGTCGAGGTCATTGTCAACAGTCTTGGGGACACCCACGATGTTCAGCCCGGCGTCCGTCAGGCGCTTGGCCGCGGCCAGTGTTCCCTCACCGCCGATGGCGATAATGGCATCGATGCCCAGGCGGTCCATGTGGGCTTTGATGACCTCGGGTCCGCCGCCGTTTTCGAAGGGGTTGGTGCGTGAGGTGCCAAGGATGGTGCCGCCCTGCTTGGCAATACCGCGGACCATGGTGCGGGGGATGTCGATGATGTCACCCTCCACCACGCCGCGCCAGCCGTCGAGGAAACCCACGAACTCGTGGCCGTGGATGGCAATGCCCTTCAGTACGGCGCCGCGGATGACCGCGTTCAATCCGGGGCAGTCGCCACCGCTGGTGAGGATTCCAATTTTCATATTTTCGGCTCTAATCCTGGGAGAAGGTTTACAGGCAGAGCGCCACGCTGAGCTCACCTAGAAGTGTAGTGGGAGGTGTGGGGTACGACACAAACCGGTTACAAAAGACCCCGTGCCATGGCAATGACCGCCACCTTGGTCCGGTCGTCAAAGAGGGTGCTTCGGGCCCCTCGGTCTCTGGCCTCCGCCCGAAAAACAGCGGCCCCCGCCCGGCAGGGCGGAGGCCGCTGACGGTTAAGGCGTCAGGGACGGTTCAGTGACCGCCGGTCCAGGAATGTCTGGAGCGGAATCACATTGCGCTGGTCGGGAAGGATCACCCACGCCAGGAGGTAGAAGATCACGGCCGGACCCGGCAGGAGGCAGAAGAGGAGGAAACCGATGCGCACATACGCTACATCCACATTGAGTTTGGCTGCGATGCCACCGAGGACCCCGCCAAGCCAGCGCTGCGGGCCGCGTTTCAGGCCGAGGCCTCTGACGATGCTGAAAAATTTGTCCATGTCCTAAGACTTCCGTGTTGTTGGTTCATTGTCACGCTTGCGGGCGGCGAGCAGGCCGCCCACCACCAGGGCTGCGCCGGCTCCGATCATGAGGCCGATGAGGACATACGTGCCGTTGAGGGTCACGAAGCCCAGTTGCGCGACGATGATCAGCGCTGCGAGTGCCAGGACGATCAGTCCCCACACCACCGTTCCCACCCTTGCAGATGCCGGGGCTGAAGGGTCCATATGCGCCGTCTTTGGATTGTCTGTGGAGTAGGTGCCGGGTATTTGGGGCTCCGGCGCCGGGTTGCTGTTGCTCATCTCAGTTGCCTTCCTCGATGGTGACGTTGCTGAAGGTGCCGTCGATCTGGACCACCAGGCGGCTGCCGGGCTCGTCGGTGTTGTAGCTGCTTTCCCGGGTAGTGGTGCCGCCGCGCTGTCCTGTAGCTTCGTTGAGGTTCCCCATTGTCATGTCCGCCTTGATGTCCACGGGCACGTTGTCCGGGATGACCACCGTCACGTTGCTCGCTGTAATGTCCAGGGGGATGACGACGTCGGACGGCAGGGGGGCGTTCACGGCGAGGCCCGTGAGGTCCACCGTTCCACGGCCGGCCGTGACGTCAAAGCCGTCGCGGGCCTCCGAGATGCTGGCGGGGCTCCAGTTCACTTGCTGGAACCGCATCCGGTCACCGTTGCCCACCACGTTGTACAGGCCGCCGGCAATCAGTGCCACCACCGCGAAGAGGCTCAGGATGCCGCCCGTCCTGCCACGCATGCCGCAGATCAGGATGCCGAGGCCGAGGACCGCTGCCGCGCTTGCCCAGACGACGGCGTTCGCTGAGTCTCCAAGGTTGATCACGTTGGTGACGTCCAAAGCCTTAAGTCCGCCGCCAACCAGGAGTGCTGCCCCGGCTGCGACCGCAACGCCTGGAGCGCCGGGACCGGCCGGCCGCGGCTTCGGTGGCCGCGGCAGGTTGCTGCCGCCGTAAGGGATTCCGCCAGCGGGGCCGCCTGGATAGGAGCCGCTGCTGCCGCCTCCTGCGGTGGTGCCGTCCCCGTAGGAGCCGCCGCCGTATCCGCCGCCGTAGGTGGGCATGGAACCTGAAGCGGGGTTCGTGCCGTAGGTCGTGCCGGAAGCGGCGAAGGATGAGGCCGACGCCGTTCCGGAGTAGCCGGCTTCGGACGGGCTCCCATACGCTCCGGGCTGTGGTCCGGCCATGGCGGGGCGGACTCCCTTGTTGCGTTGGGAGAGGTAGTAGACCAGGTAAATGGCGCCGCCTACCCAGAAGATGGTCCAAAGGAATCCGCCGAAGCCATTATCGCTCCAGCCCCAGAAGCCGCCGCCGAGGCCGGTGAGCCCCAGTATCGTGGCGATCAGCGAGCCGGTCATACCACTGGTCCAGCGGCCGGCTCCGGCTTCCTGCACATGGATCCGGCCGTCCGGTTCGGGCAGGAAAGCCCATGCGAGCCCGTACAGGAGGACGCCGATGCCCGCGAAGAGCGTGAGGACAATAAGGACGCCGCGGATAATAATCGGGTCTACACCCAGCCGGTTGGCAAAGCCGCTGGAAACGCCGCCCACCCAGCGGTCGCTGCCCCGGTAGATTCCATGGCTGCGGATCCAGGTGAAGAAATCCGTGGATCTGGTGGTGGCGCCGGCGCCGTAATGGGAAGCGGGGAACTGGCCGGATGAAGCGTCGCCGGTGCCGTACTGGCCTGCATACCCGGTGTCATTCCGGCCGCCGTCGCTCCGGCTGCTGCCGTTGTGGCTGGCGTCGTTGTTGATGGGGTCCTGCGGGGAGGAGTGGTCCGCGGGCGGGTCCGAAGGTGTTGGTATGGAGGACGGCAGGGGCTCGGTGGGCCGCTGGCTGCCCGGCCGGGGCAGGGGCTCGGTGGGCTGGCCGTCGTCGGGGGAGGGGGTCTGCGAGTTCATACCTGAATCCTCCCGTCCGGACCGCACCGCGCTCTACTGGGGGATACCCTGAACAGCCCCTGAGTCACCCCCGGTTAGGGCTGGAATTGGGTCCGGGGAACCCTGATCCGTGCTTGGATTGATCCATGACAACCGTCCCGGCACGGCCACCGTTGGCGCGCAGCAGCGACCGCGTGATAGCCGGCGTGTGCTCAGGTTTGGCGGTGCATCTTGGCTGCCCGGTGAAAAACGTCAGGATCGGCATGGCGCTGGCAACCCTCGCCGGCGGCGCGGGCCTGGTCTTTTATGCCTGGTTGTGGATCATGGTTCCGACGGCGGATGAGGCGGCCCGGCGCAACGCCCGCCGCCCGGCGTCGCCCATAGCACCTGCAGTCAGCCAGCCTTCAGCTGCCGGGCCCCAGCTGCCCCTGCCGGGGGCGGGGGATCCGAACCTGCGGGCCCAGGGAGCGGCGTTCCCCGGCTACGCCCCTACAGCAGGTCCGCTGCCGGCCCAAGGAACGTTGCCTTTCGACGCCGGCGCTCCCGCCCGCGGCGCCTCAGGAGGCGCCCAATCCACCGCCCCGCCCTGGTTCCGTATCCGCAGCATGAGGTACGGAAAGGAAATTCTCCTGGGTTCCGGCCTGCTGCTGGTGGCAGGGATCATGATCGCGCAGCTTCTGGGAGTGGATGTTCCCCTCGGAACGCTGATCCCCGCCGCCGCGGTCCTGGGCGGTGCCTCCATTGCGTGGATGCAGCTTGATGAAACCCGGCGTGCCGGGCTGGTAGACAAGACCAAGGCAGACCAGGCCGGCGGCTGGGCACGCCTGGCAGCAGGCCTGGCGCTCGTGGTGGCCGGCGTGCTGGTGATGGTTTCCGGATCCGGGTCGTGGGAGCAGACCTGGCTTGCGCTGTTGGCCTCCGTGGCCGTCCTTGGCGGCGTGGTGCTGGTCCTGCTGCCCTGGGCCCTGAAGTTCTGGCGGGACCTCGAGTCCGAGCGCGCCGGCAGGATCCGGGAGATGGAACGGGCCGAGATCGCCGCCCACCTGCATGATTCGGTCCTGCAGACCCTGGCCCTGATCCAGCGGCGCGCCGGCAACGAGCACGACGTCGTCCGGCTGGCACGCGCGCAGGAGCGCGAGCTTCGCGGCTGGCTGTTCCAGGATCCCGGCCGTGAAGCGGGGCAGCTTTCGGACCGGATCAAGGCAGTTGCCGCTGAGGTGGAGGACCTCCTGGGCAACGCTGTGGAGGTTGTCAGCGTGGGTGACACCGCCATGACCGAGGCACACGAAGCCCTGGTCCAGGCGAGCCGTGAAGCCATGCTCAATGCCTCGCGGCACGGTGGCGGGACCGTGTCCGTCTACCTCGAGGCATCGGACGCCCAGACGGAAATCTTCGTCAAGGACAGGGGTCCCGGTTTTGAGCTCTCGGACGTGCCGGAGGACCGGCTTGGCGTGCGGGAATCCATTATCGGCAGGATGAAGCGGCACGGCGGCACGGCGGCCATCCTCAGCACCGGCAACGGTACCGAGGTCCGGTTGCGGCTGCAGGCGGCAGGCACTGACAACGTGGAAGGGCAATCATGAACTCGAGCCAGGGGGCGGCAGCCACCCGTCCGGCAAATTCCGTCCGCGTGGTCATCGTTGACGATCACGCCATCTTCCGGTCCGGTTTGAAGGCGGACCTGGACGCCTGCATCGAGGTGGTGGGCGAGGCCGCCACCGTCGAGCAGGCGATCGCCGTTATTGCGGGGCAGCGCCCCGACGTCGTGCTGCTGGACGTGCACCTCCCGGGCGGCCTGGGTGGCGGCGGCCGCGAGGTCATCGCGGGCTCAGCACCCCTGCTTGGATCAACGCGGTTCCTGGCGCTCAGCGTCTCTGACGCGGCGGAGGATGTGGTGGCCGTCATCCGTGCCGGTGCCCGCGGCTACGTCACCAAGACCATTTCGGGCGCCGAGATTACAGATGCCGTGTTCCGCGTGGCCGGCGGCGACGCCGTGTTCTCGCCCCGGCTCGCCGGGTTTGTCCTGGACGCATTTGGCACCGCCCCCGCCGATATTGCCGACGACGAACTGGACAAGCTCTCCGCCCGGGAATTGGAAGTGATGCGCCTGATTGCCCGCGGCTACAGCTACAAGGAAGTGGCCAAGGAGCTGTTCATCAGCATCAAGACTGTGGAGACCCACGTTTCGGCCGTGCTGCGGAAGCTGCAGCTCTCAAGCCGGCATGAACTCACCAAGTGGGCCGCTGAGCGCCGCCTCCTTTAACCCCCTCCGACGCTCTCTCGCTTCTTGCGGCTTAAACCCAAACGCTCTCTCGCCTCTTGCGGCTTAAAGCCAAACGCTCTCTCACCAGTGAGCAATTCATGGGTGAGAGAGCGTTCAGGAATTTCCTGCGGATGGTGGGAGAGGCTTGTTACTGGGCCTTACCCAGGAAGTCCTGCAGGCGCTGCACGCCGGTGGCGAGGTCCTCGTCGCCCAGCGCGTAGGAGAGGCGCAGGTAGCCGGACGGGCCGAACGCCTCGCCGGGGACCACTGCCACCTCAACCTCATCCAGGATCAGCGCGGCAAGCTCGGCGGAGGTCTGCGGCGTGGCAGTGCCGGCCGCCGTCGGGAACTCCTTGCCCAGCAGCCCGCGGACGTCCGCGTAGACGTAGAAGGCGCCCTTCGGCGTCGGGCATTCCACGCCTTCAATGGCGTTCAGGCCGGCGACGATGGCCTTCCGGCGGCGGTCGAAGGCCACCTTCATTTCATCGACGGCGGTCAGTGGCCCGGACACGGCGGCAAGGGCTGCTACCTGGGGGATGTTGGAAACGTTGGAGGTCGCGTGCGACTGCAGGTTGGTGGCGGCCTTGATGACGTCGGCCGCGCCGATCATCCAGCCCACACGCCAGCCGGTCATCGCGTAGGTCTTGGCCACGCCGTTGAGGATGACCACCTTGTCACCCAGCTCAGGGGCGGCGGTGGCGATCGAGGTAAAGGGAACGCCGTCGTAGGTCAGGTGCTCATAGATCTCATCCGTGACCACCCAGAGGCCCTTCGCGGCGGCCCACTTGCCGATATCCGCAACCTGTTCGGGGGAGTAGACAGAACCCGTGGGGTTCGACGGCGAAACGAACAGGAGGATCTTCGTCCGGTCGGTAACGGCTGCTTCAAGCTGCTCGACGGTCACCAGGTAGTCCTGTTCCGGGCCGGCAAAAACCTCGACGGGGACACCGCCGGCAAGCCGGATAGCCTCCGGGTACGTGGTCCAGAACGGGGTGGGGACAATGACCTCGTCACCCGGGTCCACCAGTGTGGCAAAGGTGTTGTAGACGGCCTGCTTGCCGCCGTTGGTCACCAGTACCTGGGATGGGTCCACGGCGTAGCCGGAGTCCCGCAGGGTCTTTTCCGCAATGGCCTTCTTCAGCTCGGGCAGCCCGCCGGCAGGGGAGTAGCGGTGGTACTTCGGCTGGCTGGCGGCGTCAATGGCTGCCTGCACAATATAATCCGGGGTGGGGAAATCCGGCTCGCCTGCCCCGAACCCAATCACCGGCCGGCCAGCTGCCTTCAGCGCCTTCGCCTTGGCATCAACGGCAAGGGTTGCGGATTCGGCAATAGCGGAAATGCGCTGGGAAACGCGGGCGGCAGACATGGCAGGTCCGTTCTTCGCTTGCAGCCAGGAGGCTGGAATATGGGATTCGACGGGTTCTACTCTATGCTGTTCACCGGACCCTCCGGGTTGCCGGTTTTGAATTGTGACTGCCTGGCAGTACGCCTCAGACCGACACGAGGAAGGGCCGGAACAGTCTGGTTCGACGAACGCGCAGTTCTTGCGTAGACTGGTTCACCGGTGTTGAAAACACGGATGATGACGTGCGCCCCAGTGCAAACTGGTGGTTCGTCGTCGGAGTGACATTCACTCCATAGGGTAGTGGCGCAATTGGTAGCGCAGCGGTCTCCAAAACCGCAGGTTGCAGGTTCGAGTCCTGTCTGCCCTGCGCAAGCTGCCCCGGGCGAGAATCCCGGGGCAAGCGCAGCAACCATGGTTCTGTTCAGGGCCGGGTAATCCAACATTGCAAAGATGAGCGAGGACCAGGTGACCGAAACAGCTGCCAGCAGCTCCAAGGGCCGCCCAGCTAAGAAGGACGCCAAGGCAAACTTCTTCGCCCGCATTGCACTCTTCATTCGCCAGATCATCGGCGAACTGAAGAAGGTTGTTGCACCAACCCGCAAGGAACTGATCAATTACACGCTCGTGGTGCTGGTGTTCGTGGCCATCATGATGGTCATCGTCAGCCTGCTGGATTTCGGTTTTGGAACCGCTGTCAGCTGGGTCTTCGGCGGTACCGGCTCCACGGACAGCTAAGGCTGCAGAGTCCGCAGGCTGCGTGTTCCATCCGGGAAAACCGGAGGGAAACACCGGTGTGCGGAATTGAGCCATTTAAATAGGCATGTTAGGCAATGAGGAAGCAGGAGACCAAGTGTCTGAGCAGGAGCTCGAGGTAACCGAGACTGAGCTGGAAGAGTCCGCGGACATCACGGCAGAAGCCGGTGACGAGTCTGAGGTTGAGTCCTCCGCGCCCGAATCCGACGACGCCGACTCTGATGACGCCGAATCCGACGACGCTGATGAGGCGGAAGGGGACGTCTCCGGTGAGTCCGCCGACGCCCTCGCCGCTGCAGCTGCCACCGCGGCCGCGGATCCGGCTGAGGAATTCAAGGCCAAGCTGCGCCGCCAGGAGGGTGACTGGTACGTCATCCACTCCTACGCAGGCTACGAAAACCGTGTGAAGGCCAATCTCGAAACCCGCATCCAGACCCTGGACATGGAAGATTACATCTTCGAAATCCAGGTGCCCATGGAAGAGGTTGTTGAGATCAAGAACGCCCAGCGCAAGGTCATCAACCGCGTCCGCATTCCCGGCTACGTGCTGGTCCGCATGGACCTGACAGACGCTTCCTGGGGCGCCGTCCGCCACACCCCTGGTGTCACCGGCTTCGTGGGCAACGCCCACAACCCCGTGCCGCTGCGCCTGGACGAAGTCTTCTCCATGCTCGCCCCGGTCTTCGAAGAAGAGCAGGCCGAGAAGGGCAAGCCGGTCAACAAGCAGCACCAGGCTCCCGTGGACGTCGACTTCGAAGTTGGCGAGTCCGTCATCGTCAAGGAAGGTCCCTTCGAGACCCTTCCCGCCACCATCTCCGAGATCAAGGTCGAATCCCAGACCCTCGTGGTGCTGGTTTCCATCTTCGAGCGCGAAACGCCGGTCACCCTGGCGTTCAACCAGGTCACCAAGATCTGAGAACCCAAAGAATTCGTCCCGGTGCTGCCCGCTTAGCAGCACCGGAACGGCCGGCCGCCTTGCCATGGCGGCCAAAAACCTGAGGCACGCTCCTGTGTCCCAGGACGTTATTGAGAGAAGGACCCTACATTGGCTCCCAAGAAGAAGGTCACCGGCCTCATCAAGCTGCAGATCCAGGCAGGTGCCGCTAACCCGGCTCCGCCGATCGGTCCTGCGCTTGGCCAGCACGGTGTCAACATCATGGAATTCTGCAAGGCGTACAACGCTGCGACGGAAGCCCAGCGCGGAAACGTCATCCCCGTGGAAATCACGGTCTACGAGGACCGTTCCTTTACGTTCATCACCAAGACCCCGCCGGCTGCAGAGCTCATCAAGAAGGCTGCAGGCGTCGCCAAGGGTTCAGCTACCCCGCACACCGTCAAGGTTGCCAAGCTGACCCAGGCCCAGGTCAACGAGATCGCTTCCACCAAGATGGAAGACCTCAACGCCACCAGCCTCGAAGGTGCAGCGAAGATCATCGCCGGCACCGCCCGCTCCATGGGCATCACGGTCGAGGGCTAATAGCCCCCGCAGCCTTCCCAAGTCAGGTAGTTGACGACGACGGGCGGCACCGCCGGGAAACCGGCACCATTGAACATTGAAATGTCGGGCATCCGGGCCGGATAACGATCCGGACCACCGACTGTGGCAGGGCCCAGCGCGGTCCGCAGACCACAACTGCACAAGGAGAAATAAGCAGCATGGCAAAGCGCAGCAAAGCATATGAGGCAGCAGCCGCCAAGATCGACGCGGAGAAGTTCTACGCGCCGTTCGAGGCAGTAACGCTCGCCAAGGACACCAACCCGTCCAAGTTCGACGCCACGGTTGAGGTTGCCTTCCGTCTCGGCGTGGACCCCCGCAAGGCTGACCAGATGGTCCGCGGCACGGTCAACCTGCCCCACGGCACCGGTAAGACGGCCCGCGTCCTGGTTTTCGCTACGGGCGACAAGGCTGAAGCAGCAATCGCTGCCGGCGCCGACTTCGTTGGTTCCGATGACCTGATCGAAAAGATCGCCGGCGGCTGGACCGACTTCGACGCCGCCGTTGCCACCCCTGACCTCATGGGCAAGGTTGGCCGCCTCGGTAAGGTCCTGGGTCCGCGTAACCTGATGCCGAACCCGAAGACGGGCACCGTGACCCCCGACGTCACCAAGGCCGTCAACGACATCAAGGGTGGAAAGATCGACTTCCGCGTCGACAAGCACTCCAACCTGCACTTCATCATCGGCAAGGTTTCGTTCGACGCCCTCAAGCTGGCCGAGAACTATGCAGCAGCACTGGAAGAGGTGCTTCGCCTGAAGCCTTCCGCTTCCAAGGGCCGCTACATCCAGAAGGCCACGGTTGCCACCACCTTCGGTCCCGGCATCTCCGTTGACCCCAACGTCACCAAGGTTCTGACCGAGGCCTAAGTCCTCGTCTGAAGCAACCGCTGCGGATTCGTCCGCCGCAAAAAGAAACCGCCCGGCGCCTGCGCCGGGCGGTTTCTTGCTTAAGCTGTAGAAATGGCTGAACCGGAGCCGGATGCATCTGCACGCGAACAAGCTGACCTCCAGATATCTGTCGTCTATGTCCCGCCACTGGCCGCCAGCGGAGCAGTGTCCAGCGCCGACGAAATTCCGTATGAACTCCTGGCCTGCCACGCCATGCGCGAGGCCCATGAGCTGGCCCAGTGGGGCAACCTGGACCGGTGCCCCACCCTCCAGGAGGCACTGGAGTACTGGCGGGGCAACGGGTACGAGGAACGGCACGTCTACCTGGCGAGTCTGGACGGCGGGAGGGTCGGCATGTGCTCGGTCGAACTCCCGTTGCGCGAGAATACCCACACCGCCGGGATCGATGTCCTGATTTCCCCCCACCACCGACGGCGGGGCCTGGGCCGTGCATTGCTGGAGCACGCCGAAGCCGTTGCCAAAGAGAGGGGTAGAACATCTCTTTACGGCTACCACGAGGTTCCACCGCGGGCCGCTGGCGGGGCCACAGTCCCGGCCAGGTCCGGTGCCGGCGGCCTTCCGCTGGATGAACCGGCCGTAGCGTTCGCCGTTGCTGCGGGCTATGAGCTGGAACAGGTGGAGCGGTCCAGCCGCCTTGTCCTTCCCGTGCCGCCGGAACTGCTCGCACGGCTGGAGGCCGAGGCTTCGGCCCGCGCGGGGGAGTACCTGCTGACCGGGTGGGATGACAGCTGCCCTGAAGACCTGGCGGACGGTTATGCCCTTCTCAAAGCCAGAATGAGTACCGACGTCCCCATCGCCGGGCTGGACTGGGAGGGCGAGGAATGGGACGCGGCCCGGATCCGGGAGGACGAGCGGGCCCTGGCGCGCAGCGGCGTGCAATCAACAGTCACCG
Organism: Pseudarthrobacter sp. NS4; assembly: GCF_024758005.1. NCBI lineage: Bacteria > Bacillati > Actinomycetota > Actinomycetes > Micrococcales > Micrococcaceae > Pseudarthrobacter > Pseudarthrobacter sp. NS4. The sequence continues at coordinate 3,098,583 of NZ_CP103288.1, read as the reverse complement.
CGGCCCTGCATCGCGCAACCGGGGAAATGGTGGCCTACACTGTGCTGAACTGGAGGCCTGGAGTTCCGGCGACCATCGCGCAGCAGGACACCCTGGTGGCGGGGAAGCACCGGGGACACCGTTTAGGCATGCTCATCAAGGTGGCGAACCTGCGCCGGGCCCAGGCCAGATGGCCGTCCGCGCGATCGGTGCTGACGTGGAATGCCAGCGAAAACCAGCATATGCTGGCGATAAATATCGCGCTTGGATTCAAGCCTGCAGGCCTTGAAGGTGAGTGGCAGAAACGGCTGGGATGATGCCCCATATGGCAAAAGACGTGAAGATCGAGCAGCTTTGGATTCCTGACTCACTGGACGCCCCGGACGCGGCGGACTTCCTGGCCGCCGTCGAGGTGGGCCGCAAGGTGAGGATGCAGACGTGGGGGAGTGATGACCTCGCCTACGGTCCCCTTGAGAAGCTCCTTGAGTTCGAGGACCCCTACGAGCGTCAACTCATCCTCGTAGCCAAAGTGGACGGCGAGATCGTGGGCACCGTCGATATAGCCCTTCCGTTGACAGACCACCTGGACCTCGCGGAGTTCACCCTCGACATCCTTCCCGAGTTCCAGCGCCAGGGTGTTGGCAGGCGCCTGCTCGAGGCCGCCGAACACCTTGCCCGCGCGGAAGGGCGCACCATGATCCTGGTGGACACGAACCACCCGGGCACCTCGCTCCACGAATTCGAGCGGGCACAACTTGTTCCCAGTTCGGGGCTGGGCTTCGTCCCGCTGGAGAGCCGTGAAGTCGAATTCGCGCAAAAGACGGGCTACACGCTCCAGCACATTGAGCAGTTCAGCTCCTGCTCCCTGCCGCTGGACACCAAGCTCGTGGCCGACCTTCAGGCCGAAGCGGAGGAGGCCAACAACGGCCGGTACCGGCTGCACCACTGGACGGACCGCTGCCCGGACCGCTGGCTCGAGTCCGTCGCGACCCTGGAGAACCAGGCAGGGGCGAATGTGGACCCCTCGCTTGACGTGCCCGTGGAACGGGACATGGTGTTCGACGGCGGCATCCTCAGGGAAGCCGAAGAAGTGGCCATCGCGCAGGGCAGGCGGACGGTGGTCACCGCCGTCGAGCACCTCGCCACAGGATCGCTCGTGGGACTGACCACCATCACCGTGCTGGCACACCGCGCCGATGTTGTCTTCCAGGACGACACACTTGTCCTGCAGGAGCACCGGGGCAACAAGCTGGGGCTGCTGATCAAGGTGGCCAACATGGAGCGGCTGACCGAGCAGTTCCCGGATGCACGCGTCATCTACACCTGGAATGCACCCGAAAACCGGTACCTGCTGACGGTCAACCAGCAGCTGGGCTTTCGCACAGCAGGCGTCACCGGGATCTGGCAGAAGGAGCTTCCGCAACTGCACACCAGGACCAGCTAGGGGCCCGATTTGGTGGTGCAGTGAGCCCTCCCGTAGACTGGGATGACCAAAGACCGTCGGTTGTTGGAAATCCACTCTCTCGAACATGGCTCAACTCTGCAGTTGTGCGCGGGGGATGCAGTGGCTTTCTGGACGAAGGACCCTGAACATAGGGCGGCCGGCGCAGGTGAACGAAGCAAAGCTCCATGGATAACCGTGTTGAGCCAAGCCCCGTGCATCTGCGCGGGGCGTTTTTAGTTTTAGCTCACCTGAGCGGGGACCGTCGAATACCGGCACTATCCCCGGAAGGAGGGTTATGGCAACGCCTACCAAGGTTTCAGCAGTAGCTGAGATCACTAACGATTTCAAGGAATCGAACGCCGCTGTCCTGACCGAATACCGCGGGCTCACCGTTGCACAGCTCAAGCAGCTGCGTGTTTCTCTCGGCCAGGACACCAAGTTCGCGGTCGTCAAGAACACCCTGACCGCCATTGCAGCCAAGGAAGCCGGCGTCGAAGCATTCGACGGCCAGCTTGCCGGCCCCACTGCAATCGCGTTCATCAAGGGTGACGCAGTTGCCGCTGCCAAGAGCCTGACGGATTTTGCCAAGACCAACAAGCAGCTGGTTATCAAGACCGGTTACTTCGAGGGCAAGGCACTGAACGCCAGCGAGGTTGCCGACCTGGCAGCGCTCGAGTCCCGCGAGCTGCAGCTCGCCAGGGTTGCAGGTGTCCTCAAGGCACCCGCCGCCGCAGCTGCACGCATCATTGACGCTCTGCGCCTCAAGCTTGAAGAAGAGAACGGTGCCCCGGCAGCTGCCGAAGCACCCGCCGCTGAAGAAGCTCCCGCCGCCGAAGCTGAAGCCCCGGCTGAAGCTCCCGCAGCCGAAGAGAACTGATTCTCTTTACCTCATAAGACTCCGGTGTAAGGCCCGGCCCCGTGCCGCCGAACACCACAACAGGAAGGACGCCTACCATGGCGAAGCTCAGCAACGAAGAGCTCATTGAAGCTTTCAAGGAACTGACCATCATCGAACTCTCCGAGTTCGTCAAGCTCTTCGAAGAGACCTTCGAAGTTACCGCTGCTGCTGTAGCTGTTGCTGGCCCCGCCGGCGCTGCTGCTGAAGAGGTTGAAGAGAAGACTGACTTCGACGTCGTCCTCGAAGCTGCCGGTGACAAGAAGATCGCAGTGATCAAGGAAGTCCGCGCCATCACTTCCCTGGGCCTCAAGGAAGCCAAGGACCTGGTTGACAGCGCTCCCAAGGCTGTCCTCGAAGGTGCAACCAAGGAAGCTGCCGAGAAGGCCAAGGAGCAGCTCGAGGCTGCAGGCGCTACCGTTACCCTCAAGTAACAGCGTTTTCCTGGAAAACCCCGTCCACTCCGGTGGGCGGGGTTTTCTGCTTTAACCTGGAAAATTCAGGCGGGATCGGATATGTCGGCCACAACTGCATCCAGGGCAGCTGTCAGGGCGTCGGCGTCAACGAAAGCACTGTAGCCGTGCGCACCCGCGCCCATCGAGATCCGCCTTCCGGCAATGGTGGCATCCGCATAGACCGGCCAGGAGTTGGTGCTGCCCAACGGCGTGATGGTGCCCCGTTCATAACCTGTTGCCTCAAGCGCCACGTCCGCTGGAGGCAACGAGAGCTTGTTCACTCCTATGAGGCTCCGCAGTTTGGGCCAGGAGATCTGGCGGTCGCCCGGGATGAGTGCAAACAGGAATGACCCGTCCTTGTGCTTGACCACGAGGGACTTAATGATGTCGCCGGGACCGATACCCAGGATCCGGGCGGCGTCCTCAAGACTTTTGGCGGCTGGCCGTTCCACCACATCTACCTCGACGCCGCGGGCGGCGGCGTCAGCAAGGAACCGTTCCCGCCCGACGCCGTCCGTCCCTTTGGTGCATAGTCCCGCCATTAGTCGCGGTACAGCAGGAGCGCTTCGCCCTGTCCGCCGCCCCCGCACAGGGACACTGCAGCCTTACCGGACCCGCGGCGCTTGAGTTCGTGGGCTGCATGCACTGCCAACCGGGCCCCGGAAGCGCCGATGGGATGGCCCAGCGCAATGGCGCCGCCATGGATATTGCACTTCTCCATCGGGTAGTCCAGGTCCTTGAGCGACTGCACGGCCACGGATCCGAAGGCTTCGTTGATCTCGATGAAGTCCAGATCCGAGGTGGTCCAGCCGGCCCTGTCCAAGGCGTTCCGGATGGCGTGTGAGGGCTGGGAGTGCAGCGAGTTGTCCGGTCCCGCCACCTGTCCGGGCTTTCCCACCACGGCCAGGTATTCCAGGCCGTGTTGCTCCGCATAACCGCGGGAGGCCAGTACCAGGGCGGCAGCGCCGTCAGACAGGGGTGAGGAGTTGCCTGCCGTGATGGTGCCGTCCGTGACGAACGCCGCGCGCAAACCGGCAAGCGACTCAACCGAGGCGTTGGGCCGGACGCCTTCATCGGTGCCCACCACGAGGGGATCACCCTTACGCTGCTTCACGCTGACCGGGACGATCTCGTCGTCGAACGTTCCGTTCTTGGCTGCCAGCGCGGCGCGCTGGTGCGACTGCGCAGCAACGTTGTCCTGCGACGTGCGGTCAATGCCGAGGGTGAGGTTGCGGGTTTCCGTGGAGAGGCCCATCGATTGGCCATCGAAGGCGTCGGTCAGCCCGTCATGGGCAGCAGCATCCAATGCCTGGATGGATCCGTAGTTCCATCCCTGCCTCGACCCGGGAAGCAGGTGCGGCGCCCGGGACATGGACTCCTGCCCGCCGGCCACCACAACCGAAGCCTCACCGCCGCGGATCATCCGCGCCGCGTCGATGACCGCCGTCAGCCCGGAGAGGCAGACCTTGTTAACGGTCACCGCCGGAACGTTCCAGCCGATGCCGGCGCCGATGGAGCTTTGCCGTGCCGGGTTCTGGCCCGCGCCCGCCTGCAGGACCTGGCCCATAATCACGGCCTCCACGTCGGCCACGTCCACCCCGCTGGCGTCCAAGGCGGCTTTGATCGCGTGCGCGCCCAGGTCCACTGCGGTGAAGCCCGCAAGTTGCCCGTTGATCTTTCCCTGCGGAGTGCGTGCAGCCGCGAGGATGACAACGTCAGTGTTGTCAGGAGAGTTGGCCATGGTTATCTCTTCCGCTCTGATCCGATGTAAGCCACCAAGGCTATCGTGACCCTGGTCACCTATATATACAAACGCAGGAAGCCCTATGTGCATTCCGCAGGCAAGGACCCTGCAGGGGAGAAGTCCCCATCGTCCCGGGATGCACGACGGCGGCAGCGTGCGTAGGGTGGACGGCGGACACCTTGCCGGGGACAGTGGGCCCCGGGATGCGGGACGGATGGAGAAGATCGTGAAGAAGACCCTCGCCCTGGCCGTTATTGCCGGCCTGGCCGGGCTGACCGCCTGTTCCGTCGGCGCCCCGGTTTCCGGGGAGTCAGGCCAGCCGGAGCCGGGCCAGGTGGAACACTCCCCGGAGGCCGGTGCCGGCGGGACGTCTTCAGCATCCGCTCCCGGAGGAGCCAGGGAAGCGTGCGAGCGTTTCAACTCCCTGTTTGCCGACTACGCCGCCGTCCGGCCGGGTGATCCGCAAGGCTATGAGGACATCTACGCCCAGGCCGAGGATGCGAAGGATACTGTGACGGGGGATCTTCAGGGGCTGTTCGCATCACTCAGCCTTCTCGCCATCGACCACTCTGCGGCAGCCGAATCGGGCGGGGAACCCGCGCAGGAATCGAAGGACGCGGTCCGCGACGCCGTGTTCGCAAACTCGGGAACCTGCACCGCCGAAGGGGTGACCCTGCGGCTGTGACCGGCGCGGGCAGACCTGCCCTGCAGGGGCAGGGGTAAGCTGTCCCAAGGTTTAAGGGAAGAGCAAGTCAAGGGACAGCGCAGAAAACCGGTGCTTGCAATCCGGCCCGATGTGGGGTAGACACGTAGGTTATTTTGCCGTATCGTAGATATTTGCGTCTTCCCTGTTTACCTTCAGCCTTCATATAGCGGTGGGCTTTGCCTGGCAGCTGACAATCAACGTGCCGTCAACAACGTCACAGCATGGTCAGCACCGGCCCCGGGTCATATAGCGGAACCGGATGGTAGCACTGTGGATTCATTCCGCAGGGTGCACAGCGGGGGAGATCTGAAAACGCCTGAAGGTCTGTGGAAGGATCCCTCTTGGTCGCCTCGAGCACCTCTAATAACGAAACCGCTAACACCGCCGACAGCACTGATGGTGCCACTCGCCGGCTCTCATTCGCAAAGATTCACGAACCTCTTGATGTTCCGAATCTGCTTGCCCTGCAGACGGACAGCTTTGACTGGCTGGTCGGCAACGAGCGCTGGCAGGCACGCGTAGCAAAGGCTGTCGAAGAAAACGATCTCAGCGTCGCAACTACGTCCGGCCTGTCGGACATCTTCGAAGAGATCTCCCCGATCGAGGACTTCCAGGGCACCATGTCCCTGAGCTTCTCCGATCCGGAGTTCGCTGACCCCAAGTACACCATGGCCGAGTGCAAGGACCGGGACGCAACCTACTCGGCTCCGCTGTACGTCAAGGCCGAGTTCATGAACAACAACACGGGCGAAATCAAGCAGCAGACCGTGTTCATGGGCGACTTCCCGCTGATGACGGAGAAGGGCACCTTCGTGGTCAACGGCACCGAGCGTGTCGTCGTCTCCCAGCTGGTCCGTTCGCCGGGCGCCTACTTCGAGCGCGCCGCTGACAAGACCAGCGACAAGGACATCTTCACCGCCAAGATCATCCCGTCCCGCGGTGCATGGTTCGAGCTCGAAATCGACAAGCGCGACCAGGTCGGCGTACGCCTTGACCGCAAGCGCAAGCAGTCCGTCACCGTTCTGCTGAAGGCCCTCGGCTGGACCGAAGGCCAGATCCTCGAAGAGTTCGGCCAGTACGACTCCATGCGGGCAACCCTGGAGAAGGACGCCACCGAGACCCGCGAAGACGCGTTGCTGGACATCTACCGGAAGCTGCGCCCGGGCGAGCCGCCCACCGTCGAGGCTGCCCAGTCCCTGCTGGACAACCTGTACTTCAACTCCAAGCGCTACGATCTGGCCAAGGTTGGCCGCTACAAGATCAACCGCAAGCTGGGCATTGACCGCTCCCTTGGCGACAAGGAAGCTTCGGTCCTGCACGTTGAAGACATCGTGGCCATGATCAAGTTCCTCGTCGCGCTGCACGCCGGCGAGAAGACCATCAAGGGCACCCGCGATGGCCAGGAAGTTGACCTGCGCGTCGAAATTGACGACATCGACCACTTCGGCAACCGCCGCATCCGCGCCGTCGGCGAGCTCATCGAGAACCAGGTCCGCACCGGCCTGTCCCGCATGGAGCGCGTTGTCCGCGAGCGTATGACGACCCAGGACGTCGAGGCCATCACGCCGCAGACCCTGATCAACATCCGCCCCGTGGTTGCAGCCATCAAGGAGTTCTTCGGAACGTCCCAGCTGTCGCAGTTCATGGACCAGAACAACCCGCTCTCGGGCCTGACCCACAAGCGCCGCCTGTCGGCCCTTGGCCCCGGTGGTCTGTCCCGTGACCGCGCCGGCATGGAAGTCCGTGACGTGCACCCGTCCCACTACGGACGTATGTGCCCCATCGAAACCCCTGAAGGCCCGAACATTGGTCTGATCGGCTCGCTGGCATCCTACGGACGCATCAACCCGTTCGGCTTCATCGAGACCCCGTACCGCCTGGTCAAGGGCGGCGTCGTTTCCGACGACGTCCAGTACCTGACCGCCGACGACGAGGCTGAGGTGCTGATCGCCCAGGCCAACGCCCCGCTGGACGAGAACAAGAAGTTCGCCGAGGACACTGTCCTCGTCCGTGCCCGTGGTGGTGGAGGCGAGCCTGTGCTCGTTCCCGCCGAGGACGTCGAGTTCATGGACGTTTCCCCGCGCCAGATGGTGTCCGTGGCTACCGCCCTGATCCCGTTCCTCGAGCATGACGATGCCAACCGCGCCCTCATGGGTGCCAACATGCAGCGCCAGGCCGTGCCGCTGGTCCGTTCTGAGGCTCCGTTCGTGGGCACCGGCATGGAGCGCGCTGCTGCCGTCGACGCCGGTGACGTTGTCATCGCCAAGAAGGCCGGTGTTGTCACCGAGGTCTCCGCTGAGCTCGTCATCATGCTCAACGACGACGGTACGGAAACCAACTACCGCATCAACAAGTTCGCCCGCTCCAACCAGGGCAACTGCTACAACCACCGCGTCCTGGTGAATGAAGGCCAGCGACTGGAAGTTGGCGGCATCATCGCCGACGGCCCGGCAACGGACCAGGGCGAGCTCGCCCTCGGTAAGAACCTGCTCGTGGCATTCATGTCATGGGAAGGCCACAACTTCGAGGACGCCATCATCCTCTCGCAGCGCATTGTTGCCGAGGACGTTCTTTCCTCCATCCACATCGAGGAGCACGAGATCGACGCCCGCGACACCAAGCTTGGTGCCGAGGAAATCACCCGTGACATCCCCAACGTCTCCGAGGAAGTCCTGGCAGGCCTGGACGAGCGCGGCATCATCCACATCGGTGCCGAGGTTGAAGCAGGAGACATCCTGGTCGGAAAGGTCACCCCGAAGGGTGAAACCGAGTTGACCCCGGAAGAGCGCCTGCTGCGCGCCATCTTCGGTGAGAAGTCCCGCGAAGTCCGCGACACCTCCCTGAAGGTGCCGCACGGCGAGTCCGGCACGGTTATCGGTGTCCGGGTCTTCGACCGTGACAACGACGACGAGCTGCCCCCGGGCGTGAACCAGCTGGTCCGCGTCTACGTGGCTGCCAAGCGCAAGATCACCGACGGCGACAAGCTCGCCGGCCGCCACGGCAACAAGGGTGTCATCTCCAAGATCCTCCCCGTTGAGGACATGCCCTTCCTTGCCGACGGCACCCCTGTTGATATCGTCCTGAACCCGCTGGGTGTCCCGGGCCGTATGAACGTGGGCCAGGTGCTTGAAACGCACCTCGGCTGGGTTGCCAAGACCGGTTGGAAGATCGAAGGCGAGCCCGAGTGGGTCAAGCAGCTGCCGAACCTGCCGCGCGAGAGTGGCCAGACCACTGTTGCCACGCCGGTGTTCGACGGTGCCCGCGAAGAGGAAATCACGGGCCTGCTGGACTCCACCAACGTGACCCGCGATGGTGAGCGCCTGATCAACTCCTCAGGCAAGACGCGTCTGTTCGACGGCCGCTCCGGCGAGCCGTTCCCGGATCCGATCTCGGTCGGCTACATGTACATCCTGAAGCTCCACCACCTGGTGGACGACAAGATCCACGCCCGCTCCACCGGCCCGTACTCCATGATCACGCAGCAGCCGCTGGGTGGTAAGGCACAGTTCGGTGGCCAGCGCTTCGGTGAAATGGAAGTGTGGGCGCTCGAAGCTTACGGCGCCGCCTACACGCTCCAGGAACTCCTCACGATCAAGTCCGATGACATCCACGGTCGTGTGAAGGTCTACGAAGCCATCGTCAAGGGCGAGAACATCCCCGAGCCGGGCGTTCCTGAGTCCTTCAAGGTCTTGATCAAGGAAATGCAGTCGCTGTGCCTGAACGTGGAAGTCCTTTCCACGGACGGAACCACAATTGAAATGCGTGACTCTGATGACGCAGTCTTCACGGCTGCGGAAGAACTGGGCATCGATCTGTCTCGTGCAGAGCCCAGTTCCGTAGAAGAGGTTTAGCAGGCGGGCGTACGACGGCGGGTGGCCACCCGCCGTCGTACCCCACCTCCCTCTTCCCGTAACCCAAGACTTCAGAATTTAGAGAACAAGAGAGAACAGGGACCATATGTCCAGCGAATCCTCCTTCGGCCTCATGCAGATCGGCCTCGCCACCGCGGAAGACATCCGCGGCTGGTCGTACGGCGAGGTTAAGAAGCCGGAAACCATCAACTACCGCACGCTCAAGCCCGAGAAGGACGGACTCTTCTGCGAGAAGATCTTCGGCCCGTCCCGGGACTGGGAATGCTACTGCGGCAAGTACAAGCGCGTGCGCTTCAAGGGCATCATCTGTGAGCGGTGTGGCGTTGAAGTCACCCGCGCCAAGGTCCGCCGCGAACGCATGGGCCACATCGAGCTGGCCGCTCCGGTCACGCACATCTGGTACTTCAAGGGCGTTCCGTCCCGCCTGGGCTACCTCCTTGACCTGGCACCGAAGGACCTCGAAAAGGTCATCTACTTCGCTGCCTACATGATCACCAGCGTCGACGAGGCTGCCCGCCACGAGGAACTGCCCAACCTGCAGGTTGAGCACGACATCGAGAAGAAGCAGCTGATCGACAACCGCGACTCCGACATCGCGGCGATCGCCCGCGACCTCGAAGGCGAAATTGCCCGCCTTGAGGGTGAAGGCGCGAAGGCTGCGGACAAGAAGAAGGCCCGCGACTCCGCCGACCGCCAGATGGCCAACGTGCGCAAGCGCGCCGACGCCGATATCGAGCGCCTCGAGCAGGTCTGGGACCGCTTCAAGAACCTCAAGGTCGCAGACCTCGAAGGTGACGAAGGCCTGTACCGCGAGCTGCGCGACCGCTACGGCATGTACTTCGAAGGCTCCATGGGTGCCGAAGCAATCAAGAAGCGTCTTGAAAGCTTCGACATGCAGGCCGAGTCTGACCTGCTGCGCGACATCATCGCCAACGGCAAGGGCCAGCGCAAGACCCGTGCCCTCAAGCGCCTGAAGGTGGTCAACGCGTTCCTGACCACTAACAACAGCCCGCTTGGCATGGTCCTCGACGCCGTCCCGGTGATCCCGCCGGAACTGCGCCCCATGGTCCAGCTGGACGGTGGCCGCTTCGCGACCTCCGACCTCAATGACCTGTACCGCCGTGTGATCAACCGCAACAACCGCCTCAAGCGCCTGCTTGACCTGGGTGCTCCGGAGATCATCGTCAACAACGAGAAGCGCATGCTTCAGGAAGCTGTTGACAGCCTCTTCGACAACGGCCGCCGCGGCCGTCCGGTCACCGGACCGGGCAACCGTCCCCTGAAGTCCCTGAGCGACATGCTCAAGGGCAAGCAGGGCCGTTTCCGCCAGAACCTCCTCGGCAAGCGCGTCGACTACTCCGGCCGTTCGGTCATCGTCGTCGGCCCGCAGCTGAAGCTGCACCAGTGCGGCCTGCCCAAGCAGATGGCGCTGGAGCTCTTCAAGCCGTTCGTGATGAAGCGCCTGGTTGACCTCAACCACGCACAGAACATCAAGTCGGCCAAGCGCATGGTTGAGCGTTACCGTCCGCAGGTCTGGGACGTGCTGGAAGAGATCATCACCGAACACCCGGTGCTGCTCAACCGTGCACCTACCCTGCACCGCCTCGGCATCCAGGCATTCGAGCCGCAGCTTGTTGAAGGTAAGGCAATCCAGCTCCACCCGCTGGTTTGTGGCGCCTTCAACGCCGACTTCGACGGTGACCAGATGGCAGTCCACCTGCCGCTGAGCCCCGAGGCCCAGGCTGAAGCCCGCATCCTGATGCTGTCCTCGAACAACATCCTGAAGCCCTCCGACGGACGCCCGGTCACCCTGCCTTCGCAGGATATGATCATCGGCCTCTACCACCTGACCACCAAGCGCGTCGGTTCAGCTGGCGAAGGCCGCGTCTTCGCTTCGGTTGCAGAGGCCATCATGGCGTTCGATGCCCGCGAGCTGCACCTGAACTCCCAGGTCAAGATCCGCCTCGAAGGCTTCGTGCCTTACGCCGGGTGGGAAGCTCCGGAAGGCTGGGAGCCGGGTCAGCCCGCACTCGTCCAGACCTCCCTGGGCCAGGTTCTCTTCAACGAGACCCTGCCCGAGGACTACCCCTGGGTTGAGGCTGTTGCCGACAAGGGCGAACTGTCCCGCATCGTCAACGACCTTGCCGAGCGCTACCCGAAGGTCGTCACCGCGGCAACGCTGGACAACCTGAAGGATGCCGGGTTCTACTGGGCCACCCGTTCAGGCGTCACCGTTGCCATCTCCGACATCGAGGTCCCGGCCGCGAAGCCGGCGATCCTCGCCGGTTACGAGGAGCGCGCCGCCAAGATCCAGGGCCAGTACGACAAGGGCCTGATCGACGACGACGAGCGTCGCCAGGAACTGATCGAGATCTGGAACAAGGCGACCAACGAGATTGCCCAGGCAATGCGTGACAGCCTGTCGCCGATGAACACCATCAACCGCATGGTGTCCTCCGGTGCACGTGGTAACTGGATGCAGGTCCGCCAGATCGCGGGTATCCGTGGCCTGGTGGCCAACCCGAAGGGTGAAATTATTCCCCGTCCCATCAAGTCCTCCTACCGTGAGGGCCTGTCGGTTCTGGAATACTTCATCGCCACGCACGGCGCCCGTAAGGGTCTGGCTGACACCGCGCTGCGTACCGCCAACTCGGGTTACCTGACACGTCGTCTGGTGGACGTGTCCCAGGATGTCATCGTCCGTGAAGAGGACTGCGGCACCGAGCGTGGCCTGGTCACGCCGATCGCCGTCGCCGATTCCAACGGTGAGCTGGTGCTCGACGAGAACGTCGAGAACAGCGCCTACGCACGTACGTTGGCCGTCGACGTCGTGGACTCCGAGGGCAACGTCCTCGCAGCCGCCGGCACCGACTGCGGCGACGTCGTCATCGACGAGCTCTTCAAGGCAGGCATCACCGAGGTCAAGGTCCGCTCCGTACTCACCTGTGAGTCCAGCGTCGGCACCTGCGCCCTGTGCTACGGCCGTTCGCTGGCCACCGGCAAGACCGTGGACATCGGCGAGGCCGTGGGCATCATCGCCGCACAGTCCATCGGTGAGCCGGGTACCCAGCTGACCATGCGTACGTTCCACACCGGTGGTGCAGTCTCCGCCAGCGGCGGCGACGACATCACCCAGGGTCTGCCCCGTATCCAGGAGCTCTTCGAAGCCCGTACTCCGAAGGGTGTTGCACCGATTGCTGAAGCAGCCGGCCGCATCACCATCGAAGAGTCCGAGCGCCAGATGCGCCTGGTCATCACGCCGGATGACGGAACCGAAGAGATCGCTTACCCGGTCCTGCGCCGTTCACGCCTGCTGATCGAAGACGGCGACCACGTCACCGTCGGCCAGAAGCTGATCAACGGTCCGGTGGATCCCAAGCAGGTTCTGCGCATCATGGGTCCCCGTGCGGCACAGAAGTTCCTGGTGGACGAGGTCCAGGGCGTGTACCGCAGCCAGGGCATCGGTATCCACGACAAGCACGTCGAGGTTATCGTCCGCCAGATGCTGCGCCGCGTCACGGTCATCGAGTCCGGCGAATCGGACCTGCTCCCCGGCGAACTCGCCGAGCGCAGCCGCTTCGAGGACGCCAACCGCCGCGTTGTGTCCGAGGGCAAGACTCCGGCTTCCGGACGTCCTGAACTCATGGGCATCACCAAGGCATCGCTGGCCACCGAGTCCTGGCTGTCCGCAGCTTCCTTCCAGGAGACCACCCGCGTCCTGACGCAGGCGGCCATGGAAGGCAAGAGCGACCCGCTGCTGGGCCTCAAGGAGAACGTGATCATCGGTAAGCTGATTCCGGCCGGCACGGGCCTCCCGCGCTACACCGAGGTCACCGTGGAGCCCACTGAGGAAGCGAAGGCCAACCTGTTCACCGGCCCCAGCGCATTCAGTGACTTCTCGTACGACACCCTGGGCGGCGACGGAGCTCCTGAGTTCCACGCCATCCCGCTGGACGACTACGACCTGGGCAACGACTTCCGCTAAGGGCAGTTTTAGCCACGGGATGGTCCGTCACCGCAAGGTGGGGGACCATCCCTGTTTAAGCCGCCGATTAAGGCGGGGAGACCGTCCATGCTAGACTTGTTACCAATTGTTATTGTGGCAGTGGATGAGTGCGCCGGTTCCAGCTGAAAGGCTGAACCAGAGCGACGTTTCCGGTTTGCAGGGTTCTTGTGCAACGTATGCCACATTTTTGCATGCCTAGGGACCATTGAAGACGCGAGTCATGTCCCGGTGTGCGATCCGACTATTAAAGGCTTCGCCTTCGCCGCCCTGGAGTTCTTCTTTAAGGCCCGGGCGGCGGGGCATCGCAACAGGAGAGTGGCTGGAAGCGGCCACTCCGGATAAAACGGAGAACACGAGAGTGCCTACGATTAACCAGTTGGTCCGCAAGGGCCGCACGCCTAAGGTCTCAAAGACCAAGGCTCCCGCGCTTAAGGGCAGCCCCATGCGCCGCGGTGTTTGCACCCGCGTCTACACCACCACCCCGAAGAAGCCGAACTCGGCTCTGCGTAAGGTGGCACGTGTGCGCCTCAACGGCGGCGTTGAAGTAACCGCCTACATCCCCGGTGTTGGCCACAACCTTCAGGAGCACTCCATTGTGCTCGTTCGCGGTGGTCGTGTGAAGGACCTCCCGGGTGTCCGCTACAAGATCGTCCGTGGCGCCCTCGATACCCAGGGTGTCAAGAACCGTAAGCAGGCACGCAGCCGCTACGGCGCAAAGATGGAGAAGAAGTAATATGCCTCGCAAGGGTCCGGCCCCCAAGCGGCCGCTCGTACTAGATCCCGTTTACGGCTCCCCGCTGGTGACCCAGCTGATCAACAAGGTTCTCGTTGATGGCAAGAAGTCCACGGCAGAGCGCATCGTTTACGGCGCCCTCGAAGGCGCACGCGCCAAGTCCGGCGGCGACCCCGTTGCAGCCCTCAAGAAGGCAATGGACAACGTCAAGCCTTCCCTCGAGGTCCGCTCCCGCCGCGTCGGCGGCGCCACCTACCAGGTTCCGGTTGAGGTCAAGCCGGGCCGCTCCACCGCACTCGCCCTGCGCTGGTTGGTTGGCTACTCCAAGGCCCGCCGCGAGAAGACGATGACCGAGCGACTCCAGAACGAAATCCTGGATGCCTCCAACGGTCTCGGTGCCGCTGTGAAGCGTCGCGAAGACACCCACAAGATGGCCGAGTCCAACAAGGCCTTCGCACACTACCGCTGGTAATACTCCCCGGACGCCGCCGGCTCAACCGAGCCGGCGGCGAACGCGTAGTCCATCCCAAAAGGAGACCCCGTGGCACAGGACGTGCTTACCGACCTTAGTAAGGTCCGCAACATCGGCATCATGGCCCACATTGATGCCGGCAAGACCACCACAACCGAGCGCATCCTGTTCTACACGGGTGTGAACCACAAGATCGGCGAAACGCACGACGGCGCTTCGACCACTGACTGGATGGAACAGGAAAAGGAACGCGGCATCACCATCACGTCTGCCGCCGTGACCTGCTTCTGGGAAAACAACCAGATCAACATCATCGACACCCCCGGCCACGTTGACTTCACCGTTGAGGTTGAGCGCTCCCTGCGCGTCCTCGATGGCGCCGTTGCCGTCTTCGATGGCAAGGAAGGCGTTGAGCCTCAGTCCGAGACCGTATGGCGCCAAGCTGACAAGTACAACGTTCCGCGTATCTGCTTCGTCAACAAGATGGACAAGCTGGGCGCCGACTTCTACTTCACCGTAGACACCATCATCAGCCGCCTCGGTGCCAAGCCGCTGGTCATGCAGCTGCCGATCGGTGCCGAGAACGACTTCATCGGCGTCGTCGACCTGCTCTACATGCGCGCACTCGTCTGGCCCGGCGATGCCAAGGGTGACGTCACCATGGGTGCCAAGTACGAGGTCCGCGAGATCCCGGCTGACCTCCAGGAAAAGGCCGAAGAGTACCGCGCAACGCTGGTTGAGACCGTTGCCGAGTCCTCCGAAGAACTCATGGAGAAGTACCTCGAGGGCGAAGAGATTTCGATCGACGAGCTCAAGGCCGGCATCCGCAAGATGACCATCAACTCCGAGCTGTACCCGATCTTCTGCGGTTCCGCGTTCAAGAACCGTGGCGTTCAGCCCATGCTCGACGCCGTGGTGGACTACCTGCCGAACCCGCTCGACGTCCCGCCGATGGTCGGCCACGACCCCCGCGACGAAGAGAAGGAACTGACCCGCAAGCCTTCCTCCGAGGAGCCGTTCTCGGCCCTCGCATTCAAGATTGCGGCACACCCCTTCTTCGGCCAGCTCACCTTCATCCGCGTGTACTCCGGTCACGTGGAAGCAGGCGCCCAGGTGGTCAACTCCACCAAGGGCAAGAAGGAGCGCATCGGCAAGCTGTTCCAGATGCACGCCAACAAGGAAATGCCCGTTGAGGGCGCTACCGCCGGCCACATCTACGCAGCGATCGGTCTGAAGGACACCACCACGGGTGACACCCTGTGCGACTCCGCCAACCAGATCGTCCTCGAGTCCATGAGCTTCCCGGAGCCCGTGATCTCGGTTGCCATCGAGCCGAACACCAAGGGTGACCAGGAGAAGCTCTCCACGGCTATCCAGAAGCTCTCCGCTGAGGACCCCACCTTCCAGGTGTCCCTCAACGAAGACACCGGCCAGACCATCATCGCCGGCATGGGTGAGCTCCACCTGGACATCCTGGTGGACCGCATGCGCCGCGAATTCAAGGTCGAGGCCAACGTTGGTAAGCCGCAGGTAGCCTACCGCGAAACCATCAAGCGTGCCGTGGAACGCCACGACTACACGCACAAGAAGCAGACCGGTGGTTCGGGTCAGTTCGCAAAGATCCAGATTGCGATCGCACCGCTGGACACTGCCGAGGGCGAGATGTACGAGTTCGAGAACAAGGTCACCGGTGGCCGCGTTCCCCGCGAGTACATCCCGTCTGTTGACGCTGGTATCCAGGATGCACTGAACGACGGCGTCCTGGCCGGCTACCCGGTTGTGGGCATCAAGGCCACGCTGGTTGACGGCGCGTACCACGATGTTGACTCCTCGGAAATGGCGTTCAAGATCGCCGGCCGGATGGCTTTCAAGGAAGCTGCCCGTAAGGCGAACCCGGTTCTGCTCGAACCGCTGATGGATGTCGAGGTCCGCACCCCTGAGGAATACATGGGTGAAGTTATCGGTGACCTCAACTCCCGCCGTGGCCAGATGCAGTCCATGGAAGATGCACAGGGCGTCAAGGTTATCCGTGCCCACGTCCCGCTGTCCGGCATGTTCGGCTACATCGGTGACCTGCGCTCGAAGACCCAGGGCCGCGCTGTGTACTCCATGACGTTCAACAGCTACGCCGAGGTCCCGAAGGCAGTTGCCGACGAGATCATCCAGAAGACCCGCGGCGAATAGTCTCCGGACGCTCGCAGCGAACAAACTCGGGTGCGCTTGCCGGTAACGGAAAGCACAGCCGGTACAGGTGGCCGGGTACGGTCCAGACCGATTCCCGGCCATCTGCACGAACAGGCTCTAGGGACTAGTATTAGTTCCTGAATCTGCAATTTCACCAATCCAAAGCCCCCCAAGTAGACTTACCTGAGTTTCCGCCGCGACAAGCGCGGCTGAAGGGTATGTCATTTGAAAACGTTCTAGGAGGAACCTGTGGCAAAGGCAAAGTTCGAGCGGACTAAGCCGCACGTTAACATCGGCACCATTGGTCACGTTGACCACGGTAAGACGACGTTGACGGCCGCCATTTCCAAGGTGCTGTACGACAAGTACCCGGATCTCAACGAGAAGCGCGACTTCGCGTCGATCGACTCTGCTCCCGAAGAGCGTCAGCGTGGCATTACCATCAACATCTCCCACGTGGAGTACCAGACCGAAAAGCGCCACTACGCACACGTAGACGCCCCGGGTCACGCTGACTACATCAAGAACATGATCACCGGTGCTGCCCAGATGGACGGCGCTATCCTCGTGGTCGCCGCTACTGACGGCCCCATGGCACAGACCCGCGAGCACGTTCTGCTTGCCCGCCAGGTTGGTGTTCCCTACCTGCTGGTCGCGCTGAACAAGGCCGACATGGTTGACGACGAAGAGCTCCTCGACCTCGTCGAAATGGAAGTTCGTGAGCTCCTGAGCTCGCAGGGCTTCGACGGCGACGAAGCTCCGG